>JBBRAO010000001.1:0-140036 GCA_038206725.1 Kapaibacterium sp. (SeqCode)
TGGTACATTAATCGTTTCTGTACTTTTATAAATGCAAATTAAAATTCTTTTTCCAAATAAACAAATATATTATTCCATTTTTGCAAATTATTATTTTTCACTTAATTAAAGAAAGTTCCTATATATATATATATATATATAGGCTCACCTAATTATATTTTTACCCCCCCCCCTAATACGTTATATGCGGCTTGCAATATAAAGTGTTAGTGCATTATACCGGTTATATTCTATTTAGGGGCAGGTAATTTGTTTTATCTCAAAACGAGAAATATTGAGACCAAACAAGGATGTTTGTCCCACCAAGCCATTCTGTCAAAGGCTTTCAGCCTGCAGAAGATGGATTCTTCACTTCGTTCAGAATGAACAACTTGTTGTATATTGAGGAGATTGCGGGTCAAGCACGGAATGAGAGCAAAAATATCTTTGCGTCTTTGCGGTGAATTCTTGATTTTCTTCGTAATTCGTAATTTATAATTCGTAATTGATTAGCAGTTCAGCAATTTGTACCGCGTTTGTAGCGGCACCTTTGCGCAAATTATCCGCCGAGATCCATAAGTATAATCCATTTTCAACTGAGCTGTCCAATCGAACGCGCCCAACGAATACTTCATCCTTGCCGGAAGCCAATTGCGCTGTCGGGTAAATATCGTTTGCCAAATCATCAACTAAGACTATCCCTGGGAAGTCGGCAAGAACTTTTTTTGCTTGTTCGAGTGTGAAACCGATTTTCAATTCAACATTAACTGATTCGCCGTGACCGCCCAAAACAGGCAATCGGACGCAAGTAAAAGCTAACTTCAAATCCTGATTATTCAATATTTTCCGTGTTTCAGCAAACATCTTCTGTTCTTCCTGAGTGAATTCACTATCGCCATAAGACGAATGGAACATTGTGTTGAAAGCAATCTGGTGTTTACAATTGCTTTCTAAGCCCGATACTTCCGAATCCAATTGATCCAAGCCCTTTTGCCCAGCACCCGATATTGATTGATATGTCGAGCAAACAACTCGCGTCAATCCAAAAGCCTCATCAAGAGCTTTTAATGGCAGAACAAGCTGAATCGTGGAGCAGTTGGGGTTTGCTATGATATTCTTATGGTTTTTAATACTTTCGGGGTTGACCTCGGGCACACAAAGCGGTACATCGGGATGTTGTCTCCAATAGCTTCCATTATCAATCACTATGCAACCTGCTCCGACGGCTATAGGCGCAAAGACGCGTCCTACCTCCGAACCTGCTGAAAACAAAGCGATATCCACACCATCGAATGATGTGGATATTAACTCTTCTACTACTATTTTTTCATTTCCGAAATCTACTAACTGTCCTGCTGAGCGACCCGATGCTAATGCTTTAACGTTTCCGCAAGGGAAATTCCGTTCTTTCAAAACCTTGAGCATTGTTCGTCCGACCAATCCGGTTGCGCCGACAACAGCGACATTTACTTTTTCTTTGTTCAAATCAAACGGCCTCAAATTATTTTGCGAAAGCGACGCTTCTGCGTTCTCTAACAACTGTAACTTTAATTTGACCCGGATATTCCATTTCCAATTCGATTTTCTTAGCTACATTGACCGAAATCTCGTCAGCTGTGAAATCGTCTATCGCATCCGGTTCAACAATAACGCGAATTTCACGCCCTGCTTGAATAGCGAACGTTTTTGCGACACCTTGGAAACTTTGTGCTATCTCTTCAAGTTTTTGTAATCTCTTAACGTAGTTTTCCAACGACTCGCGGCGAGCACCCGGACGGGCACCGCTTATCGAGTCGGCGGCTTGAATAAGTACCGCTATTGGAGTTTCCATCTCGATATCTTCGTGGTGGGCTCCGATTGCGTTACAAACAGTATATTTTTCTTTATATTTTTTGGCTAATTCATAACCGATTAAAGCGTGAGGCGCGGTTTCTTTTTCAACGCATTTTCCAATATCGTGGAGTATTGCGGCGCGCTTAGCTAAGTCAACATCAACGCCGATTTCTGCCGCCATTATACCGGCTAAATAAGCAACTTCCATTGAGTGGTTAAGCAAGTTTTGACCGTAGCTGGTGCGGTATTTCATTCTACCGATAAGTTTTAACAACTCAACGTGCATATTGTGGATACCCAGTTCAAAAATTGCGGCTTCGCCAATTTGTTCTAAATTGCCTTCCAATTCATTTTTAACTTTCTCAACAACTTCTTCGATACGAGTAGGGTGAATACGGCCGTCCAACATCAAACGCTCAAGAGCCAATTTAGCAACTTCACGGCGGAAAGGATCGAAACCGGAAATCACAACTGCTTCCGGTGTATCGTCAATTATCAAGTCTATACCGGTCGCCGCTTCGAATGCACGGATATTTCTGCCTTCGCGTCCGATTATGCGCCCTTTCATTTCATCGCTGTCTAAGTTTACTACTGCAACGGTTGTTTCTGTACTATGGTCCGAAGCGGAACGTTGAATGGCTTGAACAACAATATTTTGAGCTTCTTTTGTAGCTGTTATACGAGCTTCTTCACGGATTTTATGAGCGATAGATTGTCCATCAACCTTTGCTTCGTTAAACAAATTGTCCATAAGGATTTTTTTGGCATCCTCGCGGGAAAGCCCGGCTACTTGTTCTAATCTTTTGTTTTGCTCATCAATAATTCCATCAACAACTTTCGATTTTTCGGAGAGTTTCTTTTCTTTATTGCCCATATCTTCTTCGAAAGCATGTACTTTAGCTTCTTTTTTCTGAATAAGTTCTAACTTACTGTTTAAACCGTCTTCTCTTTCCTTTAACTGTTTTTCAATAGTCTTTGCTTTTTGATTTCTTTGATTCGCTTCACTTTCAAATTCCATTTTTCTACGATGCCAATCTTCTTTGGCTTCGAGCATTTTTTCTTTTTTTACATTTCTTGCTTCGTTTTCGGCGTCTTTTAAAATGTTTTTCGCGTTTAATTCCGCTTGACTAATCTTCTCTTTTATTGCACTTTTTGTTGATATATTGCCTATGACAAATGCCGCCAAAAAGCCCAATACACTCACAATAACAATTGTTAATATGCCCATAAACATACTCCATCTATTTTAATTTTGTCAAATAACTCGGCTTATAAATAAAACGATAAAAATCCGCTTTGGGTATGCCAAGTTGTAATTTTGTAATAAGTATCTATATTTAAAGAAACTGCAGGAACACTGCCGGAACTTACGTTCATCCTCGGATTGAAGAACCTTCCGGGAAAGGTTGGTACTCTCCGAATCACTTCAAACTTCCACTGATAATTGAGGCCTGTTTTCCAAACTCGAGAAAGTCCCTATTTCTGTGCTTATAGTTCTTTTCCAAATCAAAACGACAGTGCGCCCACAGCATTTATTTCATTCTAAATGACTTTATTTCCTAAGATACCGTTTAATGCTGATTTTATTTCATTTAATTCCTGCTGAAGAGTATCTGCTTTCTCTTCGGCTAATTGAAGTTTTTCTTGCTGAAATATTATTTCATTAAGAGCCGCTAATATCAATATTCTCTTGTAGTCTGTGTGCGTACCGTAAACTTCACGAAGCTTATCCAACTGTATATTAAAAAGCTCGGCGCTTTTTTGCAGAAGGGCTTCGTTTTCACTTGTAAATGAAAAATTTTCGCCACCAATATTTATTAAGTTTGGTTCCATTATTCAGGGTCATTTAGTAAAACTATTTTTTTTCAATAATATATGTAATTTTCAAACGATAATTTTAGACGGTTTATCCGTCTCAATATTTTATTTATTCATTTTGTTGATAAATAGCTCAATTCTGTTAACTAATTCCGTTGCTTTTAATTTATCAATAATGATCGATTCTTCGCGTTCGGTATCGGGTTTCTTTTGAGCTAAACCACGTTTTAATTGCTCCAATTCCTCGTTCAAAATATCTAATTCAATATAACTTTCGATTAAATCCGCTTGCAATCCATCGTGGTCCTTGCGGCGGGTGATCATCTTGAGTTCTTCCATTTTGCTGAGCAATAAATCGTTTCTGCGCCTTAATTCGCCGATTTCACTTTTATATTGAGGTCCCGGAACTTTGTCAATTTGTATATCCTTTATCTTGTTAAATTCATTAGTAAGTTCATCTTTCTCGGAAATTACTTGATTTACCTTCCAAGTCAATGAACGATTTTGCTCCTCGAGAGCTTCTAATGTTTCGTTCGTTTTTTTGATTACCTCGCGTAATTTTGTTTTTTCTTGTTCATTTATATCGTTAAGTCTTCGAATTTTATCTTTTAGCTCTTTATTTTCTTGAGTACGGCTCTTATCTAAATTGAATTTTTCTTCGATGATACTCAATAAATTTGATTCTTTCTGATCGTTATCTTTAACTATTTCAATTGTTTTTGTTAATTGCTTAATGTTCTGCTTGAATTCTTCAAACTTATTATCTATCGTATTTCGCTCTCTTATTACACTGTCGTAGAGTTTATCCGCCGAAATATTTACGGATTGAATTTGAAGCTGGTATGTATCCAAACCAGTATTCGCTACTTGCTGTAAGAGCAAATTCGATATTTCATTATTATGTTTGAACAGTCTTTGAATGGAATTCAATCGGTCTTTCAGTGAAAACAAATCGCTGTATATACGTGCTATAAATTCTTCATATTTCGATGCAAATTCACCGGTTTGGGTAATATTCCCGAAGTTTCTGTTTTCTAATATGCTCACTTTTTCTTTAAAAGCTTCTATAACTTTGTCTTTTTCCAACGATTCTTTTTTGCGTTGAATCATTTCCGTTTGAACATACACAAAGTTTGCAACCTGAACTTGAAGTTCCTTGTTTTCGCTTATTAATTTTTCGTTTGCAGTTTGCGATTCGTTCAATTTTTGAACAACAAGGTTCATTTTTTTGTCAAAGGTGTCTAAGGTTTCTTGCGAACCCCGCGCCCCTTTTTCAAAATTATCATTCGCTTGAGCCAGATAATCAATCTTGCTGTTAAGCTGTTCCATTGAATAATAAAGACGGGAAATAAGATTGCTTTTCTCATCCAATTCTGTACTGATGGCTTCATTTTCTTTTTGCAGTGAAGCATTATTCTGCTTTAATATTTCGACCATATCAGCTATTTCGTGAATTGCTTTCAGCACTCCATTTTGATTTTGGCTGATATCTTGATCAAAAGTTGTATCTTGCGTATGTTCCATAGAAGTATCCATTTAATTATGAACTTCGTAATCTTGCATTAAAACGTTTTTCGACTGATTTTACTATGTTGTCAATAGAACTATCTACCTCGTTATCCTTCAATGTTCTGTCCAAAGCACCGTAGGTCAAAGCATAAGCAACGCTCTTCATTCCTTCGGCGATCCCTTTACCTTCGTAAACATCGAACACTACAAGGTCGGTTAATAAATTCCCGGCGTTTTGGATAATCTCTTTATAAATATCACCCGCGGCAACATCGTTAGCGACTTCAAACGCTAAATCTCGTTGGCTTGTCGGATAAGGCGACACCCCTTTGAATTTATTTTTACCAAAAACCGATGTGTAAAATGGTTCCATATCAATTACAGCCATATACACCGGCAGTTTTATATCGTACTGAGCTTTAATCTTCTTGTCAACTTCACCCAATACTCCCACATACTGCTTTTTATTGTATATAGCGATTATATTTTTCGAAAAACCGGGTTTCGACTCCGGAAATTCTTTAAATTTCAATTTATTATTTAAGTTGAAGAATTTTAGCAAACCTTCGACACTGCCTTTTATATCATAAAAATCAACAGTTCTGGGTTTTTCGGACCATTGCTTTGGTGCCGCGGAACCACTGATGATTATCATCAATTTTTCTAATTCGGAGTACCCCTGAATAAAGTTTGATTCTTCAGGTTTTGCTTTACGGAACACCTTACCGATTTCAAAAAGCTGTAGGTCGTGGTTGCCCATCCTTTGATTATGACTGATGATTTTCATCATCGATGGGATCACCGTCGGACGCATTACCGCCATCTCTTCGTTCAGCGGATTTGCCAATTCAACCAAATCAGTTGTGTAAAGACTTGCCGCTTTCGGGTCTATCAGATGTTGTGTTACTATTTCCTTGAAACCGCTCATAGCCATATAATCGGCGATTTTCTGTTTCAGCGGACTAATTGCCAATTCATCAACAATCACGCTACCGGCATAGTCCACAGGTGAATAATACTGAGGTTCGATTTTATCGTAATTATATAAGCGCGCTAATTCTTCTATCAAATCTATTTCGGCTTTTACATCAACTCTATAAGGCGGAACTTCGTAAAGCAATTCTTTTTCGTTTTCAGATAGGACTACAAAACCCAAGCTCGCCATAATCTCTTTAACACGTTCGTTGCTAATCTCAAAACCCAATATCTTAGCCGCTCTAGCATAACGAAGTTTTATCTGCTTACGTTCAATTTTTTCCGGATAGACATCAATAATTCCTTCGGCTATTTTGCCACCGCAAATTTCCACAAATAGTTGAGCGGCTCTGTCTGCGGCAGGTACCAAACCTTCGGGATTTACGCCGCGTTCGTAGCGATAGGATGCATCGCTTAGAATGCCTAATTTACGAGCAGTGCGTCGTATGGATGCAGGTTGAAAATACGCTGATTCTAAAAGTATGTTCGTTGTTTCGTTAGTGATTTCACTATTTTGACCGCCCATTACACCGCCGACAGCCAAAGGCTTCTCGGAATCGCAAATCATAAGCATTTCCGAATTAAGGGTGCGTTCTTTTCCGTCCAAAGTAATGAATTTATCGCCTTCGTTTGCACATTTGACGATGATTTCGCCACCGGCTAATTTATCCAAATCGAAAGCGTGGAGCGGTTGACCGTATTCCATTAAAACGAAATTCGTTATATCCACCAGTGCGCTCACTGAGCGTAAACCGACGGCTGTTAATCTGTTTTTCAACCATTGAGGTGATTCTACGATTTTCACATTTTTTATCACTCTTGCGCAATAACGAGGACATTTTTTGCTGTCAACGATGCTTACACGAGCAAAATCATTTATATTCGATTCGCTTTCAGTAAATTTGACTTCCGGATACTTCAATGTAGTTGCCAAACAAGCCGCCAAATCGCGAGCTATACCGATATGGCTCAAGCAATCAGCTTTGTTTGGAGTTAAGAAAATATCCAAAATCGTATCATCTATATCTAAATACGTCGATAATTCCATTCCAACGGGCGCGTCATCCGGTAAAACCCAAATTCCGGAGTCGTCCGTACCCAATTCCAATTCCGTTTGAGCGCAAAGCATTCCTTCGGAAACTTCACCGCGGATTTTTCGTTTTTCTAATTTAAACCCTGCGGCAGGAACCGTGGCGCCGATTTTTCCGAAAACCGCTTTTTGTCCGGCACGTACATTCGGAGCACCGCACACAACGGAATACTGAATTTCGCCGTCAGTCACTTTACACAAGGATAATTTATCAGCTTCAGGATGCTTAATACATTCCTCAACTAACCCAATTACAAAGCCCTTATATTTAGCCCCCTGATAAATGATTTCTTCTACTTCCATCCCCAACATAGTCAAGGTATCTGCTAAAACTTCGGGTGTCAATTCAAAATCTAAATAGTTTTTAAGCCATTTGTATGATAATTTCATAATTATATAAATTTGTTCTACAATACATATAAATTCGCAGTTTCAAAAATAATTCAATTATACCGATTTTCAAAATATTTTTTCATAAATCGCAAAATATATTCATTTTTATTTATTTATGATAAATCCTGCGACAGTCATTCTTGTGATAGTGCGAAGCCATCTGGTTATATATCATTGTGTTGACATACTTCACTTAAACAAAGGAAAAAAAGTGATGAATTGAAATGGTCATCGAGCGGAGTCGAGATGATGATAGGTAAAGATATGGTCATCGAGCGGAGTCGAGATGATGTTATTTTAAGAAATTGATATAGTGTGGATTCAAAATGCCCGACACTCTTTAATCCTGAAAGGCTATAACATAATAGCTAGGGGAAGGAGTCAATAGTTAATGATAAATCCGCAGCAATGCTCTGAAAGAGCTAAATTTCAATAACCGTGGGTTTCACACACGGTATAGAGATTTAGCTACTTCGTAACAAGTTTTTCTCTTGTTTTCCCCACTTTACGAGCTGACGTGTTTTGTATAAGGTACCAAGAAACTTGATACATTTACACCGAGAACAGAAATTTTGTAACCGCCCTCCATTATCAACAATGTAGGTATGTTCAGTTCACAACTCAGGAATTCAGCCATTTTGGTATAAAACGCTGTGGTTAACCGAAAATCTCCTAACTCTTCTATTTCATCTTCGTGTGTATCCACACCAAAGGAAATAATGAAAAATTCAGGATTGAATAATTTTATTTTATCAACGGCTTGGCTAAGTACACCAAAATACTCACAATCCATAACATTACCCCTTAACGGATAATTATGCACTTTGTCGTTATTTTCTTCCGAAAATCCGCTTAGATATGGATAAGCACGATCAGGATGGCCGTGAATTGAAACTAATAACATATTTTCCTGACGTTGAATAATATCCTGAGTGCCATTGCCGTGATGGTAGTCCACATCAAGAATACAGACTTTAGGACGATATTTCCTTATATTGTCGCAGTTATCTTGAAGATATCTTGCCGCGATAGCCGCGTTATTTAAAAAACAATATCCACCGGCAAATTCATAACCCACGTGATGCCCCGGCGGTCTGGACAAAGAAAATACAGCACTTTCTCCGGCTAATATATATTTTGCCGCGGTCAGTGCTGAATATGCGGAATGTAGCGCGGCTAAATATGTTCCCTCAACAATCATTGTTGATAAATCGGTCATAAAATACCCTGCCTGGCCAATAGGACTTTTGGATATTAGTCGTTTTCGTAAAGCTCCAACCGGAAAGAAATCCGGCATTACACCTTCCGGGTTTAGTCCAGCGGCAACCCAATTCTCGTAAGCTTTATGAAGGTATTCGACATATTGCGCAGAGTGTACTTTTAAAATGTGTTTTAGCTCAAATTCTTCAGTTTGCATAATATTTATATCATTCATTCGCTTGAGAGACTCTAATATTATGCTCATTCTATCCGGCGATTCGGCATATTCGATCAACTTATTTGATATAAACTCTTTCGTCGGATTATGGAGCTTCGTTTTTTCAGAGTATATAACTTTCATACTTTTAGTTTGATTAAGTTTGTAATATCCCAACTTGTCAGGTGTTATTTTTTTTTAAAGTTTCATATTCTTTAGATTAATTATCTATTTTTCAAGTTTGTTAAACTTTAAGAATGCAAAATAGTAAAAAAAAATAAAAAAATGATTTTTTAAAAAAAATTTTTTTGGGATTTACAAAATAGTATGGCGTTTTGAAAGGCTGTAAAAGGGCTTATTCAATTGTAAATTACAAAGTAATAAGAAAAAGCAATATCTCTGTAACCGAGCGTAAAATCCACGATAAAACAACAGGTTATGTCAATTCCGAGGGATTTTTGGGGTACATCGATTGTATTTTTCTACAGGAATTATGAATTCTTCAATTCTGAAATAATAGTACATATATCGGAAAATGAATGTCTTACACCATCTCCCCCCGGGAGAGGGCTGGGGTGAGGTTCTTTATTTCTTTCCCCATTCGAAAATCAACGTCATCTGTGGTCAATCTTTATTTCCGTAATTCGTAATTCTTAATCCCTAATTAATTTTCATTCATTCAGCTAAATTTAAATTGTTTTTTGGAATATTTTAATTAAATTTGCATTAATAGCAATTCTTAAAATTAGAAGAATAAAAACAACAAGTATCCAATTTTGGAATGTAATAATGAATAACATAGAAAAATCCAAAGAAGAACTTACCGAAGAGCTCCTAAAGTTGGAGCAGGAAGTAAAAAGGCTCAAAGTAATCGAAGAAAAATATAGATACATATTCGATTATTCAATTGTTGGGAAGTCTTTTACCGGCTTTGATGGTTCTCTAAATGTTAATCAAGCATTTTGTGATATATTGGGTTATTCGTCTGATAAATTAAAGTTATTAAAATGGCAAGACATCACTCATCCTGATGATGTGGAAAGAGACCAAAATATCATTAATTCTATTATTACCGGTGAGTACAAATCAAGACGTTGGGAAAAAAGATATATCCATAAGAATGGTCATATTGTATGGGTTGACATAAGTACTATCTTGCAACGGGATAACGAAGGCAAGCCTCAGTACTTCATAACAAGCATTCAGGATATAACTGAGCAAAGATTAGCTAAAGAAGAATTACATAATCTAAAATTACGTCAAGAATCTTTGCTTTTTGCCATTCCTGAAATAATTATGGAAGTGGATGATGATAAAATATATAGATGGTCTAATAAACAGGGGCTTGAATTTTTCGGTGAGGGTGTAATTGGAAAACATGCCGATGATTATTTTGAAGGTGAGCAGGACACTTTTAGCATTGTACAGCCTCTTTTCTCTGGTAATGCGAATATAATTTATGTTGAAAGTTGGCAGAGGCGCAAAGATGGTGAAAAAAGATTACTCGGATGGTACTGCTCGAGTTTAAGAAATGAAAATGGTGAAGTCATTGGTTCTCTTTCTTCAGCTCGCGATATTACTGAACAAAGGTTGTCGGAAGAAAAGCTTAAAGACAGCAACGCTCTATTACGTAGTGCAGAAGAAAAAGCTAAACTTGGGGGCTGGAATGTCATTCTAAACGAAAATCGTTCCTATTGGTCCGACGAAGTAGCCGCAATCCACGAAATGCCTGCCGGTTATTCACCATTTGTAGAAGATGGAATTAATTTTTACGCACCTGAATGGAGGGAAAGAATCACAAAGGTTTTCACCGATTGTGCTCAAAATGGAATTCCTTATAATGAAGAAATGCAGATAATCACATCGAGCGGAAAACTTGTATGGGTGCATACTATTGGCGAAGCCGTTAGGGATGAAAAAGGGATGATATATAAAGTACAAGGAGCGTTCCAAGATATTTCTGTTCGTAAGCAAGCCGAAATAGATTTGCGTGAGAGTGAGGAAAGATATCGAAGGCTTATAACGAATCTTGAAGCTGGAGTTGTAGTTCACGGGGCGGATACAGAAATTATTTTGAATAATCACAGAGCATCAATTTTGTTGGGTTTAAGTGACGAACAAATGAAAGGCAAGTTAGCTATAGATCCACAATGGAGGTTTATTCACGAAGACAAAAAACCATTTTCATTAGACGAATATCCTGTAAATCGAATAAAGGATACAAAAAAACCAATAAACAACCTGATTATGGGAGTTGTACAAAATTCCGTTAACGATATTACCTGGCTTTTAGTTAATGGATTTCCGTCTTTCAATAGTAACGGAGAAACAAAAGAAATTGTAATTAGTTTCATTGATATTACCGAACGGAAGCAAGCTGAAAATGAAATTATAAAACTTAATAAAGCATTGGACCAGCGAGTCTTTGAACGGACAGTTCAATTAGAAGCCGCTAATAAAGAGCTGGAAGCATTTTCTTATTCTGTTTCCCACGATTTACGAGCACCGCTTCGCCATATAGACGGTTATGTTGGTTTGCTTCTTAGAAGGTATCAGGAATTATTACCCGAAAAAGGGCGCCATTATTTACATACGATTTCTGATTCGGTAAGCCAAATGGGAACACTAATAGATGATTTATTGGATTTCTCCAGAACGGGCAGACACGAGCTAATCATCCAAGATTTGGATATGAATCAGGTTTTGGATGAATCTCTTGAGCAAATTATTCAGACAAATTCAAAAAGATTAATAGATTGGAAAATAAGTAAATTACCAAATGTTTACGCAGACTGGGCTATGATGCGTTTAGTATGGTCTAATTTACTCAGTAATGCTGTCAAATTCACAAGACTAAAAGAAAAATCCGTTATCCAAATCAGCTCTTATGTTGAAAACGACGATGTAGTTTTTGTTGTTCGAGATAATGGCGTAGGATTTGATATGCAATACTCAAGCAAATTATTCGGTGTTTTCCAACGATTACATTCGACGGAAGACTTTGAAGGCACAGGTATAGGATTAGCCAACGTGCGCCGTATAATCGCTAAACACGGAGGACGTACTTGGGCTGAATCCGAACTCGATAAAGGTGCAACTTTTTATTTCACTATTCCAATTAATGAGGAGTAAGAATCATGATAGATTTAAAAACAATTTTGTTTGCTGAAGACAATCCGAAGGACGTTGAGTTAACTTTGGAAGCTATGGCGGAAAACAATCTTGCCAATAATTTCCTAGTAGTTAAAGACGGCGTTGAAGTAATTGAATACTTAAGATACGAAGGGAAATACCAAAACAGAAAGAAAGAGAACCCTGCTTTTATTCTTCTTGACATTAAAATGCCGCGAATGGACGGAATAGAAGTATTAAAAATAATACGAGAAGACCCAAAATTAAAAAAAATACCGGTAGTAATGCTTACTTCTTCGCGCGAAGAAAGTGATTTAATAACAAGTTATAATTTAGGCGTAAATGCTTACGTCGTTAAGCCTGTTGATTTTAGCGACTTTATTTACGCGGTAAAACAAATTGGCATATTTTGGGCAGTGCTGAACGAACTACCACCAAGCGGAGAGTATTAATATGGAAGAAAAAATTATTCAAGGTACGAAATTAAAAATTCTAATTCTCGAAGACTCTCCCAAGGATGCTGAAATAATAATCGAATTATTACAGGATTCTGGTTATATTTTGGATTTCAAAGTGACAGCTAAGGAAGTGGAATTCAAATCTCTACTTTTTAAAGCAGATTATGATGTCATACTATCGGATTTCAGTTTGCCGGGGTTCAACGCTTTTGGCGCGCTAAAATATCGCAATGAGATTTGTCCCGAAATACCTTTTATATGTGTTTCGGGTTCGATCGGCGAAGAGATAGCTATTGAACTTTTAAAAAACGGTGCGGATGATTATATATTAAAAGACAGAATAGATAGACTTCCATTTGCAATTAACAGAGCGATAGAGGATGAAAAAGCGAAATCTGCCCGTAAGAAAGCTGAATTTGCGCTGAAGGATAGTTTACAAAGTTATCGAATTTTAGCTAATGCCGGACAGGCTTTGATATGGACATCGGGCAAGGACAAACTTTGCAACTACTTTAACGAAGTTTGGCTCAAATTTACCGGTCGTACATTGGAACAAGAACTGGGTAGCGGTTGGACAGAAGGAGTCCACCCTGACGATCTGCAAGTATGTTTAAATACCTACATCGAAGCGTTCGAAAGGCGAGATAAATTTAGTATGGAGTACAGAGTCAAAAGGTTTGATGGAGTGTACCGATGGATTCAGGACGATGGAAGTCCGCGTTATAATATAAAAGGTGATTTTGCAGGTTATATTGGTCATTGCCTTGATATTACAGAGCGAAAATTGGCAGTAGAAGCTCTTGCCGAAAGTGAGGAAAAATACTGCGCTTTGGTGGAAAATGCCCTTGAAGGAATTATAATAGTGAGTTTAGAGGGGACTATTCTCTTTGCCAATCAGACAATTGCCGGAATATTTGAACTTCCGGATACGAACCTTGTTATCGGTAAAAAAGTTTTTGAATTTATGGCACCGGAATCTACACAAAAAGCAATTGACGATTTTATTAATGTTGCCAATGGTGTGGACTCTTACATATCGCAATATAATTGTTTCACTCTGACCGGCAAATCAATATGGATTGAAAGTATCGGCAAAATGATCAATTATGAAGGTAAACCCACTGATATTATTTCACTCCGTGATATTACAGAGCGAAAATTAGCTGAAGCAGAAATCCATAAAATAAGTAAGCACTACCAAGCCCTAATTGAGAAAGCCCTTGATGGTATCGTTTTGATTGACGCCGATGGTGACTTCAAATACGTAAGCCCATCGGCAAGAAAAATGTTCGGCTACAGTCCGACTGAAGACATTTCGGGTAGTCTATCTAAATTTACACACCCTGACGATTTATATATAGTCCTGTCAAATTTAGGAAGACTTGCCGAAGACCCATCTTATACCCCAACATTGCAATATCGCTTCATTGATAAAAACGGAAATTGGAAATGGGTGGAGAGTACATTTTCAAATCTGTTATCAGACCCAAGTGTGGAGGCAGTTGCAATAAACTTTCGGGATATCTCAGAGCGAAAAAAAGCTGAAGAAACACTACAGGATATCATTGAAAAAAATCCAATGTCTATACAAATTGTAGATTCTGAAGGCTATACTCTAAAAACCAATCCGGCTAATACAGCCCTTTTTGGAGCAGTTCCACCACCGGACTGCTCCATTTTTGATGATATACAAAGCAAAAGCGAAGAACTCGAGAGGTTTATTCTTCTTGCTAAAAGCGGTGAAGTGGTAAATCTTCCGGATATTTATTACAATCCCCACGATGTTGTACCTACTGTACCCGATAACCCAAAATGGATTCGTGCTATAATTTTCCCATTAAAAGACAGTTGTGGAAAACCGGATAAATTCGTTTTAATGCACGAAGATATAACAGAACGAAAGAACGCTGAGGCCACAATTATTGACAAAGTCGAACAAATCCTACGCTCTAACGATCTTATGGTAGGCAGAGAAATGAAAATGATTGATTTAAAAAAAGAAATAAACCAACTTTTAGTAAAAATGGGCGAACCGGAAAAGTATGTTGTAGTTCACAAAAACGATTAGTTGACCAATAAACATAAACAAACGAGGGCGTTTGTTCTACTAACAAAAATTGATTTATAGTGGAACAGACGCCCTAGTCTATTAGATTATCTTTTTCTTAATTCAGTATTTTTGTGCGTCTTTTCATATATCTTAATACTAAGTATAATAATATTGAAACCACACAAGCTATGAGAATTATATAATTAAAATTCGTTTTATTTTGAATCAAATTACCCGCTATATCGAACACCGAGAATATTATAAAAACTGCGGCAAAACCATTTTTTTCCTTTTTTAGGACTTTTTTCCAACTAAATGGCAGATTCGGTTTTACAAAAATCTTGCAATTCGGAATAAACGCGGGAACACATTCCGCCCAATCAGTATATGTAGTGACAAATTTCCTTCTCAGAAACTGTTCTTCGGCGAACATAATACGCTCGTAATAAATCCAATAGAACAAGCAGAACACCCCAACAAACCAGAAATTGCTGGTCAGCAAAGCCGCACCCAGCCACATAAAGAAATTGCCAAGGTAAAGCGGATGACGAACCATAGAATATATGCCGGTCGTATTGAGCGAATCAGCTATTTGTTCTTTAACATTTCTGCCGGATGTGTTGTCAGGAGTGTGACCTACCGTATATGCTCTTATAACCAAGCCGAACAAACTGATAGCCAAGCAAAGGAATACATAATACACCGCATAAGGGGTTCCCTCCAAGAAAAAGGAGCCCGGGTGGAGTTTAGCAAATAAGAATATTGCTAAGCCAATAAACAAAATAATCACCGGAAGTATGCCCCTGTATCGGAAAAGCCATACCCCCTGTTTTTCAAATTCTTCTTGTAGTGCCATAATTTTTATATTAGTTGTTATAATAACGATTTATTTTTTTATTCTGTCGGGTGTATATTCAATCAACCGTCAAAATAATGAATTACAAAAATAATCAAATATTGGGGATTACAGCACAAAAAATAGATTTAAGCGGTTTGGATGTAGTTGTAGGTTGGCGGCGGAGAAGAAGAAGAAGAGGAAGAAGAAGCACGCAGAGGCGCGAAGACGCAAAGGAAGAGAAGAAGAGAAGATGTATTTTTTATGTCACCCTTTCAGGGTTGAAGAAAACTTTCCCAAGAAGGAGCTTGGTAACGAGGTAAGGTAAATGGGTTGAAGAAAACGTGGGGCTGTCTCAAAACTTAATTTTAGGATGACAAGCAAGGATGCTTATCCCACCAAGCCATTGTCAAATAGGTGGGTCAATCATCCTTGATTGACTAATGATTTGATAATCCTGAGTTTTAAGACAGCCCCACGAGGTAAGATATAGGCATTAAAAAAAACGTTCCCAAGCGGAACTTGGGAACGTTGAATTTGGAGTTTAATAAAACTTATTGTTTATCATATTCCGTTAAAGGTGTTTTGATCAATACCTGAACGGTTCTGTTGTAGAAACGTCCTTCCGGTAGATCGTTGATATATAGAGGTTCTTCCTCACCAACACCAACAGATAGCAATGTGCCGTAAGCACCGGCTGTTTTCTTCAAGATACCTTGACGAACGCCGTCAGCTCTACGATCGGATAACTTTTTGTTAGCTTCGAATAGACCTTTGATATCTGTATGGCCAATAACTTTAATTACTGATGTTCCTTTACAACGTGAATAAACGTAATCGGTCATAATTCGTTGGTTCAACGGACCTGCATCGGCTGAGTTGAATGGGAATAAAATCAAGTTATAACGTTCTGACGTTGAGTCATTACCTGTTTCAACACGTTTACGAGCTGAAGAGATTTGTAAAATTGGTATAGGAACGATGTTGGATTTACATTCGTTGCCTTTGATTGTTGTTACGATAAATTGTGCTGAATAAGGAACTTCGTCTTTAGGATATTCCATATCGTCGTTCATCCAGTCCCAATTGTATTTATTATCTTTCATACCGATAACATCGTCAGCCAATACTTTCCAAGTTTTGTCGCCGCGTTTAATCTCGATTCTTCTTTGTTTGATAATCTTATCTTCGATACCGTTTTTGGTTATCCAGTTCATAGTTTCAGGTTGCGGAGCAATTACCGAACCTTTATCGAATACAGGTTTAATAATTTCCCAATTATCGCATAAAATCTCAACACGTCTGTTTTCAGCTTTACCCAAATCAGGGTCTTGTTGATATCCGGAAGGAAGAGCAGGTTCTTTACGCCATTCAATTTTTATACGATCAGCAGAAATTCCCCATACTGTTTTCAAATAATTCGCAACATTTTCTGCGCGTTTCTTTGAAAGATCTGTTGTTTTTTCTGAAGGATCGTCGTCGTCTGTACAACCAACCACTTTGATTTTTTCAGTTGGGAATTTTGTTAAACGATAACCAATAATATTCATTACGTGGTAGTATTTATCGAAAGTACCGCCGGCTATTGTTGTATCGGTAAACATTCCTGTTTGTGAAGTATTTTTGAACATTTTGTAACGACCAGGTATATCGGATTTTCCTATATCAAAGAATACATAAGTAAGCAATGGATACAAGTCCCAAGTAATTGTTTCTTCCATTACCAAACCGTTAAAGCCTGCTTGATCAGGTTTTTGTGCTTTTACTCTACGGATATAGTCAGCTTCGGCTATTTCGGACTTCAATACCGGAGTTTCACCCAATGTCAATTTGATTCTAATTTCATCAACTACTTGACCCGATTCGTCAGGTTTATCAGTAATTGATGGTTTGTTTATGCGTTGAACTATAGATGTTTTACCATATTTATCATTTTTAGCAGTGATTTCGAAATCTGCGTATTTTAAAGAATCTTTAATATCGCCGAATTCGGAGTTAGAAACCAAATATTCGAATTCAGTTTTATTAATAGTAACACTGTCTTTGGTTATTTTGCCGGTTACCATATTTTTAATTGTGATTTCAGCAGGAATAAACTCTTGTGAACATTCGTCAATTACAGTACCAATCAAGTTCATAGAACGGAAATATGTAGGAATAAACGCCATATAAATGTCCAGGTCGCCTTGAGCGCCATAGATGTCCTTTCTGTCGGATGAGAAGTAAAGAACGTCTCCGGAAGCCGGCAAGGTGATAAATATGTCGTCTGCTTTAGTGTTGATTGGCTGTGGTAACAATTCCGGTTTTGACCAAGTATTATTTGACGGATTGTATGTAGTTTTGTAGAAGTCCATTCCACCAACTCTTGGTCTTAAACCATCGGAAGAGAAGAATAATGTTACACCATCGGCGGCTATAAATGGGCACCATTCTCTTGAGCCTGTGTTAATAGCTTCTAAGTTTTTAGCAGGCATCCATTCTTCTAAGTCATCATCCCAATCGCAATACCAAATATCGCAGTTGTTTGGTTTTGGTAAACCATCTCTAGAGTTTGGACCTGGGCGTGAAGAAACGAAATACAAACGACTTTTATCAGGAGCGATAGCAGGTTGCGCATCCCACCATTCGGAGTTCACGTTTTTACCTAAGTTGTAAGGTTTTGCCCATTGGTCACCTTTCAAAGTAGAAAAATAGATGTCTGTGAAACCAAGTCCGTCCGGACGGAAGTTGGCTGTAAAGAAGATTGATTGTTTGTCAGCCGCGATCGATGCCGCGCCTTCGTTTTCTATAGAGTTTACATTGAAATAATCCGGAACGTCCGAATAATCAATGTTTATAGGAGCAAAGAATATAGAATCTTTACGGAATGGTTTTTTCGCCATCCAAAAATCGTCAGTAAAGAAACCCTTGTTTCCTTTAATACTTCCCGGACGGTTCGATACATAATACAATGTTTTACCGTCAGCGGAAATTGTTGGAGCATAGTCACGATAAGGACTATTTACAAGCGGACCTAGGTTCACAATTTTTATTCTATCGGTTTTACCCATAATACCGCCGCCGACTTCATCGTCAGCCAACATCGTTGCTGTCATATAAACAAAGACATTACTGTTCGAAAATCGCGCCGATTCTCCGGCAAAAGACCGTTGACTAAACAGTACACAAAGCACGATAAGTACTAGATATGTAGTTACACGTTTCATAATTCCTCAATACAAATATTAAAATTTAATTTATTTAGTAATTTATTTTTCATAATTATTTGTTTTTTCCAAAAAATATATTTAATTTAAAAGTTTTTAAAAACAAAAATCAGCAAAATTAGTTCTACTATAGAATTAACCTTGATGTGTAATGGAATTTATGACTATTCTTTATTACTAACAAATTAATTTTTATTCATAAAGCTATTAATCGAACACAGATACCATTAGCCGATATTTAACTCTTTTAGTTTTAATGCACTTGCTTCGCAGATTCCCATTTCAGTAATTATGCCCGAAATCAAATTATTTGTAGTTATATCGAAAGAAGGGTTAAAAGCGGGTGAATTTGCCGAAATTAAAATATCGCTAATATATTCACCTTTCCAAATTCCATCAATAAAATTGATTTCATCCGGACTTCTTTGCTCTATTGGAATGCTTTTTCCCGACAAACAAGTAAAATCGAATGTACTCAAATTTGCGGCTATATAGAAGGGTATATCAAAGTATTTAGCGCAGATAGCTTTTTCTAGAGTGCCTATTTTATTTGCAGTATCACCATTTGCGGCTATTCTGTCCGCACCCGTAATAACAAGATTAATTTTATATTCCGCCATTAAAGTTGCCGCGGCATTGTCGCAAATCACTGTATGCGCTATGTTTTCGTTAGCCAATTCGAACGCGGTCAGTCTGCTTCCCTGCAAACGCGGTCTCGTTTCGTCCACAAAAACCGATATTTTCTTTCCTTCTTGCGCGGCAAAGTAAATGGGCGCTAAAGCCGAACCCCAATCTACAAATGCAAGCCAACCCGCATTGCAGTGTGTTAAAATTGCATCTCCATCATTGATTAATTTCGCGCCGAATTTTGCGATTTTATATGCATCCGCTTCAATTTTATTTACTATTTCTAATGCTTTATTCATAGCGTCTTTTGGAGAATTTAAGGCTGATTTATAAACTTTTTCGACGCAATCGAATAAATTTTGGGCAGTAGGGCGGGTGAGAAGAATTTCATTTTTGGCGGATTCAATATATTTTTGATAATATTTTGGGTCTGCTTCGATAGCCGCTTGCGCCATTGCTAATGCTCCGGCCGCGCCTATAGCTCCGGCTCCGCGAATTTGCATTTTGATTATTGCGTCTTTAGTAGTCCGCCAAGTTTTGGATTCAATGATTTCTAAACGGAACGGTAAAAGAGTTTGGTCGAGAATAAAGCAAGTATTTGCGGAGTACCAAATCGTTTTATAATACTTATTATTGATTTTCATTTTTATTTTCAGAAAAATTAATTTATTTTTGATATATCAAAATCTACTTATTTAAAAATATGAAAAAAATATTAAAATCAATGATTAAACTACTCCGAAATAAAATATTTTGGGGTTCCCTGATTATTGCTATATGGCTGTGGATTTATATTACTTTAGATAATGTTTATCAATCTCAATTGGTTGCCGATTTGGTAGTCCAGCTCCCGGACGATGTGGCAATAGAAAATTATATACCCCCAAAAATAACTTTCGATGTGGAAGGCCGAGGCTGGGATTTGTTTACAGCAAAATATTTTTCCGGGGAGCAAGTATGCAGAATAAACTTAAAAAATATCAACATTATTAAAGACACAATTGTTATAACAAACAAGCAAATTCTAACGGCAATGCTACTGAATAATAAATTGATTACTAAAGCGGTTGAGCCGAATAGCTTAACTTTGGTTACCGGAAAAATAATTGAAAAACTAGTACCCCTGCGATCGAATATAATTATCAATACTCGAAACGGCCACAGAGTAAATGGTGAGATTCACCTAAAACCAAGGAAAATTTATATTCGCGGAAATGAAAAATTGGTGGATAAGATTGATTATTGGTTTACCGATAAAAAAATATACGAAGATAAATATAAATCTTTTGAAGATGTAGTGGGAGTGCTTGACACTTTTGGAACACGTATTTATCCGCTAAAAAAGGAAGTAAGCTTCGCCGCTGAAATCCAGCAAACTGTAGAAATTACTCTATATGATGTTCCGATAAGAATAAAAGGGACAATTTCCAGTGCTCATAAGCTCTACCCTAACAAAATTACATTAACTGTAACAGGTGGAATAAGCGAGATTGAAAAGCTGGAAATCGGCTCTGTGAAGGCTTATGTAAATGCTAAAGATTTATTGGAAGATAAGCGCGGAACTATTATTCCAAAATTTGATTTACCGAAGAATGTTGAAGTTTTAACGTTCAAACCACAGTATCTGAATCACGTTTACGAGAGGAAATATTAACATTTGCTAATTATATTAAAAAAGAGTAATTTAGCGAAATGAAGAAATTGTGGTAATTTTGAGATTGAAAAATATTTATTTACAAAATAGAAAAGTAACACAATGAAAACAGAAGCTTACCATAAGGAAATTACAATTTTAATCGGCGAAGATGAAGATTATAATTATCTTTTACTACGTGAGAATTTCAAATTGTTTTTCAAAAATGTAGCTTTGATAAGAGCATCGAACGGTGAGGAAGTTGTCGCAATAGCTCTTAATAACGCTATTGATTTAATATTGATGGATATCAGAATGCCGCTGATGAGCGGTTATGAAGCAACAAGTATAATAAAAAAAAGTAAACCATTTTTGCCTATTATTGCACAAACCGCTTATGCCTTGCCAGACGATAAAGCCAGAGCATTACTTTCCGGATGCGATGACTACATAGCAAAACCTTACGAATTTGAAGAGCTTTTCGACAGGGTTAAAATCTGTTTAGACAGATATTGCACTGCACCTTGTTAAGAAATCGGTTGTAAATTTCACACAATGGTTTGCGCTCGGCTTGTTTGTTGGATAGTTAAAAAGTTAAGTCTCAGCGATTCCAGCTTTTTGAAGAAATTTTACATAAAAATATTAATTCAACTGTAACGTTTTCGATTTTGAAGTGTATTATAAATAGTAACAAAATTTTACAAATTAAAATAATAGAGGTCTAGATGAAATTAAAACACATAACACTAATCATTTCTGTCATAGCTATTTTAAGCTTAACAGCGTGTCAGGATATGCAAAATCCGACTGGAACTGATCCAACAGAATCAGCAATTGTTATGAACAATGCTGTGGAAATTGATGGTGCTTTAGCAACTGCACAAGTGGTTGAATGTACATTTGAATCCGATGCTTTTGTACCGGGTGGCGATGCGATTTATGAGAATTCCCGTATGGACAGAAAAGATATGGGTAAAGGATGTCCGAGAAAAGGTGGTCCAAAAGATCGTCCAATGCTTGGCAAAGTAATGCGCGAATTACAATTGACCGATGCGCAAATTGAATTACTAAAGGGATACAATTTAGCTCACCGCGATTGTATTGAATTGACTATGCAAACTTGGCGCGACGCTGTTGCTCCAGTTATGGAAATAGCCAATGCCGCAAAGAAATTAGTAATGGATGACTTGAAAAATAACGTAATCACACGCAAAGAAGCTTATGATAAACTTAAAGTGATTAACGAATCAATGCGTGCAGAAATTGACGCATTAGGAATGAAAGATACTATTAAATTGGCAATCGAAGATTGCAACAAAGCATTATTAGCAAGTATCGAAGGTATGTTAACTCCTGATCAATTAGTTATATGGGCAAAATATTTCCCTAAGAAATAACCGCCTTTCTAATTAACCTTTACAAATAGCCGCCTGATGCAAATCTCGTGGCTAATTTTTTGGCTGGTGTAACTTTTTAATGAATGAAGTGTAAAATAATTAGTTTAACATCTTAGAAAAAGATATTTTATTCGTCTAATGTGTATCAGTTTTTATGAATTTTGTTATTTTTGAAAATTCAAAACGTGTTCCAAGGATTTTGATGATGATTTGGAAAATTATAAATATTTTATTGAATTAATAATTATAAAACTATATGAGAAAAGTCAAGTATAAAGTAATAATAATATGTGTGTTAGTTCTCGCCTTCGGATATGGACTAATGGCAGACACAGAAGGCAAACTTACAGTTTCGACAACAACAAGTACAGCGGGCGGTTCATACAAACCGCGAAACATAGTTGCTGTTTGGATAGAGGATGCTTCGGGAAATTTCGTAAAAACTTTGATGGTTTATGCGAAGTTTTATACAACCTATTTAACAAAATGGAAAGCCAGTACATTGAAAGCCGGCAGTCAATATAATTCGGTAGATGCTATAACAGGTGCATCTAAGAATGCTTATGGGAATTTGGAATGTTATTGGAATGGCACGGATTACAAAGGTAATCAGATGCCGGACGGAAAATATAAGGTATGGATGGAGTTGACCGATAAAAATTCAACAGGAAATTCCGCATATTTTGAATTCACAAAGGGAGCCGCAATCAGCAACCCAACAGCCGCAAACGCCACGAGCTTTTCTTCCAATTCTATTAAGTGGGAGCCTAAAAGTACAGCAGTATTGGAAAAATCAAAAAATGACTGGGTGATATATCCCAACCCAAGTTCAGGAATATTCAATTTAAGAGGCGAAGGAACAGCCGAAATAGAAGTTAGAAGCGTTGAAGGAAAAGTGGTTTACCGCGGCTCGCAAAAAATGATTGATATCAGCGATCGTCCGGCAGGAACCTATTTCGTTAAAATTTCTTACGGAGATAAAACCGAGATACAGAAGATAGTTCATCTTTAAACAATTATAAATTGTTAATGAGAAGAAGAAAGAAGAAGCCGAGGCGTCATTTCCACGGAAGTGGAAATCCATCTTCAAACAATTGTCAATAGTAAATTGTTAATGGTTAAAGCGAAGAAGAAAATCCCGTCAGGGATTCAATATCGGTAGAAAATTGATAATTAAGCGACTGCGAAGTGCCGTAGGTAAGGCATATAAGTCTATTTCACCCCTACGGGACTTCCTAAAAACAAGCATTTCCTTTTCCTACTTATATTTAGTCCTATGGAACTTTTTAACCTTTTTTCCGATGTCCTAGCACAAGTTGGGTGGCAGGGCTTGAAATTTGATTACAGCCAAAAATGGACTCAAAAAAAAAAGTAATAAAAAAAGAGGGGCAAAAAATTTTGCACCTCTTGATTTTTTAAACAGACAAGAATTTCTGTTTTACTGAAAAACTCTATGATTTTTGGTAAAGCGGTAAGTCGCCGACAAATTCTTTTACTTCATTTTTCACATCATTATATACGGTTTCATTACCGGCATTGGTAATTACTTTGTCAATAAGTTCGGCGACGCGAATGAAGCCGTCTTCTTTTAGCCCTCTCGTTGTCATAGCGGCTGTTCCAAGACGAATGCCTGATGTTACAAGCGGTGACTCTGTGTCGAACGGTACAGCGTTTTTATTGCAGGTAATACCGGCGGCATCCATTGCGTTTTCGGCTTTTTTCCCGTTTATTCCCTTGTTGCGAAGGTCAATCAGCATTAAGTGGTTGTCTGTGCCGCCACTAACAAGATTATAACCGCGTTTAGTCATTTCGTCAGCTAATACTTTTGCATTTTTCATAACTTGAACGATATATCTATCGAAATCATCGGTTAAGGCTTCGCCGAAGGCAACAGCTTTAGCCGCTATAACGTGCATCAAAGGACCGCCTTGACAACCCGGCATAACGGTTGAATCAATGATTTCGCTCATCATTTTTACACGACCGGATTTAGGAGCTACAATACCGAAAGGGTTTTGATAATCTTTACCTATCATAATAATACCACCGCGAGGTCCGCGCAAAGTCTTATGAGTAGTCGAAGCGACAACATCGCACCAAGGCAATGGATTGTTCAATTTACCCTTTGCAATTAGTCCGGCAGGATGAGCTATGTCGGCAAATACGAACGCGCCTACCATATCGGCTATTTGACGGAATTTAGAGAAATCTATATCGCGTGGGTAAGCCGAAGCGCCAACAGTGATTAATTTTGGTTTGTGCAATTTAGCAAGCTCTTCAACTTCGTTGAAATCTATTCTGCCGGTTTCTTTATCCAAGTGATATGGGATAAATTTATACAATTTGCCGGAAAAATTCACCGGGGAGCCGTGTGTTAAATGTCCGCCTTGGTCTAATGCCAAACCCATAACGGTATCGCCGGGTTTGATAAACGAAAAGTAAACGGCTAAATTCGCGTTTGAACCGCTGTGAGGTTGAACGTTCACATATTCTGCACTGAACAATTTTTTTAATCTGTCGCGTGCGATATTTTCTGCAATATCAACGTATTCACAGCCGCCATAATAGCGGTTACCGGGATAACCTTCTGCGTATTTGTTTGTTAATACGGAGCCTTGAGCCTCCATAACAACATCGGATGTGAAATTTTCACTGGCTATTAGTTCAATTTTCTCTTTTTGACGATTATATTCACTTTCAATGGTTTTGAATAACTCATTATCGTTAGTTTTAAGTAGGTTGTACATCGAAATACCTCTATATTAAAATTTTTAAATTCGCAAGTTAGTCGATTACAAATATACGGATTATTAAAGTAATTATTAATATTTTTTCATTTCTCTTAAAATATTTTAGAAAAGATACAAAAAAACTTGTTTAAATTTATGAAAAATTCTTAATTTAGAATACTTTTTCGTATCGAAAAGGAATTATTTATCTAATTGCGAGGTGATAATGGCAAGATTTAATATAACTAAAGTAACTGAATCAAAGAGAAATAAGGTTGATTATGACAACTTAGGTTTTGGTGTTTATATGTCCGACCACGTCTATGTTTCGGAATATTCCGGCTGTTCGTGGAACGAAGGCGAGATAATACCTTACGGGCCTATGCCCATTGAGCCGTCAATGTGTACTTTACATTACGGTCAAACAATATTCGAAGGTTTAAAAGCATATAAAACAAAAGACGGCAGTATAAATTTATTCCGCCCAGAAAAAAACGCACACCGATTGAATAATTCGGGTAAAAGAGTTTGCATTCCGGAATTTCCTGAAGATCGTTTTATAGACGCACTCAAAGAACTCGTCCGTTTAGAGTATGATTGGGTTCCCAATAAAAAAGGGCATACCTTATATTTAAGACCAGTTTGTTTTGGTGATGGTAATTTTTTAGGTGTTCACGTTTCTGATACTTATAAATTAATTATCATAGCGTCTCCTGTGGCATCTTATTATAAAGAGGGTATGCAGCCAATAAGAATCAAAGTAGCCGACGATTACGTTCGGGCGGTTCGTGGTGGTTTGGGTAATGCAAAAACAGCCGCAAATTACGCCGCTTCGCTTTTGGCAGGTCACGAAGCTAAACAAGCCGGTTTTGCACAAGTTTTATGGCTCGACGGAGTAACTCGTTCATTCTGCGACGAAGTCGGAGCTATGAATATTATGTTCGTTATCAACGACGAAATCATAACACCTTCGTTGGACGATGGTTCTATTTTGCCGGGGATAACACGCGATTCAGTTTTGGTTTTAGCTCGTTCGAAAGGTTATAAAGTATCGGAGCGCAAAATCACTATCGAAGAAGTTATGACCGCTCACGATAACGGCACTCTGAATGAAGTATTCGGAACCGGTACCGCCGCTGTTATTTCTCCCGTAGGTTCGCTGACATATAAGGGCAAAGAATACGTCATTAATAACAATGAAATAGGCAAATATTCACAAGAATTTTATGAAACACTCACAGGAATACAATTCGGCGAAATTGAAGATAAATTCGGATGGATAACCAAAGTTTAATGATTAATGATAGACTTGATTAAAAAAATAGGAGACGTTGTAAACAGCGCCTCCTTGTTTTTTTTATTTTAATCAGTATCGTTTATTTGCTGTATTTTTTCGCTAAATCAGCGGCACCTTCAAGTCCCAAACCAGCGGCTTTCAGCCAATCTTCGCAAGCACCTTTTATATCGTTTTGTTCAAATTTCAAACTTCCGCGGTTGAAGTATGCTTCTGCGAAATTAGGATTCAAGGCAATTGCTTTGGTATAGTCTTTCATAGCGGCTAAGTCTTCGCCAAGGTCGTCATTTGCAATAGCGCGGTTACAATAAGCCGCGGCGGTAGGGTTCATACCCAAACTTCTTGTATAATCGTCAATTGCGCCGAAAATATTTCCCTGAATGTATTTAGCGAATCCGCGGTCAAATAGCACTTCCGGAAGTTTTGGATTTAACTTTAGTGATTTGTTGTAATCTCGGATAGCTCCATCGAAGTTTTTTTCAGAAGCTTTAGCTTTGCCTCTTTGATATAGAGCCGTATAATTTTTTGGATTTAATTTGATAGTGGAATCCAAATCCATCATCGCACCTGCTTTATCTCCGGTAAGCGATCTTATTTTGGCACGTAAAAAGTATGCTTCAGAAAATTTCGGGTCTTGTTCTAAAACCTTGTTAAGTTGTTGCAAAGCGACAGAATAATCCTTCTTGTAATAAAGTTCTTTCGCAATGTTGTAATCATTTTCCGCTTGTTTGCCGCAAGAAATAACAAGCAAAGTTGCTGTAATGGCAAATATTAATAATAGACTCTTTTTCATATTAAATAACACCTAGTTTTGTAAAATAAATATTGGCAAAAATAAATCAAAATAACTTAATAAGAAAATTTATTGGCAATAAACAGTAATCATTTGTTCTGATTGCTTGACCCCTAAGTCATAAGCAATCTGCCAATCTTCACAGGCATCGGTAGCTTTGTTTATGTTGAATTTAGCGGCTCCACGGTTAAAATAAGCTTCACCAAAGCGTTCATCAAATTCGATTGCCTTATTAAAATCTTGAATAGCTCCTTCATAGTCCTTTAAAAAGGATTTCAATATACCGCGGTTGTTGTAGGAATCCGGAAATGAAGGCTTAATTTCAATTGCTCGAGAAAAATCTTGAATTGCTCCTTCGTAATCTTTAATTTCTTTTCTTATTAGGCCTCTACAAATACAAGCATCAACCGATTTGGGATCCAATTTCAACGCGTTTGTAAAATCATCTTCCGCTTCTCTGAATCGGCCAAGTTTCATTAGCGTATAACCACGACTAAGGTACGCCCAAAAGTAATAATTGCAGCTCTTTATCGCCTCGGAATATTCTTTAAAAGCACCGATATAATTTTCTGCGAAATATTGTTCTGAACCCTTTTGATAGTGTTTCTCAGCTTCCCGCGGAACATTTGTCATCGAGGTTTGTGAATATGAAATTTCTTTAGTCATAGGTAAAAGTATGAACGTAAAAATCACTATTAGTAAAATCCTTCTACTAATTGATATTTGTTTTAGCATAAAACATCTCAATTTCAATTATTACAGTATAATTATAAACAAAATTAAAAAAATAATTTTATAAATCAACATTTATTTAATTAATATTCAAACATTTTATTGTTATTACGCTTTTTTATATAAATAAGTTGCACAGATATTAAATCGGTGCAACTTACTATAGTTATATTTGGCCATCATCAAATTCAGGAATAAGCTGATAATGAGGTGTTTAAAATTCTTGAACAATAATAACGGAATATCCTGTTGGTGCAGAACCTGCGAAAATAATGGAATAAGATTTGTTGAACGAGAAAGATAAATCACCACTTTTGAAAATTTCTTTGTTTTGGGATGCATCAAAAAATCTGAAAGATTTCCGTGATTCTAACCACACTAAAGAAATATCTGATACTTTACCATAAGATGTTGAATAAGATATGATGTCTGGTGGAGCATTCGCTTCTCTTACTGCAACTTCGGGAATACTATATACCGCATTTAAGAACCTGCGCCTATAAAAGTTGTTACTTGGATATAAGGGCGTAGTGTTAACATCAAAAATATCGATCTTGCTTCTATCGCCGCTAACAACAAGGAGCAATCTATTGCTTGCTGTAGCATCAGTTGTGTGAACCACACCGGCGGAACTTAGAGTTAATGTGCCATCGGGGATAACGGTAGCTATAATTCCTGATGCCGGGATAGTTATGTCTTTTAGATATTGGATTCCATTTACAAATAAATCAACTTTCACATTGTCAACACCCGCTGTGGCGGCTACAACCTGAGTGAAAACACCTGTTCTTTGAGGTGTTAGATCTTTAGAAACATCGCTGTCTTCAATAATATAAATCTTATCGTAACCATGTATCGGTGAAGAACTCAGAACAACGAGATAGCTTTTACCGGCTTCAAATTTTCCCAAAGCTGATTCTAAAAGCTGAGCAGGTTCGGTTGCTGTAAAACTTGTCAGAGGGGCAAATCCGGCAGGGATATTTATAGGTAACGATATTTCACCATATTGCAAATCCTCTGCTAAACGCTCACCAGTTTTCGTTCCTTGAGCTGTATTGCGTAATCCCATCGAAAGAGTTATACCGGTTCTATTCCAAGCAGTATGTACAACCCGCACAGTTGCCTCGCCTTGGTTTTTGGTTGGGAAATAGAGTGGTGGTACAAGGATTTTTTTATACCCCGGGGTATCCTTGCTATCGGCAATTATGCAATTATAAGTGCCCATAACTTCAAATGATGCTATTATTGAATCGGTTAAAGTTGCACCGGAAAAAATTATATAATCGCTGTTTTGGGATTCGCAAGCTTTGATTTTTATATAATCTGAAATTTTTTCTGAATCCAAATTATCAACTATGACTTCATCGGCTCCTGTTTTTACGGTATATTTATCGGAAGAAAAATTCAATATTCTGATATCAGCTTCTTTTTCCACCAGCAGTTCCGCAGGAGTCATAGCGTTATCACCCTTGCTTAATTCATCGTATTGATATATAATTTGCGAATGATTATACGGTAATATAATTAAGCAATACTGACCTTTAGCTTTCATATTCAATTTATAAACGCCGATGATTGTGGTTTCGTTATTCTGATGTTTTAGAAATGAAACAGCAATCTCACCGGAACGAATAGTGGCAAATTTTGTTGAAACAATTCCGTAATATTGCTGAGTAATCAAGGAAGCACCATTCGGGCAACCGTAGCGAACAGAATATGATACGGAAGAATCCGGATTGCCGTTTAACAATCTTACCATTGCGTCATTGTCATTTTCGGGATTGATAAGGGAAGTACTCAACCAAATTACCGTATCAGTTTCTTGATAGTTCTTTTTCCCGCTTCTTGTGGCTAAGGATATAAATGTATAATTCACATTGCGAGTTAAAAACCTGAGGGGTTTCTTTTGAGCATATTCAGCGGCACCATTTTTTTCGACCGTTAAGAATACCGAATCAGCGGGCGGATTGCTCTGAAGACTGACGGTACCATAAGGTATGTTTTCAATCTTCGTATCGGAGTTCAATCGTAGAGTTCTATTTGCTCCACCGCCGGATAAATTCATAAAACGCACACCGATGGTAGGCGATTTCAACGGAGGGTTTACTAAATCGGGATTCTCGCCGGGCCAATTGCAGGAAGTCACCAATTGCGAGAGTGCTAAAAGCAAAATCACGAAAGCACAATTTATTTTTCTTGTTCTTTTATTCAAAATAATATTCATTTTTTTCCTGTACCAATAGTATAATTTAATAACAATAAAGCAAAATTACGTAAAAATTCATTATTTTAAAGTTTACAAAATAAGTAAATTTCAAAAAATTGAAACGAAAAACTAGAGAGAACGCAAATACATTGATATTTCTAATGCCTTGGTTAATTACTTTGGCAGTATTTTGGATTTATCCTTTTTGCTCTGCACTCTATATGAGTCTAACCGACTATCAGCCACTGACCGATACTTCGCACTTTATTGGATGGGGAAATTACGCGCGGGCTTTTTCCGATCCAATGTTCTACAAGGCTTTGACGAATACTTTGATATTTTCTTTTGGTACGGTTCCGGTAACAACAACTTTAGCATTACTTTTAGCAACCGCGTTGAACAGTCGCTTGGTAAAATTCAAGGAATTCTTCCGCTCAACTTACTTTTTGCCTTCAGTTACTTCGATGGTGGTTATAGCACTTATATTCAGTAATTTATATTCGGGTGACGGGTATATAAACAGTTTGCTGAAAATGCTGAATATGCCCTATCCGACGCGTGGGTGGCTTTTAGAACCAACTACTGCATTACTTTCGATTATGGGTATGGATGTTTGGATGTCCACCGGATATTATATGGTTCTGTTTTTAGCGGGAATGCAAACTATACCAACGGATTTATACGAAGCGGCAGATCTGTCAGGTGCAACAGCTTGGCAGAAATTTTGGCGAATAACCTTCCCATTGCTAAAACCGACATTGCTTTTTGTACTTGTAATCAATACCATAAAATCATTTCAAGTGTTTATAGAGATATATGTAATGACTAAAGGCGGGCCATTGGGTTCGACTATGACAATGGTTTATATGGTTTTCGATAACGCCTTCGACAAAATGAATATGATGGGTTACGCCGCGGCACTCGCTTTCATAATATTCGGGATATTACTCGTTTTGTCAATAATTCAAACAACCTTGATTAAAAAACAAGATTAGTCTTATCTATATCTTAGAGTGAAAGAACAAAGAGACGAAAAGAATTTTGAATTTTGAATGAGAAGAAAGAGATTTTACTCATCCGATGACTGCCAGTCATCGGATGAGTATGCTTTCACAAAATGTGGATTATGACAAATGATTAATTATTATTCAAGTATAATTATTATCAATGACTAAATGAATTCATAAAAGTTATTTTCAATTATTTTTCAACCTTAGAGAAAGAAATGGACTTCTCAGTTGTCTATACTAATGTGATATGTACAAATTTGAAAAAAGTGAAATGAATTTTTCTAAATACAAAAGAATTTTACATCGCGACAAGAAAAATCTCTTGCCACCAAGAGAGAAATTGAGAAAATTATTACAGCAAATATATGATATTGTTGAAAACTATATTTTGTTTTTCTACAATAAATTAACTAAAGGGCGTCTTTTTGCATCCTGCATAGCTTTGCGGTGCGGTTGCCACTATTGGTGCCTAACGATAACATATTTTTACAAACATTTGTGCTACGAATTTATCCCACCCTAATTGAGGAAATTCTTTGGAAGAACCTTTGTTTAAAAAAAATAAATGATGTTTGCGTGTAATAATTTAAAAATAAAAAGTTGTTTAATAGTTATGGAATTTAGTTTTATGTTTTATAAAAAAATAATTATTCTGTTTGCTATTATAATGGCAGTGATCTTATTTTCGGTTCAAGCGAATTCGAAAGAATCAACAAATCAAAGAAACAATCCAAATACACCGTTCTCACAGCTGAACCACAAACCAATTATTCATCTCTTTGGGGGATGGGCGGTTGTCAAGAAATGGGACAAGGAACTATCTTATTTCGGCCGGAACCAATACAAATAACAAGCGAAAATTGGTTAACAGCCACAGGCGGTTACAATTTTTCAGTAGCTATTAAATCTGACAGTACATTGTCTGCCTGGGGTGGCGGCAAATATATTTATGGCAATTTTGCTGAATTAACATCTATTCCTGCCAGAATTGGAAACGAAAACAATTGGAAATTCGTTATTGCAGGCTATTATTGTGCTTATGGTATAAAAACGGATGGTACATTATGGGCGTGGGGTTGGAATAAATATGGAACTTTGGGTGATAGTACAACCATAGACAGACCAACACCTGTGCAAATAGGAAAACACTTTTTAGGTAAAGTCAAGTACATTTCTACTGCTTCTTACTCTATAGCTGTTATTACAGAAGACGGTTCGCTTTGGACTTGGGGAGGAAACAAAGAAGGACAATTGGGTGACGGGACAAATATTGACAAATATTATCCTGTTCAAATTGGTAGTGCCGGTGAATGGAAAACAGTTGCGTGTGGTACAACTTGTATCTTTGCAATTAAGACAGACGGTACATTATGGGCTTGGGGTAAGAATACAAAGGGGTACTTGGGAGATGGAACTACAATAAGTCATAATACTCCCGTTCAAATCGGCAGCGATTCCGATTGGGCTGATATTTCTTATGACAGACTAACTCTTGCCTTAAAGAAAGATGGTACATTATGGGCGTGGGGATGGAACTATTACGCCGGTATAGGTAATGGTACATTACAAGATGTACTCAATCCAATACAAATTGGAAAGGATAATGATTGGGTATCGGCAAAAAGTTTTTATATGCGTTCATTTGGTAAAAAAAAGACGGAACTCTTTGGCGATGGGGACAAAGTGAGTGGAACGAAGAAACTCAAAAGGTTGACACAATTTATATACCAACAAAAGTGGAAAACATTAGCAATGTAACTGAAATATTATCCTGTATGGGTGCCCACACATTGATTATAAGAAATTACAAAGCTGTATCCGGAACAATAAAACTTTACCTATAACGAAAGTAGCATCGAACTCCGCTGAATGTGGAGGAAAAGTTATTTCAGCAGGTAGTGAAATCATTTATCAGCGTAGTGTTTGTTACGGTATTACACCAAATCCAAATTTAGATAGTGGTATAACAAGAGATGGTAAAAGTTTAGAGGAATTTCGGAGTAATCTGACGAATCTTCAGTCTTTCCGGAAATACTATTATCGTGCTTATTTAAGAACAGCCGCTGGCGATGCGTATGGAGCAGAGAAAAGTTTTTTAACAGCTTTGGCAAAGCCAATTTTAATTAATCCACAACAAAATGAAGTCGTTGACCCAATGAAAGTTACGTTTGAATGGAATATGGATGTTAATGAACAAGGTTACCGCATTCAACTTTCTGAATCTGCTGATTTTAGTTCATTTATTTTTGACACAGTAGTTCCTTTCCCTAAATGCGTTTACAATAAGAAATATCGTTTGCAAGTGGCCAATGATGATAGCTTTAGTAATGTTCTTTCCAATACTCTTTTAAACCAAAAATATGAATTAGAAATAAAAGACTTAAAGAATTACACCAACTATTCTTGGCGAGTTCGCAACGAATCTGGCGATACTTTGGGTTATTGGTCCGATACTTGGCAGTTCAAAACCGCAATGAGTCCAATTGGGTTGGTATATCCTGAAAATACACAAACGGGCTTGGAACAGGAAATTAATTTCAAATGGTATCCGGTCATTGGTGCTGAATATTACCAATTACAAATTTCAAAGAATGATAATTTCACCGATTTAGTTTATTCAAAGGATTCAATTACAACAACGGAGAAAAATGTACCTGCTTTAGAAATGGATTTGCTGTATTATTGGCGTGTCAGAGTTTGGAATACAGAGTCAATAGGGACCGCATTTTGGAGTGAGGTTTGGACATTCAGAACCGGAAACTCAAGTGTCAGCGATGAAGCGGCAGGTGTTTCGATTGTTCCTAATCCCGCAGGCGATTTTATAACGATTAAGCTGGGAGCATTCAACCCCAATACCTGTCAAACCACACCCACGCTGAAGCGCGGGGTTGATGAGGTGATTATCTACAACACACTCGGCGAACGCGTGATGACAGTAGAACAGACGCCCTCGTCTGTTCAGCAAATCAACATCTCCGATTTACCGCGCGGGATGTATTTTGTAAAAGTGGGCGGCGAGACGGCGAAGTTCTTTAAGATGTAAAGACAAAAAACCTTCCGAAGGTTTCAACCAACGGCAAGGTTAAGGCCAAATATTTCTTTTCGTTACTAAGCTCAGGCTTGGTAACGAATTTCTAAAATCGGGAAAGGGCGGCATAGGAAAGCTAAACGTTGTTTATTCTTTTGCTACAAATATATCATCCATTCGGGATTGTAGAGTTGACGTGTTCCTTTACCACGAGCTTCACCCGTGGTTATTGATATTAAGCTACTTCTTAGCTTGAAGATGGATTACCTCTTCCGCGGTAATGACGAAATTGTAATGAGGCTGTTTCACAACTCAAAATCATCAAAATATTAGTCAATCAAGGATGATTGACCCACCTGCAATTCAATAACTTGGTGGGATAAGCATCCTTGCTTGTCATCCAAAAATTAAGTTTTGAGACAGCCCCTTACGAATAAAAAAAAATCCTTAAATCCAATAAATCCTTTAAATCGTGGTTCAGACAACAAGAAGATGGATACTTCACTTCGTTCAGTATGACGTGTACCCAAATATAAAAACTCATCGAATTACTCTCAGTAATCAATTGAGTGAATTTCCCTATTTGCTATTTGGGAAAAAAACCTTAATTTTAAATATATATAATTGCAAATTGAGGAATATATGAAATTCGAAGGCGTAATAACCGCATTAATAACACCGTTCAAGGCAGATTTATCCATTGATTACACTGCACTTAACGGCTTGATAGAAAATCAGATTGAAAATAAAGTTGACGCATTGGTAATAGCCGGGTCAACAGGTGAAGGACACGCGTTAAGCCACAACGAAAAAATAGAGTTAATCGGTCGTTCGGTTGACACAGCCGCAGGTAGAATTCCGATTATCGCTGGTACAGGTACGAACTACACAGCCGAATCGGTTGAACTTACTTCCGCCGCCGAAAAAGCCGGAGCATCGGCTGTTTTATTAGTAGCACCGTACTATAACAAACCAACACAAAAGGGACTATACGAACATTATAAGGCGATTGCGGATTGCTGTCCTATTCCGAATATACTTTATAATATACCGGGTCGCTCGGGTGTTAATATTTCAGCCGCTACACAGATTCGTTTGGCGGAGGATTGCGAAAATATAAAAGCCACAAAAGAAGCATCGGGTAATTTAGAGCAAATTATGCAGATTATAAATTATGCTCCCGATGGGTTTTCGGTTCTTTCCGGTGACGATATTCTAACTTTACCGCTTATATTGATGGGTGCTAAGGGCGTGGTTTCTGTCCTATCCAATTTCTACGGCGCACAACTAAAGCAAATGGTTACAGCGGGTTTAAAGGGTAACGTCGATGAAGCGCGCAAACTACACTATGAGCTTATGGAACTTGTGCAGATTTGCTTTATTGAAACAAATCCTATTCCAATAAAAGCCATTATGTCAATGCTCGGATTTTGCGAAGAAGTTTATCGTCTGCCAATGACAACGATGGGCGAAGAAAACCGCGAACTGCTCATATCGGCTCTTGCTGACAATGGTGTGGTGGATTATATAGATTAGAAGCACTTTTAGCCGGGTTTTTAAGTTAATTATCGGATGATTTAAAGAGACAATCTTAAAACTTTATATTTCGAAAACGTACGAGGGCGTATGTTCTACTATGTTAATCGTTTGCTTAGTAGAATAGACGCCCACGTCTGTTCTATAACTATATGTTTTGAGACAGCTACTCCAAATGCTCAATTTTGAATTTGTTCCAAAGTTTCCATGCGAAATTTTGATAATCGGATGATAAATTGTAAAATGCTTTGTCCATTTTTTTATCACCGCCGTCGAATTCCGTTTGTCCCTCATAGCGCAATATGCGTGTTCCGCGGATAGCATATTTGTTTTTGCCGCTGTACATAATAAGTTTCATATCAACCGGACTGACGTCGCTACGGCAACCGAGTGTGTATAAAAACCACACTTCTGCAATGTTGTCGCCGTTCAAATCCGTTATCTGCGGTTTCCCCAAAAATTCCAATGTTATATCCGCCCAGCATTGGTGAATTTCATCTTCTAATCGCCAAATCAAGTTAACCTTACCATTAGCTATACAATAGCCCGCGGCGTAGAGTTCGCAATTAAGGAAATCCGCCTCGTAGCTTTCGTACATAGTGTCGGTATAATCCTCAAATTTGTTTATTGTAAAGTGCTTGCGAGCTTCAATCGCTTCGGGCGGGGCATACTCTTTACTCATTGAACAGATAAGATAATTAGTTCCTAACTTATCCGTCCATTTGTAACAATCTACCGGTACTCCCGAATATTTTATATTAGCGGGGATTTGCGATTTGCTGATTTTAGTGGGATTAATTTGCGAATAAATCGGCAAACTAATAACGAACATCAGGATTACGCATAGTAATGGAGTTTTTTTTATACACATTGTATTTTCCAAAGAATTTATAGGAAATTTTAATTTTTCTTTTTGTAGTTCATCACTTTTTTATCGAAACCAAAGCATTCGTTCGTGAAATCAATCATCAACTTGCCGTTTTCGAGTATATAGCGATGTGTTGTCGGGCGGGTCAATATTTTCATCGGACCCGTATAAGCTACAGTTATACTATCCTTAGTATAACTGTAATCGAAATAGTCGTAAAAACCCGTCGCCCGCAAACGAATAAATTCGGCTTCGTTTTCGAAACATAGGGTATCGGTTAAATCGGTTGATATCCAAGTACCGATGAATCTTCCGTCGGGAAGTTTCGGGTCATTGCAGGAATTTAATCCGAACATTATTAGTATAGCGATTGCCGCTAAGCCAGTATATAGTAATTTTTTCATCTTTGTACCGATTATAATATTTTTTATATTATTATTTTAAACAAAATTAAGAAAAAAAACGTAATAAATATGAATTATAAATTATAAATGAGAAGAAAAAAAACGTTCCAAAGCGGGAGCTTTGGAACGAGAGAGTAGTAAAGCAAATGCTTTTATTTTCCGAATTTTTCCGCAATAGCTTTCGCTGTATTTTGGCCGTCAATCGCTGATGAAACTATACCGCCGGCATATCCAGAGCCTTCGCCGCACGGATACAAGCCTTTGATTTGCAGATGTTCCATTGTCGCTTTATCTCTTGGGATTCTAATCGGTGAACTGGTGCGTGATTCGAGCCCGATAACCGAAGCCGTGGATGAGATATAACCCGGTAATTTTCTGCCGAATTGTTTGATACCGTCTTGCAAGCTTTTGGAAATTTGTTCGGGAAACATATTATACATTTCCGAATTGACCACACCAATTTGGTATGATGTATCGTTCAAGCGGCGAGAAGGTTTATTCTCAAGAAAATCAGTCAGCCTTTGTCCGGGCGCTTTTAACATATTGTCGGGGTTCGGCATATAGAATTTCTTTTCCAAGCTTTCTTGGAATTTCAATCCCGCCAATGCTCCGTGCTGTGCAAACTCTTGGAAATCCTCGGTGTCAACTGTGGTAACGATGCCGGAATTGGCGTAGCGAGAATTGCGTTTTTCATTGCTCATACCGTTTACAACAAGTTCTTCGTTCGCTGTAACCGCGGGAATGATATAACCGCCCGGGCACATACAAAAAGTAAATACTCCGCGGCTCCCCGATTGGGCAACTAATTTATAAACAGCAGGCGGGAGTAATTTGTGATGATTTTTACCGTATTGAAGTTCATTGATCAGCTCTTGCGGATGCTCCACTCTAAAGCCGACTGCATAAGGTTTCGATTCGATTTGTATTTTTTTATCATTCAGCAAATAGTATATGTCGCGAGCTGAATGACCGGTTGCTAAAATTACATAATCAGCCAAAACTTCATTTTCACCATTTACAGTAACACCAACAATTTTCCCATCCTTGATTATCAAATCGGTTACTTTTGCATTAAAATGCACTTCGCCATTGTTATCCAAAATTGTTTTTCTGATTCCAGCTATAATTTTGGGTAATTTATTCGACCCGATATGAGGTTGAGCGTCGAGCATTATATCGCTTTCAGCGCCGTGGTCAACAAAAATTTGCAGTACTTTCGATACGTTACCGCGTTTGTTTGAGCGGGTGTATAATTTACCATCGGAATATGTTCCGGCTCCACCTTCGCCAAAGCAATAGTTCGAATCGGGGTTGACCTTGCCCTCTTGATGGAGATCTTTGATTGCAAAGGGTCTTTTGCTTACGTCATCGCCACGCTCGAAAATAATAGGTTTTATTCCGTGCTCAAGCAATTCCAATGCGGCAAAATAACCGGCAGGTCCGGCACCTACAATTATAACCTTTTTTTGCTCGTCAGCCGGTAGATAAACTGTTTTCAGAGTCTCTTCTTCAGCTCCTGTATCTTCGCCCGAATAAACCTTCATCTGCAAACTGTATTTCCCGGCTTTGTGGCGGCAATCCAACGAACGTTTTATATAGGTTATCTTATTAATATCGCTTAATTTGACATCGGCCGTATAAGCCGTTAAATTATTTATAATCTCTTGATTGTCCAGCTGTTCCGGTGAAAGCTGAATCGTTATATCTTGTATCATTTTCTACTTATTCTGTAATTGTAATTTTATATTTGCACAAAAATAACACTTTTATCGCGGTTATGGCAATTTAACGTTTTTTTAGTCTTTTACACAACGGATGGAGAAAGCATAAACATTTAAAGCCGGACCGACAATGTGTTCTATAAGATTATACTGCAAGCAGATAGACTGCGAGTTATCAGGATTATAAGCAGTGGATGTCCAAAAATATGTATCATATCCAATTGTATTGAATTTACCGTCATATTTACGAATGCCTGCCGGGATTGCTGAAAAATCATTTTTGTTTGCCGCCCCGTTATTTGGCGCATACCAAAGACCGTCTCCGTTTTCTTTTGTACCTTGGCTTTTTAACTGACCACATCTATCAGCAAGGTAGTCAATTAGCGTATTCCATTCCGCTTCGTTAGGCACGTGCCATCCCTTGGGTGCTAAACCTCGCGGATCATTAACAGCATACCAATTATAAAGTTTGCCATAGAGTGCGCCATTTTTTGAATTGTTCCTATGATAGCACCAAGCACCGGTTTTTAAGTTTGCCCATTCGATGGGGTCGGTTACTTCGGGTATTAGGTCTCCATTACGGTAATGGTCAACATCGAGATTTCGGCACATCCATATTTGTGTGTTCAATTTAACGTCAGTACAATTCCGCGCAAAGAATTTTATACTGTCAATATCAGCAATAAATAATGTTTTTGTCAAAAATGCAAGGTTAATTTTCATCTTATTCGAATCGAGAAAAAAAATTGAACTGACATTTGCAGTAAGAAATTTACTTGTTGTATCACCTTGATATATCGACATAGAATACAGCGCATTCGTTGTCACAAAATCAATTTCGCTGATATCTTCAGTATTATATTTTCTTTCGTTACCATTAACATCTATAATCTTTATCAATGGTTTCTGAGCATATAATGATATGCTCAGAAACCAAAACACAATTAAAACCAACGTTTTTTTCATAAATGGCTCTATTTAATTAGTATCATTTTTTTGGATTGCATTTCGTTGTTGAATCTGACTTCGTAGTAATAAACGCCGTTTTCAACACGGTGGTTATTTTTGTCGGTGCAGTTCCATTGCAAAGAATTTTTGCCGATTCGGCAGTTGGTACATTCCAGTTTTTGGATTTGATTTCCAAGATTATCATAAATTATAACTTCAACATCGCCTACGGAAGCGATTTCGAACTCTATATTGGTTTGCTCTTGGAACGGATTCGGATAGTTCTCGTTCAAAGTCAAGCCACTTGGGATAGGAGTGAGGTCATTTACGGAAGTCACATTTTCGAATTTGATTTGTTTTATTTTGGAAACGGCATTTTTTTCGATTTGATTATTTTTCAATTTAATAACCAATGTATCGGTTTGCGCGCCGGCACTAATGCCAAAAGCAATCAGTAATATCAGTGCGGTTGTTAGAAATTTCATATTATCCTCGAAAAACTTTATATATTTCACATATTTATTTTTTAATTTACTAATATAAGACAAATAAAGAGCCAAAAAGTTTCAAAATATTCAACTTATTTTAATTAATTTTTTATTAACAGACGCATCTTGTTGTATATAAGCGTGATATGGCTTGCTAAACTCGTACAATTTAGGTATATTTTTGTAAATAAATTTGAGTTTTGACAAAAAGGATATATTTTTTGCGAAGTAAAAAGCAAAAACGTTACCAAGCAGGAGCTTGGTAACGAGTCACAAAAAAATGTCCGAAACCAAGGAGGGATCGGACATTTAATCAATTCAAATAATGCAATGTTATAAATCGCGCGATTGATGAATATAATAATCATCAACTAAATAATCTTCATCTTCTTTTATATGTTCAATTAGAATGCGCGCATCAACAGCAACAACAGAATTTGCAGTACCCAAAAGCGGATTCAAATCAAGTTCCGCTATTTCGGGAGCGACTTTCAGCAATGCCGATAAACGCACAACCACATCGGCGAACATATCTTTGTTTATTCCTTCGAGCGAGCGTACACCTTCGAACATTTTGGCAGAACGCAATTTTGAGATTTCAGTCAAAACTTCGTCTTTCCCAACAGGAGCCAATGAGCAAGCTACATCTTTGAATACTTCGATAAATATGCCACCTAATCCGTATAAAATCAAATGACCGTAGTCAGGTTCGGCTTTCGCACCGGCGAAAAGCTCCTGACCCGACAGCATCGGTTGCAAAAGTACACCGACCGCGTCTGTAATCTTCATCATACGTTCATATTCAGCTTTAACAGTATCCATAGTTTTCACATTCAGCACCACACCACCGACATCGGTTTTATGAATAGGTCCTACGACTTTCATTACCATAGGGAAACCAATTTTTCCAGCGGCTTCTAAGGCTTGATCTAATGTGATTGCTGTTTTTTCTATTGCTCGTGGAATACCGGCGGCGTCGAGTAAATCACCTACTCTGTTCGGTGGTAAATAGCCGTCCAAAGCCGAATCTATTATCAATCGAATTTGGTTTTCGTTAATCTTTGGTAATTCCGGTTCGACAGCAGGTTTCGGAGTATTGTAAATTTTGCCTAAAGCCTTGCCGAGTTGAACTTCATCTTCCAAATTATAGCGTCCCAGGGATTTAAAATATTCAACCGCATCGCTTGCCAATACTACTGATGGTAAGCAAGGGAAAATTGGCTTTTTGCAAGTTCTAATTTTCTCGTCTAGCACTTTGTAAACGGGTGAAACATCGAAAATACCCGGCGTGCCGAATATCACGACGGACCCGTCTATTTCATCGAAATCATTGTCCACATAATCCAAAATAATCCCTAAATGTTCAGCGGTCCCGGTTGCCAAAAAGTCAATCGGATTTCCTACAGCAGAGCCAAAGAACAGTTTTGATTTCAATTCTTCAACTTTTTCACCTTGGAGATGTGGAACGTTAAGTCCTTGGTCGCTAAGTTCATCGGTCAACATAACACCCGGTCCTCCGGCGTGAGTTATAACGGCAATATTTTTTCCTTCTAATGGTTTGTATTGCATACAACCAACAACATAAGCTAATTCCAAACGACTGAAACAGCGGACTATACCGGCTTTTTTGAACAATGCTTCCACAGCGGCGTCGGAACCGGCTAAAGCGCCAGTGTGCGATGAAACCGCACGATTCCCTGCGTCAGTACGGCCGGATTTTATAGCGGCAATACGGCAACCTTTTTTAATCAAGGACGATGCGTGTTTTAGCATTTTCAATGGATTATTCAAATTTTCTATATAAATCATCTTCGTTTTGGAACTTGTTGCAGGGTCGAAGCTTTCGTCCCAAAATTCCAACACTTCTTCCACGCCGATTTGGGCACTGTTTCCCACGGATAAAATGCTATTAAACTGCAAGCCGGCAGGAACGCACACTTCCAAAATAAAACAAGCTGTGGCGCCCGAAGCTGTTACAAAGTCCACTCCGGTAGTTAATAGTTTTGGTGTTAGACCAGCAAAAACGCCTCGATAATTGGTAGTGAGTACACCTATACAGTTAGGACCAATTAATGAACCCCCAATACCTTCGATTACTTTGACGATTTCTTCTTCGAGTTTTCTGCCCTCGTCACCAATTTCACTAAAACCGGCTGACAGAATGATAAATCCTTTCGTTCCTTTGTCGGTGGTTAGTGTTTTAATTGTGTCTAAACAATATGGTGCGGGTATTGCCAAAATTGCCAAATCAACATCAGGCAAATCGTCAACTGTTGTTTTGCAAGTGATACCTTGAACAACATTTTCTTTAGGATTGACGGCGTATAAATCGCCCGAGAAACCACCATTAATTATGTTCCATAAAATTTTGCCACCTGGCTTCTTGATATCGTTTGAAGCTCCGATTACAACAATGCTTTTTGGAGAAAGCAGTTCTTTTGCTATCATTGATAACCTCTTTATATTTATTTAAAATTAGTCGTTATAATTTATTATAAACCATTTGTCTTTTACTTTTTGCGCTGTAAATGAAATGGTTTTTATATAATCCAGTTCCACTTTATAGCGGAAGACATCCTTGCTTAAAGTGTCGCACCAATAATCGGTGATTGGTCTATTTGTAATTCTGCGTTTTAGACGGGCGATATCGTAATACATTTCGTACTGATCGACCGCATTGAAGGTTGTTCCCGTAGAATCAGCCAAAATAATCGTCGCCGCGGGAATATTGTTGCTGTCTAATTCACTAATGAATAGATATATAGCGCCAAACGACGAGTTTTGGTCAAAATACCTTTCCGCTTGACGCTTCGGGTTTTTATTACCGATTGAAACTATTTCGCAACCGGATATGGAAAGAATAAAGATAAATATTATGGCTTGCTTATACATTGGTGCTTTGTATAAATTTTATTGATTCGTTAATAATATATTCGAGTTTGTCATTTGTAACTGAGAATTTAGAGGTTATACCGAAACTATGACCCGTATTGTGGATACTAATCAAATCAGCACTTTTAGCGGCTCTTTGCAATTGTTTACCTTCGACGATGCGTACAGATAAATCCTCTGTTCCGTGGAATATCAGTACCGGTGTTTGTTGCTCTCCGAGAATATCGCATAAACAGCTCGGCGGATAATTCGCTTCGATGTCATCCAAAAAAGATCGGTTAAGATATAATTTTTGCTTAGTTTCATAAATTTCAAATTGCAATTTACCTAATTTTTTCCATTCGGCGCTCTGCCTTTTGGTATATCGGTTACAGTTAGAAATTGACGCTAAAAGTATTATTTTATTGATATATTTTTTATTTTTCGCGACTAAAATTGAAATAGCTCCGCCGAGTGAATGACCGATTAAATTTATACCGCCGTTTGAAATATTTTTCAATTCAGCCAATTTGGTGACGAAATCAATAACTTGATTCAAATCAGAAATTTCTTGCGATACAGTATTGTTCCCGAAAATTTCGGCATCAACCAAACCGCTGTCAGGATCGCTGATTCCATTCATTGAAAAATCGAAATTGACAGCAATTATAGAGTGCTCGGCTAAAGAATTGCAATAATGTGGAATAAAACCCCAATCTTTGTAGCCTTTGAACCCGTGGCTAAAAATAGCGATTGGCATATCTTTACCACTATCAGGATAGCGAATATCGAGATTAATAGTGTGACTTTTTTCTGTGATTATCTTATGTGTGCTTTTTATTATCTTCATTTTTAAAATATTTTATCAGCCGTTGGGCTTGTGTTTTGTTTATTGTTTCTGTTAATTGTTCTTGAGTAAGTTCTTTGATTAAATCTATCGAACCATATTTTGTTAATAGTTTTTTCGCGGTTGTTTCTCCAATACCTTCGATTTCAGTGAGTTCTGTTCGAATAGTCCGTTTATCGCGGAGCGAACGGTGAAAAGTGATTGCGAATCTATGAGCTTCGTCGCGGAGATGCTGAAGTAACTTTAAACTCGATGAAGTTCTTGGCAACATCAGCGCTTCACTTTCCCCCGGCACAAAAACTTCTTCCAATCGTTTTGCTAATCCAATAACGGGGATTTGATCAAATAGATTTAGCGCGGTCAGAACTTCAACGGCTGACGAAAGCTGTCCCTTGCCACCGTCCACAATCAGCAAATCCGGCAAGGCTGTTTTCTCATTAATAGCCCTTGTATAACGGCGTGTAAGAGTTTCACGCATTGCGGCAAAGTCATCGTTTTTTAAAACCGTTTTCAATTTGAATTTGCGGTACTCTGATTTCTGTGGTTTACCGTCCAAAAATACTACCATCGAGGATACCAAATCGGTGCCTTGAATATGAGAGTTGTCAAAACATTCGATACGCCGAGGTAGTTTCGCTAAACGTAAGTCCCTTTTGAGTGAATCCACAGCGCGCGGAATTGCTTGCGCTCTTCTGGTTTGCGCCAATAAGTAATCTTTGAGTGTGTATTCGGCATTGGTATTCGCCATTTCAACCATCTGGCGTTTGTCGCCTATTCTCGGAATCAAAATATGCATTGTTTTACCGGAAAGTTTACCAAGCCAAGAGGTTAGGTAATCCATATCTTCGGCTTCTTCGCTTAGGCATATTTCTTTCGGAATAAATTCATTTTCCTGATACCAACTTTCTACGGTGCGCTGAATGATTTCACCATTTGTTGCGGCAACAGTGTTTTTCGCAATAAAGTGCCGCTTACCGATTAGTTTGCCTTCGCGGATTTTCAAAACAATGGAGCAAGCTGTGTTGTCCTGAGTATATAATCCAAAAATATCGCGGTCGGTGAAATCCAATGCGACAACCTTTTGTTTTTCGGAATAATCATTAAGTTGGAAATAGCGGTTGCGAATTACGGCGGCTTCTTCATAGCGTTGTTGCTCGGAGAGCATTTCCATTTGTTCTTTAAGGAATTTCAGTACGTCGCGCATTTTCCCAGAAAGGAGTTTTTGAGCTTGTTTGATTTTCAGCAAATAGTTCTCGCGGCTCACCAAATTGGCGCAAACACCATCGCATTTTTTTATATGGTTTTCCAAGCAAACGCGGTACTTGCCTTGCTTGATTTTATTTTCGATTAAATTTAGTTTACAGGTCCGCAGTTGGAATACATTCAATATTGTTTGAAGCATAAACTTCATATTGCGTACGTCGGTGTAGGGTCCGAAATACTTCGAGCCATCGTGAATCAGAGTACGGGTAACAAAAATCCGAGGGTATTCTTCGTTGGTTATTCTAATATATGGAAATGACTTGTCGTCGCGAAGCATAATGTTATAATGAGGCTTATGCTTTTTGACCATAGTGTCTTCCAAAATCAGAGCTTCTGCTTCGCTATCAACGACTATATATTCCGTGTCGGCGATTTTCTTAATCAGCGCCAAGGTTTTGGGATCCTTGTGCCTCAGGTCGGTATAATAATTTTTAACGCGGTTGCGTAAGTTCTTTGCTTTGCCAATATAGATTATCTGTCCCTTGGAGTTTTTGTGAAAATAAACCCCCGGGGTGGTCGGAAAACTGTAGATTTTCTCGAGCAATTCCGCCGAGAAGCTAATCCCATCTATTTCGTCAGTAAAATCTATATCGGTCTTTATTTTTTCCATATCTATATTAGTCGTTTATATAAGTGCAAAATTACAAATTAAATTAGGATTATGAAGAAAAATGTCTGAACCGAGATTTGAAGGACTTTTTGAATTAAAGGATTTGTTAGTCATCCCCGACCTGAAATGGTCATCGAGGTGAGTCGAGACGCACGGCGAAGAAGACGATACCCCCTAACCCGTTTTGAAAAAGGGAGAGCGGAGAAAAAGGGTTGCAGTCAATCTGAACAATATACAGAAAGCCTCTTCAATCTCGTAGAGATGAAATATTAATGGAAAAAAGGTGCCGTTTTGCGGAGGAAATCCCATAGAAATGAAATAATAAAATCGGCGGGACAGGGGGTGGAATAGGAAATCATAAAGACGTTAGCAAGCAGGAGCTTGGTAACAAGATAAAAAAAAGCAGGTTTACACCTGCTTTTAAAAATTAGTCAACATATCGTTTCGATTTATCCTTCTATAGAAGGTAATTCTTTCGGAGGGTGTGTTAAGCGGACCCCGCCCTGACTTGTTACGATGAATGGATCTTGAAGACGCATACCGAATTTTTCGGTATAAACACCCGGAGCAACCATAATGACGCATTTTTCCGGAATAAGATCGGATTCATTTGCAAAATTTATGAATGGGTGTTCTTTGGAACTTAAGCCAATACCATAACCCAAGCCGTGTTTGAAATAATCATTGCAACCTTTAGTTTTCATAAATTGACGTACTATAGCATCGTAATGCAATCCCGACATACCCGGTAAAACCGCTTTCATAGCCACTTCTTGGGCTTCGTATAAAATGTCGTACATTTCTTTTTGCTGTTTTGTGGCTTTGCCGATTGCAATTGTTCTCGAAATTTCGGCTTGGAAACCTTTGTATTGAGTCGAAAAGTTAATCATCAGCAATTCATTTTTTCTCAATCTGCGATCTGTTGGTTTACCATTGATTATATTACCACGTTCACCGGAAGTAACTAAAACCTGAGATGGTATGTGCTCAGAACCCAAACGGCGACTGATATAACCAATTTCATTAGCTATTTCGTCTTCGGTCATCTTGACTTTGATAACTTTTAGTATTTCGGAGTAGGTTTCTTCAGCTATTTCACAGGCTTTTCTGATGAATTCCAATTCCTCAATGCCTTTCGGTTGAGTGAACGGTTCAAATAGATAAGGTGCAGGTTTAAACTTGACCGGGCGAATTTTGTTTCGAATATCAATAGCAAGTGAATACGGGATTTTATCGGCTTCGAAGCCAAGAGTTACAAATTCATTGAATATCTTAGTCTTTCTGCAGTATTCCCATATATTGCTTGTGATATGGATTTTTAAACCCGGTAGATCGTATAGTTCATCTTGGATTTGCCGTTCATAACGATAATCCGTAAAGAAATGAATATTATCACCGTGAACAATAACTTCTGCGAAAGAACCGGAAAAATTAGTAAGATACCTGATATTTGGTAGATAGGACAGGTATGCCGCTTGTACTTTATACTCATCCATAGCATACTTGAGTTGGTTCAATCTCAAATCAACTATACTTGGATACTTCGGTACCGCATTCGCTTTGCCTGTGGATGGATTCTTTTTTATCTCTTTTTCTACTGATGGGGGTTTTACAGTAGGTTTAACTATTTTTTTATTTTCTTTTTTAGCCATAATGACAAACACTTATATTATATGAAATAATTAGGAGATTCTTTAGTTATGCTTATGCTGTGTGGATGTGATTCCCTCAGTGAAGCTGAAGAAATCTGTGTAAATCGTGCATTTGTTTGCATTTGTTTAATATCGGCGCAACCGCAATAGCCCAACGATGAGCGCAATCCGCCGATAATTTGGTAAATTGTCTCGCTTACATTGCCTTTGAACGGTACTCTCCCTTCGATTCCTTCAGGTACGTATTTTGCTATATCATCTTCGACATCTTGGAAGTACCTGTCTGCGGAACCTTTTTTCATAGCATCCACAGAGCCCATACCGCGATAAATTTTATATGCACGGCGTTCGTAAATTATTTTTTCGCCCGGGCTTTCTTCGTGACCGGCTAACATATTGCCAACCATAACAGTATCGGCACCACCGGCTATAGCTTTTGCTATATCGCCTGTTTGTTTTATTCCGCCGTCAGCAATGACCGGTATATCGTATTTATGAGCAACTTCAACAGTATTCATTATTGCGGACAACTGAGGTACTCCAACACCGGCAATAATGCGGGTTGTACATATCGAACCTGGTCCAATACCGACTTTTACTCCATCGGCACCGTGATCTATCAATGCCTGTGCGGCTTCTCCGGTTGCGATGTTGCCTCCGATAACTCCGATATTTGGATAACTGCTCTTGATTTTTTCAATCATTTTCAAAACACCGATTGAATGTCCGTGCGCCGTATCTACAAATACAGCATCGACACCAACGCGAACCAAAGCGTCAACTCTTTCCATCGTATCGGATGTTACTCCTACAGCTGCGCCAACCCGCAAACGACCCTTAAAGTCTTTGCAAGCTGTTGGATGCTGTTTTTTCTTTTGTATATCTTTAAATGTAATCAACCCTAATAATAAATTATTGGAATCAACTACCGGTAATTTTTCAATTCTTTGTTCTTGTAGAATTTCTTCCGCTTCTTCTAAAGTTGTTCCTATTGGAACAGTAACCAGAGAATCCCTCGTCATAATAGTAGAAATATCCGCATCCAATGCCGGTTTAAAGCGTAAATCGCGGTTCGTTACTATACCGACTAATTTACCTTCGGCATCTATTATAGGAATACCAGATATACGGAATTTCGCCATTAGTTCTAAAGCCTTCGATATTTTGGCATCACTTTTCAAAGTGATGGGGTCCATTATCATACCGCTTTCGGAGCGTTTAACCAAATCCACTATATCCGCTTGTGCGTCTATAGATAGGTTTTTATGTATTACACCCATTCCACCGGCGCGTGCTAAAGCTATAGCCATAGCCGATTCGGTAATAGTATCCATTGCGGCGCTAAGGATTGGGATATTGAGTTTGATATCTTTGGTGATAGACGTTTCTAATTTAACTTCTCGAGGTAAAACTTCGGAGTAGCGGGGTACTAGCAACACATCGTCGTATGTTATGCCCTTGTACAAAATTTTATTTTCTGCCATTTTCCAGCCTGTTTTTTTCATTTTGCATAACTTAATAGTGCTACGACGGCAATTTCGTTTTTTTATTATATATCTTTGTGCAAAATCTTTTCTTTTACAATCTCGAATCATAAAAATAATTATTATATAATATCTATAAAATTAATACGTTTAAATAAAATAATATTAGGATTATAGATATGACGGACTTAGAAATTGCTCAAGCGGCGGAAATACTGCCAATCGAATTAGTAGGGTTAAAAATCGGCGTAGCTGCCGATACATTAGAGTTTTATGGTAAATACAAAGCGAAATTGCCACTTTCAGTAATAGATGAACAGAAGGTCGAGAAAAGTAAATTAGTTCTTGTAACGGCTATTACACCTACCCCTATGGGCGAAGGTAAAACAACCGTAACAATAGGTTTAGTTGACGGCTTGAACAAAATTGGTAAAAAAACCGCCGGTGCTTTGCGCGAACCTTCGCTGGGACCGGTTTTCGGAATGAAGGGCGGTGCGGCAGGCGGTGGACAATCGCAAGTGATTCCTATGGAAGACATCAACCTACACTTTACAGGCGATTTTGCGGCAATTGAAAAAGCGAACAACCTGCTTTCTGCTGTCATTGATAACGAATTGTATTTTGGTATGGCAAAAGGTTCAGCATTGAATCCTAACGAGATATTTTGGAAAAGGGTTTTCGATATGAACGATCGCGCTTTGCGGAATATCGTTATTGGTTTGGGTGGAACGGGCAACGGTTTACCGCGTCAAGATGGGTTTAATATTACCGCGGCGTCCGAAATTATGGCTATTTTGTGCCTATCGAAAGATATAGAGGATTTGAAAAACAGGTTGGGTAATATTTTTGTTGGGCTGAATTATGACAAAAAACCGGTCTTCGCGCGCGACTTAAACGCCGAAGGTGCTATGGCGGCTCTGCTTAAAGATGCTATTAAACCGAACTTTGTTCAAACACTCGAGCACAACCCCGTTATAATTCACGGTGGACCATTTGCGAATATAGCACAAGGAACGAATTCTATAATAGCCACAAAAACCGCTATGTCGCTGGCTGATTATGTGATTACAGAAGCCGGGTTTGCTTCCGACCTTGGGGCAGAAAAATTCATCGACATCAAATCTCGTGTGGGTGGACTTCATCCGCAAGCTGTGGTGTTGGTGGTAACGGCGCGCGCGCTGAAATATCACGGTTCCGGTAGTATGGATGTCGCAAAATCCAAAAACGTCGAAGCTTTGAAAAAGGGTTTCGCAAATATGGATAAACATATAGAGAACCTCAAGAACTTTGGAATCCCGATAGTAATCGCAATTAATAAATTTGTCACTGACAGTAATGAAGAAATTGCCGCTATAATTGACTACTTAACCGAAAAAGGAGTCGCTTGCGAAATTTCGGAGGGGTGGGCTAAAGGTGGAGACGGAATGACAAAACTCGCCGAGAAAGTTGTTGATTTGACTGAGAACAAAAGCGAAGTAAAATTCCTTTACGACCTAAACCTTTCAATTACCGAAAAAGTTGATATTATAGCTAAGAAAATCTATGGCGCGTCGGAAGTGGAGTATAGTCAGCAAGCACGTAAACATCTTAAATTAATCAACGATTTGGGATTGTCCAACTTGCCGATATGTATCGCCAAAACACAGAAATCACTTTCCGATAACCCGAATTTGTGGGGACGTCCAAAAGATTTCGTGCTCAATATTCGAGAATTTGAGATCGCCGCCGGTGCCGGATTCATTATCCCAATCGCCGGAGATATCATCCGAATGCCGGGATTACCGAAAGTACCAGCTATTATGAGCATAGACATAGACAATGATGGCAAAATATCAGGTTTGTTCTAAATATGGTATAAAAAGAAGCTGAATTAGGATTTTTTGGTTTTTGAATGAGAAGAAAGATGAAGAGAAACCAACTAACCACCTTGTAAAAATGGGGAATAGGAAAATAAGACCTTCTTTGTCTTTCCCACGGAAGTGGGAAACCATCTTCCTGAACCTTCCGAAGGTTTGAAACCTTTGGAAGGTTTCAAATTAAAAAATGCGAAGGAAGAGAAACCAACTAACCACCTTGTAAAAATGGGGGATAGGAAAATAAGACCTTCTTTGTCTTTCCCACGGAAGTGGGAAACCATCTTCAAACAGTTGAAAGTTGAAAAGAAGAAGACCATCCCTTTAGGGATGGAATGCTTATAGAAAGAAAGCTAAGGTTAGAATATAAAATAAGTTTATTTTTAACAACATTTTGCCCAAACAGAATTAATTCAACCCTTCGGGGCTGAATACGGATTTTGATTTACCACGGATTTCAGCGGTGGTTATTGAGATTAAGCTACTTCCTAGCTTGAAGATGTGCATCTCGACTTCGCTCGATGACCGGTTCTGGGCATTCAAAATTCATAATTGATTTTTGTATTAGTTTTCGTAATTAATGGTACCGGTGGAAGTGGTGTCGATTTGGGTTGTTGGTTCGCCAACATTATAATATGTAGGGTAGAAATGTTGCATCATTAATTCGCGGGCTATTGGTGCGGCAACGTCGGCACCGGCACCGGCATTCTCAACCAATACAGCTATGGCTATTGTCGGATTGTTCATTGGAGCGAAGCATACGAACCAAGAATGGGATGCGCCGTGAGGGTTTTGCGCAGTACCCGTTTTGCCACATACTTTTTTACCGCCTATCGCCGCCGAACCTCCAGTACCACCGGAATTTACAACGCGATACATACCTTCCTTTACAGCGCTAATCGAAGCTCGTGTGAGCGGTAAACGGGTTACTTGGTAGTTTAGCATTTCAGTTTTTCCTGAAAAATGGTTTTTAGTATATCCCACAACGTGAGGTTGAATTAGCAATCCGCCATTGGCGATAGCCGAAACATAAACCGCCATTTGCAAAGGAGTAACCAAAATTTCACCTTGACCGATACCGAAGTTTGCCAAACGTCCGTGCGCCAAAGCAAATTTGCCGAAGCGTTTTTGCAGAAAAGCCTCGTTTGGCAATAGCCCCTGCGATTCACCGGCAATATCAATTCCTGTAACCTTGCCAAAATTGAAATATGTTGCCCATTTATAAAAATTCTTGAAGCCAAGTTTAACGCCAAGCTTTCCAAAATAGGAGTTACACGAGAACTTAAGAGCGTTTCGGACACTAATATTGCCGTGAACACCGTGGCACATCATTATCCTATCACCTAAATTGTAACCACCTGTACAAAGAATAGTAGAATTTTCAGTAATTATATTTTCGCCCATCGAAGCTAAAGCGGTCATCATTTTCCAAGTGGAGCCGGGCGGATAACGCGCTGAAATAGCACGGTTAAACAATGGTTTGTTCTTATCGGCGTAGAGTTTCTTCAGGTAATCTCTGTCAATTTTTCCACTGAATTTCTGTACGTCAAAATCGGGTGCGCTTGCCATAGCCAAAACATCGCCGTTATTCGGGTCTAATACTACAGCGGCACCCCTTCTACCACGTAAAAGAGCTTCTGCCCGTTTTTGTAAATTGAGGTCAATTGTTAAATACAAATCCGATCCGTTCACAGCCGGAACCTGCAGTTTCTCGGTGCCCACGGCTTCGACCTTTTCACCAAACTTGTTGATAGTGAAGAAATTAAAACCGTCTTTACCGCGGAGAATATCTTCGTAAGCGGCTTCAATACCACTCTGTCCGACGATATCGCCCATTCCGTAATAGGGTGCGTTCTTTAGTTGCCGTTCGGTGATTTCACGCGTATAACCTAAAACGTGAGCTAAATGGCAGGGTAAATCATATTTTCTTTTTGATTCTGGTTTTACTTCTACCCCGGGGAGATAATCGCTAAATTCATCAATTTGTGAGACAACCGAAAAATCGGCGCTATCAATAATCTTTATCGGCGCAAACTTAGTGAATCCTTTTTTGGATTTGTAAATCTTATATTTTATCAGCTTAGGTGAAAGTCCGGTTATTTGGGAGAGTAGTGGTAAGGAATGCTCACGGAAATCAATTGGAGTAACTGTGATGCTGAACAAAACATCGTTATAAACTATTAGTTGACCATCCCTATCATACATATTTCCACGCGATGGAACGATTTTATTCCTTTTTACGGCTTGGGCACGGCTTTGTTCGGAATATTGTGAATTTGAGAGCTGAAGTTGGGCTAACTTACCGATATATAGAACAGCGAATACAATAATAGCGGCGAAAAATAATTTCCTTCTTAGTCCGGAAGCAAAGGTGTCGGTTGATTCGAATAATTTATCCATTTATATAACCACTCTTTTAAAGTTCATCGCGAATGAAGTCCTGTAATTCATCATAGCCAGCACCGCGACGTTGAATGACGAACTCATCTTGTGTTAAGTCTATCACAGTGGATTCTCCAACAAAATGGTGTTCGTTGGTACGGACGCAAGCTTCAACTAACTTCGTAAAGGCGTTTATAGTATCTTCTGTGTCATCAAATTCCTGTCTGTCTGGTAGTTTTGCCGTTAAGCATATCAGCGGTTCACCGAGTTCCATTAATAGAGCCTTGCATAAACGGTTATCCGGAATACGGATTCCGGATGTTTTACGTTTAGGATTGTATGAATATTTTGGAACATTTTTGGAAGCCGGTAGAATGAATGTATAAGGTCCCGGTGTCAATCGCTTAATCATCTTGTACGCGTCGTTGTCAACCTTGGCGTATTCCGAGATATTAGATATATCCAAACATAAGAATGTCATCGGGTGCTCGGTGTGCAATTGACGTATCCGACGTAGTTTTGTAATTGCTTCTTTATTACTCAATTTGCAACCTAAGGAATATCCTGTGTCGGTAGGGTATAATATTACACCGCCCGAATGTAAAACTTCAATTATTTTTTTTATTTTTTGTTTTTCGGGTGTTTCGTAATGTATAGTATATATTGTTGCTGACATCGTAACCTATTCTAATATTCCAATTTATCCGACAATTTTATTTTTCCGCGGAATACTCTATATATATATAATGTGTATATTATCACCGGCGGTAATCCGATACCTGCAATAATTAGCATATTTTTCAGCGTCTGTTGTGACGAAGCTGAATTATATATGTTTAGATTAAATTCCGATAGAAGCGATGAAAATACGATATTTGGAAACATTGCTATTAAAATCGTAGCCATAAGGAGCGCAATTCCGCAAGATGAAAATACAAATGCTAACTTAAAATTTTGCTTAATAATTTGAACAATCACAATAAAATAGGAAATAAGAACCAAAAGCGGTACAGCAATCAACAATGGATTTGCGGCATAATTAGCGGTCAAGTGCGTTTGGAACATTCCGGATATCAGCACAGCTAATACGCAAGCCGCTGCAATAGGATATGTAAACTTAAACTTGTCCTTGAACGCTTGCTCTATTGTGCTATCCGATTTGATAACAGCAAACAGATTTCCGTGTAGTGCAAAAACCGCTACTGTTGATATACCGAATAGAAGCGAAAATGGATTTAGTAAGCCAATAAGAGACATACGAATTTCTTTATCTGCACCCATTGGTACACCATTTAATACATTACCCAATGCCGTACCTAATAACAAAGGAATTAGGAGTGATGAAATACCGAATGCTAAATCCCATATTCGTCTCCAAGTTTTATTTTTCATTTTATTTCGGATTTCGATTCCGGTAGCGCGAAAAATGATTGCTAACATAAGCAATATAATGGCCAGGTAAAAACCCGAAAACACTGACGAGTAAACGTGGGGGAAGGCGGCAAATAGTGCTCCACCGGCGGTGATTAGCCAAACTTCGTTTTCGTCCCACACCGGTCCGATAGATTGCGTTATGGTACTTTTTTCGTTTTCGCTTTTAGAAAACAAATGCAATACCCCGCAACCTAAGTCGAAACCTTGTAATGTCGCATAAACAGTGAGTAAAACACCCACTAATATAAACCAAATTATATTGTAATCCATAAACGAGCTCATTATTTTACTAAGTACTTATTTAACATACCAATTAAATCCTTTTTCCCAAGTCCGCTTTCGGAAGAATACGCCAGAACATCCATTAATCCATCGCACTGAGCGAGCAAATTCAATAATTGCGCGCGACGCTCTTCGATTGCTTTTTCGGTAATTTTATCGCATTTTGTCAATATGACTATAAAACGCTTATCATTATTAACCAGCCATTCGAGCAAAGCTAAATCTTTCGGCTGTGGGTCGTGTCGGCTGTCTATCAAACAGCAGACAAATTTCAAATTTTTGCGAGTTTCGAAATATATAAAAATGAGCAATTCCCAATAACTACGTGTTTTTTTGGATATACTCGCATAACCGAAACCCGGTAAATCAACCAAACTCCATTTGTTGTCTATATCGTAAAAGTTAATGGTTCGTGTCTTCCCGGGGGAAGAGCTGATATGAGCCAAGTTTTTACGATTGACTATGGAGTTCAGCAATGAAGACTTGCCAACATTGGACCTGCCGGCAAAAGCCACTTCGGGAAGAAAATCATTTGGGAATTCATTCTCGTGGTCGGTTGCTCTTATAAAAGTTGCAGTAAAGGCTTTCATTAAAATGCTTCTAAATAGTCGTTAAGTCTGCGAGGTTTTCTCGCTTTCCAATTGTTTTTATGATAACCATAACCTACTATAAGCGGCATAGCCATAGTTGCTTCCGCGAATACCATTTGTTCGTAAGTAGTTTCAACTTTGCCCCAAGAGCTTGCTTCTTTCAATGTTGAACCGCTCAGCGCGCCGTCACGTTCGTCGGCAACTGTAATTTGAATAGCGTATTTGTGCATATCGGCAGTTTCGCCTAACACTTCAGCCGCTACAACGACATCTTGAGTAAAGTTCTTAGGAACACCTCCGCCAATCATAAAAATACCGGTAGTTTTCATTTCGATTTTTGTACGCGTCAATTCAAGGAAATCTTTTGCGGAATCCAATGTAACAACATCGCCCTTGGTGAAGTATTGGTGATGAACCAATCCGAAACCGGCTGAACAATCCGAAAACGCCGGACAGAAAATAGGTATGCCTTTTTCATAAGCGGTACGGATGATAGAGCCTTGACCTTTGTCATTTTCAACTAACCAAGTGCCTACTTCAACTAAAAATTCGCGTGAGCTGTACGGACGAGGTTCTAATGAATTGGCTATTTCAGCGATTGTCATATCGCAAACGCGCAAATCGTCTTCATCTATATATGTGTCATAAATACGATCAATCATCAAATCGCGCAAGTCGTTATCGTCAACGAATGGAGTACCTTGGTAGTGAAGGAATCCCAAAGCTTCCAAGAAATCTTGGTCAACTATATTGGCGCCAGTCGAAACTAAAGCGTCGCACATATTGTTTTCAAGCATATCAACAACAACTTGTTTCAAACCCGCGGATACTAATGAACCCGCTAAAGTTAAATATATACCACATTCGGTTTCTTTAACCATCATATCGAATATCGTGGCGGCACGGTGCAGATTTCTTGCTTGGAACGCCATTCCGCCCATCGCATCAACAAGTTCCACAACGTTATGTTGCTTTACATCTATATGACGGATAATTTTATCAGGATTGAGATAATCTCTTTTATTAGCCATTTTATTTTTCCTATTTATTTTAATGATTATAATTTACACATTTATATATAAAACATTATTTGTTGAAAATTCAAGAAAATAACTTCTATAATATTCAAAAATAATCAATTAATACTTAATAAAAAACTCACTTCGTGAGATTATTAATGCAAAGTGGGTTTATTGATTCACATTTTGTATTTAATGGGTGTTGAACTCGGGGGCGTCTTTTTGGTGAAAATGAACAAACCGCTGAAGTGAATTTGTTTATATTGCAAATTAATCTTAATTTACATTTACAATGATTTATTATTTTATGAATAGTTCTTGAGGTGTTTATGATGAAAAGAATATTAGTTGCTATTATGGCAACATTTTTGGTTCTAACTGCAAAAGTTATCGCCGATGATGATATAATCAATTTCCCCGATTCAAATTTTAAATGGATATTAGTTAATATGACTGAATACAGTCAACCGCAAATTGATTTAAATTATGACGGCGAAATTCAGCGTTCAGAAGCTGTGGAATTCAAAGGTTTGTTATGGCTTGGACCAAATAAGATAACAGATTTAACAGGTATAAAAGAATTCATCAATGTAACAAAAATATTGATGAACTATTGTAATGGTATTAAAGAAATTGATCTATCCGGTATGGTCAACTTGCGAGAAGTAAATTTTGACAACAGCCCAAATCTCGACAAATTTGATGTTTCAGGCTGTGCAAATTTAAAAAAAATGGATTGTAGCTACAATATTTTAATAGATTTAAACATTTATGGATGCGTTAATCTTGATCTAATCAGGTGTTATAATACTTCTCTGACGAAATTTCAAGTACTTGATTTTCCCAAATTGCGATATTTATTCATACCCAATAATTTAATTTTAAATTTAATAATAACCAATTTACCAGAATTGTGGAGAGTGCAACTGAACGGGAACCAATTGACCAGTTTAGACCTTTCAAATTTTACCAAACTCGACCAACTTTGGGTTAGTGACAATAAACTTGCTAGTTTAAATATAAGGAATAATAACAATACACTAATTACTTCATTTAAAGCCAATAACAATCCCGATTTAAAATGTATTACTGCTGATGATTCTGAGTGGTCAAAAGAAAATTGGAAAGAAATTGATGAGTGGACTGAATTTTCTGAAAATTGTTCTACAAGTGTAAATGAAAATCAGCAAAACACATTTAAGGTTTATCCAAATCCTGCTAACAATTCAGTAACAATCGAAAGAGAAATGATTGAACAAGCGGATTTAAGGATACTGGATATTACAGGAAGAATTATTTTAAGCTACACAATACCTTATGGCACTAATCATATACAACTTGATATTTCAAGGCTATCCATTGGCAATTATTTAATAGAAATAAATAATGAAACTAAATCTTTAATTATTAAATAGGAAGTTATGATGAAAAAGTTATGTATAGTTTTTATTTTATTTGTAACGCTATTTCCAAAATTGGATGCCCAGATTTTCTATAATATTGAAAAGCCGCCTTCGTATCAGAAATTCGGTTTAACGTCTATCAAAGATTTGCCAACACTTAATTATGCTGTTGACGGCAATGGTAATTGTTATAAAGATAAACTATCGGATAATATGAAAGATTATCTCAAAATAGAAAAAATTGATGGGAAAAATATTGCGCGTATAAAATTTAATGTTGCGTCAAAATCACTTGGTGAAATGACATTGAGATTCAGTAATGTTCAACTTAAAAACGGTGCATATTGCTATGTTTTTACGACTGATTACCAAATAGTAGCGGGACCGATTTATCAAAAATCAATAAATGATCTGCTAAATATCGTTAAAATTCCCGCGAATGAACTTATTCTTGAAATGGTTTCCAATAGTGAACAAGATTATAATTTGAATTTATCTTCGATTTCATTTCAATCGAATGATGATTTGAAACCAAAAAGGAAAAATAGCTTGCAGGATGAAACCAATTGGGATTGCGATAATTATGGAATAAATGGAAATTCTAAATACTGCGATAACATAAGCGAGGCTTATACGGAGAATAGTGCTTCTTATCTTGGTGCTTGGTATGACTGCGAGCTTTTAACTCTTCAAAATTTATATTCAGTTAATGATAAAAATATTGCCGCATCAAGAGCATCGTGCATTATTATGGAACCACCACATTTTAGTACTGAATCACCATTTAATTGGATTGATTATTGGGGTGCTAATGCTGGAACATTGATGAACTTTCCGGAAAGCGATTGCGAAGGTATAATTTTTACTGTTTACCATAATGCATTTATACAACAACTTTGCGATATTACAATTAAATATAATGTAGGACCAATTTCCGCTGATGAACAAGCGATTTTAAATAACACATTAATTCGTTTTAATTGGCACCATAAGTATGGTAAACCTATACATCTAACCGGTTGTAGTCAAAGCGATTTCGCTTTATGGCGTAAAACTATTGATTTTAATGAAGTTATTGATTATTGTGGTGTTTCAGCTGTTGCTTACGGTGATGGGCGCCCTGCATTTGGTGACTATGCAATTTTAAAAATGAAACAAATGCCATTTTATAAGGAGTTGCATTTGGGATGGACAACTCAGCGGCTTTTCGATTATAATTCTTCCAGCAGAATTCTTAATAATCCTAGTGATTTTTCAATAATGGGGAGACATGCGGCCACACCGACATATTTATTTAAGAATTCCGATGGAACCGCCCAGACAATACAAGATGTGCCAATATGGGTTACTGCAATAAATTTGACTGTGATATCACCAAACGATCCACCCGCACCACAGCCCCCAAATCCTCCTCGAAATTTTAGCGGTTGGTCCGGCTCGCAATTATTATATCCTTATTATAATAACACCACAGAAAGAATCGGTTTGGGAATCCAATCACAGGGCAACTCAACATCTCTTACGGGTTATACATATAGAGCACTATTTTATTTGTTCGGATGTATCATTATTGATCCTAATCTCCAAATAGTATCACCATCACAAGGAGACGACTTATATAATAAATACTTGATACGGTTTCTGAACGACACAACAGTATTTAAAGTTGAGGACGACTTTTATTGGATGCCGTCAGTGGAGAATAGAGAGAAGTGTCCGAGTCCAATGGCCTCCGAAACGGAACCTTGCGATTTCAATTTCTCTAATTTCATTAAGGTTGAATATAAAGATGGTAAAATGATATTTACGATTGATATAGGTGGGCTAAGTCCAAGCCTTTTTCCTGGAGGTCAATATCCTAAAGGGATCCGTATTTATCGCGCTTCCGGCGACCAACAAACATTCTTCTTCGATACTTTTGCTGATAGTATAGATATTGGACCAACTATCAAATTTACAATAAATCCCTGTGACTTGTTTTATTACCAAATGATGGGAAACAATCCAATACTTTTAGGATTCGATTTTTATGATTCGGAAGGCAAAATTCTAAATGATTATGGTTGTAATATGACATACAGTTATCCTTTCCCCAATATAAATCCTTGTGAACAGATAAGTATAACTACAGATAGAATTAGTGAACCTCCTATTGATTTGTGTTGCTCATATAAGATTGAAATCCAATTAAATGTATGTGATGATTATAGTAACATTGTTCGTTTGATGTTAGAAAATATGTCATTAGTGAACCTAAGCAATAACGATACGACTACTATTAATATTCAAAACGGATTAATTATTGATCATATAAATGGTAAAATTAATTTCACCATCAATAATATTTGTGATACAACTGATTTCAGATTAATTGGATTATTTGGTGGAAATGAAAATTGCGAATCATTCGATTTTACATTAGATTGTGTAGTACCGGAGCCACCTTGTGACTGTTGTAAAGTATATCACGCGACAATAAGTCCGGTGATTGGATATAGTCCAATAGGCGGTGGTACAATCATCATAGAACCCCACCAATTTTTGATAGATTTTTCCGGAATGGGAAATAGGAAATATCAAAAGTACTGCCCCGATTGTCAATTCCTTTTTGCTGATGCTTATTGCGCAAATCCAAATCCAAGTCCCTCAGATTCGACTCCTGTTTTCGAAGAGACTATGACAGCAAATCAATTTGGTTTTTATGAAGGTTATTATGGTTCGTTTGATGGCTATAATCCCGATACATATTGTTTATATTTTGTAATACATACTAACGAAGGTATTTGTTATGACACACTTTGTGTTGATTACGATGGAACTTATTGGAGAGTAGCCGCTGACTCACCGGAACCAATTATTGAAATTAATCTGAATAATAACACAAACCCATATTGTCCATTAACTACACAATTGGACTACGAACAAATATACATTATAGATTTGAATGACAAAGTATTAATTGAAAGCAACCCTATTGATAAAATAGATGTTTCAAAGTTGACTGCTGGAACATATACTATATTATACAGAAAGAAGGATAAAATTATTGATTCTCAAAAGTTGAGTATTAAGAAATAAAGAATATATGGGCTGTCTCAAATCTCGAAATTAATAGAATGAATATCAATCAGGGATGATTGACCCACCGATATATCAATAACTTGGTAGTATAAGCATCCTTGCTTGTCAGCGATATTTGATGTTTTGAGACAGCCCTTTTTATTATATTTTCATATTAAACAAAAAATATGCCCGAATCAAATTATTCATCGCTTGATTTGAGTTTTGACCCATTGCTTTCAACCAAATAGCTAAGTCTTCATCAATCTTAATTGTGAATTCTACTTTTTTATGTGGCAATGCAATTTCAGCATTTTTCCAAAATTTTTCATCTGTCTTTGGAATATCTGAATAGTCAATATCCGCATCTTGTTGTTGGCTTAATTTTTGCCAATCCGTATTAGTTGATTTTATCATTATATATTTTTCTCTCTTTTTTATTAGCTTTACGCGCGGAGATAATCCTTATGCTCTCATCACGAATTGTCCAAACTATTACTACTTCAATTGAAAAAATTGTACCTATGCCGATATACCTGATTTCACCGTAATCAGCTCGTTCATCCCTTTTAACAAGCATTTGATTTTCAGAAGCCTCGGCGATATCGTAGAAATCTATTCCGTGTTTCAATATATTTATTCGATTTTTATTTTCATCCCAATTTAAAATCATATATTCATCTCATTGTTAGACTTTTCATTAAATGGTATTGAATTTTAGAACTTTTTATCACTATTTCGTTAAATCTTTATACGGCAAAAATAACAAATATTATATGAATAAGTCCTAATTAGTACTATTTATTTTATCTATTCGATTTAATTGTCTAAAAATGGATTCCTGTTAGGGTAGAAAATAACGGATGTCATATTGTGCATTTCACTCATCCGATGACTTGAAGTCATCGGATGAGTAGTAAAATTATAGTTATATGTGAGTTAATAAAGACCAAAAATGTGGAATTGGAATGGCAAAACGAATTATTTTCGCAAAAAGTGATATTAATTTAACATTATTTAAAAAAAAAAGAAATATAATTTGGTGGTTGTGGAAAAAAAGTTTATTTTTGAATTCTCTATTTATGAGATTATAAGAAAAATATATTTGAGGTTTAGACGTGCCAACTATAAGTCAGTTAATTAGAAAAGGCAGAAAGAAAATAGTAAAGAAGAGTAAATCGGTAGCTTTAAAGAATTGCCCGCAACGCCGTGGCGTCTGTACCAGAGTTTACACTACAACACCGAAGAAGCCAAATTCAGCTTTGCGTAAAGTAGCACGTGTAAGATTAACAACGGGCATCGAAGTAACTGCTTATATTCCGGGCGAAGGTCACAATCTTCAAGAGCATAGCTTGGTATTTGTACGCGGTGGCAGGGTAAAGGATTTACCTGGTGTTCGTTATCATATTATACGTGGAACCGCTGATACTCAAGGTGTAGAAAAAAGAAATCAAGGCCGTTCGAAATACGGAACAAAACGACCTAAGAAAACTGTTGTAAAAAAATAATTTGAAAAGAGCGATATGAGAAAAAGAAGAGCAGAAAAGAGACAACTGATTCCGGATATCAAATATAACGATATCTTAGTATCTCGTTTTGTTAATAACATAATGTTAGACGGAAAAAAATCAACAGCTCAAAGTATAGTTTATGATGCATTCAATATCATAGCTGAAAAAATGAAAGAAGAACCATTGGACGTGTTTAAAAAAGCATTATCAAATGCGGCACCTTTGATGGAAGTCCGTTCGCATCGCGTTGGTGGAGCCACATATCAAGTACCTGTTGATGTACGTGATGATAGACGCATAGCTCTTTCAATAAGATGGATAAAGAACTACGCTTTAGCACGCAGAGAAAAAACGATGGCAGAAAGAGTTGCCGGCGAATTAATGAGTGCGGCTAAGGGCGAAGGTTCCGCAGTAAAAAAACGTGAAGATACCCACAGAATGGCTGAAGCCAATAAGGCTTTCGCGCATTTCAAATGGTAACAAATAGTAAATTGATAGTTCTTTGTAAACTAATAAACCTGACCAATTAATGCAACCGGATGTTGACATATCGAAATTGAGGAACATCGGTATAATTGCACATATAGATGCAGGCAAAACCACCACTACCGAGCGGATACTATTTTATTCAGGCTACCTGCATAAAATAGGCGAAGTAGATGACGGAACAGCCTTTATGGACTATATGGAGCAAGAGCGGGAAAGAGGGATAACGATTACCTCGGCGGCGACAACTTGTCAATGGAAAGAGTTTCAAATAAATATAATTGATACTCCCGGACACGTTGATTTCACAGCCGAAGTACAGCGTTCTCTTAGAGTGTTGGACGGAGCAGTAGGTGTTTTTTGTGCTGTAGGAGGTGTGGAACCTCAAAGCGAAACTGTTTGGTATCAAGCAGACCAGTATAAAGTTCCACGAATAGCCTACATCAATAAGATGGATAGAATGGGAGCAGATTTCTTCCACGCTGTCGAAATGATAAAAAGCAAATTAAAAGCAAACCCTGTACCGATTCAATTACCGATAGGAGCGGCGGACAATTTTAAAGGTATAATAGACCTTGTAAAAATGAAAGCCTTATACTTCGACCCGAAATCTCGCGGAATAGATATCGAAGAAGCAGATATTCCAAGTGAATACTTAGATGAAGCTGAAGAATACAGAGCTTTGATGATAGAAGCGGCCGCAGAGAATAACGATGACTTACTCGAAAAGTATTTAACAAACGGTGAATTGGCAAATGATGATATTAAGTTAGGTATAAGACAAGGTGTTTTAGCAGGGAAAATGGTACCTGTATTCTGCGGTTCTTCTTTTAAAGATATAGGAGTCCAACCGCTTATGGATGCAATAGTAGATTACCTGCCGTCACCGATGGATATTAAAGTAGTAAAAGGCTTTTCAGCTGAAGATCACGAAAAAGTGATTGTCCGGACTATGGATAGCGATGAAAGTTTTTCCGCTTTAGCATTCAAAGTTTTAACCGACCCTTATGTAGGGAAATTGATATTCATTCGAATTTACTCCGGTGTTATGGAATTAGGCAAGTCCTACGAAAATATGACCGCGATGAAAAAAGAACGAATAATGAAGATTTTCCGGATACATTCAAATAAAAGAGACGAACTTCAATACGCAGGAGCCGGCGAGATAATCGCTGTCCCAACATTGAGATTTACTCATACAGGTGACACACTTTGCGATAGCAAAGCACCGATTTTATATGAAAAGATAGAATTTGCCGAACCGGTTATTAACCAGTCTTTAGAAGCACGCACATTAGCCGATCAAGAAAAAATGCTTGACGTGTTAGCACGCTTATCGGATGAAGATCCCACTTTCAAATTCAAAACAGATGAAGAAAGCGGACAGATAATCATCAGTGGCGTCGGCGAACTTCACTTAGAGATTATGGTAGATAGGTTACTTCGAGAATTTAAAGTACCTGCGCGAGTAGGGCGTCCACAAGTAGCATATCGAGAAAAACCGGCAACAATAGCAAAAGATTCCGCGGTTTTCGAAAATCAAATAGCAGGGAAGCTACAATACGGCGACGTAACAGTAGAAATCTCACCTGGTGGTAACGGAAGCGGAATAGTCATCGAAAATAAAATTCCAACAAATAAACTTCCTGAAGATCTTGTTAAAAGTATTCAAGAAGGAGTTGAAGAGGCATTGAAAGTCGGTCCTAACGGATATCCGATGATTGATGTCAAGGTTAGGTTACTAGACGCTGTATATTCGATAGGCACTTCGACAAATTTAGGTTGTAAAATAGCGGGCACAATAGCGGTTAAAAATGCCAGCCGCCAAGCAGGCTCAACTATTTTGGAACCCTACTTTAAAGTCGAAGTAATTTCACCTGACGAATATACAGGAGATATTATAGCGGATATAAACGCTCGTCGCGGACGAATCGAAAACATCGAGTATCGCGGGACGATGCAAGTAATTCAAGCAGTAACTCCGTTGTCGGAAATGTTCGGATATGTAACAAAACTTCGCTCTTTGAGCCAGGGCCGAGCAGTGTACACAATGAAGTTCTCTCATTACGAGTCTGCAATAATAACAAATCAATATATTTAAATATTTTTTTGTATATAGTATTTTTTAAATATAAATTTTTCTCTTATGGAGCGTTATAATGGCAAAAGAAAAATTTGATCGTTCGAAACCACACGTTAACGTAGGTACAATCGGACACGTAGATCACGGCAAGACAACATTGACAGCCGCAATAACAGGTGCTTTAGCATTGAAAGGTGGCGCAGAAATGCGTTCTTTCGATTCTATTGACAATGCACCCGAAGAAAAAGCTCGTGGCATAACTATTGCTACAGCACACGTAGAATATGAAACAGCAGCCCGCCACTACGCACACGTAGATTGCCCGGGTCATGCGGATTATATCAAAAATATGATTACAGGTGCCGCTCAAATGGACGGTGCAATTGTAGTATGCGCCGCAACAGACGGTCCTATGCCACAAACACGTGAACACATCTTATTGGCTCGCCAAGTAGAAGTTCCACGTATCGTTGTGTTTATGAATAAAGTTGATATCGCCGATCCAGAATTACTTGAATTAGTAGAAATGGAATTACGCGAATTGTTGACATTCTATTCATTCCCTGGTGACGAAATTCCAATCATTCCTGGTTCCGCTTTAAAAGCATTGGAAGCAGTATCTGATCCTTCTTGTACAGTGGATAATCCTGCTTTAAAATGCGTTTATGATTTAATGGACGCAGTAGATGAATATATTCCAATCCCAATGCGCGATGTGGATAAACCATTCTTGATGCCGGTTGAGGACGTTTTCTCAATTACTGGTCGCGGTACAGTAGGTACAGGTCGTATCGAACGCGGTATAGTAAAGGTAAACGAAGAAGTTGAAATCGTTGGTTTCGGTCTTCACAAGAAATCAGTTTGTACAGGCGTTGAAATGTTCCGTAAATTATTAGACGAAGGTCGCGCAGGCGATAACGTAGGTCTTTTATTACGTGGCGTTGCTAAAGATGAAATCGAACGCGGTATGGTTATAGCTAAACCTGGTTCCATTAAACCACATCATAAATTTGATGCTCAAGTTTACGTATTAGGTAAAGATGAAGGCGGTCGTCATACACCGTTCTTTAATGGCTATCGTCCACAGTTCTATTTCCGTACAACTGACGTAACAGGTTCTTTGATGTTACCGGAAGGCGTTGAAATGGTTATGCCTGGTGATAACTTAGACAAAATAGATATCGAATTAATAACTCCAGTAGCTATGGAAGTCGGTTTGCATTTCGCTATACGCGAAGGTGGCCGTACAGTAGGTGCGGGTGTTGTAACAAGAATTCAAGAATAATATAAAAATATGCCGAGAGTAGTATATCTACACTCGGCAAGTTTATTTTTTGAGGGAAAATAACGTGGCAGTACAAAAGATCAGAATTAAGCTAAAAGCATATGATCCAAAATTAATTGATAAATCGTCGGAAAGAATAGTACGCACTGTGATTTCAACAGGTGCTGTTGTTTCAGGACCAATACCATTACCGACTAAACGTACAGTCTATACGGTAAACCGTTCACCTCACGTTGATAAAAAATCACGTGAGCAGTTCGAAACAAGGGTTCATAAGCGCTTGATTGATATTTTGAGTTCAACTCAAAAAACAGTCGATGCTTTAATGAAACTTGAGTTGCCGGCCGGTGTTGATGTTGAAGTAAAGGTCTAACGGGAGAACAAGATGAGGGCTGCTTTAATAGGCAAAAAAATTGGAATGACAAGTTTATTTACCGAAGCCGGCGTAAGAATACCTTGTACAGTAATAGAAGCGGGACCGTGTGCTGTGACTATCAAACGTACGATGGAACGCGATGGCTATACGGCAATCCAAATAGGATACGGCGAAATAGCTGAGCGTAAGGTAAATAAACCAGAAAAAGGTCTTTTCGATAAAGTCGGTATTAAACCGTTACGTCATTTAAAAGAATTTCGTAATCCAGAAAAAGAATACGAAGTAGGCGACGAGTTAACAGTAACTGACTTCGAAAAAGGCGATAAAGTAAAGATAACAGGAAAGAGCAAAGGACGCGGCTTCCAAGGTGTTGTAAAACGCCACGGTTTTGCCGGTGTCGGTATGCAAACTCACGGTCAAAAAGACCGTCAAAGACACCCTGGCTCAGTAGGTCAATCATCCTATCCATCACGAGTATTGAAAGGTACAAGAATGGGCGGACGTATGGGTGGCACTAAAGTGTCAGTGAATAATTTGGAAATAGTTGAAATTATTCCGGATAGAAACTTGATTTTATTAAAGGGCTGTGTCCCAGGCGCACCTAATTCATTAATAGAAATAGTTAAATAGGCTGAAAAATGCTTGTAGATATATATACGAAAGACGGAAATAAGTCAGGTCAGATAGAATTAGCAGAGAATGTATTTGCTGTTGAACCTAATGAGCACGCAATGCACTTGTCGGTGGTTACATATTTATTTAACCAAAGACAAGGAACTCGCAAGACTAAGATTAGATCGGAAGTTTCTGGCGGCGGTAAAAAACCTTGGAAGCAAAAAGGTAGAGGAACGGCTCGAGCCGGTTCGTCACGCTCACCAGTGTGGGTCGGCGGCGGTACTGTTCACGGACCAAAACCTCAAGACTATTCAAGAAAACTACCTAAGAAATTGAAACAGCTTGCAAGAAAATCTGCTTTGTCACTGAGACTGAGTGAAAATAATTTAATCGTAGTCGAAGATTTTACTTTCGACGGGATTAAAACTAAAAGTATGGCCGAAGTACTGAAAAACTTAAATTTAACAGGTGTGAAAACTTTGGTAATGATGGGTAAAACTGATGAAAATATTTATTTATCAGGACGCAACATTCCAAAATTGGAACTACAACCATACGATAAAATATCTACGTACGATATTTTAAATCATAAAAAGATATTGCTGTTCAAAGAGGCGGCAGTAAAAATTAATGAAGCTTTCAATAATTAACGGGCATAGGAGTAATAGATAATGATAGATATAATTAAACGCCCGATAATAACAGAAAAAGCTATGAAACTTGCTTCATTACGTCAGTATGTTTTCGAAGTAGCTAGAGAATCCAACAAGATTCAAATTAAAAAAGCTCTCGAAAGTTATTTTGAAGTAGAGATTCAAAGCGTAAGAACTTGTATTATTAAAGGCAAAAAGAAAGTAAGAATGACTCGTCGCGGTATGCAAAAAGGCCATACAGCAACTATAAAAAAAGCATATATTACTTTAAAGCCAGGTTTTGAAATAGAATTGGTATCAGGAGCTGGGAGCTCTGAAGACTAATTGTTAATTAATTGAAGAAAGAAAAATGGGTATTAGACAATTAAAACCAATGACTCCGGGAACAAGATTTTATTCAGTTAGTTCTTTTGAAGAAATAACAACGGATAAACCATTCAAGAAACTCGTAGTTCCTTTGAAAAAATCCGGCGGTAGAAATAATACCGGTAGAATAACTTCACGTCATCGTGGCGGCGGACACAAACGTCGCTATAGAATAATAGACTTTAAACGCGATAAACGCGGAATGATGGCTTTAGTTAAAACAATCGAATATGATCCGAATCGTACAGCACGCATAGCGTTGATGGAATACGAAGATGGTGAACATAGATACATTTTAGCTCCAGACAAAGTAAAAGTCGGTGATAAATTATATACTGGTCCAGATGCTGAATTTAAAGATGGTAACGCATTACCATTGAAGAATATACCGGTGGGATTATTTGTTCACAACGTCGAAATGAAAGTCGGCAAAGGTGGTCAAATAGGTCGTTCTGCCGGAGCAACAATACAATTAGTTGCTTGCGATGCAAAATTCGCAACACTAAAATTGCCTTCTGGCGAGATTAGATTGATACATTCAAATTGTTATGCTACATTGGGTTCTGTCAGTAATGGCGATCACTTTAACATAACATTGGGTAAAGCAGGGCGCACACGTTGGTTGGGTATTCGCCCACAAACACGCGGTATGGCTATGAACCCAGTCGATCACCCTATGGGTGGTGGTGAAGGTACATCAAAATCCGGTGGTGGTCGTTTACATCCACGTTCTCCTTGGGGCAAATATGCCAAAGGCTTGAAAACGAGAAATAAACGCAATCCTTCTGATAAATATATCGTTCGCAGAAGAAAGAAAAATAAATAATTGAGAATTTTTTTAAAATAATAGCTTATTTACAATATGTCACGTTCGCTAAAAAAAGGGTTTTTTGTTAGTTATAAACTGCTCGCTAAAGTTCAGGTACTGAATGACGCTAATAAGAAGCAGGTTATAAAAACGTGGTCGCGTGCCTCTACGATCACACCAGACTTTGTAGGGCATACAGTAGCAGTTCATAATGGGAAAAATTTTATCCCAGTATATGTAACAGAGAATATGGTAGGACATAAGTTCGGTGAATTCTCTCCAACGAGAATATTCCGCGGTCACGCCGGACATAGAAAAAAAGGTAAGTAGAAAGTAGGTAATGGGATGGAAGCAAGAGCTTTAAAAAAACATATTCGATCATCTCCACGTAAAATGAGATTAGTAATCGATTTGATACGCGGAAAAAGTGCTCAAGATTCATTGAACATTTTGCGTTTCTCGAATAAATTAGCCGCACGCGATGCTTATCGTGTATTAGATTCTGCCATACACAATTTATTGAATAAAGCAGAAGATAAAGAAATCTCGGTAGCTGAAAACGAAATCTTTGTCAAAGAAGTATTTGTGAACTGCGGGCCGGCAATGAAACGTATTCAACCTGCCCCAATGGGCAGAGCATTTAGAGTTCGCAAGCGCTCTAATCATTTAACAATTGTTGTGGCTACACCTCAAAGTGGGGGAGCCGGTATTGATAACGAAGATGCATAATAATATTTAAGGAGTGGACTTTGGGACAAAAGACTAACCCAATAGGGCTTAGATTAGGTATTATTCGGAGCTGGGACGCAAACTGGTTCGACGAAAGAAATACCGCGGAAAAACTTTCCGAAGATATAAGAGTAAGAAGTTATATCCGTAAAAGAAAGAAAAAAGCCGGAATAGCAAGAATTATTATCGAAAGAACAGCGAAACATCTTCGCATAACGATAAATACTTCACGTCCCGGTGTTATAATCGGCCGTTCAGGTAAGGATATAACACAGTTGGAAGAAGAATTAAAGAGTTTCACTGGTAGAGAAATAAAAATCTTGATAAGTGAGATAAGACGTCCGGAATTAGAAGCATTATTAGTAGCTGAAAATATAGCATCGCAATTGGAAGGAAGAATTTCTTTCCGCCGTGCTATGAAGCAATCAGTAGCATCTTCGATGAGAATGGGAGCTGTCGGCATCCGTGTGATGTGCGCCGGACGCCTAGGTGGAGCAGAAATGGCTCGATCAGAACAATATAAAGAAGGCCGTATTCCACTTCACACTTTGCGCGCTGACATAGATTATGGTGTCGCGACAGCCTCGACCATCTATGGGCAAATCGGTGTAAAGGTATGGATTTGCAAAGGCGAAATTATTGGTAATAAATAATTTGAAAAAGGTAAAAGAAAATGTTAGCGCCTAAAAGAGTAAAAAGACGTAAAACCCATCGCGGTAGAATGACCGGAAAAGCATTCCGCGGCTCACTGGTAACCTTTGGTTCTTTCGGCTTAAAAGCCTTAGAGCCACATTGGATAACAAATCGCCAGATAGAATCCGCACGTATTGCAATTAACCGTTATTTAAAACGTGATGGTCAAGTATGGATAAGAATTTTTCCTGACAAACCTTACACTAAAAAACCTTTAGAAACTCGTATGGGTAAAGGTAAAGGTTCTCCAGAGGGTTGGGTTGCGGTAGTTAAACCGGGACGCATACTTTTTGAAGTTGACGGTGTAAGTCGTGAAGCAGCCAAAGAAGCTATGAGATTAGCTTCCCATAAACTGCCAATTAAAACTAAATTTGTTACACGAATAGATTTGCAGTATAATGAAGCCTCATAAAGCGAAAGATATCCGTGAATTGACAGACACAGAATTGTCAGTTCTACTAGAAGAAAAACGTGAAACGTTAGCTAAGCAGAGATTCCAGCACGCGTTAAAGCAATTGCACGATACTGCTTATTTAAAAATCCTGAAGAAGGATATAGCAAGAATAAACACATTAATAACCGAACGACAAATGTCAAAGGTAGATGAGTAATATGGAAAAAAAAGTGAACGGCACAGACGAAATAGTAAAGACCTCTCATAAGAGAGTATTAGTCGGTAAAGTTACTTCCGACAAGCCGGAAAAGACAGTTATCGTGAGCGTCGAACGCCATGTTGCGCATCCTTTATATAGAAAATATTACAAAAGACGCAAGAAATATATGGCACACGACGAAATGAACGAATGTCACATTGGTGATACTGTAAAAATTAAAGAAAGCAGACCTCTTAGCGCCAGAAAACGCTGGGAATTAGTCGAGATTTTAGAGCGTGCAAAATAATGGAGGATAGTAACGATGGTCCGCGAAGAAGCAAATTTAACTGTTGCAGATAATTCAGGCGCCAAAAGAGTCCGTATAATACGCGTATTAGGCGGGCACGGAAAGCAAAACGCATCCTTAGGTGATTTAGTGGTGGTAACTGTAAAAGCCGCTATAGCCAATGGTGCTATCAAAAAAGGTCAAGTATGCAAAGCTGTTATCGTAAGAACTGCTAAAGAAGTTGGCAGACGTGATGGTTCTTTCATAAGGTTTGATGATAATGCCGCAGTTATATTAAATGATAAAATGGAACCAAGAGGTACACGTATCTTTGGTCCAGTTGCAAGAGAACTACGTGAAAAGAACTTTATGAAAATTGTTTCACTTGCTCCTGAAGTATTATAATAAGGTAAAGTGATGAAATTAAAAATCAAAAAAGGCGATTTAGTACAAGTTATTACGGGCGATGATAAAAGAGAACGCTCACAAGCTAGTGGCGATGACAAAGCAAAAAAACGCCAAGTAAATAAACCAAAAGTAGGTAGAGTTCTCGAGGTTTACCCAGAGAAAATGCGAATCTTGGTTGAAGGCGTGAATATGGTAAAAAAACATAACCGCCCAAGCCAAACTAATCCTAAAGGCGGAATTCAATCTATTGAAGCGCCGGTACATTACTCAAACGTAATGTTGATTGATTCTGATAAAAAACGCACACGCGTCGGAACCAGAGTTGAAACAAAGGATAATACAATAGTGAAGAAAAGATTTGCTAAATCTAACGGTCAAGATTTATAACTTAATTAATGTAGATAGAGATGGCAAAGAAAAAAGTATCAAAAAATGCACCGGGAGCAACGAAGAAATTCGACTTCATTATGGATGGTCCACGTATCGAGTCAGTACAAGCCGTAGCGCCGAAAGCTCGATTAGAAGCCTTCTTTAGAGAAAGTATTGTTCCGGCCTTAATGGAGAAATTCCAATACAGGTCAATTATGCAGGTGCCAAAATTGCAGAAGATATGCTTGAATATCGGCGTCGGTGGGGCAGTTCAAGACCCTAAATTATTGCAAAACGCAATAAACGAATTAGAACTTATTACAGGTCAAAGACCAACAATAAGAAAAGCAAAAAACGCTATATCTAATTTCAAATTGCGTGCAGGTATGCCAATTGGATGTATGGTAACATTGCGCAGAGCTACTATGTATGAATTCTTAGACAGATTCATAAATATGACCGCTCCACGTATCCGTGACTTCCGTGGTTTTCCTGATAAAAGCTTTGATGGACGGGGAAATTATACCCTTGGTATAAAAGAACAAATTGTGTTTCCGGAAATAGACGTTGATAAAGTAAACAAGATAACCGGTATGGATATCACATTTGTAATGACATCCAAAACGGATGAAGAAGCTTATCATCTTTTGAAAGAATTTGGATTCCCATTTACGAGGAAAGATTAGTATGTCGAAACTTAGTGTAATAGCACGCAACGATAAACGTAAACGTTTAGTTGAAAAATATTCCGAGAAAAGAGCCGCATTGAAAGAGGCTGGTGATTCCGAGGGTTTGCAAAAATTACCTCGCAATAGCAGTCCTTGCAGAGTACGAAATAGATGTTCGTTAACAGGCAGAGGCCGGGCAGTATACCGTAAATATGGTTTATGCCGTAACGCATTTCGTCAGCTTTCATTAGATGGTAAAATTCCAGGTATTCGTAAATCAAGTTGGTAATAAATAGAAGAAGATAAAATGCCAGTATCAGATCAAATAGGGGATTTATTAACTCGCATCAGAAATGCAGGGTTAGCCGGACATAAATTAGTTGACGCACCGGCATCGAAGGTCAAACTCGGAATAGTCGAGATATTAAAAGACCAGGGCTTTATCGAAGATTTTGAAAAAATCGACGGTACAGTTCAAGATACAATAAGGGTAACTCTAAAATATTATAAGAGGAAACCCGTAATAAAGGATATTAGACGTATAAGCAAACCCGGACGTCGTGCCTATGTACCTGCGGATAAATTACCGCGCGTGCATAACGGCTTAGGAATTGCTATTATCTCTACCTCCAAAGGAATAGTCACCGGCAAACAAGCAAAGATATTTAATGTTGGCGGTGAAGTAATTTGTACTGTATGGTAATTTAAGGAGTATTGAAGTGTCGAGAATAGGTTTGAAACCGATACAAGTGCCGGACAAAGTACAAATGACTATGGATGGCAAAAATATAAAAGCAAAAGGACCTTTGGGCGAGTTATCAGTTAATATTCCAGAGGGTATTAGCTTTACTTTTGAAGATGGCGTTATAAATTTTACTAGAGAAAATAATTTAAAGCATAACCGCGCATTGCACGGATTAGCACGTGCTTTAACAAATAACATAGTAGAAGGCGTAACAACAGGCTTTTCAAAAGTTTTGAAAATCGAAGGTGTAGGTTATAAAGCCGAAATGAAGGGCGATAGATTGTTTCTTTCATTAGGTTTTTCACACACAATTTTGGTAATTCCGCCTCAAGATCTTAGTTTTGAAACACCAAGCGCCACCATAATCAAGGTATTTGGAATCGATAAACAGTTAGTTGGGCAGGTTGCCGCTAAAATTCGTCAACTTAGGAAACCGGAACCGTACAAAGGTAAAGGTATTCGTTATGAAGGTGAATTTGTACGTCGTAAAGCAGGTAAGACTGCCGGTAAATAGTAAGTATTATTATAAATAAGATATTGAGAGCCGTTAGAAATGACAGTGCAGGAATTAAAAAAAACACGTAGAATAAGGCGAAAAGCGCATATAAGAAAAAGATCCACAGGAACATTGGCTAGACCAAGATTAACTGTATTCAAAAGTAATATGCACATATATGCACAACTCATAACCGATGTTGAGCGTAAAACACTCGCTTCCGCTTCTACAATAGACAAAGAGGTTGTTGCCTTGTTGAAAGCGGATATGAACAAAAAACAAAAAAGTGAATTAGTTGGTGAAGTACTAGCAAAACGCGCAGTTGAAGCAAATATCTCCCAAATTGAATTCGATAGAAATGGTTATCCTTATCATGGTCGCGTAAAAGCTTTGGCTGATGGCGCTAGAAAGGGCGGATTAAAATTCTAACAAATAGTAACGAGGAATGTTGTGGCAAAATTTAGAGCCTCAGAATTAGAATTAAAGGATAAATTAGTTTACGTTGGTAGAACAGCTAAAGTCGTAAAAGGCGGACGCCGTTTTAACTTCTCTGCCATAGTTGTGGTAGGTGATGGTAATGGACACGTAGGTTATGGTCTTGGTAAAGCAGGCGAAGTTGTGGATGCAGTTTCAAAAGCAACCGACGCGGCTAAGAAAAATATCCAAAAAGTTACTTTGCAAAATGGTACTATACCACACGAAGTAATTGGCAAGTATGGTGCGGCACGTGTTTTAATAAAACCAGCAACACCCGGTACGGGCGTTATTGCAGCCGGCGCAGTTCGTGCAGTCTTAGAACTAGTTGGCGTGCAAAATGTTTTGACAAAGAACCTAGGTTCATCGAACCCACATAACACATTAAAAGCGACAATGGCCGGTTTGGCAGCTATCGAAGATGTACAAACTGTAGCCGATAGACGCGGTATTTCAATTGAAAAAGTATTAAATGGATAATTGCTTAGCGATTAAGAAGTTTAGCAATAAAAGGTGAACAAATGGCTAGTTTAAAAATTACACAAACAAAAAGTGTGATAAAAAGATTAAAGAAACAAAAACAGACTATAGAAGCATTAGGACTAGGTCGTCCTAATTACTCTAACATTTTACCTGACAATCCGCAAACACGCGGAATGATTGAAGTGGTAAAGCATTTAGTTAATGTTGAAGTAGTTGCCGAATAATAAGAAGAGATGTAATGAAACATATTGGAAATATTAAGTACGCCGAGGGAGCGAAGAAAAAAAGGAAACGTATAGCTCGTGGACCAGGTTCTGGACACGGTGGTACGTCCACTCGAGGTCATAAAGGCCAAAAATCTCGCTCTGGCGCAAAGATTTCAAGTTCGTTCGAGGGCGGTCAAATGCCTATGAACCGTCGTTTACCGAAATTTGGTTTTACTAATAGATTTAGAACCGAATATCAAATAATAAACGTCGGTACTTTGCAAGAACTTGTCAATAAAGAAATGATTACCGGTACCGTTGATTTTGAAACATTGATGGGATTAGGTATCATAAATGAAAAAACAAAACCATTGAAAGTTTTAGGTGATGGCGAATTAACAAGCGCTATCCAAGTAAAAGCCCATAGGTTTACAGGCTCGGCTAAAGAAAAGATAGAAGCCGCAGGAGGGGCGGTAGAAGTTTATGAATAGATTATTTACCACCATCCGGAACATCTCAAAGATAGAAGAGTTGAGAGGCCGAGTGTTATTTACACTCGGTATAATCCTTCTTGTTCGTTTCGGGTCGCACGTTGTGCTTCCCGGCATTGATGCTACTGTTCTAAGTAGCGCAATTCAATCGGAATCAAATACTTTATTTGGATTCTTCGACTTATTTGTTGGCGGCGCTTATTCAAATGCCGCTATATTTGCGTTGGGTATTATGCCATATATCACTTCCTCGATTATATTTCAATTAGCCGGTGTTGTGATACCGCAGATCCAAAAAATACAAAAAGACGGAGAAGAAGGAAGACGAAAAATAAATCAATGGACGCGTACTACAACAGTACTGATAGCCGCTATGCAAGGTTGGGCTATCAGCATCAAATATGCTTCAATGACAGCTAACGGTATGAGTGTTGTTCCACATAGTGGTTTAATGTTTTCACTAACCGTTATGGTATTGCTTACAGCAGGTACTATTTTCTTGATGTGGCTTGGTGAACAAATCACCGATAAAGGTATTGGTAACGGTATATCAATGATCATTATGATTAACATATTAGCGCGATTACCTCAAGCCATTTTTATGGAATGGGAAAATTTAGTTAGTGGTGTTCGTCCTTGGCCAATCGAAATTATCGTTATCGCATTCTTGTGCTTCATTATTTGGTCAATCATAATAATGACTCAAGGCATTCGAAAGATTCCAGTTCAATATGCTAAACGTCAAGTCGGTCGCAAGGTTTACGGCGGACAAACACAGCATATTCCATTAAGAATAAATACAGCAGGTGTTATGCCTATTATCTTTGCACAATCATTAATGTTTATTCCGGGCACAATGGCAAGTTTCTTTCCAAACAGCCCATTCTTTAATGTTGTTTCAAGATTATTCGATCACCGTAGCGCTGTTTATGCAATCGTGTATTCATTAATAATAATCTTCTTTACATATTTTTATACAGCTATCGTATTTAGTCCTAGAGAAATAGCTGATAATATGAAAAAACAAGGCGGTTTCATACCGGGTATTCGCCCCGGCAGTCATACCGCAGAATATATAGATAAGATTCTATCCAGAATTACACTGCCTGGTTCGGTATATTTAGCTTTGATAGCTATTATGCCAACATTGGTAAGCGGATTTTTCGGCGTTGATATTGCTTTAGCATCATTTTTCGGCGGAACAAGTTTATTGATTATGGTTGGCGTGATTCTTGATTTATTATCTCAAATTGAGTCGCACTTAATGATGCGTCATTATGACGGGTTTATGAAAAGCGGCAGAATTAAAGGTCGGGTTAGTATATAATGCAAAGACTTGTTAAGACAGCCGATGAAATAAATAAAATTGGAAAAGCGTGTCGGATAGTAGCTGAAACACTAACGAACTTAAAGAAATTTATGATCGTGGGTACAACTACTGAAGAAATTGATAAGTATGCTGAAGATTTTATTTTGACAAAGGGTGCTACTCCGTCTTTTAAAGGTTATACAGTTGGTAATTTGATTTACCCAAGTTCTTTGTGTATTTCAATAAATGAAGAGGTTATTCACGGAATACCCAGCAAACACAAGCAATTGAAAAACGGTGATATCGTTTCTTTGGATTGCGGTGCGTGCTTGAACGGCTTTCACGGCGACAGTGCGGTAACGTACGTAGTTGGCGCGATTAGTAGCGACATAGAGCAATTGCTGAAAGTAACTGAGGAATCACTTTGGAAAGGTATAGAACAAGCTGTGGCTCGCAATAAAGTTTACGATATTGCGAGAGCAGTTCAAACTCACACGGAGAACTACGGTTACGGCGTCAATCGCGATTTTTGCGGACACGGAATCGGTACAGATCTCCACGAGCATCCTTCGATACCTAACTATGTGCCGGCATTGCTCCATCGCCAAAGCTTTCCTAATACAAAATTGTTGAAGGGAATGGCAATAGCGATCGAACCAATGATTCACTTGGGTACTAAAGAATGTACCATTTTAGAAAATGGCTGGACAGTCGTGACTAATGACGGCTTACCGGCGGCGCACTTCGAACATACTGTAATAGTAGGCGAAAAAGAAGCATTAGTCTTAACATTAAGGAATTAGATATATATGGCTAAACAGGGCTTGATCAAGGTCGATGGTATAATAGAAGAAACATTGCCTAATACTCAATTTAGAGTAAAACTGGAAAATGGACACGTAATTCACGCCCATATTTCAGGCAAAATGCGAATGAATTTTATAAAAATATTACAAGGCGATAAGGTTTCGATAGAAATCTCACCGTATGATTTGTCGAAAGGCAGAATAATTTATCGTTATAAATAAAGGTTGAAGAAATGAAAGTACAGGCATCTGTAAAGAAAAGAAATCCGAACGATAAAATCGTTATTAGAAAGGGTAGAGTCTATATAATTAACAAGAAAAACCCTAGATTTAAACAAAGACAAGGATAAATTCAAGGAGTAGAAAGTGGCTCGTATAGCTGGCATAGATTTGCCGAAAAATAAAAGAGGCGTAATAGCATTAACCTATATCTTTGGAATTGGACACACGACATCAGAAAAAATATTGAAAGATGCCGGAGTGGACGAAAGCAAAAGGGTAAATACTTGGACAGATGAAGAAGTTGCGTTAATCCGTACCGAAGTAGATAAATTTAGAACGGAAGGAGCGCTTCGCAGTGAAGTTCAAATGAACATCAAACGCTTAATGGATATCGGTTGTTACCGTGGTATTCGTCATCGTAGAGGTCTGCCTTGTCGCGGACAACGCACAAGAACAAACTCAAGAACCCGTAAGGGAAGAAAGAAAACAGTTGCTGGAAAGAAGAAAGCTCCTAAATAATAGTATCTACTATATTATATTAATAACATTATATTACGGGTGTAATAAGTGGCAAAGAAAAGAATAAAAAAGAAAGTAGTTTCCGAAATACACGGCAAAGCTTTTGTAAAGGCTACATTCAATAATGTGATCGTTACAGTAACAGATATGTATGGAAATTCCTTATCTTGGTCCTCCGCCGGAAGAAACGGATTTAAAGGTTCCAAGAAAAATACACCGTATGCGGCTCAGGTATCTGCCGAAAAAGCGGGTAAAGAAGCATACGAAATGGGCTTACGAAAAGTAGATGTGATGGTGAAGGGTCCGGGTTCAGGTCGCGAAGCGGCAATTAGAGCCTTGGCAACAGCCGGATTAGAAATACATAGCATAATGGACCGCACTCCAATTCCTCACAATGGATGTCGTCCACCGAAAAGAAGAAGAGTATAATTTAGCAAAATTTTAAAGAAGAAAAATGAACTTATTTATGCAAATGCCCGAAAAGGTAACCGTCGAAGAGGTTGGCTCAGCTAACCACTGCAGGTTTATTATGCAACCATTGGAACCTGGTTATGGCGTTACAATCGGAAATGCTTTAAGAAGAATTTTGCTTTCGTCAATACCGGGAAGTGCAATAATCGGTGTGAAAATCACAGACGTTCTTCACGAATACCAAACAGTTACTGGTGTTTTAGAAGACGTTATGGAAATCATCCTGAATCTTAAAGAAGTAAGATTTAAAATGGAAGAAACACACAGCAACAGAGTTGTCTTCCATATTAAAGGACCCGGCACGTGGACTGCAAAAAACATTCAAAACGCCGCTCCGGAGCTAATGGTGTTGAATCCTGATCACCATATCGCTACATTGGATAAAGATGCGAATTTCGATGTTGAGTTGAGATTAGGAACAGGAAAAGGATATATCCCTTGGGAAGAACAGCAAATAACTGATTTCCCAGTTGGAATGCTTCCAATTGATGCGATATATACTCCTATTGTAAATGTAATTTATATAATTGAGCCTTACCGCGTTGGTCAAAGAACCGACTACGAAAGGCTGATTTTAGAAACTCGTACCGATGGTACGATATCCTCCGAAGAAGCTGTTCAAAAAGCGGCAAGTATAATGAACGACCATATAAAGTTCTTCATTTCCGCGGAAGATATCATAGCTGACGAAGAGTTTCCTATTGATACTGAATTGGAAGAACAAAGAGCTGAAATCGAAAAAGTACGTGAGATATTGGATACTCCTGTCGAAGACCTCGAACTTTCAGTAAGAGTTCATAATTGCTTGAAAGCCGCTAATATCAGCGTAATTGCCGATTTAGTACGTTTCCAAGAGAGTGAACTTCTGAAATTCCGCAATTTCGGTAGAAAGTCATTAACTGAACTTATTCAGAAAATCAAAGATATGGGTGTGGACTTCGGTATGAATGTCGAGTTCTACTATAAATTTGATAAAAAAAATAAATAATTTTGGGTTTAATAATATTTAGCAGATTGAAAAAATGAGACACTTAAAGTCAGGAAGAAAGCTCAATCGTACAAGAGCTCACAGAAAAGCGCTTTTACATAATTTAGCGACTCAGCTTTTTGAACATAAAAGAATTAGAACTACCGAAGCAAAAGCGAAGGAACTAAGACCTTTTGCAGAAAGCATTATTACAAGAGCAAAAAATGCTTATCTATCAGAAAAAGGCGGCACTTTACCTGAAGGTTTACTTATAGATTTACACGCAAGACGTGTTGTCGGCAAAGTTATAAAGAATAAACCTGTATTACAGGAATTGTTCGATGTTATTGCTCCTAAAGTTGCTGAACGCCCGGGCGGTTATACAAGAATAATCAAAACAAACTACCGTCGCGGTGATGGTGGTAGTAACGCCTTGATTGAATTGGTTGATTGGGCTGGTGCGCAAGACGGACCAATGACAATTAACCAAAAAAAGAAATTAGCCAGAAAAACTGTTGATACAGAAAAAACTCCTTTGAAAAAAGATGTGAAAGCTGTAAAACCGGTTCAACCAGTAGCCGCAATCGCTGAAGAAGCAGTCGTAGCACCTGTAATGATTGAAGAAGTATCTGAAGTAGTTGCAACTGAAACTGTTATCGAAAATGTTACCGACGTTGAAGATATTCAAGCTCACGTACCAATGATTGAAGCTGTAGCTGATGTTGTTGCGGATGAAGCGGCTGAACCTATTCAAGAAGAAGTTCCATCGTTAGAAATAGTAGCTGAAACTGATACTGAACCAAAAGCTGAAGAAGATACTGAAGAAAAACCTGTAGCTTAATAAATAATATAGATTGCTAAAGGGCGTCGGTACGAAGACGCCTTTTTTTTATATATGCTTCTACATTGCACAAATATAGAAAAATCCTACAAGACAAAGGGCAATATAACGCTTAATGTTTTGAAGAATATATCGCTCGGTATTGAAGAATCGAGTTATATCGCTTTGCAAGGAGCCAGCGGCGCAGGTAAAAGTACACTTTTACACATTCTGGGCGGATTGGATGCGCCTGATTCGGGTTTGGTGAATTGGAACGACGGTACTGAGGACTTTGATATATATAAGCTCGACGACAATCACTTAGCAAACTTCAGAAATCGCAATATTGGTTTTATTTTTCAATTTCACCATCTACTGCCGGAATTTTCGGCATTAGAAAATGTGATGTTACCTAAATTAATTGCCGGTGAAAGCCATAAAACAGCCCAAGCCAAAGCTTTTGAACTAATGGAGCTGACGGGAATCGCGGATAGGGGTCACCACAGACCAAATGAGTTGTCCGGTGGCGAACAACAAAGAGTCGCCATTGCCCGCGCCTTGATCCAACAACCAAAAATCCTATTGGCAGACGAGCCAACAGGAAATCTGGATGAAGCCAATACCATAAAATTCCTCGAATTACTCAGCAAACTGCGCATTGAATATAATCTAACCTGCCTGATAGCAACGCACAGCTCGTTGGTGGCTCAATATGCCGAAAAAGTAATCAATATGAAAGACGGCAAAATCATCGAATAGCGATTTTAAATCGTTTCTCAAATAATTCCACAAGCAACAATCTCAATAGAAGGGCTATTCCGGTTCCGACCATAGCTCCTGCTAAAACATCACCAGGATAGTGAACGCCGACCACAACTCGCGAAATCGCAATCAATGAAGCGGTAACGTAAAATACCCACGGATTCTTTTTGTAGAAAAAGGATAGTACAAACGCCGCCGCAAAGTTATTCGCCGCGTGGGAAGATGGGAAAGATTTACCCGCCCCACAACTGACCAAGAGATTAATATTTTCCAAGGTATGGCAGGGTCTTAATCTGCCGACTAATTCTTTAATTAAGGTGGAAGATACTTGATCGGTTAAAAGAATTGCAACAATCAAAGTTACAAATACAATTCTTCCTCGGCGCTTATCGAAAAACAAAAGCCAGAGTGCGGAGAAAAGATAGAGCATCGCCCAATTGCTTGATTGAGTGAGCAAAGTAAAAAACTTACCTGTTACAGGGTTTGCCAAAGTTACATTGACAAAATAAAATAGTTGAGTGTCTAAATTTAGTAAAAATTCCATTGTTAATTCAAAAAATATTGTTAAATTTGTTTAATATTTACAAAAATAAAAAAAAAAGGTTAATTATGGCACGTTCTACGTTCACAACAGGTAATTTTCTTTTGGGTGCTGCGATAGCTTGCGGATTGATAATTTCAAGTTTACTTGTAACCGACACAATAAAATACGTTAAGCGGTCGAGTCAAACTATTAACGTAAAAGGTTATGCGGAAAAAACAATTAAATCAAATTTGGGGGTATGGCAGATAGCTCTAAATTCTTATTCGGGCGATAAACTGAGCGCATATCAGAATTTGGAAAAGGACATTGCGACTACAATTGACTATTTAGAAACGAAAGGTATTAGCGGAAACGACATTCGAAAAGAAGCCGTTAACGCGAATCCCAACTTCAGACTTAATGAAAATGGTTATGCGACTAATGAGGTTTTAGGTTATACCCTTAGTATGAATTTAATTGTAACATCGAAAAATGTGGATTTGATTGATAGACTTTCGCGCAGTTCAACTGAATTAATCAAGAAAGGTGTTAATTTCAATTCACTCAGCCCGAGCTTCTATTATACCAAACTTGATGATTTGAAAATCAAAATGCTGATGATTGCGGCAAAAGACGCACGAATGCGTGCAGAAAAACTTGCCGAGAGCAACGATTGTAAAATTGACCGCTTGATAACCGCTCGCCAAGGTGTTTTCCAGTTAACATCGGAGTATTCATCGGAAACATCGGACGGTGGCTACTACGACCTCGGCTCGATTAATAAGACTATAAAGGCGGTTGTTACGATGGAATATACTTTTGATTAGAAGAATTACATAAAAACTCATCCGATGACCGGGGAGTCATCGGATGAGTGAAACTAATTTACATCTTCACAAATTTCGCTGTTTCACCACCTACTTTCACAAAATAGATACCGCGCGGCAGTGGCTCTATATTCATCCGATGACTGGCAGTCATCGGATGAATGGATTCAGCCATCACCTTTTCGCCAAGTGTGTTGTAGATGGAAATTTCTCCAGATGTGCCACATCTCGAAGATGTGGCACATCTTTCAAGATTTATCGTTATAAAATCGCCAGCCGGATTAGGTGAAACCTCAATTTGTTCATTATCCGCTTGGTCTTTAACACTTACATAATTTGGTTTTAATTCTGCATAATACGGAATATAATGAGAAGATAACCCGCTTGGTGTGCTATCTGTATAAAGACTGTTTCCAAATACAATCAGATTCCCGTTTTCTGTTTCTTTAATATCCGTAACCGAATTGCTTTTATTGTTAAAATCCCATTTATTTTCGGAAACTACATTCCAATCGCTATCGGTAATTAAAACTGCAAAATCCCTTTTTTTATTTTCAATATAATAGCCCCAAAAAGCATAATATCCGGTGTGGTATTTTAATGGCATAAAATTGGTTATTGTATAATTCTTATATGAATCATCGAAAACCTTTTTATTAAATATAACTTCACCGTTATTATCTAAAATTGCTAAACTTCCGTTGAAGTGATGTACAAGCAAATTCCCGTTATCAAGAAGAATATATTTCTGAAATCCGTTTTTAGCCGCACTTGTATAAATAGTAAACCAAACCAAATCTGCATTTATTGTTCCGGCAGTTGGCAAATTAGATGCCGCAGATTTGTCATAACTGTATTTTGCAATTACAGTTTTGTTGTCTTTTCCAATATAATTAACAATAAAAGTATGATCATCTACCATCAGAAAATTATTAGCATAAGTACCCTCCTGAAGAGAATCTCTAAAATCATCCATGTTTAATATTATTCTGTATTTTAAAGTTGCTCCAAACTCATCGGTAATAAGATTATGCACATCTATTCGGCTTTGGTTATTGAAAATAAATAAATTACCGGACAATACATACAATTCATTGTTAGAAAAAATTGAATTTAATGTAGGATTATATTGAAATTTTTCTACTTGTGTACCTTTTACATTCAGCAAATTGCCGTTTGATGCCGAAAAGCTATATATATTCGGTTCCATCATGCTACCTGATGTTTGGGGAATATCAAAAAACAATTCATTATCTTTGCATTTATAACCTCTAACTAATTGATTAATTCTTACATCAGCTTTTTTTAAAGAATCAATCAATGGTATTATACTTTCATTCTGAAATATTATATTTCCATTTTGATCAAATTTCAAAAAACAAGGGTATATGTTTCCCGTGATCTTGCCGCTTTTGTCTATCTTAGCACTGGCTGAATCAATACCAAAATATAATATAAAATAAGAACCATTACCTTCATATAAATTATTAATTACTTCGGGTTGAATAAACTTAACCCGATTAAATTCTTTTTCCCATAAAACTTCGCTGTGAACGAGAGAAGGGGAAATTAAACCCATAATAATAATAATATTAATAAATAATAAAATTTTCATGTTATCGCCTTTTTAAAGTATCAGCCGATGGCTCAATTAAGTCATCGGCTGAGTTTGTTTAATAATTATTGTTTAAAAAATTGTAGTGCATTGTTTTTACAGCTGTTTGAACTAAGCGTAAGTATATACATTCCTGATGGTAGATTATGGACATCTAATGATTTGCTTATGATATTTATCATAACATAATCATTCATTATTTTACCAGTTATATCGTAGATTGATATTATTTGAATTTGTTCTTGAACATTTTCTAATCTTACATTCAAAATATCAGCTACCGGATTCGGATATAATTCAAAGTTTAGTTCTTGTGAACTTCCACTTATAAAAGGATACCAATTTAACCCACCGTCAATTGATTTTATAACAGTTCCGTCAGCTCTCCGCGATACAAGGTAATTTTTTAACAGCATATTTTCTTTTGTCTTTTCAACAATATCGGATTTGTTAATATTTTCAAAATAAAAGTGCTGAACATTAATACCATTATTCTTATATTCTTTGAATACTATTTTTTTTACATTATCCATAGAATAATTATTTTGAATTGATGTAAATGATAAGAATAAAGAAAATATGATAACTTTGAGAAGTAGTTTTTTTAACATTTTAACCTCCTTATGGGATTTCCGGACAAAAAGCCTGGCATGGTAGATAGACAACTGAATTTCCAGGGCCATATACACAAGTTCCATATAGAGAGCCGGTACCGCCGCATCCGCCATCATCACTTGTTACAGTACGATGTGCCACAAATGACACAAGCATATTAAGTGAATTAAAACATGGACAATACTTAGCTTTTAATATACAGCATGCCGATGGAACTGCTCCGCATTCCCCAATATTCACTATTATATGGTGATTGTTAGTAAAGTCTATACAAAGATCTTTACATTTTCCAGCTATATATGCTGATTCATACGATGAACATGCAGGTAATGAACAATTTGGATCAACACCATTACATTTTAAAGCTAACTGTTGAGCAGGTGTTAGTCCAGCTATATATTGAAGATAGTGATAGTCCATTAAATGTTCAAACATGGCACCAAGAAATGAATCAAAATTAGTTGGGTCAACACCTGTAAAATCATCAGGATATCCGGGCATCAAATACTGTGTAAATGCCGCGCAGTCAATTGCATCCCAATTCCAATCAACAGAAGCAAGTCGAAATTGTTCAACAGCTGTTGTACATTGACCGTTTATTACTTGGCAAATTCGTGTCGAGTAAATGATAGTAATAGGACAATTTCCATATTGCGGGCCGAATGAAGTTAAGTATATCGTTTGTGTGTGATTAACCCACTCACCACAAATAGAACCTGGAGGTGTATTTGCGTCAATACAGTCTTCTTGTTGACTAAAAGATGATATTGGTAATAGCATCATTGCTAATAAAACACAACACAAGACCGAAAATGCTTTATTTGCTCGGTTGAGTAATGTTTTTATACCTTCAATCTTTGAAGGATTTTCGTTATTCCCTGTTTGACTGTTCAGGGATATATTTAAGTTATATGTTTTCAAGACATTTATCCTTATTTTAATAAGACATTTATCTTTATTTTAATAAGACATTATTAATATTTTTGGCATAATCTTTGCCATGTTTATATTAATTTGTATCATAACCGACTTAGAGTTATGAGTTTCCGATAGTAATACCAAAATTTCCTTTGGTTCGATTAAATATTAAACAAAAATATACGTCTTAACTACGTCCGTATAGACACGTTTGAAAAGAATATCTATTACGGATTCGGCTCAGCCTTTCAAGGGCTGTCGGGACGAATTTAACGTTGTTAAGTTCGTCTTTTAATCTAATTTTTAACCGATTTGGGTTTTTTTCCATTTTGCTGGAGTAGAGTGAAAACTTTCCATAAAGTGACTACTCCCGGAATTAATTCCGTTAGTCCTCGCTTTTTGGAGCGGTTTATTTTTTCCTATTATCATAATGCGCGAATCCTGAATATTAATAATAAAATACTTCTAAACAAATTCAATTTTTTGCAAATCTTTCTTTCTTTGTTTCACTTTCAAAAGTAAATTATAAAACATTTTCCAAATAAAAAAATTTATTTTTAAAAAAAAGTAAAAATATTTCAATTTTATCATAATTAGGCATTGCTAAATAATATTTTACCCCCCCCCCCTAATGTATCATATAGCACATATATTATAAAGCATTAGAGCATTTATCCACAGAAAACAGGTTTTTATATAATTAGTGGCGGCTAATACAAACAATAATATTCATTACGCGAGGTACAATATGTTTCAGTTTCAATCCGAAAGTCAATTGCTAAACACAAAAACGGACAGGTCGCGACCTGTCCCTACATTCAAAACTCAAAATTCAAAATGCTAAATTTCTTAAAGGAGTTACTTGGCTATCAACTTAACATTATCCGTGTTCCACCCTTTTTTGACGACTATAGGGTTTTTAAGGTAGAAGCAAATTTCGGAAGGCTCGTAGGGGAATGGTTTTCCGTTGTCTATTTTTTGGTTGCCGTTTGTATCGAAAAAGACGACTACATCGTAGGAGTCGGGATACACATTGTCAATTTTCCAAATGCCTTCCGGCGTGGGTTTAATTGTATATTCGTTAGTTTTTGTGCTGAGTTTAATTATCCAGTTGCCGAACTTCAAGGCTTCGGCTTGTAGAGTTCCGCTGACGGTCGAAAATTCCGCAGGGTTTATGGTTGTAATGTTGAAAGTTTGCACACTGTCTTTTCCATAAGAACCATCTGCTGAAATGATTTTATTTGGTTTGTACTTTATGACATAGGCACCGGCTTCCTTTAATTCCGAAGGAAGGATTTTAACGATGTTCGGGTATTCGGAATAAGCAAATTTATAGTTCAGTAAAGCGGAATCCCTTGCGGAATAAATTGAAATGGCGTTTTGTATGGAATCGAGCTGTACCGGATAATTAAATTCGAAAGTTAATGTATCGCTTATGTTTATTATATTGTTCGGTTCAGAACGGTTGAATATTTCGAGTTTAGGATTTAACGCTAGTTTTTCGGATATAGCTTCAAAATTCACCTTTCTCGTGGAATCATTTAAGAAATTACCTGCGGAATCAATGAGCGAATTGCTGAAAACGGCCTGCCACATTTCGGTTGTATCGAGCTCGGTTTTGGTATAAACGTAAAATTCATCCGCATTCTTGGGCGAATTAAAAAGAACAAAATCCTTGTATTGTTTTGTTTTTTGCAAGTTCTCAATTGTAATAAAGTCTTTGACAAATAAACCCTTGGCGAATTTCTCCGAAAGCGATATTTTGTATATTGAGTTACTCAGCGCTGTAAAAGAACTAATGCTTGGGCGAATAACATCAACGACACCGCCAATTCTTAAAACAGCTCTTGGGGCTTTCGAATTTTGCACTTTGAAATCGCGGCTTGCGGCGGCAAAACCATCGGTATTTATATCATATTGGGCGTCTTTGAATTTGTCATCAATTGCGAAAATTCTGTAATCGCCGTCTTTTAAGGCGTTGACAGTAAAAGCACCGCTTGTACCAAGAGGGATAATATAATCGGGTTTGGTATGAGTTATATTTAAAGTGTCGGGGTTAATGTCGGACAATTTATAAGCAAAAATGTAGGAGGTTACGGTTGGCTGTTGGACTGATCCGATTATTTTGCCGGTATCAATTTTTGTACCCCTTGAAAAAATTATGGAATATGCGGCTTTGGGTTTATTGCCTACCATATCGGTATATTCCGTTCCAAGAGTCAGCGTATAGGTAATAGCCGGATTAAGATCTTCTTTGAGTGTCAAATAAAGTTTTTTTCTATTCCATTTACTTTCGAATTCAATTTTTGGAGTTATGTATATGTTTTGAATAACGGTTTGCTTGTTAGTGTATTCACTAAAAGAGAGTTCAATTCGGTTTGTTTTGAATTCGGTTGTTTGATTTTTCGGATAAGAGGATAGAATTTTCGGCGGTTCAGTATCTTTTGGACCGCCTGATGGAGTTTCTATTACAGCGCAAGCCGATATAGATATGATGATGAGAAAATATATTAAATTCTTCATTTTTCTTAAGGTCAGATAAAATTAAAGCCGCATAATGCGGCTTTAAAAACTTAGTAGCGGGGACAGGACTTGAACCTGCAACCTTCGGGTTATGAGCCCGACGAGCTACCATTTGCTCCACCCCGCGATTTTATAATTCAAAATTACGAAATTTTCAGCAAATAAACAAATTTTCCAAATAATTTTCTTATTTTTGCTTGAATAATATTTGGCAATAGAGGTGAATATATGAAGATTTCGTTACGAAAAGGTATTCTTTCCTTATCAATAATTTCGACAGTGCTTACTGCCGCGATAATAATACTGCTCACGCTGTTTTTTCAAGGCAGGATTATTGATTTAGCAGAGCGTGAAGTTGATAAGTCAACAATGAAAAGCGTCAAACAGTTAAGCCGTGATTTGTATGATATGTGTGCTTCTATTGATCAGGCTTCAGTGTTGAAATTAAATTCGGCTTTGGAATTATACAAGCAGAAAATTACTAATTTAGGCGGATTTTCAATCAATCCGGGCTTAAAAAACACTGTTCACACAAGAGATCATTTTGGTGAAGAAATGGGCAATATTCAAATACCGGTAATGACTTTGAACGGTGTACCTTTTGCACCTTTAACCGATATGAATCAAAAAGCGGGTTTAGTGGATCAGTTGCGGGAAATTTTTCCGAACACCAAATTTTCAATATATGAACGACTCAATCCTATGGGCGATATGGTTTGTGTCAGCTCTAATTTGGAATACAAGCCCGGTGTTCGTGCTGTTGGTACAATGATAACAACCATTAAGAAAAGTGGCAAAGCCAGCAAAATAATTAAGAATATAATTACCGGAACAAATTACCATAACGTTTCAGTTTTCTTTAATGAAATGTATATATCGCTTTATGTTCCGATTAAAAACTTTAACGGCGATATTATTGGAATGGTGCATTTTGCAGACCAGATAAAAAATTACACTAAATTGCAGGATATGGTCGATAATATTAATGTTGGAGAAACAGGGTACGCTATATTAATAAGTGGTGATTCCTTTACTCCGGGTTTGTGCGTTGTTTCGAAAGATTCTAAAGCGAACGGTAAAAATCTTTGGAATGTTCGTAATTCACAGGGTGTGTATCCTGTTCGTAACGGCGTTATCAATTCGAAAGCTTTAGCACAGAAATATAAAGATAGTGTTTACATCGCTCATTATAATTGGGTGAATCCTTCGGGAGAGGAATTTCAAAAAGCGGCATATAATATATACTATACGCCTTGGGAAGTTATGAGTTGCGTTACATTCTACGAATACGAAATGAAACAATCAAAGGAATTGATTACCGGTCAATTTAAAAGTTTGATGTATATTTCACTTGGTGTTGCTTTGGTTTTGGTTTTGATTTTGATTTACATTTCTATAATATTCACACGTTTATTAGTAAAACCAATCAATCATATAAAAGATTTAGCGATTATGATGGCTGACGGCAATATTGCGGAAGTAACGGCGCAATTATCACAAATCGAACAAGACGAATCGAAAATAAATTATAATAATGAAATTGAGACCTTAGAATTTTCATTCAGCAAAATGATTGGAAACTTAAGTAAATTAATATATCAAGTTCATAAGAGCGGAATCGAAGTCAGCAGTTCAACCGTGCAAATCTCCGCTTCAGCTCGCGAATTGGAAGCAGCGGTTGCTGAAAACGCGGCTTCAACGAAAGAGGTTTCAGCGACGAGTAAAGTTATAGCCGACTCCAGTGAAAAATTAGCTCAACGTGCCGAGGGTATTTCGGATGAAATTTCCGGTACTGTTGAATTAGCGCGCGGAGGACAGGATAATTTGCAACTGATGAACAACGCAATGACATCAATAGTCAAAGCGGCAGGTTCCATATCAACGAATTTGAACAACATAAACAAAAAAGCCAACGATATATCCGGCATTATCAAAACGATTGATAAAATATCGGATAATACTACTTTGCTCTCGCTAAACGCCGCTATCCAAGCAGAAAAAGCAGGTGACCAAGGCAAAGGATTTTCTGTAATCGCTCGTAAGATTAATGAACTTGCCGACCAAACTAATATCGCGACGAAAGATATCGAATTTATGGTTAAGCAAATGCAAAGTTCGGTTGCCGCGGGTGTTATGGAAATGGATAAATTCGGTAAAGAAGTACAGAAAAACAGCGACGATATTTTCAAATTGGGTAATCATTTAGCTGAGATTATCAACAGGATTGGCGGAATATTGCCGATTATTGTTGATTTAAAGGAAAATATGCATTATCAATCTAACGACGCGAATCAAATTAGCGAAGCCATAGAACAACTCGATGTGGCGTCAAGACAAACCAAGGAAGCATTACAAGAATTCAACAAAGTAGCAGAAAAGTTGAATCAATCGGCTCAAGGTTTACATACAGAAGTTTCGGTATTTAAAGTATAATAAATTCAAATAATTGAAGATGATTTGCCAATGTTAGTTGTATTATTCGATATAGATGGTCAGAAATTCGGAATTGACTCCCATTACGTTAAGGAGGTTATTCCTTATGTTCATTCGACACCGGTGCTTTATGCACCCGTGTTTGTTATCGGTGAGATCATTTATCAGGAGGAAGCTGTTCCGCTGATAGATTTGAATTTGCTATTCTCCGGCAAACCCGCTGACGGATATTTCAGCTCGCGAATTGCAGTACTACGATTGCTCAATGAACCGCAAGGAATAAAAATTGCTGTTCTCGCAAATAAAATGACCACGACAATTAATTGCGATGAAAATGAATTTGTACATAACAATCTTAGCTCTCCCGAGGATTCGCTTTTTGAAGAGGTGCTTAGAACAGAAGGTATGAGAATACAAATGACCGCTGTAGAAAAATTATTGCACAGAAAAGACTACATTACTTTGTTAAACAATATATACGCTAATAAACCGGTTGTCTAAATGCATTTTGAATATAAAGATATAAAAGAGCTAACTGCTAAGAACTTTGGAATTTCGATAAATTCTTTAGGCGAATCTTTTGTTAATGACGCTTTGGACAAATATTTAAAGCATCTTGATGAAATGAAATTGAAAGGGATTGTCGATGAAAAAGAAGAGTTTTTAGCAGGATTCTTTGAATATATCAAAGTGCCGGAGACTTGGTTTTTCAGACAACCTGAATCGTTTGAATATCTTAAGCGCATAGTTCTTGAAAAGACCAATGTAAAAAAAGATAAAATTCGTATTCTTTCAATTCCCTGCTCCACAGGTGAAGAACCGTATTCGATAGCCATAGCGTTGGAGTCTGCAGGCGTGAGTAAGGACAGCTATCTAATAGATGCGGTTGATGTTTCGGCTGTTTCGGTAAACAGGGCTAAAGAAGCTATTTATAGTAAGAATTCATTCCGTGAAGATTTCTCTACTTTTGACCAAGAATATTTCCAAAAAGAGGGGAATTTTAATCGTGTTAAAGAGAATATTCGCACGATACCAAATTTCGCCGTAGGTAACATTCATAATCCTGAATTTTTGAGTAAAGCAGGCAAATATGATATGATATTTTGCCGTAATTTACTAATTTACTTTACGGATTTAGCCCGTCAATCGGCAATAGATAAAATAAAACTTCTTCTGACCGATGATGGCGTGGTTTTTACAGGATACTCGGAATTTGTATTCTTCTTACAAAATGGATTTAAAGCGCTTGAATACAAATTAAGTTTTGCTTGTGAAATTGAAAATCAATTGACTAAAACACGCTACATAGAACCGAAAAAAAAATCCACTTTGCCGAAACCATACGTCAAAAGAATAATCCAAACCGAGGCAAAGAAAGAGGAAGTTGCCCCCAAAGAAGAAGTTATTCAACAACAGGTTATAGCAGATAAGTCTTGGGAATTGGAATTATTAGCGAATGCCGGCGATTTGGAAGAGGCAAAGGTTTTAGCTAAACGTGTGCTTGATAGCGATACAGCAAATTCAAAAGAGCTCACGATTAGCGGCGCTGTTTTTTTGGCGTGCAATATGGGAACGGAAGCCGAAATTTGTTTAGAGCGAGCAATATATCTCAACCCTAATGAAGACGATGCGCTAATACATCTTGCACTAATATATGAAGATTGTGGAAAAATTGAGCAAGCCGGATTATTAAAGAAAAGAATTAGGAAAATAAATGCTAAGGAGGTTCTGTAAGCGGATGGAAGAAAAGACATTAAATAGCCAAAAAGTTCTGCTTGACAGAGAATTTCCACTTCAATTGCAGGAAATATGGAGTGCGGAAGTTGCCCAAAAAATTGCCGAACTTGAGTTAAAGACACTTTCCGTCGTTGTATTTAAACTTTGCGGCGAATGGTTCGGATTGGACGTTGACTGCTTTCGCGACGTTGTTTCACCGCGCGTAGTACATAGTATCCCCGGTCGTAAAACAAACTATTTAGACGGCTTTGTTAATATTGAGGGCGAACTGATGCTTAAAGTAAACCCTAAACATATTTTAGGATTAACACACAATCCGGAAAGCGGTATTGCAGGCAAATTTATGCTTTTAGAGCACGAGGGCGACAGCTTTGTAATCAAAGCCGACGAATTTGGCGGAGTTGAAAAACTTAGCAGTAATCAGATCGTGAAAGCACCGGCTTTGAATAATTTGGAATTCCACCTCGCGATTTCGGAATTGACCAAAACAAATAATGAATATCAAGGGATTCACGATCAATTAGTATCAAACAGCACAGAAGAACCAAGCGACGAAGATGAGAAAAATACAGTTATATTGGGAATTTACAAAAAACAGCAAAATACGCAAATAAAAAATAATGATACGACAGCGGATGTTGGTAAGTCGGCTAATGAACAAACAATTGGGATTATTTGGGAACGTAGGTTCTTTGAGTTTTTAAAATCAAATTTTAAATGGTAATGAACGAAATAGTAGATAATACTTTGCTTGAACTTTTCCGGACGGAAATAGAAATCCATACTTTAGCTTTGGAAGACGGCTTATTGGATTTGGAAAAGTGCCAAACAGCGGAACAGATAAATCCACTTATGAGGGCGGCTCATTCAATAAAAGGAGCGGCGCGAATAGTGGGATTAGATTTTGGGGTAGCCTTGGCTCACGCTATGGAGGATTTATTGAGTGCCGCACAGGAAGGTAAAACAGTATTGAATTCTCAAGACCTCGATTGGCTTTTGGAAGGGAACGATATTTTCAAAATTTTAAAAACCGGTGAGCTGAGTAAAATTCCTTATCAACTAAACGACGAACAGGAACATATTGAAAAATTGGTTGATTTATTAAAACAATCCGTTACGAAAGAAAAAACAGAAAAGGTTGTTTGCGAAGTACCGGAAAACACTGTAAGTGTCGAGCAAAAGATAATTAACCGGTCGAATGAAAAAGCCAAATTGGTAAAACCCGACCCGATATTTGCTCAGATTTTCCAAAGTCAATTGCTCAGCGGCTCCGAAGCCATCAAGAAAACCCTGAGCGGAAAAGAGTCACTTGAATCAGCTGAATTTGATGCAATAGTTAAAAACATTGACCAAATTCAAGGTGGTTCTAAGATAATAGGCTTTCACAATCTATCGGATATCTGCAATCAATTGAAGCTGTTATTGAGTCATTTCGAAAAAATAGATGCCGATGGCAAGAAAAGTGTAGTTCAGACAATAGTTGAAATAAATGATTTGTTCAACTATATGGCTCGGACCGGAGCGGATGATTTCTTTCAAATATTTTATGATAATTATGAAAACATCCAAGAGTTTTCCGACAAAATCGAGAATTTAATCAAGCAATTCGAAAGCCCCAAAATAAAGCAACCCCCAAAAGAAAATGCAATGCCTTTAACGGTAATTGAAGAAGGCAAAAGTTCGGCGGAAGCAAAAAAAGCGGCTTATAGAGTAGAGAAACTCGTCAAAAGCAAAGACGAAGTATTTGTTAAGGTTTCAACCACACACTTAAATAAGGTGATGGCTTATGCGAGCGAATCGCACGTACAGGTAAATAACACAGCAGTTTTGGAAAAGGACATCTTATCGGCAAAAAGCAAATTGATGAGCTTGATTACCGAATTGGAGTCTGTGGATATAGAGAGAGACAATACGGCTGATTCTGCTGAGAAATTCGCGGCTTCATTGCAATTGGCATACAGTTGTTTACGGGAAGTAACATACTGCTACGAAAGGTTCGAGCATTTGGCGGGACGTTTGGATAGTGTTTCCGATAGACTTTATGATGCGACGTTACTCACCAGGATGGAACCATTTTCCGAAGGTACCTTCGATTTTAAACGTAATGTACGGGATTTGGCAAAAGAACTTGGCAAAGAAGTGAATCTGCAGATTGAAGGTGCGGGTGTGAATGTTGACCGCGATATATTGGAGAAGCTTCAACCACCGCTAATTCATCTTTTGCGAAACGCGATAGACCACGGAATAGAAATGCCGGACGAGCGGGTGAGCATAGGAAAACCGAGAGAAGGAAAAGTGGAAATCAAAGCTCGACATAGCGAAGGATTATTGATAATTACAGTTACTGATGATGGTTATGGAATTAATACTGAAAAGTTACGTAAGAAAATCGTAGAAAAAGGATTTGTAAGCGATGAGATGAGTAGCTTTTTAGATAAAAATGAACTTTATGAGTTTTTATTTTTGCCGCGCTTCTCCACAAAAGAGCATATATCAGAAATTTCAGGACGCGGGGTAGGCTTGGATGTAGTGTTCAATATGGTACACGAAGTCGGTGGAGTAATTACTATCGAATCAGCTTTAGGTATAGGTACTACATTCAAATTGCGTTTGCCATTGACACTTTCAGTTATAAAGACGATTTTAATCGTTGTGAATAATGAAATTTACGCATTGCCGATAAATAACATAGAGCGAATTTACAAAATCAAAAGACCTGACCTGAAACTGATTGAAAATAATTATTATTTCAATGTAAGCGACGAAACCGGTTCGGAGGAAAATATCGGCATCGTTTCCGGAAAAAGAATTTTATATAACGGTGATATAGGGATGCTGGACGATGTCATCAACGCGATTGTGCTGACTGATAGGCAAAGTCGTTATGGATTGGTAGCCGATAAAATTATCGGGCAAAGTGAACTCGTAGTAATGCCGCTTGATTCTCGGTTGGGTAGTAAAATCCCTTTGATTAGCGCCGGTTCGATTTTGGATGACGGTTCACCGGTATTAATTCTAGATACTGAAGATATGGTGCGCGCTATGGATGCGGAATTCAACAAAAAAAGCCGCAGTATTGATATGGATATTCCGACTGACCACATAAGGAAAAAAGTATTAGTGGTTGACGATTCGATAACCGTTAGGGAATTGGAAAGAAAGCTATTAGAAAACGAAGGGTATGATGTTACTGTTGGCATAGACGGAATAGACGGTTGGAATTTAGCAAATAAAAATCAGTTTGACCTTGTGGTCAGCGATATTGATATGCCGCGTATGAACGGTATAGACTTGGTAAAAAGGTTGAAAACACACGCCCAATATCGTGATACGCCGATTATGATTGTCTCTTACAAAGACAGGGAAGAAGACAAAATAGCCGGTAAAAACGCCGGAGCTAACTACTATTTAACAAAAAGCAGTTTCGCCGACGATTCCTTTATTCAGGCTGTTGAAGATTTGATAGGTACCGCTTAATGAAAAGTATCGCAATAATAGCCCCCAATATAGGTGAATATAAATTTATCCGAGAGATATCGGGAAGTGCGAAAGATATTAAATTCTTTTGGGCGGGGTACGAATATAATGAAATATTAGAGGGAATTGTAAGTACGAAACCCGATTTACTGCTTATAAGTTTAAATTTTTCACTATTAGATGTGCCAAAATTGGTTAAGGATATTGTTACGGCGTATAAGTGTCCGGTATTGCTTTATATAGACGATAAAAAGAACTCCGACGGATTGATATTTGACGCACTAAACGCAGGTGCTACGGATTACATTAAGTTACCATTCAATAGTGGCGAAAGTGGATTATTTGATGAATTCACAAAAAAAGTTGGCAAGGTGCTGAGTTTAGTCAAACTGTCGGACAATAATAATGAGATGCTGAAATTTGCGGAAAGTGCTGAAAAACATAATCTTGTAATTATTGGTTCTTCAACCGGCGGACCAGCGGCATTGATGGAAATTATAAAAAAACTGCCTAAGCTAAATGAAAGCTCAATCGTTATTATTCAGCATATAGAATCGGATTATATAGAGGCATTGGTTGAATGGTTAAGTTACCACTCGATAAATTTGGTTGAGGTAGCGCAAAATAATCATAAGCTTGAAAAGGGAAAAATATTTCTCGCGAATGGTGGGGAGCATCTGATTGTTGATAAACAAGGATACTTCCGCTATACAAAAGACCCCGAAGAATATCCCTACAAACCGTCAATAAACCGATTTTTTGAATGTATAGCCGAATTGCCGATGTTTTTCGGGACGGCTGTTATTTTAACCGGTATGGGGCGCGACGGAGCTATTGGTCTGCTGAAATTAAAAGAAAGCAAATGGAAAACCATAGCACAAGACGAAAAGAGTTCCGTTGTTTACGGAATGCCAAAAGCCGCCAAGGAAAACGGCGCGGCAGACAAGATATTAGAATTAAATGAAATAGCCGATAAAATCGCAAAAATAGTGTATTAATAAATTAAGGTTTGTTATGTCAAATATTACCAAACAATTCCAAGAGAAAATTTCGAATTTAAGAATAAAAGTGCTTTTAGTTGATGACCAAGCAATAGTTGGGGCGACCGTGAAAAAAATGTTGGAAGCCGAAACCGATATAGAGTTTCACTTTTGTCAAGAGCCGTCTCAAGCAATCCAAACCGCAATCGCTGTTGAACCGACTGTTATATTGCAGGATTTGGTAATGCCCGACATAGAGGGTTTATCGCTTGTTAGGTTTTATCGTGGGCACCCGGCTTTGAAAAATGTTCCGGTTATAGTACTTTCATCGAATGAAGAAGCAATTACGAAAGCAGAATCTTTTGAAGTGGGAGCTAACGATTATCTTGTAAAACTGCCGGATAAGATAGAGCTTATTGCGCGTATCCGTTACCATTCAGCCGGTTATATCGCTTTATTACAAAGAAATGCGGCTTATGACGCGTTGGAAATAAGTCAAAAGGAATTGCAAAGCGAGTTGAACAAAGCGGCCGATTATGTGATATCACTTTTGCCTAAAGAAATTGAAAAAGGCCCGATTGTAACCCATTGGCGTTATATTCCTTCGGCTCAATTGGGTGGTGACGCTTTCGGGTACCACGATTTGGATGACGACCACTTCGCAATTTATCTGCTCGATGTTTGCGGTCACGGTGTCGGCTCGGCATTGCTTTCGGTATCGGCTATGAATGTGTTGCGTTCGAGTAATTTATCGGATTGTGATTTCAAAGACCCTATTTCTGTGGCACACGCGATGAATAAAAATTTCCAAATGCAGGACCATAATGATTTGTATTTTACTTTGATATATGGAGTTTATAATAACAAAACTCGTGATTTGGATTATATTTGCTGTGGTCACCCACCGGGATATCTAATTCATAAAGATGGGACTGGTGTGGTCGTTCGCAACGAAAACTTCTTTATCGGCGGACTGCCGTTTTTCCCATTCGAGAAAAGCAATATTAACATACCGGTAGGTTCTTCATTTTACATATATTCCGATGGTGTATATGAGATTGCGAAAAAAGAAGACAATACGATTTGGACGATGGAGGGTATGTTTGCAATTATTCAACAAAACATAGGCAAAGACAAGTCTGAAATAGATATATTGAACGAATATGTTCATAATTACAGCGGGTTGGAAATCTTGGAAGATGATTTTTCGATGGTGCGTATAACATTCAACTAATTTTTAAACGATTCTGCAAATCCATTCGTTTTAAAGTTGAACAATTATTGATAAAAAAGTGAAAAAAGAACAACAAAATATAGAATCCCAAAGAATAAAAATCATTCTTGAAAAGTTGAGTGAGCACTACCCTGTTACAGAAACTCAGTTGCAATCAATGACCGCGTTTCAGCTTTTAGTTGCTGTTATTTTATCGGCTCAATGCACTGACGCTCGTGTGAATATAGTAACAAAAGATTTATTTGCCCTTTACCCTGAGCCTGAAGATTTCAGAAATATCACGCCGGAAGAGTTGGAAAAACTTATTTTTTCAACCGGGTTTTACAAAGCTAAAACAAAAAATATCAAAGCGATGGCTATTAAGTTGCTCGATGAATTCGGTGGTATCGTACCGGAAACTATGGATGAATTGCTTAAATTACCCGGGGTGGGTAGAAAATCGGCAAATGTGATATTGGGGGATTGGTTTAAAAAGCCCGTAGGTATCGTTGTTGATACACACGTCATTAGAATTGCGAATCGTCTGGATTTTTGCGATACAAGCAATCCGGAAAAAATAGAAACTGCTTTAACGCAGATTATACCGAAGGATAAATGGGTTCCATTTACACACTACTTAATACTTTTAGGCAGGTCAATTTGCAAAGCTCGGCGCCCGCTATGCGCTGAATGTTTTTTGGCCGAAAACTGTAATTCAAAAGATAAAACTATATAAGAGAATAACATGCAAGATAATACAGTAAAATCGATATTAATAGTTTTTCTAATAGTGCTAACGCTATATATAATGCACCTATTGGCTGTTGTACTTCAACCCTTGGCATTAGCGTTCTTAGTATCATTATTATTTCAACCGATGATGGCGAAATTACAAAAATGGAAAATTCCTGATTTTATAATTTTGCCTTTTGTTGCGATTATTAGTCTGGGAATTTTGTTTACGATTGGTTTGATTATTTCAAACAGCGTGTTGGATATTTATGCCGACAGAGCTTTCTTGGGTGAGCGGTTATCGGTGAGACTATCGGGTTGGGGAGTTTGGTTAGTTGACAATCTCCATTTACAGAAAAGGATTACCGCATTTCAAAGCGATATTTTTTCGGTTTTTGATTTTAAGATGATATCGAGTTTTACCGGTGGATTGCTGAGCGGTATTAGTAGTTTTGTTGCCGATTTTCTTATGTTTTCCTTATACTATATTATGTTTTTAGTGGGTCTATGCAAACAAGACCGCTTTGTTCGGTATGTTGGCGGCGGTGGGACACGCGGCGAGAGCTTGCTTAAAGAATATAAATTAATCCACAAAAATGTAATTGGCTATATCAATGTTAAATCACTGATGGGTATATTGAAAGGCGTTTGTGTTTATGTTATCTGCGTAAGTTTTGGCATAAAATTTCCAATATTTTGGGCATTTTTGATTTACGTTATGAATTTCATTCCATCAATCGGTTCTATTATTGGTGCGGTTCTTCCTGCTCTAATGGCACTCATCCAGCTTGATTCCGGATGGAGTATATTCTTCTTTGTGTTACTGATCGCCGGCACGGATTCTTTGGTTGGTAATCTTGTGGAACCTATTTTTATGGGTCGCAAAATGAATATGAACACAATAACCGTGATTTTGGGTTTAGTTTTTTGGGGTGTTATTTGGGGATTGCCGGGGATGATTCTTTCGGTACCGTTATTTGTGATAATGCGAATCATATTTGAACATATTCCTTCGCTTGCATTTTTGGGCAGATTGATGGGAAGTTCGAAAGAATACGAGATAAATGAATCTACAGTATAGTTAATTTGAAATAAAAAAGAATAATATGATAGAAGAATTACGAGAGAATTGGGAAATTGTAAAGAGGAAAGCTGAAAAAGCGGCTTTGAATTGTAATCGTTTACCCGAAGATATAAAGATAATCGCTGTTTCGAAGACAAAGCCGGTTGAACAGGTTTATGCCGCAATATCAGCAGGAATGAATGTATTTGGCGAGAATTACGCTCAGGAATTACATTCCAAGTATTTAAATTTTGAGCAAAGGAACGCGAAACAGCCGGAATGGCATTTTATCGGGACATTGCAAAGAAATAATGTAAAATATATAGCTCCCTTTGTTTCGATGATTCATTCGGTTGATTCCGATAAATTAGCTGAAGAAATCGACAAACGAGCCGCCGATAGTAATAGGATTATTGATTGCTTGTTGCAGGTAAATACGAGCGACGAATTTTCAAAATCGGGGGAAGACCCTGAACGTATTATTGATTTAGCCAAAGAAGTATTAAGACATAAGAACTTAAACATAAAAGGGCTTATGACAATCGGCACATTTACAGAATGTGAAGAAACTATAAGAAAAGAATTTACTATTCTGCGTGATTGTTTGCGTTTGGTTAATAAGGAAGTTGGTTTAAATTGGAAAGAGCTCTCAATGGGAATGACTTCTGATTATGACATTGCGATTGAAGAAGGTGCAACGATAGTAAGAGTAGGAACGGCAATTTTTGGTAACCGGATATATTCGGAAAAATAAAATGGAAAATGAAAACTCAACGGCTTTGATTCACAGAGCTAAAGAATTAAACTGTCTTTATAATATAGATGCTATATTTTCGAATAAGGAATTAAAACCTTATGATAAATTGCAGAGAATTGTCGAGGTTCTCCCATCAGGATTTCATTATTCCGAGTACTGCTGTGCGAAAATAGTTTTAGAACACGAAATGTACCAAAGTGTTAATTATACTGACACGCTATGGATTCTTGCAAGCGACATATATTTGGAAGGTGAAATAATCGGCACTATATCGGTCAATTACAAAAAACAATTCCCCGATAGAGATGAAACGGGTTTTTCGAGTGAAGAGCGCCATTTGCTTAATACAGTCAGCCAATGGCTGAGCCGCGATATGGTTTTATATAAATATGATAAACTTTATGCAAAGATTAAAGATGGTCATTTAAGTAAAAACCAAAACAGAAGGGCGGATTGGGAGATTATTTTGGATATGCAAAAGCGTACCGACCAGATGATATTTTCCGTTATATCCAAGAAAATGCTGAACCATATGCTTTGTGCCGGTATTAAAGAAGCACCCGGATTATTTGTTGTTCTGGGTTCAGTCATTGATCCTGAAATGAATGAGACCACCGAAGTTAACACACCTACTCGTAAGCAAGTGCTACAAAGTTCGTTCAATTTGGCGAGTGAGATATTCGAATTAGCGAAAAAGTATTATAACGACAACGAATTGATGGATTTAATCAGAAAGTGGATTTCGGAAGAGAAAATGAAATCCCTCGTTAAATCACTTTCTGGTCAAAGTGCTTCTTTAACTGAGATATCCGATGCACTACAACTTTATCATCAACAAAACCCTTCGTTTGAGTTGGAAGGTTCAAAATTGGAATTGGGTATCAAAGTAGCATTGATTTCGAAGTTTTTCACCGATCAACTGGATTTTATTAATGTTGTCAAAGGTCTTATGGAAGTACGCGATTTCTATGAGATAATGAAAACTGTGATTTTCCCACCTATGAGCTTTGGAAAATTGGGTGGCAAAAGTGCGGGCTTAATAATCGCGAAGAAAGTTATAGAGCGCTCGAGCGCTTATATGGAATTGTTGGATCATATCGAAATACCCAAGACTTGGTATATCACGTCCGACGGTATTATGAGCTTCCTGAACTTTAACAATTTAGAGGATATGAATGAGCAAAAATATAAAGATATTGATGATATAAGTCAGGAATATCCGCATATTATTCAAACCTTTAAAAACTCGCATTTTCCGGCGTATATGATCAATGGTCTTTCGCGCGCGTTGGACGATTTCGGCGAAGGTCCGATAATTGTCCGCTCGAGTTCGCTGTTGGAGGATCGTTTGGGAACCGCTTTTGCAGGAAAATACAAAAGTTTGTTTCTTGCTAACCAAGGTCCTAAGGAACAGAGACTAGAAGATTTGCTTGATGCTATCGCCGAAGTATATGCTTCGATTTTCAGCCCGGATGCAATCGGTTACAGAAAAGAACGCGGTCTGCTCGATTTTAATGAGCAGATGGGACTGCTTATCCAAAGTGTAGTCGGTACAAAAGCAGGGAAATACTTCTTCCCGGCTTATGCGGGTGTGGCTTTCAGCAACAATGAGTTCCGTTGGTCACCGCGTATAAAGCGTACTGATGGAATAATAAGGCTGGTTGCGGGTTTAGGTACTCGCGCTGTTGATAGACTGGGTAACGATTTTCCTATTCTTATATCACCCGGACAGCCGGATTTGAGAGTGAATATAACTTATAACGATATGGTCAGGTATTCTCCGAAGATGATGGATGTGATAAATTTGGAGACAAATACATTTGAAACGATTGATATAGTACAATTAGTCAGGGTATGTGGTTATCAATTCCCTGAACTGAATAATATGTTTTCAATTGACGAGCAGGGGCATTTGAAAAAACCGCTCGGTTTGGGAATAAACCCCGCTGAGGATGACATAGTACCAACATTTGAAAACCTCTTTACAAGAACCAATTTTATTGAAAAAATCAAGGTAATGCTTTTTGAGTTGCAAAATAAATTGGGGTATCCCGTTGATATAGAATTCGCTTCCGATGGTAAGAATCTATACATTTTACAATGCCGTCCTCAAGCGGAATCAATGGATTCTGTTTCGGCGATTATCCCAAAAGATATTGATCCTGACCGAGTTCTGTTTACAGCGACGCAATTTGTGTCGAACGGTAAAGTGCCGAACATAGGTTATGTTATATATGTTGATCCTGATACTTATGAAAATATGTCTGATTACGACGCGATGCGGGATGTAGGTAGAGCAATCGGAAAGCTGAACACTCTGTTGCCAAAGCGTAGTTTTATAATGATGGGTCCCGGAAGATGGGGAACAAGAGACGATATAAAAATGGGTGTAAAAGTAACTTATGCCGATATAAATAATACTGCTATGCTGATAGAAATAGCAAAGACTAAAGGCAGTTTTACTCCTGATTTATCGTTTGGAACGCATTTCTTCCAAGATTTGGTAGAAGCTGAAATTAGATATTTGCCTTTATATCCTGATAATAAACAAAATAAATTCAATGCCGAGTTTTTTATAAACGCAAAAAACTCATTGGATAGATTCCTTCCTGAATTTAAGCATTTAGAAGATGTTTTGAAAGTGATTAATATTCGCGAAAATACTAATGGAAACATATTGAGAATATTAATGAACGCTATGGAAGATAAAGCACTGGCATATATGACAATGGCTGATACAAAAACTATTTTCGAAGAGCTGAGCGATTTCGCGACCGATGCTTCAATTTACGATGAGCCGCTACAGTGGCGCAAGCGAATGAGTGAAAGTATTGCAGGGCATTTGGATCCGGAAAAATTCGGAGTCAAAGGTATTTATTTGTTTGGGTCTGTCTTTTTAGAACGTGCCGCCGCGGATTCCGATATTGACTTAATAATTCATTTTGCCGGTACGCCAAGACAAAAACACGATTTGATTATATGGTTAGATGCTTGGAATAGTTGTTTAGCTCAAATCAATTATAATAAATCCGGGTACAAGATGAATAAAATTCTCGACGTTGTGCTGATAGAAGATAATGAATTCGAAACACGTAAGTACCACGCTGAATTGTTGGATCCTAAAAATCGCGCGTCAAGAAAACTGAAAATGAACAGAAAAAAAATAATTTAGTTTGATGATATTTTATAGTTCGACAAAATAATACTAATTTAGTATCTGTAAAATCTGAAAATTTGTTTTATCCGTTTTATACATTTGGGGGAATTATGATGACGGACGAAGAACTAAACCAGTTTAAGAAGAAAAATTTTTGGAAATTTTTCTTCTTAATGATTGTTCTTGCTCTTTTATTTATTGCGATAGGGACAAAACTATTTAAAATACAATTAATAGACAGCGCATTATACGAAGCAAAGGCTAAAAAGCAACACGAGTCAGCGTTACCGCTAAAGGCACGCCGTGGCGATATGTTTGATAGAAACGGGAATTTGCTCGTTACTTCCACAGCTCTATATACTATAGGCTGTGACATACAGACTATAGAAAATAAAGAGTTGGTCTGCAAAATCTTAGCCTCGAAAACCGATAAAAATGAAAAGTTTTATTTAGATAAAATAGCAAAATGCGAAAAGCAGGTAGCTCCCAAAAACAAACCCAAAAACCGATTTGTGTATTTAGCAAAAGGCTTAACCGAAGGACAGGTTAAAGCTTTAAAATTTCTAAAAGATAAAGGTGTGGTAATACTATCCAACCCCTATAGGAATTATATTTACGGTAGAAACGGTGCTCAAATCCTTGGTCTGACCGATATAGAAGGCATTGGTTTGAGTGGTTTAGAACTTAAATACGCTGAAGAACTGAAAGGTGAAGACGGGATGATGACTTACCAACGCGACGGACTCGGGCAACTGCACTTGTCCTCATCATTACCCTTTATACCCGCAAAAGACGGCAATTCCCTCCAATTGACCATAGACATAGATTTACAAAAAATAGTAGAATATGAACTACAACACGGTGTTCTTTGGTCGCAAGCGCGTTCGGGAACAGTCATAGCTATACAACCGCAAACGGGTGAAATATTAGCAATGGCATCGTACCCGAATTACGATCCGATGAATCGCGCGACCGCTACAAATGATAGAATTCGTAACCGAGCAATAACCGACCAATATGAACCGGGCTCAACATTCAAGTTAATCACTGCCGCAACCGCTATGGAAGAGGGTGTAATTGCTGAATCCGATTCAATTAATGGGTTTGGTGGAAGATTTATGATTAGAGATAGGGTAATTAAAGACGATCACCCCATCGGAATGATGACCTTCCGACAAGCTGTTCAAAAATCGAGTAATATAGCATTTGCACAAATTGCGCTCCGAATACCTTCTCCGGGTGGAACCAGTCTTTTCTATAAATATATCAGGGATTTTGGATTTGGTTTGGAATCCGGTATTGATTTATTGGGTGAAGTTGGCGGATTTCTGCCAAAAGCAAAGAAGTTTACCAGCATTGCGAAAGCGTATATCGGTCACGGCTACGGCTTATCAATAACGCCGATTCAATTAGCCGCCGCTTATGCCGCCGCTGTAAATGACGGTTATTTGATGAGACCCCACCTTGTAAAAGAAATTGTGGATGAAAAAGGCAAGCACATTAGGGAAATACACCCTGAAATGATAAGACAAGTGATTTCGGAAGAAACGTCCCGGCGATTGCGCAATCTATTTGTCGCGGCTGTGGATAGTGGAACCGGAAAAAATGCTTATATAGAGGGGATTAATATCGGCGGTAAAACCGGTACTTCACAACAATTGGACGCGTTCGGTGTATATTCTACGCAGTATTATAACGCGTCTTTTGCGGGATTCTTTCCTGCTGAAAACCCCCAAGTAGTATTACTAGTCATTATGGATAGACCTGCGATAAATATCTATGGTGGCACGATTGCCGCCCCAATATTTAAAAATATTGCCGCGCGATGGATAGCCGTACGCAGTTCTTATGCCCAGTCCGATTATGAAGTTGACTCGGTTATGAAAATAGATAGGACCCTTCCGTACTTTTTGCAAAATAGAGGTGTCCCCAATTTACTGGGAATGAATACCAAATCGGCGGAAAAGCTACTAGGTAAGTTGAAACTCGATTTGGAAACCGACCAAGAAGGAATAATTTATAAGCAGATTCCAACATTCGGTTCTACTCTAACGAATGTTTCGAAAATCTATGTAAAAACTTATTCAAATGAAATAACCTATGAGCAAACTCAAAAGAAAAAAATAAAGCCGAACGTTTACAATTTACCGTTAAGGCAAGCTATGGCTTTGCTTAACAGAGCCGGATTTAAAACTATAGCCCACGGCAGTGGAAGAGTTTACTCGCAATCCTGGACGGCGGATGTGAACAACAAACCGGTTTGTAGTTTGGAATGTAAGTAGGAAAGTTGTCTGAACCTGGATTTATAGGATTCTTTGGATTAAAGGAAGCGAAGAAGAGAAACCCCCTATCCCCCTTGGAACAAGGGGGAACGAAGAAGAGACGAAGTGTCACTCTGAAGGAAGTGAAGAGTCCATCTTCTATTAGTGAACGGTTTATTAAAGAAATTAGTTGCCATGGCTTTTAAGCCGTTCTTAGGGTTTGCCCTTGATAAAAGGGTGCTTTAGCCAAAGTTTCAATTTGATTTTGGCTAAAGCCCAATACAAAAACCCAATACAAAAACTAATTCCAACCCACGACTTAAAAGTCGTGGCTATTCAAGAAATATTCCACGTCCTCGGGAAAAACAAAAAAATATTTCAATTATTTTTTTAAAAGATGTAACATTTTTTAATTTTTCGTGTTACTGATTATACAGAAACAGATAGAATTAATTGTATTAATTTTAGTTAATATAATTAATTTTTAGCAATAATTCATTTATTTTTGTTGATATTGAAAAAAAATGTTTATTTTAGTAGTTGATAATGTATAAAAATAATTTTTTAAATATTTTGGAGATTTTATAATGAAAAGACCTATATTCAATGGAATAGGATTGAAGGCGATAATCGTCGCTTTTGCTCTTTTATTATTCTCGAATACCGGCGCTGATGCGGCTTATTGCCAGCCGAATAATATGTACTATTACACCGGTTACGGTATGCGTATAAACTTAGTTAAATTCAACAAAGAAGTTATAATGAAATGGGATGGATTACGCGATGCAAACGGTAATTTGCAACTTCCTTGCTCAACCAACCCAGCTAACTTAAGCGGCTCGGCACCATTTTGGAGAGATGTTGAAAAAGGAAATCCAGTAATAAAAGCAGATAAGGACAAAGAATATGATATGATGTGCTACGGTGGTGCGACATCTTTAAGCTATAACGCTGGAAGCTCATATCCTGAATACGCTCAACCGAGCGGTAACTATTACCAAGATTTTGCAGTTTATGTTGACTGCGATCAAAACGGTAAATTCGAAGAAACCGAAAAAATCGGCTCATCAATAGGCTCTTATGCTTTCGAATGTAATTTCAAAGTTAAAGTACCTAAGACTGCAAAAGCAGGTAACACAACAATGCGTATTGTGTGCGATTATTACGGAATGAGCGGTAGTTATCTTACAGCTTGTGGAACGTACTACGGCGAAGCGAGAGATTTTGCGATTACTATTGCCGGCGGCGTTGATGCGGGAATCAGCCAAATCACTGCACCTCTTCCTCCTTTAACGGCTGGAGTTCATACAGTAAAAGCTATGTTGAAGAACTATTCCGGTTCCACACCAATCACAAAAGTAACCATAAAATGGTCAGTTGACGGTGTAGCACAAACAGAAGTTGCTTGGACTGGGACTTTGACTCCTCTTGCACAAACAGAAGTTACTTTAGGTGATTTTGACTTTGCTTCGAAAGGCGCTTCAACAACCTATACAATTTTAGCAAATACATTCAAACCTAACGGCGAAGATGATGAAACTCCTTTGAATGACTTTTGCCCAGCTTATAGTTTATCATTGCCGGTTTCACCGGGAACTTATTATATCGGTGGCGATAACCCTGATTTTGCTAATTTAAAAGACGCTCTTGAAGTTGTTTCCAAATCCGGTATCAAAGGCGATGGCGCATTTATTTATAAAATCAGACCAGGTATTTATAACGGTCCTTTTGTAATGAACAATTTCCAACACAACAACAATCCTTTTGTTTTCGAAAGCGATCCTGATGTACCAGGTTCAGTAACTCTTACAGCTACTGCAACAATTGCTAATTATGTATTTTATATTAATAATATGCCTGATATAACAATCCGCAATTTGAATTTTTCAGTTAAAGATGTAAATTCTTATGGTGGTAGAATATTCCAAATCCAAGGTAATGCTAATAACTTTACTTTTGAAAATAACGTTCTAACAGGTTTGGCAGATGTACAACAAGTAGCTTATAAATACGCTTTGATTGATATGCAAGCAAACAATATGAATAATATATCAATTCAAAGAAACACTTTCAACGATGGCTATATGAGTTTGGTTTTAATCAATAAATCAGGTACCTCTAAAGGTGTGAAAATTGATAAAAACAAATTTAACGGATTTTCCGGTCGCGCTATCAATGTTGAAGGTATAAGCAATACAGTTGTTTCCAACAACGTAATGAAATCGAGCACAGTACCTACAACTTATGGTATAAATGTATTAAACGGTTCAGATATAACCAATAATACTATAGCCGGCATAATTGGAACTCCAACTATCGGTGCAGGTATCAATGTTGTACATACTACTGTAAACGCACCTGCTACAATTTCAAATAACAGCATTACAGTTTGTAGTGGTATTAATGGTATTTCCGCTTCCGGTATCAGAGGCGGCGAAATAAATAATAATACTATCAATTTGAATAACTTGAACTTTAGCACGGCTACAAATGGTATCGTTTTAACCGCGACTGCTCCTGTAGTTGAAAAAGTTACAGTTTCTCAGAATATCGTAGCGATTGAGAACGGTTATGGTTTAAACATTTTAAATTATACTACTGATATTTTGAAAAACAAATTAGTAGCTTCAAATTCAGGCTCATTAGTTAACTTAAGAGGTTTAAGCGCAACCGGTTCTAACGGTTGGATTTTACTGAATGAAGTTATAAGCGGCGGCGAAGCTATGGAAATTGACAAGAGTAATTTCACTGTAGCATATAATTCGACCTTATCAACAGGTTCATCGAGCACGTTAACAATGGAAACCGGTGGAAATAAAATCTATCGTAACCAATTTGTTAACAAAGGTACAGGAAATGCTTTCGCAATTACTGCTATGGGCACAAACGTATTAAGTCAAAACAACTACTATTCTTCAACCGGAGTTATTGGAACAGTTGGTGCAACGCCTTATACAAATGTTTCTCAATTGCTCGCTATTGACAAAAATGCTATTAGCACAAATCCTAATTATCTTGACAACTACAGTTTGAAAATCGTTGAGTTGAAAGAAGAATTAATTTTCAACGCACCTTTGGCAAATGTTACTTGGCCTGCCGGCTATCAAGGTACTTACGAAGAAACTACAATTGACGGTAAATATAGAAACAATGTTTATTACGTTGGTGCTTACACAATCGTACCTGTAGTTGACATCTATAAATATACAAAAGACTTGATTGATTGCGCCGGTGCTAAAGATATGTCAATTATTTGCTCAGGTAAAGCTAACTTAGGTTCACAACCTAGATACCAATGGTACAAAGATGGTGCTGAACTACCTGGCGAAAATTCACATAAACTTAGCTTCCCTAATTTCGATTATCCAACAAGTGGTATTTACAAATGTAGAGTATCTGCCGCCGGTATCGCTAAACCACTATGGTCAGGCGACATTCCTGTTTATGCTTTAACAGTTCCTGAAATCACAGATCAACCTAAAGAAGTAATTAACGCTCAACTTGGCGGTTCATACAACTTCGAAGTGAAAGCTCACTATCGTGGTTTGGTTCCTCCATATTACGAACATTTCTTCCAATGGTATAAACATACAGCCGCTGACGACAAAACAGTTGCTTTGCCTGCTAATTCAAAATTCGCTGGTGCTCAATCATCTAAATTTGTAATCTCCGGATTAGAAGATGCTGATATTTGTGCTAAAGGCGATTATTACTTCGTTGAAATAATTTCGCAATGCGGAACAATTCGCTCAAATCCATTTATAATTTCACAAAAACCTGAAGTTGTATTCCGCGACAATCCTAAAGACATCGAAGTTTGTCCAAAAACAAACGTTGTGTTCGAAGCATTCGCTGTTGCACCTGAAGGCTACAAAGTTACTTATTCTTGGCAAAAAGACGGTGCCGGATTAGCTGACAATGCAATCTATAATGGCGTAAACACATCTAAATTACAAATATTCGGCGCTACCAGCGGTGAAGCCGGTTCTTACAAATGTATCGCTGAAATCGCATCTGAAGGTATAGTAGTTGAAAGCTCACCTGCTTACTTGATGTTTAAAGCAGAACCAACTGCAGTAGCGATTGGCGAAACAGATTACTCAATCAAACGCGGTAACGATGTAACATTCTTAGTAGAACTTATTGCCGGTGTAAAACCATTGACAGTAAAATGGACATATAAAGGCGAAGTATTGAAAGAAGGTACTTGGGATATTTACAAAGGCGGCGAACTATTGACATTATTGCTTGAAGCAATCAATGAAAATCAAGCCGGCGAATATATCTGTACATTAGAAAACGAATGTGCTACTAAAGAAGTTAAATTTAACTTAACAGTTAAGAAATGGGATGAAGCAGGAAGCGTAGATGTAGTAACTGAAAACGGTTATTCATTATACACATCTGTTCCAAATCCAGCAAACGATTTAGCTTCAGTAAACTATATTATGGCAAAATCAGGTCAAGTAAGATTTACTTTATCCGATATGACAGGTAGAGTTTTAAGAACATTATACGATGGTTATGCACCAGAAGGTATGAATACTGTGGATATTAACGTCAAAGCACTTAATTTACCAGCCGGTGTTTACTTCTACACAATGACATCCGATAAATTCTCAGGCGTACGTTCATTCGTAATCGTTGAATAAACAACATAATTTATCAACCTCACGCTTAAGCGTGGGGTTGAATATAAAGTCAAATGTCCAATACCTTTAGTGGTATTGGACATTTTTTTTGCAAGTAGAGGGAGCTTGATAACGGGGTATTAACAAACGCTCTTGAACGTTATGTATCAGCTGGAATATTTCTCGTCTCTGTACTTTTTAACAGCGTCAGCCGCCATACGACCGCTTAAAACAGCACTTTCTATTGTGATTGGTAAACCGGTATCAACATAAGCACCGGCGAGGAACATATTTTTGAAATGTGTGTTCGTTTTGGGGCGTTTTTTTTGAAATTGAGGGTTGAGTATAGGAGTCGCCCATTTTTCTTTTATCACTTGTGATTGGAGAATTTTTGCATCCTTTGCCATTGGGAAATTATTCAAAATTTCGGTAACGAAAATATGTTTAATAGCACTGCTTTCTTTACCGATTATTGGTTTCGCCGCGCTTGCTGTGAGCTTGTACAAGTAGCCGAATTCACCGGCGTTTTGCTCGGCGAAAACCCAATGCAGATTGGTACCTAACAAAGAAACGTACTTTTCTTTCATTATTGGTCTATCGTATAGGAAGTGAGCGTTGACAATTCCAGAATAGTGAATTCCATTTTGGTAAACGCTTTCGTTCAATATAGTTTCTTTCGTTTTAAGTGACGCGGCGAGTATAAAAATATCGGCTCTATGGATTTCGCCATCCGCTGTTTCTACTGATTGAACCACACCATTTTTAAAATTCAATTTTTGAACAGTTTTGCTGATCTGAATTTCAACTTCATTTTGCACCAACAGAGTAATAATCTGATACAAAATAAACTTAACGGGCACTTTTGGAATAAGCAATGAAGATTGGATAGTTTTTCCGCCGAAGATTCGGAGGAGCATATTATAAACAACGATCGCGGAAACCAATTCGGGCTTAGCATTGCACGCGGATACGATAATTGGTTCCCAGAAATACTCAATTGCGTTATCGGTCTGCTTCATAGCTTTGAGATATTCTAAGGCGGTATCTGCTTTATTAGGTGCATTTTTGGCGATTTTTTTAATGAAACTCAATATAGATATTTTGCTAATCAAATTGAGTTTTCGATAAAGGAATATACCTAATAATTCGCCAAAAGGAGATGGGAATAAAGTGGTATTTAAATGATATTTTTTTTGATTATGGATAAAGGGAACATTGAGCCTGCCGGTATCGGAAAAAAGTTTATCGGCACCGGAAGCACGCAAAAAGTCGAGGGTCGCGCTGTAGGAACTGCTTAATATATGTTGTCCATTATCGATGGGGTAGTTGAACCTGTTAGCTTTAATAGGTCTCCAAGCCCCGCCTAATACCGTTGAAGATTCGAGCAGTAAAACATCATAACCGTGTAATGCTGAATAATACGCGGCTGATAAACCTGCAAATCCTCCACCTATGATTATGATTTTCATAATACTATATTAAAAAACATTAACATATTTCATAATAAAATATAAAACTACACCGAAAATAATTAAAAAAGACATTAATTTAAATGCCCCTTTTAATATTGCTCTGATAATAAATGCTATTATAAGAGCCAAAATAATAATTGCTACTGTTGTCATTCGTTATCTTAAAATAAATGTTATTGGAATAGTCCCAACCATCACAACGTCGGATTTGATTGGGTTGAAACGCCATTTCTTCAGCGCTTCGATTACTGCTCTTTCTAATTCGGGGTCTGCCTTTTGTAAAGGAATAATCTTACTCACAGAGCCGTCGGGTTGAACATAAAATTTAACTTTAATGGTTGCCGATGTTTTCACATTTTTAGGGAATTTAGGTACTTGCTTCGAGAGGACAACACGATTTCCGCCACCGCCCCATTCAATATCGCCGAAACCTGAACCCAGACCTTTGCCGGTTCCTTTGTCGCCAAGACCTCTACCCCAAGCTTCGCCATTCTTTGTGCCGACGTTTTCATCACCTTTTCCATCATTAGAACCTTCGGATTTGCTGCTATTTTTCAAGGCATTTTCGGGTATGAAATTCGTTGCATCGTTGGGGTCAGTCGTTTGGGCGTTCTTATCGTAAGCTTTCTTTTCGGCTGTTGCGGCGTCGTGGATGTTTGTTAAAGGAGCATCACCCTTATGGGCGGCACCTTCGGGCGTAAGGTTACCCTTGCTCATTCCGGTTCCGTCGCCTTCCCCTAAATTCAATAGTTCAAGAGGAATGCTTTTAATCATAATGAACCGCTGATCATAAACCGGCGGATGCACTTTGGTAAATATTAGTATTAGCAAAACACACAAGGCAATAGCGACCGCCAATCCGCGAGCTGTATTTTTGTCCCACGGAATTACAATTCGAAAGCCCGGGTCATCATCTTTTTTAAATTTATCCTCGTACATCTACCTTATCTTGTCCACCCAATATGTTGATAATCCTAATTCTTTAGCTTTAGCATCAGCCGCGGCTTTAGTAGTGAAATCGCCAATACGTACTCTATACCATACCACATTCGCATTTGCATAAGTGGAAACCCAAACTTTCTCAACGCCCTTGCTTTTGAATTCATCGTATTTCACATCGGCTTCTTCTTTGCTTAATGCCGAATATACTTGAAGAACGTATAAACCTTTGTCATTACTTTGCAAAGCAAGTTTACCTTCTTTAGGATTAATTACTTTCCTTGTAGGTTTTGGAGGATAAGTTTTGGCAACAGGAGGTTGATTGTTTATAACTTGAATTTCTACTTCCTTGCAGTTTTTGATATTATTCTTTGTGCACTTTAACTTATTGTTCGAAGATTTACATTCATTCGGAGTAAATTTATGCATAGGTTTGCCGCGTTTATCGTAACATTTAGCCATTGGTTTACATTCTTTAGGAAGGCATTTAGCCATAGGTTTGCCGTATTGGTCATAGCATTTTCCGGTAGTTTTGCAATTTTTTGTACCGCAAGCAGGCATAGGTTTGCCGTATTGGTCATAGCATTTTCCGGTAGTTTTGCAATTTTTCGTACCGCAAGCAGGCATAGGTTTGCCGTATTGGTCATAGCATTTTCCGGTAGTTTTGCAATCAGCAGGTTTGCATTTTCCACCCGGTTTGCAGTCTTTATTTGCAGTGCATTTTCCACCCATATTATAGTGATTCCAACCGTCGGAATGTTTCTGCATATTTTTTGTATTTACAACTACTTTCCTATTAATTGCGATTTCTTTTGTGTGGTTATCGGCATAACCTTCAAAATGCGTAGTGGCAATAGCATTTGCCACGCTTCCCTGACGATTGCGATCACTAGCCGCTGTTACTAATAATATTATACCAATAAGTACAAATGCACCCACCAGCAAAAAAGGCCATAATGGCATTTTACGCGAGGGTTTTACAAAGTAATTAGCTTGTCCCCAATCATTATTGCCGGTTGCATTGACGGAAGAACCTTTATCCGCGGAAAAAGATTTGTTGTCGGCGTCGGAAGGAGAAAAACCGCTGTTTTCTTCTTCGTTCGTCAAATTGCTGTTATCTAAGTCGCTCATTATTCATTTCCTTAAATAATTAAAATTGCCAAATAAGACCGCCGTTGAAAAACAAACTGCGTTCTTTATAGCCGTTCCAGATATAAATATTTTGGTTTAATAGATTGCTTGTATTTATAAATATACTAAATTTCTTTAATAATTTGTATTCCAAACCCAAACTCAAATCAACATAAGCGTTTAGTTTTGTAGTATTGGCAATATCCGTGAAGCAAGGACCGATTATCGCTAAGCCGATATTTGCTTTAAAATTCGTAGCCAAATCCCTTTCGTATTTTGTGCTTAACTTGAAATTTGGAATATATGGTACCGATTTTCCATCAGTAAAAGTATAAAAAGCTGTTTTAACATTAGCTGTAATTTTATCTTTCGGGCTGATGTCAATCCAAGATTCGGCTTCGACGTTAATTCCTTTAGCCAAATCGTAATTTACGGCGAAAGTGCCATTCGTATTATCGGTGTAAAACGGCATTCTATCAATAGAATTATACCCACCGCCGATAGAGATAGCCATTTTTTCAGTAGGATGGAAATATGCGAAAATGTCTATTTTGATAATATCGTAAGCGAAGTCAATAACCGTTTTGTAGTCAATATAAGGGTTCTCATCGAAAAAAGTGGAATAAGGTTTTGAATTCAATCCTGTCTTAACTTTTCCGAATAAAGTAAAATTCTTGTTCATTCTATATTCAATATCACCGGCTAAAAGTAATCCACCACGATCGTTCAGAGTAGTGCTTTTAGCATATTGCAAACCTGCCGTAGCGTTTATTGATAGCTTATCGTTGAAGTACTTGCCCGATACATCGGCTTGTGCAAAATTAGCAGGGGCTGAGCTAACGCTTTGTAAATCCAATTTCAGATTTGCCGCTAACAAAAATTTATTCCAATAGTTATGGAGTTTTAAATACACGGACAACGCGTTTTCGTTTGCTTTGTCGTTGGTACTGTTTAATCTCAATGTTCTGAATCCCGCACCGGTATTGAATCTTACACCTTTGTATTCGCCCTCGGAATTGACCGATAAATCGAAGTTGTAAGCCGATCTTTTATAGGAGCCTGTTTGAATAAAGTCCGCATCCCTAGTTCCGTAGCAATTATACCCCGCTCCATTGAAAAGCAGTTGAGCGCGTGTACGCGAGCCACCGAAAACCATATATTTCATCGGGGCTATATAATCGGAGCTAATTTTGAAAAATCCTTTTTGATAACCGGCGTCGGTAATATGACCTGACGCGGCTTGGAATCCGGCGTTGGAGTAGAGTTCATAACCATATTTATTCACACCGTAAGCGGCTTCTATATCGCCGGTAGTGAATCTGCCGAAAGAACCTTTGACAAAACCACTACTATAATAATTGTTAAGAATTTTATCGGGAAACTTCTCCGAAGAAATAGGAACAACCTGCTGTTTTTCAAATGAATTCAACGAGTCCAACTGAGCCACAGTGAGTGGCTCGGGTGCTATCGGCAATTGCTTTTTTCCAACGGTTACATTTAACTGCTCGATCCTTTCGATAACGAAGTTCGGCAATTCTAATGGTTTTGTATTTTCACTTTCTTCCTTTTTTACAGGAATTTTATCAGCAAATAGTGAGCCGTTGAAAATAAACAATATCCCCCATATCATTATTATTTTTTTCATTTTTTACTTTATGCTGTTAGTAAATGTTAATATCTTGAATTTTTAAAGAATACAGATTGATACTTTGCAAAATTTTCCAAAGCCGCACCTGTTCCGCGTATAACAGTTGTTAATGGATCTTCCGGAACGTGGACAGGCAAGGATGTTTCACGTCTAATGCGTTCATCCAATCCCTTCAGTAAAGCTCCGCCGCCGGTCAGCATTATTCCACGATCAATAATATCGGATGCTATTTCGGGCGGAGTTCTTTCTAATAGACTGTAAATAGCATTAACTATTTCGGTTACTACCTCTTTTAACGATTCTCTTATGTCAATAGAACTTATAGTAATCATCTTTGGAATGCCGCTTACTAAATCGCGTCCTTTAACTTCAAATTCAATTTCTTCTTCTAATTCGACGGCTGAACCTACTTTGCATTTTATAATTTCCGCGGTACGCTCGCCAATCAACATATTATGAACTCTGCGGAAATACTGTACTACTGCTTTGGTCATTTCGTCACCGGCAGTGCGAAGTGAGGATTCAACAACGATACCACCTAAAGCGATAACTGCTATTTCGGTTGTACCGCCGCCGATATCAACAATCATATTTCCAACAGATTCGTGCACATCGAGTCCGATTCCAATAGCAGAAGCCATCGGTTCGGCTATCAAATGAACCTCGCGCGCACCTGCGTGTTCGCAACTATCGCGGACTGCTCGTTTTTCCACTTCGGTAATTCCCGAGGGAACACATACTACAACACGACGCGCAAACTGCCACGATTGTGTTACTTTACGAATAAATGCCCTGAGCATACCTTCGGTAATTTCGAAATCAGCAATAGCTCCGTCGCGCATCGGACGTATAATTTTTATTTCTTTATGTGTTTTGCCAATCATCGCACGGGCTTCCGTACCGATGGCAATTATGTGCTTCGTTGTTCGATCGTAAGCTACTACAGTTGGTTCGTTTAGAACAATACCTTTCGATTTTAGCCACACTAAAGTATTGGCTGTTCCCAGGTCAATAGCAACATCGTTCGAAAATAAACTAAATAATCCCATATCGTTTTCTTTATTTTATTCTTATATAAAACACAAATATATAAAAAAAAAGTCTAATAGTCCCTATTTAATGTGTAGAATGTCAATTTTTTCTACAAAAATGCGATAAACATCCATACAACCTGTTCGGGATTGAGGAAAAATAGCAATTTATTTTGCTTAATCAGAATAAAATTTAAAAAGTTTAATTTTTTTTTCGTAAATTTGTGTAACTAAATAGTAAAATTTTTGTTATATGATAAAATAGTTTTTAAAATAAATTTTTGGAGTGATAATGAAACAAATTATTACATTATTAGTTGCCATATTTTTAGTGGCTTCTATAGCAAATTCAGCTGAAAAACGCTGTCTTTTAGAAATACATACAGGCGCTTGGTGCGGTTGGTGTCCGGGCGGAACAGTTGTGTTGGACGAATTACAAGCCGCTAATCCGGGTAAAATCATTGGTGTTAAATATCATCAAAAAGATGGAATGCAACTCGACGATGGTGTAAGAATGTATCAATTTTTTGTCGGTACAGGTGTACCAACAGGAAGTGTTGACAGAATTCCTTGGGATGCAGGGACTGGTAATACAATAATTATGCTTGGAACAAATAATTGGAAACAAACAACAGATATAATACTCGGCTCTGAAGCCTTGGCGGATGTTAGCCTTTCTTGGAAATTTAACGAAGGTACTCAGAAGATTACCGGAACAGTTAGCTGTACGATTCTTAAAGACCTTGCGGCTCAATTAGCATTTCAAGTATTGATATGTGAAAATAATGTAACCGGTTCGGGCTCGAAATTTGATCAAAAAAATTATTTTTCAGGCAATGCCGATTATAAAACCCATCCTTATTATGATAAACCTGCAACAATGGTAGGTTATGTACATAATAATGTTGGTCGTGCGGTACTTGGAGGTGTTTCTGGTGAAACAAGTAAGTTCCCTGCTACAGTAAAAGTCGGTGAAACTTACAAATGGGATTTTATGACAGATGTACCTACAGTTCCTGCGGGGGGTGGTGCACCGGTTAAAATGGCTGATGTCTATTTAGTTGGCGTTGTTGGCCAATCTCTACAAAACAATGTATTCCCTATATTAAACTGTGCATTAGGTGGCGGCAGTAGCAAAGAAAGTTCTTTGTCTGTTGATGGCGATCCTGTAGCATATACAGCAACCGGTCAACAAGCTACTTTCAAATTCACATTGGACAATCAATTGACTGACGATAAAACTTATAACTTAACGATAGTGAAAGAAGATCTTTCACCTGATGGTTGGTTAGCTCAAGTAGTGGGTGGTAAAAAATCTATCACTGTAAAAAAAGGTGCTAAAAGTACTTTGAGTATGGACGTTTTCCCTGGCGAAAACATCGGCAACGGAAGATATAGATTAGTTGCAACCGATGCATTGAACGCAAACAGCAAATTAGAAGCAAGTATTGAAGTAGTTCATACAGGTGCTGAAAGATTGTATATATACTCCCCAATGGATGATTATGACGGCTTAAACGCATTATTGCCACAAACCGCTTACGATAAATTCTCATCAATCAGTATTTCGAAAATTGGTGATTTGACAAAACTTCAAGGTATATTAGCAAAATTCAATAAAGTTAAAACTGCTGTTATATCCTGTGCCGATAATTTTACATTTAGCGCTACAGATATTGCATTGGTTCAGTACTATCATTCATCAGGTGTTGATATTCTTCTCGACGGTTCTATAGCACTTGGTAATAAAGATGTTCAAACATATTTAAATACCACATTTGGTTTCGGAGCTACAAAACAATTTAAAATATTAAACAATGACCAAGAAATGCCAATCGAAGGTATTTCGGGTGACCCAATAACAAACGGGTTCTTATCATCATTGACACCGGATAAATATTATCCAACATCATTTAATATTACCAATACCGCAAAAGCTCAAAAAGTGTTTGTTTATACCGACAGCAAAGCCGACATCGCCGGTATAAGATGCGATAATAACGGTGCTAAAATTGTTGCTTTAGGTTTTGCATTTGCAAATATGACCGATGATCAACAAAGATTGGAATTGTTGGAAAAATCGCTTTATTGGTTAGAAAATGAAGTTGCTTCTTTGAAACCTGCAATCACAGTTGATAAAACAGCTCTCGAATTCGGAAATACTGAAGTTAATTCAACAAATGCTAAAACAGTCACCATTACCAATACAGGCAAAGCCGATTTGAACATTGAAGGTTTTAACTTTACAGGTGCTGATGCAAGTTCTTTCAGCTATGTTCCTATGACTTTCCCTCAGGTAGTAAAACCAAACGATAATTTAGTAGCTATGGTTAAATTTGTCCCTACCACCGAAAAAGCTTGTGTCGCAAAACTAAACATCTTGTCGGACGACCCTGACAAAGCGGAAGTTTCGGTAGATTTAACAGGTACAGGTACTGCAAGCAGTGTACAAACTGATGCTGGATTTGTATGCAATGTATCATTAACACCTAATCCGGTTACTACTTCATCGGAAGTTTCTTATACAACCACAGGAACAGTTAATGCATTAATCAGAATTATTGACGCTCAAGGAAAAGTAGTAGCTGAGGTTTATAATGGTTTATTGAATAGCGGAAACTACAATTATACACTTAATACAAATAATTTATCATCCGGTAATTATTTCATAACCGCTGAATTTGACGGCAAATTCGAAACAGTTCCTTTCGTAATCGTTAAATAATTATTTTTTCAATCAACCCTACGCTTAAGCGTAGGATTGAGAATATCAAAAGAGAAAAGTCTCAATTAACCCTGCACGTAAGTGTGGGGTTTTTTAATGAGCCCTAAAGCAAAAATGAATTATTTTTAATTTGTTTCAAATAATAATTTGGGGATTCAATATTTTCTGTTATTTTTGCTTATATAATTTTTTCCAAGTAGGACAAATATAGTTTGAGACTAAAAACTATCATATTTTTAATTTTTGTAGTTTTATCAAATGCTAATGCTCAGTTAGAACCTTATGATACAGATAGCGATGGTTTGCGAAACATTTCTCTGCTCTCGCATATTCAATTTCTGTCGCAAAATCCAAGTTATTGGGGTTTTAGTTATGAATTGGATAATGATATAAATTTGGATGATACCAAAAATTGGAATGGTGGTCTTGGTTTGGCACCTCTTGGAACAGCGACAAATCCTTTTACCGGCGTTTTTGATGGGCACGATTGCGTCATCACTAATCTAACTATTAACCGCCCCACCGAGGATTTTGTAGGTTTTTTCGGTGTTGTGTCAGCGATTGCTTATGTAAGAAATATCAAAATAACAGTTGCATCAATTAGTGGTGGTAGCTATGTTGGTATTATAGCAGGCAGAAATTTTGGTGTTTTAGATAACCTATATGGAAACGGAAACATAGTTGCGGCTAAAAGCTACGTTGGTGGAATAACGGGTGAAAATACCGGTACAATTAAATATTGTCGGGCTAATATAAAGATTAATGGTGGTGAAGCATATAACGGCGGTATTGCCGGAGAAAATTACGGCTCAGTATATTATTCACGATCCTTCGGAGAAATTCAAAGCGCTTATATAATCGGTGGTTTAGTAGGTAATAACAGCGGTTTGATTTCTAACTGCTTTTCACGTGTCAATGTTACAGCTGTAGATAACTATATAGGCGGTCTTGCAGGAAGTAACTGGGAAACTGGTGAAATAATCAATTCATATTCCACAGGTCAGGTTACAGGTTCCGGATATTATCAAGGTGGGTTAGTCGGGTTTAAGCATAATTCCGCTAAGGATTCGGGGTCGTTTTGGGATACAGAGTCGAGCGATATTTACGAATCGGTTGGGGGTGAGGGTAAAACAACATCCGAGATGAAAGACGCATCAACATTTATGACTGAAAATTGGGATTTCATTGATATTTGGACAATATCCCCAACCGTAAATGCCGGATACCCATATATAAAAAACAGACCTTCCTCCACGCAAGATAACGATACAATAGCAAAGCCGATAATTACATTTATTCCAAATAACGCAAGTCAGTCATTAAGCATTGATATTAATTCACTCAACTCCACATATTGCACCTTTTCTATTTACAATTGCCTTGGTTCGTTGGTTTTAAAAAGCGATCAATTTGTTTTAAGTAAAGGTAGCAACAACATCACCCATGATATAAAAAAACTATCCACCGGAGTGTATTTTGCAATAATATATTTGAATGATAAGGTATATACTCAAAAATTTATTGTGGAATAGGAAACATAAGAAATAAGCCCAACCGTCATTTCCACGGAAGTGGAAATCCATCTTCTCTAAACCTTCTGAAGGTTGCGCAAAAAAAAGACCACCCATTTCTGAGTGGTCTTATTATTTGTATTGAGTTCTAAATTTTTAGTCAACAACTGTGTAATCAGCTTCTTCGACATTATCTGCCGGTTTAGCTTGTTCCTGCTGACCCGGATTTGGGTTAGCTTGATCGCCGGCAGGTGCGCCTTGTTGATCTTTGTAAAGATGTTGCGAAGCATCGTTCCAAACTTTGTTCAAATCGTCTAAAGCAGGACGTAAGTCATCGGAATTGTCTTTCACCGCTAATGCCAAGCGGTCTTTAGCGGCTACGATTTTAGCTTTGATATCTTCCGGTACTTTGTCGCCTAATTCGGTCAATTGTTTTTCGGTTGAATACACTAAAGTATCGGCTTGATTACGTAAATCAATTTCTTCCTTGCGTTTTTTATCTTTATCGGAATTCGCTTGAGCGTCATTTTTCATTTTTTCAACTTCGTCTTTCGACAAACCGCTCGAAGATTCGATTCTGATATTTTGTTCTTTATTAGTAGCTTTATCTTTGGCATTAACCGATAATATACCGTTTGCGTCGATATCAAATGTAACTTCGACTTGAGGAATACCGCGCGGGGCTGGTGGAATACCGTCCAAGTGGAATCTTCCTAACGAACGGTTATCAACCGCCATCGAACGTTCACCTTGAAGAACGTGAATTTCAACTGAAGGTTGGTTATCGGAGGCTGTTGAGAATACTTCAGATTTACGTGTTGGGATAGTAGTATTAGCTTGAATCATTGGAGTCAAAACTCCGCCTAATGTTTCGATACCAAGAGTCAATGGAGTTACGTCTAATAATAATACATCGTGAACTTCACCGGATAACACACCACCTTGAATAGCGGCGCCGATAGCAACTACTTCGTCAGGGTTTACGCCTTTCGAAGGTTCTTTGCCAAAGAAGTTTTTAACCAATTCCTGAATGCGAGGAATACGAGTTGAACCGCCAACCAAAATGACTTCGTCAATATTGGCAGGAGTTAATTTTGCATCTTCCAATGCTTGTTTACAAGGTGCTAAAGTCTTATCGAATAGATCACCACATAAATTTTCAAATTTAGCTCTGGTCATATTCAAGTTTAAGTGCTTAGGTCCATCGGCTGTAGCAGTAATGAACGGTAAATTTACGTCTGTTTGAAGCATTTGTGAAAGCTCCATTTTGGCTTTTTCAGCGGCTTCGCGTAATCTTTGCAATGCCATTGGGTCTTTACGTAAATCAATGCCTTCTTGTTTGTTAAATTCGTCAGCGAAATAATCAATGATTCGTTTATCGAAGTTATCGCCACCCAAATGAGTATTGCCGTTTGTTGATTTTACTTCAAAAACACCGTCTCCGATTTCCAAAATGGAAACGTCGAATGTACCACCGCCTAAGTCATATACGGCAACGGTCATATTTTTGCCTTTTTTATCCAATCCGTAAGCTAATGCCGCGGCTGTTGGCTCGTTTATAATACGGCGAACTTTCAAACCTGCGATTTCGCCGGCGTCTTTTGTAGCTTGGCGTTGAGAATCGTTGAAATAAGCAGGAACAGTGATAACTGCTTCGTCCACTTTGGTACCCAGATAATCTTCAGCGGTTTGCTTCATTTTTTGAAGAACCATAGCTGAAATCTCCGGTGCTGAAAAGTATTTGCCGTCAATATCAACACGGATTGATTGACCGTCTGACGAGGCTTCTACTTTGTAAGGCACCATTGTCATTTCTTCTTTTACCTCATCGAAACGACGTCCCATAAAGCGTTTAATTGAATAAACGGTATTGTTTGGATTCGTTACTGATTGACGTTTTGCGGCTTGACCAACCATACGTTCGCCATTTTTTGCAAAACCGATTACAGAAGGAGTTGTTCTTGTTCCTTCGCTATTTTGAATTACTGTTGGTGTGTTGCCTTCCATTACTGCAACACAAGAGTTTGTGGTTCCTAGGTCGATACCTATTATTTTACCCATACTAAATTGTTCCTATTTTTTTTAAATTTATAATTATTTTTATGTCAAAATGTCAAATATTGTTATAATGTCATTTCATTGTGCCGTTATGGCATTTATTGTTATGTTTTTCATTATAAAAGCTATATGTACGAAAACTGTGCCAAACTGCCGGTCGGCATTTTTTAATTTTATTTTTTTGAAATAGAAAGTAGAGTTATTTTATAGAAAGAGTGATTAAGTTTAAGTCTAGATAAAGTTCGTAATCAACATTTCTGTTTTTTTTTATTATATTTGAAAAATAATTATAACAAAAGAAGAAATATGAAATTAATCGAATATTTTAAGCTTCGTTACAGAGCGCATAAGTACAAAACTAAGTACGACAAGGGCGGTATTGCATATATCAGCTCCGCCATTCAAAACGGGCAGACTGTTTTTGATATTGGCGCGCATAAAGCAGGGTACATTTTTTTTATGAGACAGAGAGTTGGAGAAACGGGTAAAGTGTTCGCATTTGAACCGCAATCAAACCTCTACCGGTATATAAAAAAAATGAAAGTTTTGTTTAATTGGGAGAATTTAACAATCGAGCACCTTGCATTGTCCGATTCAGCCGGTACTGTAACGCTTTACATACCATCGAATAAAGAAATCAACGCTTCATCGCCGGGCGCGACGATAGTAGAACATAAAGAGAAATTGAATTTTGGTTTAACTGAGGAGGTTTCAACCGAAACTTTGGATTCGTACTGTAGCCGGAACAGTACTATACCCCATTTTTTGAAAATTGATGTCGAAGGTAATGAATTACGAATCTTTAAAGGTGGTGTGGAAACATTGAAAAAATACAAACCAAAGATTCACGTTGAAATTGAGGAACGTCATATAGGGCGAGAACAAGTTCTGGAAACATTTAAATTTATGGAATCATTGGGATATACAGGAAATATGCTGTATGGTTTAAATCGAATCCCTATCGCGGAATTCAGTTTCGAGAAATATCAAAACACAGACGATAAGCTCAACTATTGCAATAACTTTATATTCGAATAAACAATATAAACGGACCCGAATATTATGCTAAAACAAAAGAAAGTATATTTATTAATCTTGCTGTTATTCTCGATATCGAATTTTGTAATACCAAGTCAGGCAAGTGATAAATCGCAGTATTTGATGTGGTTTGTTTCTCATTTTCAGTCCCGTATAAATTTGTAAAGTATAAGTAATATTCTAATTAAACATAATATTCAATTCTATTTTAGTCTTAATCAATTTCCCTGACTCAAAATTAAAAAACATTTTTCAAATAAAAAAATATTATTTTTCATTATTGCAAATTATTTTAAAGCAAAGAATTATTAAAATAGACTATATATATATAGCGCTTAGTATATTTTATATTTTTGAAAATAATTTTTATTTCGTACCTCCGCCACTACATCATCACAATTCAACATTTTCTATCGATATTAAATCCCTTACGTGATGTAAAACGTTACAAGGCAGGAGCTTGATAACGAGACAGACGATTTCTCCGCGTCTTTGTGTCTTTTTGGTTAAATCTTCCCTTATACATACAAAAAAAGGGCGTATTCAATACGCCCTAACAATCATTCTTCTTTCTTTATTAATCTGTTACATTTTTGGTACTGCCAAAGGATCTATTACCGGAGCTTCGTTACCTTTTTTGATAACCGAGGTAGCAGTTGCAATAAGTCCTGCGATATCGGCTAAGTTAGCAGGAATAATCATAGTGTTATTTGTTTTGGCTAATTTACCGAATTCAGACAAATATTGCTCAGCGATGCGCAAGTTTACTGCGTCTTTACCGCCTTCTTCTTTCAGTGCTAAAGCAATCATACGCAAACCTTCGGCGGTAGCAGTAGCCACGCGTTCGATTTCGAATGCCTTACCTTCGGCTAAATTTATTTGCTTTTGTCTTTCACCTTCCGAGCGTGCGATAAACTCTTGTTTGTCACCATCGGCGCGGTTGATTTTAGCATTTCTTTCACCTTCCGATTCGGCGATTATAGCGCGTTTTTCACGTTCAGCGCGCATTTGTTTTTCCATAGCGCCTTTGATTGAATCAGGCGGGATAATGTTTTTCACTTCATAACGAGTTACTTTTATACCCCAAGGTTCGGAAGCGGTGTCAACAGCGTCAACGATAAATGTATTAATTGAAGTGCGCTCTTCGAAAGTCTTGTCCAAAGGCATTTTTCCGATTACACTACGCATAGTGGTTTGAGCTAATTGGATTGTAGCAAAACGATAATTATCTATACCGTAAGATGCTTTTGCGGGATCGAGAACCTGCAAAAACAACACACCGTCAACTTCCACAGAAATATTATCCTGAGTGATACATTGTTGCGAAGGCACGTCAATAGCTTGTTCTTTTAGTGTATGTTTGTAAGATACTCTATCTATGAAGGGTATCAGTAAATGAAATCCTGCTTCCAACGTTCCGGTATATTTACCGAGACGTTCAACGATAAATGCTGATCTTTGCGGTACGATACGTACAAATTTGAATAAAGTAATCAGTACAAAGATTATTAATACAATTAGTAGAAGTGTTAATGAGGTCATTTGATTTGTCCTTTATAAAGGTTTAACAATTAAAACAATACTTCTTTTCGTAATTATTCTGACGCGAGTATTGGCTTCGATTATCTCGTCCGATTCGGCTCTCCATAATGAACCGCGGTACTGGACTTTCCCGGGTTTTTCCGGAGTAATGATTTCAGCAACCAGAGCCTCGGCTCCGATAATATCTTCCGTTTCGCCGCTACGATCTTTTTTGTTTAGTTTTTTGATTACATATTTGCGCAAGAATTGAAGCATTGCAAGCGATAGGACAAGAAAAATTAATACTTCAAATTGCCAAGGCATTTCAATAAAATATCCGATAATACCCGTTAAGATGGCACCGGCTCCAAAAAAACCGATTACAACCCCCGGAATAAATAACTCCAAAATCATCATTAGCAATCCGGCTATAATCCAATACATTACTAATTCCATAACAACCTCGGCATTTTTAAGTAATATGTTTTAAATTTAGTTTTTTAAACACTAAAAAATTATTTTTGAGCGGAAAACGGGACTCGAACCCGCGACCCTCAGCTTGGGAAGCTGATGCTCTACCAACTGAGCTATTTCCGCTTTTTTCAAGAGCCACTCACGGGACTCGAACCCACGACCTGCTCATTACGAATGAGCTGCTCTACCAACTGAGCTAAAGTGGCTTGTTTATTAAAGACAAAAATACTAATTTTACACTCTATAATCAAAAGGAAAATGAAAATGTCTGAAAAAAAAATATTCCTTCAAAACGCCAATATCGCTATCACAAATGATATCAACGATATAACACAATTGATAAAATCAGCCGATTTAATAATAACTGATAGTAATCTACATAATTTCTATAATTCACTTTTTGTCGGTACAAACGTTCTAGTAGTTCCGGCGGGTGAAAAATCAAAAAGTTTGAAAATCATCGAAGAAATCCTGACAAAAATGTTGGAATCGAACTGCATTCGCGATAGTCTAATTTTGGGAGTGGGTGGTGGAGTGGTTTGCGATATAACCGGTTTTGCCTCGGCAATATTTATGCGTGGTGTAAGGCACAGTTTCGTAGCCACATCGTTACTTGCTCAATGCGATGCCGCAATCGGTGGAAAGAATGGGGTAAATCTGAATAATATTAAAAATATATGCGGTACATTCAAACAGCCGGAGAGTATTTTGCTTCCCATAAATATGCTCTCAACCCTACCTGCCGAAGAAATGACCTGTGGGTTGGCTGAGGTGCTAAAAACCGCGCTTGTGGCCGATAAAGAGCTTTTTTATACTATGGCAGGATATAGCGGTGATGATTGGAAAAGTGATCAGGAATTTTTGCGGAATATTGTTTTTCGTTCCGCCGCCGCAAAAGCCGAAATAGTAGCAAAAGATGAAAAGGATAATGCTATCCGCCGAATTTTGAATTTCGGGCATACATTCGGTCACGCATTGGAATCAACGCTGTCAATTCCACACGGCAAGGCTGTAGCTTGGGGTATGTTGCGAGCGTTAGAAGTTTCGAACGCTTACGGATTAATCGCAAAGGATTTGGTGAAGGAGATTATTGCGGTAATGGAAAAATTCGATTTGGTAAACAAATATGACTACGATAAAACAAAAATTATGGGATACTTTAGAAAAGATAAGAAAAGAAAAACCGGTATAATTCAGTTTATCGCTTTAGATGATATAGGTTCGGCGGAAATAATTGATGTCCATTTTTCACAACTTGATGAAATTCTTTAAGGGCAAAGCTCTTCGATTATTCCGCGCATTTGTTCATTGACAACCTCCCACGAATGGGTTTGCTCCATTAGCTTACGGCTATTAAGGGATAATTTTTCGACTAAAGCATCATCCTTCAGAAGTTGGACAGTATATTTGATAAATTCTTCGGTACTATTTGCTATCAACGCGTCTTCATTATGAATGGCGTAGATACCCTGATTGCCCGTAATTGATGTAACCACTGGACATCCCGATGCCATTGCTTCGAGTAATTTGTTTTGAATACCGGTGGCTCCGCTATGGGGATGTAAAAAAACACGAGCTTTTTGTAAATAAGGTAACATTTCCGGAACATTTCCTGTAACTTCTACGTATTCACAAGCGAGGCTTCGTACATCGGCAGTCGGTTCCGCACCTACTATTTTCAGTTTAGCCTCTGGTACTTGCTTTAATATTTCGGGCATTATTTTTTTTACGATATAAACAGCCATTATACGGTTTGCTAAAATATCCATTTTGCCGGCAAATAGTATGTTATTCCGCTCTTTGTTAGTTTCAGGAGGATAAAATTTTGTTAAATCGGTGCCATTTGTGAGTAAACGGTATTTCGGTTTCGGGTTTTTGTTTTTTGCATATTCGATATCTTCCTTTGTAACAAAAGATACTATATCGAAATTGTCCATCATTTTTGGTTCGAAAGAAAGTAATTTTTTATACTCCCAATACCGAACCGCCTTTTGAAAAAAGACGTGACTTTCTTGGTAAGAACGATTCATATAAAGTGTGCGGCAATCTTCGGCGATTAGAACCGTCGGTAGATTGATGTTTTTAATGTATTGCGAAGTACGCATAAAAAACGATATTGCTAAATCAAATTTGTTATTTAAGAGTAATTCGTCAACAATTTTTTTAAATTGCGGTTGTGTAAAAAAATCGACTTCCAGCGGGGCAGTCGTAAATAATCGAACCGCTGTGCGAAGCGCCCCAATTTTTACATTTAAGGGGGCTACAATTACTTTGACACCGAGTTCCTCAATAGCCGAGATGTGATCTTGAGTAGTTGATTTATCTATATTGAAAGAAACTAAAGTTACATTATGATGTTTAGCAAGGTATTTAAACAAGTTATAAGGCTTCAATCTGTCGCCGCCTATTAATGGATATGGGAAGCGAGGTGTTAAAAATAATATGTTTTTTGACTTCATTATTTAATTGGCAATTTAAAAAAAACAAATTTAAAAAGAATTTATCAATTTTTTTTAATAAATTTGCATATTATGTTTTATTAATAAAATAAAAATAGGTAGAATTATGAGAAATGATTTAAAATTTGGTTTGATAGGCGGCGGCATAAGTATTTTATGGACACTGCTTATGTGGGTGCTTGGTTTGCATCAAGGCGATTTATCGCTTGGTATAAATTTAGGCTATATTGCTTTAGCTTTTCCTATAGTTATAGTTGTATTAGCAATACGCGAAACACGTAACAAAGAGTTGGCAGGTTTCATATCTTATGGTAAAGCTTTTGGAGTGGGAACAATAACCGGTATAGTTTCAACTGTCGTCAGCACTTTATTTAGTTATATTTATATGACTTTGCTTAATCCGGCATACCAATTAGCAATGAAAGATTATCAGGTGACAAAGTCTATCGAAGCAATGCAGAAACGCAATATGACAGAAGGTCAAATAAATCAAGCTTTGGAGCAAATGAATAACGCGTCGCTTGTTATTTGGCAATATGTTGGAGCAATTATAAGCGGCATTTTGATATATATGCTTATATCACTAATCGTAGCCGCTATTTTACAAAAAAAGAAAATTGAAGAAATTAAACAGGTCTAATGAAAAAATCTAAATTGAAATATCTTATAGTAGTATTCTTCTTAGCCGGAATGTCGCTTTCGGCTAAGGAAATTCTTATGCCGACAGCGGTTCAGTTGGCAAAAAAAGCGCAGTATATGAACCAAAAAGATGTTAACGAAGCTTTATGCTTGGCGGTTAATTTATCGAAGGAATACGGTACAGTTAATTTCGAGAGAATAGACTCGCTGAGAAAAACTATGCCACAGACTTTGGAAAAGATAAATATCAATGATATAGCCAAACGCTTTGGCACGGATAAAGTTATTTATGCAAGTTTGAATACCTTGAATAATGTAATCCGCGCTGAGTTAATCATCAAATCGCTCAGCGACTCAACCTATTTTAAAAAAGCCGAGGGGTGGAGTGTGATGAATTATCGCGATATTTTGGACGATAAAGTAATCTACATCCCAACCGTGATAGAAGTTTTCCAGAGGGCTTTTGCAAGTGCTATGTGCGATACGATGATGTACGATAGTTATAGAAATGATTATCGTGTTTACCCTGCCGAGCCGTTAATTGTGTGTGGATTAGAGTATGAGAATAACGATACCCTGCCTAAGTGGGAATTATTTGAACGGAAACAACTCAGTTCTTACGACGCTGTCGAGAATATCTGCACCGTGGCTTCGTTCCATCCGGATTACGCTGTCTTTGATTTGGCGTCACGCGATACCCTATGGGGATTGGTAAAGAATTTCGAAGTGTTCAATTTCAAAGCGGCAAGCATAATGGATATTCAAGCTATGAGTGCTATCGGGGTTAAAAATTTCATAACGGGTTATATAAAACGAATTCCCGAGGGCGCGGAAATAGGTTTGCGCCTATTCGAAATCAGGCGCGATAAAGCGGAGGCTATGAAGACCAAAACCAGGATTTTGGAAAAAGACAATCTGGAATCTATGCGTTATGCTATGAAATACCTCACAATAGAATTACTCTATGGCGATATTCCTCAAGAAACTCAAAAGAAAATCGAAAAGCAGACCGACAGAACACAAAAAGCAAAGGAAAAACGCAAAGCGAAAAGCAAGAAATAACTTGTGAAAAAATACCACGTGGAAAAAAATGACGCGCGAGGCTAAACTAACTCAAATCTATGATGGCACTTCGGAAATACAAAAAATTGTAATTTCAAGATCGATACTAAAAGACTAAATCAATTGTCAATTGTTAATGCTCAATTGTCAATGAGAAAATACAAATAGATTTGGTGGGATAAGCATCCTTGCTTGTCAACCTAAACTTAAGTTTTGAGACAGCCCCTGAGATTTTAATAGATTTGTCAATTCATATTCAGCTAGTTCGTAGCTTGAAGATGGATTCCCCGATCAGGTCGGTAATGACGCATACCCTAATATTAAAACTCATCCGCTGACTGCCAGAGGTCGGATGAGTAAACTCATCCGCTGACTGCCAGAGGTCGGATGAGTAAAATAATCCGCAACCTTCCGGTGTTTTATATTTATATATACTTCACTATCAGCGATACTCCGAGAATTATCAAGAATATATATATGTACTTAATAAATTTATCTGTTGGGATTTTGCTTTGGAGCCAAGAACCGATGAACATAGATAATGCGAGAGGTGCAAGCAGATAAAGAATTAATTGATTGGTCAGTGGAGTGAAGTTTCCGCTAATAAAGTGACCCAATATAATAAAAATGTTTAGTGGGAAAACCACAGCTTGTAGAGTAGTGATGATTGTTTGTGGTGTATATCCACGCATAGAACCGTATATAATAATCGGTGGACCTTCTACGTTGTACGCACCGCCCAAAATCCCCGAGAAAAAACCAAAAATAACTGCCGTGCGGTCGGTATGCAATTTTAGAAATTTGGGATGTATCAGTTTAAATAAAGCAAATAGGATAATAATAATACCCAAGGCGATACAAACAAGTGCCCGAAACCTATCCTGTAACAAAAATAAACCAACCGGAATACCCACTAATCCTGCGAATATTAGTGTTTTCGATTTGCGTATTTCGATTTTTTTGTGCGATTTGATAAGCAGAAACCCAGAAACTATAAGCGAAATAACAGCGATTATCGGAGCCGCGGTTCGGATTGGAATAAACATCAATAATATCGGCATAGCAACCAAACCCGCTCCAAAACCAAAGGTCGTTCGGACGATACCGGCAAAAAGAATAATCAAGCAAAAAATTAATATTAGTTCAATACTCATAAGCAAAATCAAATAAAGATAAAAAAAGAGACGTAAAAAAATTTTACGTCTCTACAAAATTAATCATATTTCTAAGATAATCTTACTTTTTCATTGCTTCAGGATAAAGTGAAACTTGAATCCAGTTTTTCTCATCCAAATATTTATTGGCTGTTTTGGTCAATGATTCTTTAGTAATAGTCTTAACATATTTGTCAAAATCGTTGATAACAGAGAAAGGTTGTTGGTTGAATGATCTTGAAAGCATAGAACCTAACCAGAAGTTGTTCTTTTTAAGATCTGTTTCACGTTTGCGTATCAATTGCTCTTTGATTTTTTCAACATTGTCATCTTTGAATCCACCGGCTTTAACTTCAGCGAATACTTTTTTGACTGTTAAAATCAAATCATCAAGTTTGTCAGGAGCTGTTGTAAATGTTACACCAAAAGTATAATCCGCATAAGGGAAATGTTTTGGATAAGCCCAAGCGCCAACGCCGTAAGTTCCGCCTTTTTCTTCGCGGATTTCTTCACGTAAACGGATAGATAACAATTTGCTTAATGCATCCATTGCAAAAACGTTTTCGTAAGAATATTCAAAGTCGCCCGGAATAGCTAATCTATAAACAGCTTTAACATCAACACCTTTATAAGCGTTCTTGATTATAGTGCCTTTAGCCATACGAATGTTATTGTCTTTAAATGCTTTTGGAGTACCGGCAGGCAATGAAGCAATATATGTTTCAACCATTTTCTTCATTTGTTCCATATCTATAGCACCAACGAAGAAGAATTTGAATTGACCTACGCCATCAAATTGTGATTTGTAGAAACTGAACATTTTGTCAAGATTCAAATTTTGTAAATCAGTTTTTGTTTGAGGCATTTTACGAGGGTTTTTATTATATAAGGCAATACTAAAAGTATCATTTAATGCTGTTTCAGGCTCTTTTTGAGATGTTTCATACATTTCAATAGCGCTTTTTTTGTAAATTTCGAATGTCTTATCGTCTTTTCTTGGGTTAGTTACATAGAGATTTAATAATTGCATAAATGTTTCTAAATCTTCAGGAGCTGTATTACCGTTGAAACCGCGTGTTAAATCATCCAAGTTTGGTCCAATATTCACACGTTTGCCGCTTAATAGTTTTTGTAATTCAATATTATCAAATTCAGCAAGACCGGCTTCATTCATAACAGCCATCGTGTGACCGCAATTGTCATAATCCGCATCCGATGTCATTGATAATCCACCCGGAGCATAAGCATTCATTAAAATTTGGTCGTTTTTGAAATCAGTTTTTTTCAAATATACTTCAGCACCGTTTGATAATGTCCATTTTACAGCGTCAATTTCTTTTATAACTTCTTCTTTTACAACTTTACCCGGTGTTGGGATTTTTGCCATTAAAGGTTTGGTTACTGCTTTATCAACATAAGGATCGTATTTGATTTGTTTAGCCATTCCGTAAAGAAGTTTCAATTCATTTTCGGTAGGAACTTTAATTTCAGGGCTGTCCAAAGCGTCGAAAGTTACAACAACAGCATCAGTATTATTCAATTCTTTCATCATACCGTTTATTTCGCCTAAAGTAATTTCAGGAACGAATTTGTCGTATAATGCTTTTTCTGATTCTATGCCTGGATAGAAAGTTCCATCCATAAAGTGTTGGTAGTATTCTTGTGCGAATTGTTTTGATTCTGTTTTATCGCGTTCGTTATAGGTTTGTTTCATTCCCATCATCTTTTGTTCTTTTGCGCGTTTTAATTCACCTTCGGTAAAGCCGTGTTGTTGAGCACGGAAACCTTCAGCTAATAATGTTGTGTAAGCTTCCATAATTTGGTCTTTTTTGGCTAAAGCAACTAGATTGAATGCGAAAACATCGCCAACGAATTCACCTGCACCACCACCGGCGAACATTTGGAATGGACCTTCAGGTTTTTGCATATATTCGTTCAAACGTTGAGATAGCATTGTGCTGATTAAGCCTTCTGTTATTTGGCGTTTATAATCGCTAAATGTATGTTTTAATCTTTCAGGTAATTTATAATAAATTTGGAAAAGCGGAGGCATAGACCATTCTTTATCAGTAAATACTGAAGTTAATAAACCGTGGTCTAATGGAATAGGGTATTCAGGTCTTTGAACCATATCTGTTGGATTCTTCACTTTACCAAATTTTTTCTTGATTAACTTTAACATATCGTCTTTTTTGAAATCACCAACAGCAATAACTGTGGTTTGATTTGGACGGTACCAAGTATTATAATAATCTAAGAAACGTTGGCGAGGCGCGTGTAAAATTACTGCTGTATCACCAATTGGCAGACGTTGCGCCCATTTTGAATTATGTAGTAATATAGGGAAGTGTTTTCTTTGTGAGCGCTCTTGAGCACCACGATAAACACGCCATTCTTCGTGGATAACACCACGTTCTTTTTCAAGTTCTGCCGGATCGAAACTTATATTGTGTAACCAATCTTCTAATATCTGTACACCTGTTTCAGTAAGTTTTTTATTATCAGTTGGGACTGTTATCAAATACATTGTTCTGTCGAAACCGGTATTAGCATTCAAATCTCCACCGAAATTCATACCTATTTTTTCGAAGTAGGCAACTAATTCATTTTTCGGAAATGTTTTTGTACCATTGAAAGCCATATGCTCTAAAAAGTGAGCCAATCCGGCTTGGTCGTCAGCTTCATCAAGTGAACCGGCTTTGACGACAATTTGTAATTCTGCTCTTTTTTCAGGTTTTTTGTTTTCTTTGATGTAATAAGTAAGACCATTATCTAATTTACCGTATAAAACAGTAGGATCGGTTGGAATTACATCAGACATTTTTTTACCTGCAAGTGGGTCTTCAGCAAATATATTAACTGAAGATAATATAAACATTAAACATAATGCTGTTAATGTTAATCGTTTCATTATATTGACCTATAATATTTAATAAAAAAATAAAATTAATATTCTAAAAACTATAATAACGTTTTTAAGTATGTGTTGTTTCAAAATTAAGAAAAAATATCAAATTATTAATATGTTTTCATAAATATTTTTTTTTAGAAAAAATCTGTTAATTTTACACTTTAATAAAAACAGGTTTCAATTAAATGCAAAGATTACCATTACGATATAGATTAAGTATAATATATAGTTTGATTACTGTAGTAACTTTCACTTTGTCCGGATTATTTATTTATAATAATATGTATAGGATATCAAAGCGGGAAGCAATGCAAGATTTTGAAAAGATTAATGAAAAAATTGAAAGTCTTGTCGAGAAATACGAAATTAGTAATTCAGAAAAGGACGATGAATTAGTTTTGCTTAGGCCCCACGCCTATACCAAAAATAATAAATCAAATAAAATAGCAAAATATACTGCAATCCCGGAAAATGCTATTGACATAATATATGATAAAATCACATATCCCAAAGAAGATTATTATATAATGATTTATGACGAAGATTCTGAAATTATATGGAAATCGAAGAATCTTGGAAAATGTAATTTGCCTATGATTCCTACAGCAAAAATGATAGAGAATTTAACCGCCGGGAAATTGGATAAATATATACCAAAAGGTAAATTGCAAAAATATGTTTACAAAAAAACTCTTTCGGGAGTTGATTATGAGGGACTTTTGTTGAATAATCAGTGTTACGGTGGGCGTAAAGTAGTGTATTATTTTCAACGCAATAAAAATGTAATAGTATCTATAGCCGCAACAGAACGATATTTTTCATTTCCTTTGAGCGAATTTGAGAGACTTCATTATATGCTCGTTCCGGGGTTTTGGATTATAACGCTTTTAATAGGATTGTACTTTATCAAATACGCATTTACACCTTTAGACAAAATCACAAAAGGGGCAAATATGATTTCAGTCACAAATTTGCACGCGAGATTACCGGCATTGAATACTCACGACGAACTTGGACGTTTGACCGAAACTCTTAATCAGATGATGAATAGGCTTGAGGTATCCTTTTCCGAAGTACAACGATTTACAGGGGACGTTTCACACGAATTAAAAACGCCATTGACGATTTTGCGTGGTGAATTAGAATTGGCGTTAAATGCACGGCAAACTCAAACAGAATATACACTAACAATAGCATCGGCTTTGGACGAAGTTATACGATTGCAGAATGTGGTTGAGAGTTTGCTCGAACTTTCGCGTGCGGATTTGGGTAAAGCAAAAATAAACCTTGTCGAAAGAAGTTTAACAAAATTAGTTGTCGATATAGTTGAGGATGCTATTATTTTGGCTGAAGAGCATAATTTATCGGTACAAAGTAAAGTGCGGTCTGATATTACTTTAATATTCGACCCTGTCCGTATGCATCAATGTATAATAAACATAATTGATAATGCTATAAAATATAATATCGAAAAAGGAACGATTTTTATAGATTTATATAAAGATGGCGAAAATGCTGTTGTTTTAATAAGGGATACCGGTATTGGGATACCAGCCGAGGATCTACCACATATTTTTGATAGATTTTATAGGGTTGACCAAAGCCGCTCCAAACAGGGTTCCGGTTTAGGATTATCAATTGTCAAATGGATTGTAGATGCTCATAAAGGAACAATAAAAATTGTTAGTATCCACGGGAAAGGAACTGAATTTAAACTGATGTTTCCGCTGAGTCATCCGGAATTAATTGAAGAGCACTTTATACAGAAGCAAAGAGAAATTAATAAGGATAATAATAAAAGATATAGAATTCAAAATATATAGTTTTTCGACTTCCAAAGTAATCATTTATAAAAATTCATACAGCAATACCTTTTCATATTTGAAGAAGTATTGCTGTTTTGTATAAGTATAAACCGATTTAGTGACGTAGATTTTTCCATAGTATTATGCCTATATCAATTAAAAAAAGTTAATTCTATTTTTTTATAAATGAAATTAGTGGTAATTTTGAGTTTGTAAATTATTATTTTACGTATTTTTGAAAAATCGAGGTAATTTATGGCTAAATTTAAAGGTCAAGTCGTAATAGATATTGAAAATTGCAAAGGGTGTGAGCTCTGCGTAGCAACGTGCCCTCAAGAGACACTAAGCTTATCTAAAACGATTAACAAAAAAGGCTATCGGTATGCAGTTGTCGTCAATGAAGACTGTAATGGCTGTGCTAATTGTGCAACTATGTGTCCCGATTATGCAATAACAGTATATAAAAAGAAATTTGATTAATTTATCAATAAGCAAATAAAGGTAAAGAAATGGGTGAACTAAAATTAATGAAAGGCAATGAAGCATTAGCAGAAGCTATGATTCTGGCTGGTGCCGATGCATATTTCGGCTACCCAATCACTCCACAATCTGAAGTTTTAGAATACTTAGCAGAGCAAAAAGTATTTGAAAGAACAGGTATGGTAGTGTTGCAAGCCGAAAGTGAAGTTGCCGCGATAAATATGATATACGGTGCCGCAGGCGCCGGAAAAAGAGTAGTGACAACATCATCAAGCCCGGGATACAGCTTGATGCAAGAAGGTATGTCTTATATTACAGCCGCAGAACTTCCTTGCGTTATATGTAATGTTGTTCGCGGAGGTCCGGGATTAGGAACAATTCAACCTTCACAAGCAGATTATTTCCAAGCTACACGCGGTGGCGGTCACGGTGATTATTATACTATCGTGTTAGCTCCGTCAAGTGTGCAGGAAATTGTTGATTTTGTAAAATTAGGTTTTGAATTAGCAGAAAAATACCGCAATCCGGTTTTGATTTTATCAGATGGTGCTATTGGTCAAATGAAAGAAAAAGTAGAATTTTTTGAACAAATGCCAAGACGTACAGTATTCCCTGACTGGGCTACAACAGGTAAAATTCCTGGTAAACCGGCACGCGTTATTACAACTTTGAATATCGAATCAGAAAAGATGGAGGTTCTTAACCTTCATTTACAAGAAAAATATAATACTATTCGCGAAAAAGAATCATTATATGAAACATATAATATGGAAGACGCGGAATATGTATTTACCGGTTTTGGATTAGTTGGTCGTATTTGCGTTAAAGCTATGGAAATGGCTCGCGAAAAAGGTTATAAAGTTGGCGTTATTCGTCCAATTACTTTATTCCCATTCCCAACGAAAATATATGCTGAATATGCTCCAAAGGTAAAAGGTATATTAGACGTTGAAATGAATGCAGGTCAAATGGTTGAAGATGTACGCCTATCAGTTAATGGTGCTACTCCTGTAGAATTTTACGGAAGAATGGGCGGTATGATACCAGCACCGGATGCGATTTTAGAACATTTTGAAAAATATTTCATAACAGGAGGCAAATAATGGAAGATAAGCTCAATATTTGTACACCGGAAAATTTAGTTTATAAAAAACCGGGAACATTAAAAATAAAACAATCACATTATTGCCCGGGATGCGGACACGGAACGGTTCATAAGATTCTGATGGAAGTTGTAGAAGAAATGGGAATCCAAGGAGATATAATAGGTGTATGTCCCGTAGGTTGTTCTGTTTTTGCGTATGATTATTTAGATGTTGATATGAACGAAGCCGCTCACGGTCGCGCTTTAGCAGTTGCTACAGGTATAAGACGTGTTTTTCCTGAGAAATACGTATTCACATATCAAGGTGATGGCGACTTAGCAGCAATCGGTACCGCTGAAACAATTCACGCGGCTAACCGTGGCGAAAACATAATGACCATTTTCATCAATAATGGTATTTATGGTATGACAGGCGGTCAAATGGCACCTACTACTTTACTGGGAATGGAATCAACTACAAGTCCTTATGGTAGGGATGTTAAAACTATGGGTTATCCTATGGAAATGGCAAATTTGTTGAAAGACTTAAAAGGTGTTTGCTATATAACTCGTCAATCAGTTCACAAACCTGGTAATGTTAGAAAATTAAAGAAAGCAATTGCTAAAGCTTTAGAATATCAAAAACAAGGTTTAGGATTTTCATTAGTAGAAGTGGTTTCAAACTGCCCATCTAATTGGAAAATGACTCCATTGCAAGCTAATCAATTTGTTGAAGATAAGATGATTCCTTACTATCCGTTAGGTGACATTAAAACTCCGGAGGGAAAATAATATGACTCAAGAATCAATTTTCGCAGGTTTCGGCGGACAAGGTGTTTTGACAGCCGCTTTAATAGTTGCTTATGCAGGTATGGAAGAAGGTAAAGAAGTTTGCTGGATGCCATCGTATGGACCTGAAATGCGTGGTGGAACTGCCAACGCTGTTTGTATCGTTTCTGATAAAAAAATCAGTAGCCCGATTATAGCATCTTACGACTCAGTAATTGCTTTGAATCAACCATCAATTGACAAATTTGAATCAAAAGTTAAACCAGGTGGCCATTTGTTTTACGATGTTGCTAATTGTATTTCAAAACCTACCCGAACAGATATAAGTATTCACGCGATACCAGCAAGTGAAGAAGTCATTAAATTGAACTTCATCAAAGGTTTGAATATATTAATGCTTGGTGCGTTTATTAAAGCTACAAATACAGTAGCTATTGAATCAATAGAAAAAGCACTGAAAAAAGTTTTACCTGAAAGGTATCACGATAAAATCCCGTTGAATATGGAAGCTTTTTATGCGGGTATGAAGCACGTATAAAAATCATAAATTTTTGTATTTTTTTAAGTTCTATTGAAAAATAGAACTTTTTTTTTAGAAAAATTTTGGTAATTTTGTAACAAATATTAGAAAAATGTGTTAATGTTGTAGAATAAATAGATTTTTTATAATGAAAATATTTTTTAAATTTTAAATTTTGGTGATGTTATGAAAACAAATGTTAAAAATTTATCCGTAAAAGCGAGTCTGCTTATACTGCTTTTCGGATTCCTCTTTACGCTGTATTCAAATACCGCAACCGCACAGGACAACGGTCCTGACGGGTACTGTATACCTAAGCAATGGTTTACAGATAATTACATAGGCGGTAAATATTCCGCTTATTATTATTGCTATCCTGATTACCCTAAGATGTATCCTTCATCATATTTGGATGCATCAGGCGCTTCGATTACTTATGTGAAAATCACACCTAAGAACAATCCAAGTGAAATCATCTTATACCGCCAAACCGGAGATGATTACAATGGTTCCGATACCTACTGCTATGCTTATATGAGCAATGATTATGATGGTACGGGTCAA
>JBBRAO010000002.1:0-139729 GCA_038206725.1 Kapaibacterium sp. (SeqCode)
GTAGTATTGTCCGGCAGAAGAATTATTTAATTTAAAATTTGTAATAATATCGTACCTCTAGTCTTCATTTTATCAATATATATTTTGAATTATATTTCATTTGCGCAGGATAGACGATTTTATTTTATAATAAATAAAAAATCGAAATAAATTGAAAATAAATTTAATTATTTCAGCTAAAGCCTTATTTATCTTTATTATAAACAAACCTCCACATAAATGTGGAGTCTATTCAAAAAAATTATTTACTCATTCGATGACTGGCAGTCATCGAATGAGTTTGGAATTTAGAAAACATTACCAAGCGGGAGCTTGTTAACGAGATTGGATTTGGAGCAGGGCTTACACCCTGTATTGCATATTTCGTGCCTACGGCACTTCGTGGCAACTGCTCAGCTTTTTTCTACCGTTATTTCATCCCTGACGGGATGGTATTCTTCGCATTTATAATTCATAATTTATAATTGTTCAAAGATGGACTCCCGGTCAGCTCGAGAATGACAGGCAATCCCATAATCCTCCTTCAGATAAATTTGGGTGAAGTAGCGCACAAAAAAATGTTCAACATCACTGTGATGTTGAACATTTATATTTATAGGCATTTAGAATTTATTTCTTCTTTTTGCGGTAATTCACGTTTTTAGTGGAGTCCAGATCTTTATATCGGTTGCTTAACGAAGTCGGAGCGGTAGTGCCTTTCTTCTCAGCTATATCCTGAGCTTCCCTCAATCGTTTTTGCATCCAACCTTCTTTTTTAGGCGCCTTTTTCAAATCTTCCAAAGTGAATTTCTTTTTCGAGAATTTGTTAATATATACCTGTTGACCGATACTCAATAAGTTGAATATGAAGTAGTATAGGTTCAAGCCCGCTGGCAGTGACGCAAACATCAATGTAAACATAACCGGCATTATATAAACCATTCCTTTTTGGCGTGGGTCGGTTACTGTCATCTTTTGTTGGAAGAACATTGTGATACCCATCAAAAGAGCTAAACCGGATATAAAGCTGATACCGAAGAACGATACACCAAAATCGAGAATTTTATCAGGTACCGATAAATCGTGAATCCACCAAATAAATGATGACTGACGTAATGATATTGAGTTACGCAATACGGAGAACAATGCGAACAATATAGGCATTTGCAACAGCAATGGCAAACAGCCACCCGCGGGATTGATACCATGCTCGCTGTATAACTTCATTGTTTCGCGTTGCTGTGCTTTTTGGTCATCGGCGTATTTAGCCCTAAGTCTATCCATTTCTGGCGCTAAAAGCTTCATTTTTTGTGCTGAACGCATTTGCTGAATCGAGAACGGATAAAGCAACAGTTTCATCAAGAATGCAAACAAAATCAATGTAAGACCCCAGTTATTGACAACTGAGTGGATTAAATTGAAAATTGGAAGCATAAAGTATTCACCGATTTGACGTATTACGATTCTCCAGCCAAAGTTTACCAAATCGCGCAAACCATAAGCTTTAAGAATTTTATAATCAAGCGGACCTAAATAAATCTGATACGTTGACGATGTGGTACCGCCTTTGTACGGAACTCTGAACGAAATATCATACTCTTTCGTTTTGCCTTTGTTTGGAAATGTTTTTTCTACACCATATAGGTCGCAAGTTCCATTGAAGGATTGTTCCGGTTTTGGAATAATTGCCAAACCAAAGTATTTTGTTTTTGTTGCTATATAGTCAATCGTGCCGCTAAAACTTTCGCCATCCATTTCTCTATGTTTAGCATTGAATTCATCAATTTTTCCCAAACGAGAAACGACCGCTACCGCACTGTTGGCTTCATCCACAGAATTGGCTTCTTGCGGTGTCAATCCCGTATCCCAAGCTAAATTAAAACCGTTACGCGGTATGAAATCCTCAACGTTAACCATTTGGATATTCATCATAAAATCATAAGTATTTCCGGAGAAAGTAAATTCTTTAACGATTTTCTTTCCGGAATCCAGATTCATAACGGCTTTTATAGTAAATGTTTCTTTTTTGGTAAGTTTAATATAGTTTTTATCAGTATCGAAAACGAAATACAAATCGCGTGTATCAATAGCCTTCCCGTCAAGTGAGCGGAAGCTGAGATATAGTTGACCGGCGCGATTTTTGACCAATTGCGTAGGTTTTTTATTCCATTTTAGATATTTTTTAAGAGTATATTGTACTAATGCTCCACCCTTAGATGAGAATTTCGCTGTGAACATATCGGTTTCGATAGTGATCACTTGCTTTGTGCCTTTGGCGGCAATATTAAATATGCCGTAAGGACTTGGTTTTTCGGGTGCTAAAGAATCGGCGCCCACGACAGTTGTTTTTGCAGGTGCTGTTGTTGCCTTTGAAGCAGAACTTTGTTCGGGTTGTGCTGGATTTGCAGGGTTGCTTTTTTGAGTAGTTTGTTCGGTATTTGATTTTTTTGGAACAGGTTTATTTGTGCTTTGCTGCCAAAACATCCAACCTATAAAAAGTAGCCCCATAAATAATGCGGCAAGAATATTATTTTTATTCATAGTGCCTTAGGTCCCTAATATTTTTTTTGGTTTTTAAAATTCTTGGTAAAGTAAAATGAAAATCTTCCGGTAGAGGATCATAGCCGCCTTTGTTGAAAGGATTGCATCGTAGCACTCTGTAACTTGCCAACCAAAAGCCTTTGAAAAAACCGTATTTTTGGAATGCTTCCAATGAATATTCGGAGCACGTCGGATAAAATCGGCAGGAAGATGGCAGAACAGGCGATAGGAACCGCCGGTAAAATTTTATTATATATATAAATAAATATTTCATTTATTTTTCATTCGCTTTTGTAATTGTTTCTCTGATTAATGGGAGTACATCTTTCAAGGCTATATCTGCGGGGCGAGAGATAGGAGATTTCCACGATAAAATAATAGTTTTAATTTGGATTTCCACACCGGCGGTAACTAATTCATCAATAACCATCCGGACGCTTTCACGCATAAGCCTTTTAATACGATTCCTATTAACAGCTTTTTTATTTATTCTTTTGCTTACTGCAACTCCAAAGAACATCGTATTTGCTTGCCTGTTTAAGCGAGTTAGCCAAAGTTCATTCAATCCGGAACCGTCTAAATCGTGGCAAACTGAAGCTAAAACCGGAAAAAGTCTGATTTTATCTCCTGCTATATAAAGGATTGAAAAACAATTAAATCCTTTTATCGGTTTTATTTTGACTTTATCCTGCACTTTAATTTGTTTTAAAGGTTTTTTAATAAACAAACAAGGGGTTTATGCCCCTTGTTTGGTAAAACACATCTAATATGCAATTTTCTTTATCTAACTTAGAAAGCCTAAACTATGCTTTTTTCCTTTCGTCACTAACTGTCAGTTTATAACGACCTTTAGCGCGACGACGAGCTAATACTTGACGACCATTTTTGGTTGCCATTCTTGAGCGGAAGCCGTGTTTATTCAAGCGCTTTGTTCTGCTAGGTTGAAATGTCCGTTTCATCAACAAATTCCTATTTATTTAAATAATTTTCTTTTTGTATAGTATAGAACATCAAAATTAAAAAAAATATATCATATAAACAAATTATTGACCAATGATTTTATAATTATTGTCGAAAAAGATGGTTTTAAAAACAACAATTAATCTCCTTTATAATTCCAATTTCCTAATGATCCCCTATTATAATTATCCCAAAAAAAACCGGGGAAAAAAATTATTTGAAGAAAAATGAAAAAATTTTAACAATCGATGTAACATTTTAACGAAAAATGTTTTATTTTTATGTAGAATTATTTTGCAATATATTAAATTAATTCTTCAATTTTGTCATTTTTGTTTGGAGCCTTTATGAAGAATTTTGTTATTCTTTTTTCGTTTCTTCTCATTTCGCTAAGCAACGCCTTTTCAGAAGATTACTATGTGCCTGAGAAACTGGGCATAAGCTATGCCGGAGAAGAATTTTACCTTACATTTCATCCTACATTCCGTACTCTAAATGACGTATCGGACGTGGTTAAACTCTATTTATCATCGGAGTTCGATACTAAAGTTGTTGTCCAATTAGTGGAAACAGATTATTATCAAACACTTACATTAAAAGCTAATCTAATAACAACGCTTTCTATACCATTCGATAAAGTTATGATGTATATTAAGCCTAAAGTTTCCGATCCTGATGTAGAGCAGGTGTGGACAAAACGCGCACTTACAATCACCGCCGATAATCCTGTGATTTGTTATGCTATGTTGGAGGGCCTCGAAAAAACCGAAGGATTCTTGGCTCTACCAAAACAGTCATTAGGACGTAGCTACGTTGTGGCTTCGACTCGAAACTCAAAGATTGATTCAACCGATGAGAACACGTCTTATACCAGTGTTGTTGCCGCCTACGATGATACGAAAATCACAATTACTCTAGGTGGTGAATTAGCCAACGTAACTCCGAAAGGTCTGACAGTTAATGGGCAAATAAAAGCAACTATGAACAAAGGCGATGTTTATTTGCTACCTGTATTAGGAGCTTACAGTGATTTATCAGGGACAAAAATTACTTCTACAAAACCGATTGCTGTTATATCGGGTAATGCTTGGACACATTTACCTGAAGCTAATGCAAAAGGTAACTACACTATTGAACAGGAAATTCCTGTTGAAGCAATGGGAACAGCTTATAGTGTATTCCCTTATTCTTATGATCAACACCCGTTGATTGCTAAAATCCTCTCAACTTTCGATGGCAAAACAGAGTATTATAAAAATGGTCAGCTCGAAGGTTCTTTGAAAAAATTCGGGGGTCCGGAAAACGAAGGTTATTCCAAGCTTGCATTTACTGAATATGGAGCCGCACATTTCACCGCCGCCAATCCGGTTTACATTACCCAATATGAAAATACTGACGGCAAAACTTCACCTTTCCAAATGGCGCTTATTTCCGAAAACCAATATAACAAATCATTTAGATTCATAACCCCTAGCGATTTTGAAAAAACTTGTTTGAGTGTTATTTACCGTTGCCCATCGGGTACTTATGATCCTGCAGAGATTAAACTTATGCAAATAAACGGTAATGTGGTTGACGACAAACCATTATCTGCTTTTGAAACAGTTGATGATTTGTTAGTAAAAGCCGATGATAACGGAGAGGATATAAGAGTCCATACAGTATTTGTCTCATCTGCAAGTCTCTATAAATTGGTAGCCAATTATCCTATAGCCGCTTATTTATATGGCTACAAATCACAAAGAGCGTTTGGCTATCCTGTGGGAACGTATTTGAACCAACCTAAGTATGTTTTAGATACTTTAGCTCCTGTTTACACAGCGGCGGTATTGAACGGTAGTAAAGTCAATGGAACTGTTAGAGACAATGATGATATGGACTTACCTTTGATTAGCGGATTGGGCGAACCTTTTTTAATGAATACATATAGTTCTAATGTAAAATTTTCAATTGATGATTTTTCACCGGGTACTTTAGTTCAAGTAAAATGGACAATTGAAATTCTTGACCTTAAGAAATCAGCAAAAGCGGTTATCGTATTTACTGACAAACAAGGCAATCAATGTGTTTACGAATATAAATATAGTCCAAAGGATATTGATGCGCCAACCGTTACGCATAAAATCAACCGCTTCGGCAAAATCACCGCCACTGCTACAGATGAGCCAAAAGCAAACGACGAAATTCGCGTTGGATTGAAGAGTATAGAACTTGCCACTGAATCTACCAATTATAGCTTAGATATCAGCACATTTACTCCGGGAATTAATGAATACTCATTTACAGCTTTGCCGATTGATCCAAAAAAATACGGTAAAGCCGTTTTTGTAATTAAAGATAACAACTACAATCAAACCGGATTTACAGCAGTATATAATCCTGATAGCCATCCTCCAAAATGCACTTGGTCAAAACCTGATCGATTCACAGTCGTTGGAAAGATTATAGACTTGCCTGAAAATGACAGCACAAGCATTGGCTTAGATACTTTGATTGTTACCGCAACTGATAATGTAGAAACAATTATTGACGCTTATGCGCCGAATCCTAAAGAAATTAATTTTACTTTGAAACAAACAGAGCATACATTAGCCGGGTCGGTTACTCTTTTGGCAAAAGATAAATATGATAACGATACAACATTCACATTTACTTTTGAATCGTCCGGAGCAGTAGCGTCCGAGTATTTGAATAATTTTATTCTTAGCCCGAACCCTGCCGCTAACTTTCTGTCAATATCAACCAACGGCGAAATAGTCAATAAAATCCAGATATTTAATAGCATCGGAATATTAGTCGCCGAATCGGCATACCCCGAAAAAATTGATATTTCTTTCCTACCGGCGGGTATGTACTACAGTATTTTACATATTGGCGGGGATAGAGTGAACAGACAGTTTGTCATTTTGAGATAAACAACCTCAAGTTATTCAATCCAAGTATAAAATAAATGTCCGATATCAGTTAAGGTATCGGACATTTTTAATGTTATTCACAACTATAATTATTAGTCATCGTCGTGTGATTTTTTATACGCTTCCATCAATTCTTGTTGAACGTTCATTGGAACAGCTTGGAACTCTGCAAAAGAGGCTTCAAACGATGCTCTTGCTTGGGTCATCGAACGTAATCCGGTTGCATATCTGTCCAATTCCGCCAAAGGCATTTTGGTTTTGATTTTTTGAGTTTTACCTTCCGCGTCAATACCCAAAATCATACTACGGCGTGTTGGTAAATCGCTCATAATATCGCCAACGTAATCATCCGGAACACGTATTTCCACTTCGTAAATTGGTTCCAAAATTTGCGGATTAGCTTTAATGAATTGTTCTTTGAATGCCATTGCACCCGCCATTTTAAATGCGGCTTCGTTTGAGTCAACTGCGTGCATTTTACCATCATAAACTGCTATACGGATATCGCGAACATAAGAACCGGTTAGAGGACCGTTTTCCATTTTTTCCATAACGCCTTTCATAATAGCAGGCAAGAAACGTGCTTCGATCACACCGCCTACGATACAGTTCAAGAATACAAGTTTTCCACCCCAAGGCAAAGGATATTCATCGCGACCACGAACTTGCATTTCTGCCGGGTCGGGCATTCCCTCGAAAAATGGTTCAATCAACATATGTACTTCAGCGAATTGACCTGCACCACCGGATTGCTTTTTATGGCGGTAGCTACCCTTTACCGCTGTTGTGATTGTTTCACGGTAAGGAACTTTTGCTTGAACGAAATCAGATTCAACTTTATAACGGTTTTCTAAACGCCATTTAGCAGCCGCTAAGTGCAATTCACCTTGAGCGTAAAGAATTGTTTGGTGAAGTTCTTGTGAATGCTCCACGACCAACGTTGGGTCTTCGTTGTGCAAAGCGTGCAATGCAACACCGACTTTTTCTTCTTCGCCTTTTATCCTAGGAACAACGGCTGTACGCATTTTATAATTTGGAAATACGATTGGATCAATTTTGATATCGAAACCTTTGTCGTGCAATGTATCATTGATGCGAACAGTTTTCATTTTAACGGTAGCGCCTATATCACCTGCTCTTAATTCTGCAACGTCGTTTCTGTTTTTACCTAAAATAGTAAACAACTGACCAATTCTTTCACTGGAGAGATTTTTTTCGTTCAACATATCGCGACCGGAAGTAACAGTACCAGATTTGATTTTGAAATATGTCATTTCGCCTAATCGTGGGTCACTATATGATTTAAAGCAGAACATAGAAGTTTTCTCGTTCGATGCAACTTTAGGTTCGTCTTCTTTTAATGCAACTTCATTTGGAGCAGGACATACATTTTTAATAAAATCAAGAATTCCGCTCATACCAACATTGGTTTTGCCGCAAGCGCAAAATATTGGGAATATATTTCCTTCTGCAAATGCTTTTTTCAAACCGATTGTTAGTTGTTCTTTTGTCAAATCGCCTTCTTCGAAGTAGGTGTTCATCAATTCTTCATCGCTTTCAGCAACTGACTCAACAAGATTACTTCTTAAATCTGCGGCTTTGTCGGTAAGTGATGCCGGTATTTCAGATTCAACTGCCACCCCGTCTTTATAGGTGTAGGCTTTCATTGATAATAAATCAACTATTGTATCGAATCCCATACCTTGATTTACTGGGAATTGAAATACTGTTGCTCCGCCGGAAAAAGTTGATTTGATATCTTCAACAGCGTTGTCGAAATTTGCTTGCTCAACGTCAAGTTTATTTACGATAAATCCGACAGATTTACCGAACTTTTTACCGTATCCAAATGCGTGTTCAGCACCTACTTCCACGCCACTTTGAGCGTTGATAAGTATTAAACCTACTTCAGAAACATACATCGGAGCTATCATCTCGCCGATAAAATCGTCGAAGCCCGGTGTATCTATTAAATTTATTTTAATATCTTTATATTCAGCGGTCAAAATTGCGCTAAATATAGAATTAGTTCTTTCGTGCTCTAATTCGTGATAATCAGAAGTCGTATTATGGTCTTCTACTGCGCCGCGTCTATTAATTAATCCTGTATTGAAAAGAAAAGACTCTGCAAAAGTTGTTTTACCGGAACCCGCGTGACCCGCAAGTACAATATTTCTGATATTCTGTGCATCATACACTTTCATATACTCTCCTACGATTTATAATATTATTTTTTCGATTTTGTCAATAAAAAGAATTTTAAATTATTCAAATTCTATGAAATAAAAAAATATTGATAAAAAAAACTATGATTTTACGAAAAATTTTTTATGTTTTGATGAAAATCGAATGATTTGAGAGGGAATTGGGGACGTAAATAGAATGCCGGATTTTTCCCTGAACTCTAAACATATATAGGACAATTTCTGAAAATTCAATAACCATAATTCAGCAAAATTATATTCAATCCCTTTAGGGATGAAATGTTAAATTTATTTTCTTATGAATTTTCAAAAAATCTGGTGATAAGGTTATTAGTTCATTGTAATTGAATCCGGTGAAGGGGTTGTCGCTAAGGAAAAGTTTGTTGTTGAATAAAAACTAAATCAAATGATTGTTTAGTAAAAAAAAGTCCAGCATTAGCAATTTGTTGGACTTTTTGTAAATTTATCTATTTAACATAACCTTCCGAAGGTTTGGAACCTTCGGAAGGTTCAGGAATTCCGCACGTTACCAAGATCCTGCTTGGTAATGTGTTCTAAATTCCAAACTCATTCGATGTCTGCCAGTCATCGGATGAGTAAAAAAAACGTTCTCAAATCGAAACTTGAGAACGTAAAAATTTACAATTCATTCTTAATGATTTTTTATTTTACTTTTGTAGCAGGTGCTTCAGTAGTTTTATTAGATGGACATACTGCTTTGCAACCTTTAGGATCGCAAGAAGATTGCAATTTTGCACTACCGTCTATTTTCACAGTTTCTGTGGATGAAGGACAGTTCTTGGTATTCATTTTCATTGTTGTACCACTTGGGCAACAAGTTTTAGCATCGGCTTTTACTTCAGTTTTATGTTCACAACCTTTTGGACAGCAAGCGGCTTTTTCATCAGCAGTTTTGTCCTTGCAGGAAGTACCACAAGCTTTTTCTGTAGTTGCTTTAGTTACCGTACCACTTTTGCAATGGTCAGGTAGTTGTTTGAACGCTTTAGCATCGGCAACCACATCATCGGCTTGATAACCGGACATTGAGATGGCTTTTCTGATTTTTTCTGTTGTTGTTATTTTATCGTCGTATTTTACTGTTGCTACTTTGTCTGTAAGATTCAAATTAGCATTGATTATGCCATCTAATTGATTGATTGATTTTTCAATTCTTGTTTTGCACATATTGCAAACTGCCGATGTATTAATTTTTATTTCTTTTACTTCGGCGAAAGAAGTTGCTGTAGCGGCTAAAAATGCTAAAGCAATGGCGAGGGTTATGATTGTTTTTTTCATAATATTTTTTCCTTTATTTTTTTATTGATAATTACCAAATTTCATAAGTTATTTTTAAATATATTTTTCTACCCGTAATTGGGGCATAAATTATCGAGGAATCAAAATAGTTTCCCCAAGGATTATTTACGGCTAATATTGGATTTTGTTGCGTGAAATTCAAAAGATTTTCGCAACCCAAGTAAATATTAAAATCGGAAATCTTCTTTCTTATTTGCGCATTAACCATAAAATAGCCGTCATAGTTTTTCGCAAGTTGATATTGCACAGGATTTGACTCGGTATTTGGCAATCTGCCGCCACCGATATAATTTGCTGTAAAATCGAACACCCACGAATTAAATTCAGTCGCGTATTCCAAATTTATAAATGCTCGGTGTGGACTCGAAAGCGGTTTCTGAGCTAAAACCCCGTTATAAGTTGAGCGAACATCGTTGAAACGAAAAGCGGTCATTATATGGAAGCGCTTTATCGGTGTTATGATAAAATCCACTTGGAAACTGTTCGAAAATGATTTGCCGTCCAAATTGCTGAAATATACCTTATCGGGTGATCGGTCCATATCCATAACAATTTGATTTACGAAATCTGTTCTATAATATTCCATCGTGAACGACGCCTCTTTTCCAAAAAGTTCAAATTCGCCGATCACATTGGCGCCATAATTCCAAGCATCTTCTACAGTCAAGTCATTATCGAAAACGAGTTTTCTGCTCGAAGCCATTACACCTAAGTTTTCTGCTAATAATGCCGGTTTTCTCCAACCGCGTCCTCCGGATGCTCTCATAGACCAGCCGGGATAGAACTCCCATTTCGCGTGGAAACGAGGAGTATAGTAAATCTTATTGTTCAAGTCGTAATCGGCTCTGAATCCGCCGACTAAAGTTAAATCTTTGATTCCGGAAAAAGTATATTCAGCATATACGCCCGGAATCATTTCTTCTCTGTCTCTATTGACAAAGTCATTTATATCGTTACTTTTGTATTCTTCGTTATATTTATCGTACTGAACGGAAGCGCCAAAATCCAAAATGTGTTTTTGATCTTCTGTTGCAAAATCGTAAATCAAATTGGCGTACCCTGATATTTGCTCACCATTATAATTACGTTTGCCGAACAGTCCGTCGGTTTTATGGTATGATGTATTTGCAATTAAAGCCAAGCTATTGGAGTTTTTGCCTTGGAATATAAATGCTTTTTTTCCGAACAACTCATAGCGCTTTGTTGCCAAATTTATTTTATATAGGTTCTGATTTTCTGGATTCTGAATGTCTTTAATCTGTCCGCCTGTTCTATCTTCGCCCAATATATGGAAACCAATCATATTATGACCTTTCGATGAAGTATATCTCCACCGGTTCATCACATTATATAAATAACGTGTTGGTAGATCCAAAAATCCATCTTTGTTTCTATCTATTTGTCGGTCATTATAATTGCCCTGTAAATACAGTGTGGAAGTCCATTTGTCTCCAACTTTGCTAGAGGCGTTCGCTGCAACATCCAATTCACCATCGGAATTATAATAAGCACTTCCCAGCAGTTTTTCGCTGTTGGTCTCTTGTTTGTAATCTAAGTTTATTTGTCCGGTAACCGATTCAAAACCGGTAGTTACTGAGGCGGCTCCTTTTGAAATAGAAATGGAATTCATCCACGTCCCGGGTATATAGGTAAGTCCGAATGGAGATGCCAAACCGCGAAGTGTAGGAGTTTTTTCGGCGAGCATTTGTACATAAACACCTTTCAAACCCAACATTTCGATTGTCTTTGCACCTGTAACCGCATCGGAATAACTTACATCAACCGAGGCGTTAGTTTGAAAACTCTCGCTTAGGTTACAGCAAGCGGCTTTTCGTAGTGAATGTTGTGTTAAAGTAGAGGTTGAGTAAACATCCGATTGATTGATTAAAGCCGGAGATTCTCCCTCAACCGTAATCACATCGCTTTTTGCATTAAAATGTAAAACAATGTCTATTCCATCTTTCATTGCTGTTGTAGCTATAGTATCGGATTCAAATCCCACATAGGAAATAATGACCTTATCAGCTTTTGCAGGGAGGTCAATTTTGAATTTCCCGTTTTTATCGGTAAAGGCGCCTGTCTTGGCTTTCACAAAACTAATTGTAGCACCCATTACCGGATCTTTTTTACCATCCGGTGTTTGACCAAATACAGTACCGGAAATTTCTTTTGCCTGTAAATATGTGAGCGAACTAACGGCAATTATTAGAGCGCATAATATGATTTTTTTCATAAATCACCTGTATATTAAAAAATATAATATTTAAAAGAAACATTTTTTCATTAACGAGAGTGTTAACAATATGCTTCGTCAGATGATTGGATGCTTTTTTGGCGGATGGATTTCAGAATTTGTTTTATTATAGGGTGCGGAGAAATATCCGCAAATTCTGATTGGTTAATTTTGGATATATTTTCGTAACGTGCGGCATTAAAATCTTCGTGCAATACTAAAGTCGTTAAAATTACCAACGGTGAATTGATTTTAATAGGAGTTTCACCCGTAATCTCATTCTTATATAATATGTGATAGTTTATACAACACGCTTCTTTTATAGTTGTATTATTTGAAATGTCTAAATTATTTTGGTCTGCTTTATGGCAAGAATTATTATCTTCGCAAGAACGCTCTTCGCGACATTTATTACATTCGCTTGCTAAATCGTTTTGATGTAGATCTTGATTACGCAAAGAAACCATTGCTGTAACATTCGTCATATTAGATTTTACGCAATGCATAAAATTTAATTGAAAAATTCCGGCTGAGAAAATAATCAGAACCAGAGTGATGTAAGTTGTAATATTTGTGAATGTTTTTTTCATAAGCATTTAGACGCCGACATTTTTTTTTTATTTTAATTAAAATATTTTCATTTTTCTACATCTATATTATAAATAATTTTTTTTTTTGAATATATTTTTATTTAATTTTGTAATCTATAGTTTTAAATAATTATTAATTAATAATATTGAAGGAATATTGAGATGTCGCAAATATCATTAGAACCACACATAGGAGGCGCTATATTGCGTCTTAGAGGACAATTCGTAGGCGGTGACGAGACTGACGAATTACGCACAAATATCAAAAGATTAGCAGAAGAAGGCAATTCAAAATTGATTATTGATTTATCCAAAACTACTTATCTTAATTCAACAGCATTAGGCGTCCTGATTTCAGGGCATACCTCTTTTGTAAAAAATAACGGCAAAATAATACTTTGCAACGTTAGCAAATCAATCGAAAACATCTTTGTGATAACAAAATTAACTTTAGTATTTGACATAACTGAAACTTTAGAAGAAGCAATAAAAAAATTATCATAAATTATTAATCTATAAAAACGGAGTTTTTTAAAATGAGAAAAAACATCTTTAACATCGTAGCAATTGTGGCTTGTGTTGTAGTTGCTTATGTAGTGTATTATGCATGGTTTGGCGCCGCCGCCAACTTTGAAGTAGGTCCAGCGGGCGAAATAATGAAACAAGATCCTAAAAATATTATGGGTATGATATTTACCGGTGGTCCTTTGGTGGGTCTGTTATTAGCATTCTTATTAATTTCTATCACATTCGTAGTTGAACGTATATTGTCTTTGAAAAAAGCACAAGGTAAAGGCGCTCCAGACAAATTCATTAAAAACGTTATTATCAGCTTGGAAAAAGGCGATTTAGAAGCGGCAGAAAAATATTGCGATGCTCAACGCGGCAGTATTGCCAATGTATTGAGAGCGGCAGTAAACAGATTTAAAGAAATTGAAAACGATACTGACTATTCTGCTGATAAAAAATTAGCTGAAGTTCAACGTTCAATTGACGAGTCTATGAACCTAGAAACACCTCTTCTAGAAAAGAACTTAGTAATTATCTCCACATTAGCTTCTATATCTGTATTAGTTGGTCTATTGGGAACAACTTTAGGTATGATTAGAGCTTTCGCCGCTTTGGCAAAAAGTGATGCAGGTGTATCTGCAAAACAATTATCACTTGGTATTTCTGAAGCTTTGTATAATACAGCCGGTGGTTTAGGTACTGCTATTATCTGTATTATCGCTTATAACTTCTTTACTACAAAGGTTGATAATTTCGTCTATATGATTGATGAAGCGATTTTAAGTATTATGGAAATCTTCACAATCCGCATTAAAAAATAATTTTACGGAGATACTGACAAATGGCTAAAGTCAAGAAAAAAAGAGTCGGCTTCGTAATTGATATGACACCGTTGGTTGACATCACATTTTTATTGTTAACTTTCTTTATGTTTACCGCGAAGTTTAAATCGGAAGCTGATAGTGCTCAAAAGTTCCAGATTAAACGTCCCGTTACTACTGCTGATACTACTAAAATTCCTAGTACAGATTTAGCAATTATTAAAATTGCTATCTCTAAAACAGGGAACGATACTAGTTATCACTATGAAGTCGCGGATTTCGACGATAGGAAGGAAATTTGGACACGCTGCTCAGAGAAAATACCGCCGGATAGCTTATTTACTCCTACGGGTGGCCCTAAACCACAAATCGACATTGGTAAAGATCTTGTAGCGTTAAAACTGTTAATTCAGAACACTCGTCTCGTACGTCCTACTATGAATTTTGCTATTGACGCGGATAAAGGGTTGGAGTGGAAATGGGTTTACAATGCTCAAGAGCAATTACGATTGAATCTTGCCACTACATTTAATTACGTAACTGATAAAAAAGGACAGTAATTAATGATTATTGAATTAAACGATAAAAATAAGGAGAGATAAATATGGCCGGTGGAGGTCAGCTTAAAGCTGAACACATTAAAAGAGGTTCTTCGACAGCTAGAAAGAAAAAGAAAAGAGTTGGTTTCTTTGTGGATCTTACTCCTTTGGTTGACATCACTTTCTTGTTATTGACCTTCTTTATGTTCACTACTACTATGGCAGAACCCCAAGTTATGGAAATGCGGGTACCGCCTGAGCAAGTGGATGTTAAAGTAAAACAATCTTTGCTTTTCACTATTTATGTTCGTAATGACAATTTGCTTTTTTACTCATTAGGTATGGGCGATCCTTTGCCTACTACTATTGACAAAATCCGCGGTATGGCTGAAAAATACAACCTTGCCGAAGGATCAAGAAATGAATTGATTACAGCATTGAAAATAGAGCATAAAGCAAATTATGGTTTAGTAGTAAACATTCTTGATGAGTTAAACGTTTCTGAAGCCTTTATCACTCAAGAAATTATGAAAGGCAAAGATGATATGGGTAAGCCAATGGTTCGTGAACGCCGCTTCACAATCGCCGACGTTACCCCCGATGAGAAAATAAAACTATATGGTGGCGCAGTTCCGGCTCCAGCAGGAGGAGGTAAGAAGTAATGGCAAATATTGCTGTAACACTACCGCACCGTGAAGCCTATGGCGCACCTGAATTAAAAGACAATATTAGAAAACATACAATACGCGGTGTAGTTGTTTCTATTTCAACATTGTTAGTATTGCTACTAATATATACTATACTTGTTAATAGAGATACTACAGTTCCTATATCTCCGGTTATTCCTATAAGTATCAATACTTTGACCAATTTGGATGAAACCAAAGACGATCAACAAGCCGCTCCGCAAGATTTGCAACCTATGATAAACAACGGTCCTGCGGCTCGTGCCGGTAACCCGGTACCAGCTCCTGATTCGGAAATCACACCCGATATGCAAGACTTCGCCAAAGTTGATGAAGTTGCGCGCGCAAACGCGGAAGGTGGTACAGGTATTGACGACGGCGGTATGTCCTCAGGTATTGATGTTGAAACTAAAATATCGCTTAGCAAGGCGGTTGAAGAAATCCCTGCATATACCGGAGCTTTTGTAGCTTATGACGAACAACCGAAAGTAGCCGATTACGGTGCTCTACAAAAATTGGTTGTTTATCCCGAAAATGCTAAAAGAGCAGGAATCGAAGGCAAGGTAATGATCGCTGTATATATTGATAAATACGGAAAACCGAAAAAAACTAAAATTCTCGATTCCCCTAATTTTCTTTTAGAGGAACCTGCAATCAACGCGGTTATGAGTTATACAGGTTTTGTGCCTGCTATTCAAAACAAACAGCCCGTTGCTTGTTGGATGCAAATACCTATTAACTTCAAATTAAGATAATAGAACCTGCAATACATTCAAAAGGGATAAAACGTTAAGTTTTATCCCTTTTTTTATATGCTATTTGCAATTATTAGCCACTTTTTTCGTTATTTATAAAAACTAATTTTAATTTATGTGTAATAATATTTTACAGATAGAATAAATTCCTTAAATTTGAAGTTAGAAAAATGACAAATTATTAATTTTCCGTAAACAAAAATGTTAAATGACATAATTAATTATGGTGTAAGAGTAGTAATAATCTTATTGGGCATATTATTGGCTACCGGTGTTTTGGCTACAGGCGAGAACGACCAGATGCTGAGAACTATCGGCATAATCGCCATATTGTTTGGCTTATACCGGATTATTATGTATCGCCGCAATAAACTGAAATACAAAAATTTTAGCAAAGGAACCAAAGATTCCAAAGCCGATAAATATTATTACGATGATTTTGAATCGAATGACTCCGTTGAGACAGACTCAAACAATTCCGACGATAAAAATTAATTTTATAAATTTGAGGTGTAAAATGAAAAAAATTAGTCTTATATTAATCCTTTTCTCCCTTATTATAGTCTTACCTTCTTGTACCAAAGACAAAGTTAAGCAAAATCTTAACGTTGGTAAATTGGAAGTATTATGCGATGCGAACTTATATCCACTGCTAAAGGAACCAATGGCTCTATACGGAAAAACTTATTCCGATATCAAATTCACATACAAGGTTGTGAATGCGCGCGAAGCTATGAGTCTTTTGCTAAACGGCAAAGCTAAAGCCGTTGTATTGGCACGAGACTATTTACGCGACGAGGACTCTCTGATGAAAGCCTTTAAAGTGGAAAGAACAAGAATTAATATTGCCACAGACGGTCTTGTTTTCTTTGCTCAACCGAATTTCGGAATTGACACTTTAAACGTTCAGCAAATTTACTCTTGGCTTACGGATGCGAATTATAAACTATCAAAACAATTTCCTAAGCTGGGATTTGAACCTGAATTGGTAACAACGGATATGAATTCTTCCGTTTACGCGAATTTATTACGTCTTGCGGCGGAAAATAAAAAAATAGTTAGAAAAATTAAAAAACTTCCCGATATGGAACAAGTAAAAGCTTACGTAAAAAATAACCCTCAAGCAATCGGCGTCGGATTCCTTTGGAATGTATATAAAAATGCCGATTTCTCGTCCATCCGTTTGGGATTTTTCCATAAGGACGGTAAACGCGAAACTCCGCAAATTGTCGATCCAAGCTGGGTTGTTATGGAACGCTATCCTTATATAGTTGATTATTATGTCTATACTATCGCCGATAAAAACGACTTACCCAACTATTTCGCTACATTTATTCAAAAAAATGACGAAGTAACTAAATATATTTTCTCGAAAGGCGTTATTCCCGAACACGCTAAAATTAATCTATTAATGAACTAAAAAAAAATTATAAATAAAATAAGGTGTAAAATGAAAAAAGTACTTGTCTTGGCAATAGCCATACTTATCTCTACGGTTTCGATATTTGCTCAAACGGCAAAAGAAAACGTTATAAGCAATTATAAAGAAAAAAACTTCGAGGTAGCGGCTCAATTTATTGAAGCGGCAATTGCTCAAGATTCAAAAGATCGCGATTTTTTGGTACTTTGCGGTGATATATATTTTGAATTAAATCAATATAATTCTGCGATTAATGTTTACAATGAAGCATTAAAAATCAAAAGTAATGATTGGGAAGTTCTTAGCAAATTAGCAGAATCCTATTCATTAAAGAAAGATCCTAAAAAAGCCTTTGAAAACTATAACAAGGCTATTGAAAAAGTAAAAGAAAATAGTAAAGAATACTATAAACTGAAATTAGGGTACGCAAACGCTTTGATTCGCGCCGACTCACTAAAATCAGCCGAAATCATTATTACTCAGGTCAAATCAAAAAATCCTAAGAATCCGGATGCATTTGTTATGTTAGGGAATTTATATCTTGCAAAAAGAGTTTATGCCTTAGCGGAAAACAATTACAAAACCGCATTGGATTTGGATCCTACGAACGTTGAAGCACGTTCAAATTTGGGTGAATCATATTATTGGCTTGGTAATACTTCAGGAGCGGATTCAGCTCTTATGAACGAATATTACAGCCGTTGTTTAGCTGCATTTAATACTGTTACTAAGGAAGATCCTAAAAATGCAAAAGCGTGGTTACGCCAAGGTAAAATATTATTCGCATCGAATAGATTTTCAGAAGCCGCTACTACTCTTAATCAATATATGAAACTGCGCCCTTCGGACTTGGACGGACGCTGGATGCTTGGTAAATCATTTTTCCAAATTAGAATGTGCGATTCCGCTCAAATAAATTTGGAAATTGTTGCTTCTAAGATTGATTCTTTAGCCAATGAAGCAAACTTGATGTTAGCTCAATGTAATTACGAAAGTAAGGACTATCCGAAAGCTGTTGAAAAATTCCAACCCTTATATGCAAAAGGTGTATTACTTGCTATTGACCAACACCGTTTGGGTCAATCACTTTTTATGTCAGGAGATTCTCTAAAAGCATTCGATGTTTGGACAAAGCTTGCTGTGGACAGCGCTAATTATCCTTCATCTTGCAAATTGATGAGCAATATGGTGAAATTGATGACCAGAATGCAACTTCGCACACGTGCCATACAAATGGGAGAATTTTGGTTAGCGAACGCGAATTGCGAGCCTGCAGACAAAGCAAACATATTATTCATTATGGGTAATAATTATATAAACTTAGCCACATCATACGATTCTATTCCGGCAAAAAAAGCTGAATACTCGTTGAAATCAATACCTTATTTGAAAGAATCTAATCAATTAGATCCTACAAATATATATACCTATTTGTATCTTGGCGATGCTTATGTAAAGTTGGACAGTGTTCCAAAAGGATTAGGATTTTATCAAATGGCAATCAACAGATCCAAGGAAGATACATTAAAGAACGGCAAACAATTAATCGCTTCATATAACAAGATTTGTGGGTCGTATTTGACCTCCAAGAAATTTAATGATTTGGTTAAAATTTCAACCGAATGGACGGTTGACCAACCAAAAGTTGAGTGGGGATGGTTCTATTTAGCAGTTGCTAATCAAAACTTACAGAATGCGGATGCGGCAATCAAATACTATAAAAAAGTATTAGCGATTAACCCGAATAATCAGACAGCTCGAAAACAAATTAGCGCTCTCAATTCGTCCGGCGACTAGCGATTAATTATATTATTATAAAAAAACTCGTTATTTGATAACGAGTTTTTTTTTGTGTGGAGTTGGTGGAATTGATAACCTAGAAGAGAAGGTATGTTTATCGCGCGAAATGTTTATAGGCTGGCATATCATCAATCCTTTCTTGGCGCATTAAGCAAAAAAAAATAAAAAGCCCTTTCAAGTGTCTATTTTGTTTATTAAATTTACAAAAACTGAAAATGAAATTTACGCTTAGAATAATCCTATTTATATTCCTGACAACAACACTATATTCACAACCAACCCACCCCATCGATCAACGCTATATATTTGAACAAACACGTATGCCCGCATTCCCGGATTCTGTTTTTTTATGCGGTGAGCGAATTCCGTTAGAAATTCCCGAGGTACGCGAACGTGCTGAACGAGAATACTTCCTTCTACTTCAGGACCCGGGACAAGTTATGCTTTATCTGAAACGCTCCGGAAAGTATTTCCCTATGTACGAAAAATTGCTCAAAGACGCCGGCCTTCCCGATGATTTGAAATATTTATCAGTTGCCGAAAGTGCTTTATACCAATCACGTTCTGTGAAAAGCGCACTTGGATTATGGCAATTTATGGAGGGTACCGGTCGCTCAATGGGTTTGCAGATCGATAAATTTGTGGATGAAAGATGTCATCCTGAAAAAAGTACTTTGGGGGCTATAAAATATTTGAAAAATGGTTACAAGTCTCACGGTTCGTGGATTTCGACATTAGCGGGGTACAATATGGGTAACTTCGGAGTGGCCGAATCAATGAAATACCAAAACGCGTTAGATTATTTTTCACTTTACCTCAACGAAGAAACCTCACGTTTTGTTTTTAGAATTTTGGCAATTAAACTTGTGATGACCAACCCTGAAATACACGGTTATCATCTTCAAGATAATGACTATTATAAATCGGACAAAACCGAAAAAATTGATTGGCCTAAATCAATTACCGATTTATCGGAATGGGCAAAATCGCAAGGCACATCATATAAAAATGTTAAATTGCTAAACCCTTGGATGTTAGAGCGTTCCTTGCCTAATCCTCAAAGCGGTAAAGTTTGGGAAATTGAAATTCCTTTTGATAGTTTAAAAACTAATTAATCAATATTTCTAATAAATTTGCGTATTTTACGTTAATATAAAATTATTTTGTAATTTTGTAAATAATATATACTTATATTTTGTACGGAGGATTTTTGTTTTGATAGACGATAAAAAAGACGATAAAAATACTAATAATGATAAAAAAGACCCTTTTGGTAATTATAAAGGTCCCGGGAAAACCAATCCACCAAGCTTAATGCGTAACTTGATGATATGGTCTATGATTCTGCTTTCTATTTTCATATTTTACAATTTGTTGCAAGATATGAACAATAAGGAAACTTATGTATCATATACCCAATATAAGTATCTACTTAACAGTGAATTAATAAAATACGCCGAAATAGAGAAAAGCAAGAGCAACGATTTTGTTTTTCACGGCAAATTAAAACACCCGGTTACTCTTAAAGTAGCAACCGGAAAAACGAGTGTTATAAAGATAGTTACAAAATTGGGATTTGTGGACAGCGCGACCGAAAAACTTTGGGTAGAAAAGCATCTAAGTTGGAAATACAAGGATGCCGGAAATTCTATCACTGATTATATATTCAGCCTTTTACCTTGGTTACTTATAATAGGCGTATTTATTTTCTTTATGTCGCGGATGCAAGGCGGCGGGCAGGGAGGCAAAAATGTATTTAGCTTCGGTAAATCTAAAGCCAAGTTGACCAATCCAAACAATCAGAAAATTACATTTGCCGATGTCGCCGGTGCGGACGAAGCAAAATATGAACTTGAAGAAATAATCCAATTTTTAAAAGAGCCCGATAGATTCCGCCGTTTGGGCGGCAAAATTCCTCACGGTGTTTTGCTACTTGGCTCACCCGGTACAGGTAAGACTTTATTAGCCCGTGCAGTTGCCGGTGAAGCCGGTGTACCGTTTTATTCGATTTCCGGTGCGGATTTCGTTGAAATGTTCGTAGGTGTTGGCGCAAGCCGAGTTCGCGACCTCTTCGAGCAGGCTAAACAAACATCGCCTTGTATTGTTTTTATTGATGAAATAGACGCTGTCGGTCGCCATCGTGGCGCCGGTTTAGGCGGTGGTCACGACGAACGAGAACAAACCTTGAACCAACTTTTAGTTGAGATGGACGGCTTCGAACAGAATTTAGGCGTTATCGTTATCGCCGCAACCAACCGTCCCGATGTATTGGATCCGGCTTTATTACGCCCGGGTCGTTTTGATCGCCGTGTTATGGTTGACCTTCCTGATGCAAAAGGAAGAAAAGGGATTTTCGAAGTACATACAAAGAAAATACCTTTAGCGGACGATGTGGATTTAGAACGAATTTCAAGAGGCACTCCGGGTTTATCGGGTGCTGAAATAGCTAATATAACCAACGAAGCCGCGTTATTAGCGGCTCGCCGAGACAGCGAGAAAGTTACAATGATGGACTTCGAGCAAGCTCGCGATAAAGTACTAATGGGTGTCGAACGCAGAAGTATGGTTATCTCGCCAAGAGAAAAAGAATTAACGGCATTCCACGAAATGGGACACGCATTGGCAAGCAAGCTCTTACCAAATGCGGATAAATTACATAAAGTAACTATTATCCCGCGCGGAAGAGCATTGGGATTAACTTGGAACTTCCCCGATGAAGAATTCCATTCCAAAGCGAAAGAATACTTCGAAGATACTTTAGTAGTTCTAATGGCGGGACGTGCCGCTGAAAAATTAATTTTTGATAAAGAAACGACAGGTGCTTCTAACGACTTAGATAGAGCATCACAAATAGCAAGAAAAATGGTTTGCGACTGGGGTATGAGTAAACATATAGGTCCGGTTACTTTTAGACATCAGCAAGAAGATGTGTTTTTAGGACGCGATATTTCCCAACCAAAAGACCATAGTGAAAAAACTCAGCAAGAAATTGACGACGAGGTAAGAACTATTCTGTTAACAGCTATGAAGCACGCGGAAAACTTACTTTTAATAAATAAAGAATTACTAAAAAAAGGTGCAGAGGTATTGTTAGAACGCGAGATATTGGACGCAGAAGAACTGGACGTTATTATCCGCGGAGAAGAATTGCCTCCTATAAGCAGTCAGAAATTGACGGCTTTACGCAATATTAACTTTAATCTTAAAGATAACGATATTAATAGCGATAGTACAATCGCTGAAAATACAATTTAAACTAAAGCGAGGAACAACAGTGAACTCAGACGAACTTACAAATGGGACCGATTTACTCAATGAACAAGAACATCTCAATTTAGATGTTCCGCAGGATTTACCCGAAGCCGCTCAAAAGGAAGCTGTAGTAGAAGAACTACAGCCGGAAGCTTCGCAGGATTTACCCGAAGCCGCCCCAGTGGAAACTGTAGAAGAAGAACTACAGCCGGAAGCTTCGCCGGAATTACCCGATGTCACACCAATGCAAGAAGAGCTATTGGACGAATCAGAAACACAAAGTGGTGAACTGATTAAAAAATATGACACCGATGAGGAATATAGAAATGCTTACGACACTGTATATAATAATATTGCAGAGTGGTGTGAGCAAGCCAAAGAAGGAACAGATTGGAAATTACTACGTAACAATCAAGTAGAATTACGCGGCGCTTTGAAAATGCTTTTCTTAACAAAAGAAGATTCAAAAAAGCTAAGCGATATGATTGACGAACACGCCGAAATTATCAATCAAAGGCAAAATTCCGAACGAATGGAAAAAGACAAAGTTTTCGAAAACAATTACAATCAGTACAAAGAAAAAGTAATCTTTACTACCGAAAAAGCAAATGTAACTACTATTTTCAAAGAAGGTAGAGATTTGCTAATTAAGCTACAAGATGAAATCAAACCTGTACAATTGAAACGTTCACAAAGAGACGAGTTTTTCAGTTTGATTCAAGCCGCATTTTTGGCTATCAACGAAAAACAAGCTAACGAACGCGAAAATTTCGAAATGGAGTGCATAGAAAACTACCATTCGTTGAAAAAAACGATACAAAATGCTTGCGAATTCGCAAGAACATCAAATAGATTTAGCGATGCTAGAAAAAAATTAATAGAAACTCAACAGGATATCAAGGGAAGAAGACTCAGACGCGAACAGCGCGATGAGCTTTACCAAACTATCCGTGTTCATTTTGAAGAACTCAATCAACGTCAATCAGCCGATCGCTCTGTTAATGAAGAGGAAATCTCTGAAAATTATACTAAATTAACAAAAGTGGTAAATGAAGCTATTGATTTTGCAAACAATACAGAAGAATATAGCGAAGCTCGCGCTCGTTTAATAAGCGCTCAAAATGAAATCAAAGCTTTAAAACTAAACCGTGGTCAACGTGACGAATTATATTCACAAATCCGTGGCGTATTTACAGCTATGAACGAAAATCAGTCCTCCGAACGCGAAGCTTATGAAAACGAAGCGGAAGTAAATTACGCGAAATTAACTGATAAAGTCAATAATTCTTTTGAATTAGTATTAGGGCTTACCGATTTCAGACTAATCCGCGACAATCTATTGGCTATTCAGGGCGAAGTTCGATTAATGCGTTTGAAACGCGGTCAAAGAAATGAACTGTTTTCAAGATTGCGCGAAGCATTTAATTTGTTCGACAAACGCCGCGATGAATTCTTTTCGGGACGTCGCGAAGAACGCAAACGCAAATTCGTTACTTTGTTGGACAATATGAACGCAAAAATTTCACGCTTAGAAGAACTGAAAGTCAAAGATATGGATTTATTGACCAATCTGCAAAACGATAATGGCGATGAAGACCAAATCAACGCAATTAACGATAGAATCAAAGAAAAAGATGCTCAAATTGCAGAAGCTCAAGTTCGTTTAGACGAAATCCAAAAAGATATCAACGATTTGGATAAAGTAAAAGAAAATCCTGAAGAAGAAAATCATTTTGAAACTGAAATACCGGTCGAATAATTGGGATTTTAATCAAAGATGTATCTATATTCAAGCGATTAGATAAAAAATGTCCGGTGAAACTTCATCGGACATTTTATTTGTCTTTATTTGCATAATGCGAAGATGCCCTCCACCCTGGAGGTGGAGGGCATCTGACAAGCGCCTTGAATATGTGGTGACGTTGTCATTCCCGACTCGATCGGGAATCCATCTTCCAAGCTACGAAGTAGCTGAATATAATTTCATTGTCTTGTTCCGAAGCTCCTGCTAGGAACATAAACAGCTACATTTTCACAAACTTCGCCGTTTCGCCACCCACTTTTACAAAATACATACCTCGTGGAAAACGCTCTATATTTATCCGATTGCGCTCCTATCCCCCCAATCAGCCGTGGCACAAAAAAAGACGCGAAAAATCGCGTCTTTATATATCTTCTAAATATCATAGCCGTTAACTATTCTACAACAATGAACTTTCCGGTTTCGGATTTGTTCCCAGTGCGAATAATAAACATATATGAACCTTTAGCGTAAGCTTCTGTATTGATTTCAATTCTATGCTCACCCGCCGACATAAAGTAATCGAAGTGCTCCATAGTTTTACCATCTATTGATTCAACTCTTATGGAAATGTTATCCATTTTTTCCATAAAGAAACTCAATATAGCTTTGCCTTTTACCGGATTAGGGAATAATGCGGCTTTAAGTTCGCCTTGTAGTTCGTTTACCGATAATGGATCGGGCTTTGATGTAAAAGTATAAGCATCTGAATATGGTCCCCAACCGGCTTCGTTGGAAGCTTTAACTCTCCAGAAATATGTGGTTAAGTATTCTAATCCAAATACAAATCTATCGTCTTCTGTTAATTGTTCATCAACCAGTAAATCAGTAAATTCTGGGCTTTTTGAAACTTGTAGATAATACAAATCCGATAAAGCATAGTCTTCCCAATCTAATTGAACCGGTATTTTTACATTTACGGCTTTGTCCTTTGGAAAAATACATTTTGGAGCTCTTGTTAAAGCCGAATCTATTGTACGGAATTCCCACAATTTGCTCCAAGCACTTATGCCCATTACATTTTTCGCTCTTAAACGCCAATAATAACTGTGGAATTTGCCCAAGTTTTTAATATCCAATGAGTTTGTGTCCATAGTTTCATAAAGCAAATAAGGTTTAGTCAAATCATAAGATGAGTATAATTGTACTTGAACCGAGTCAACTTTAGGATTTGGTTTCCATTCTAATGTAACATCAGTAGGAAGCGCAATTGATTCATCTAGTGGTGATAAATGCTCAGGTATAGGTGGGAAAATAGTACCTGTTTTGAAACTATAGGTGAGCGACCATTTGCTTTCGCCTTCATCGTTCATAGCTCTTACACGCCAATAGTAAGTGGTATATTCATTATATATATAATCTCCGATTCTTGCGTTTGTGAGTTCAATATAAGGAGTCTCTTTAAATCCCTCTTCAAAAAGCAAGTCTTTGGCTATTTGATGTGTATAAAACTTAGTATCAGGTACAGCCTTCCATTGCATTAACGGTGTCAATGGTTGTAATACTGCTCCATCTTTTGGAGATTGTAAAATAGGTGCCCCAAGTGTTGTTTTAAATATAAATGCCGGTGACCAAGCGCTGTAGCATTGGTTGTGTTTTGCTCTTACTCTCCAATAATATGTTGTATTATAAAGAGGTAAGTTAACCAAAAATTGAGCTCTGTTGTGATTTTCAACATCAACGATCAAACTTTGGAAATTAGCATCGGTCGATACTTCGATATCATATACATCGTTTGTATCAACATCCTGCCAAACCATTGGGAAAAGGAGCTCTAATCCTGTTGTACCGGAAAGCGGAGATATCGGATATGGACTTTGCTGAGTTGTTGTGAAATGCTTGATTGGAGACCACAAGCCTATATTATCGACATCCTCAGCACGAACTCTCCAGTAAAACACTTTTAAAGAATCCTTTAAATTAACAACTTGATTTGTGTCTTTAATCGCGCTTTTTGCAAATACTGTATCGGTCATTGCTAAGTCTCTAAATACTTCCAATCTATATGCCGATGAAGCGTTTTCTTGACGCCATACAAATCGTTCAATAATCGAATTACATTCATCGCCATCGCCGGGATTAACACCAACTATCGATTTATAAGGTGTTTTAAACATTCTATAAGGTGCCCATTTGCCTTGGCAATCATTATTGATTGTTAAAACACGCCAATAATATTTCGTATTAAAAGCAAGTGGAAGATTTGCTAAAATTAGCGAGCGCGAATCTTGAAATGCTGGATAATAAACTGTAGTTTTATTGAATGTTGAATCAATAATTAAATTTGTGAAATTCGGTAAATTCGACATTTGCAGTCTGTATTTGTTAAATAGATTACCGTCGCGCCAAGAAAATTCAGCGGTAAACGGAGTACCCGCCGCAAAAAGAGGAATTCCTTTGACGTTATTATCAGGGAACATTAATTGAGGGTCAGTTTGAGGTGTTTCAAATTTTCGAGCTGTTGTATATTCAGTTTCGCAATTTCCCCAATATGCTCTAACCTTCCACCAATATGTTTTGCCGAATTGATTGAACAGATGAGTTAATTTTGGTGAATGCAAACCAAAACTGTCAACTAATATAGTGCTAAAGGTTTCATTTTCAGCAATAATGACATCGAAGCTATCAGCTCCGGCTTCCCAAGTGAAATCTGTACTGCCTAAAACACATTTTTCATAATTTATAGGGAATTCCAAATCCGGTGCACGGTGCTTGGTTGTGAACATCCAAGGGTTGCTAGTTTCAGGAGGATAAGCCGCATAAACTGCGGTTACACGCCAAAAATACAGACTTTGGAAATTCAAGTTAGCAACATAAAATGTATCCGTTATATCATTTGAAGTAATAATTATGTTACTGAATGCTTGATCGTAGGCAATTTCTACTGTGTATTTTGTCGCAAAAGGAGTTTTCTCCCAAACTAATCGTACATCAGAATTAACACAATCCGATAAATGTTCGGGCTGTACTAACACCGGTTTTGCGGCACTGAGCGATAAAACTGCCGCAAACATAACCAGAATTGCGACAAAACTCAGTCTTTTGAATAAAGGTTTCATTTTGTTCCTCATTTATAATATCAATAATATTTTTTATCAAAATTAAATAAAATATATACTTAATAAGCAATAATAATACCAAATATACGCAATAATAATAATAAAAACGTATTGTATTAGAAAAAAAAATATTAACTTTGAATACTTTTTATCGCTTTTAATGGAATTAATATGTTAAATTACGAACAAATAACGACATTACCAAAACTTTACATAAAAAATAAAGTTTATGAATTTATGAATGAAGATATTCCGGAAGAAGATTATACTTCTTTAGGCACTATCCCGCTCGAAAAATACTCTACAGCCTACATAGAAGCGCAAGAAGATATTATTTTCGCCGGCTACGATATTATCGCTGCTTTCTTCGATGAGGACTTTAAATTGGAGATTTTTTTCAAAGATGGAGAACAAGTAAAATCGGGTCAAAAAATTGCTCTGTTCCACGGCAATCTAAGAGAAATTTTAAAAATTGAGCGTAGTTTGCTGAATATTTTACAGCGCACCTGCGGAATAGCCACACTCACAGGACGTTATGTTGATGCCGCCGCCGGAAAAATTAAAATTCTGGATACACGCAAAACCATTCCGGGTTTGAGATTGTTCGATAAATTCGCAGTTACCGCCGGTGGAGGAACTAACCACCGCTTGAATCTATCCACCGGATTATTGATTAAGGATAATCACGTCGCCGGAGCGGGTGGTATTAAAGCGGCTCTGATTAGAATTCAGAATATGGTAAAACATCTTCCGCTTGAATTGGAAGTTGATAATTTTGAGCAAATAGATGAAGCACTCCAAATCGGTGTTGACGGATTCCTTTTGGATAATATGTCACCCGAAACCGCAAAAAAAGCTGTAGAATTAATCCGCACTCACAAAAACGGAAAAAACTGTTCGATAGAGTGTTCCGGCGGAATCACTTTGGAAAACATTCCCGCTTATGCTGAAACAGGTATTGACGCTGTCTCAATCGGTGCTTTAACACATTCAGTCAAAGCCGCCGATATGCACATAGAGATTATGGATTAGAAACAATCTAACTCATCCGATGACTGCCCGATCATCGGATGAGTCTTTTTACGAAAAGCCCATCTTTTTAGGATGGGCTTTTTTAAAATTGTTCCTTTATTTATCTGTTGGGAACCTGAGAAAAGTTAATAGTCAAGATGTAATATAGCACAGCAATTATTGTCAAAACGAAGAAAACCCAAAATATGCGTTTATGATGTACCTTTATCATTTTTGTCCAATGATCCCGACTATAATACTTGCTGCCCTTTGCTTCATTCTTATTGTGTTCATTATTAGTTTCTATCATTCCTTCAATCCTTATATTATTTAAATCCAAAAATCTTTATCCAAGTAAATTTCGCATTGCGAAAGTGTTTTTTTGTGTTTTGTTGTCTTTGTTCAGATTGGGGCTGTCTCACAACTCAAAACTATCAAAATATTAGTCAATCAAGGATGATTGACCCACCTGCAATTCAATAACTTGGTGGGATAAGCATCCTTGCTTGTCATCCTAAAATTAAGTTTTGAGACAGCCCCAATTTCGAAGGTTTATTCTTATTTACCTATTTTTACTAATCTAAAATATGGAAAAAATTTAATATAACAACTTATTATTTAAAAATTGTTCCAAAGCAGGAGCTATGGAACAAGAATTAATAAGTAATGTAAATCAAGGTTAAATTGTGATTAGTGTTTTCTTGGCTTATTTTCCGGGTTCTATTTTTGCTTTGACTTCTCGTCGAACTCGGGGCGTGAATTTTGAATAATTATTCTTGAAATAGTCCCTTGCGGCGGCTCTATCAACTTCTGCGAGCTCGCGAATAGCCCACGAAAGCGCCTTTTGGACCATATCGGCTTTGTCATTTATCAATAGATTGCAGATCATTATCGTTTTTTGCGGGGTGGCTTTCAAACCGTTTGTTTTCATATTCAATCCAACTGTTGTCGCTAAAGCTAATCTTCTTTCCCAGAGGTTTTCCGATTTAGCCCAAGAAAGTATCATTTTGTCGGTGATTATGCCGTCGGACCAAAGGATACCTGCGATTTGCAGAGCAAAGCAATCAACAGATTCCCAATTATCCAAACCGTTGCGAAGATAATGAACATCGTCCGCTGTCATTTTAGGAAGGATTTTCTTGTTTCTGCCCAATAGCTTATAAGCTATAAATCGGCATTCATAATTATTGGTGTCAACTAAAGCTTTTGCCAACGCAATTACATCTTGAATAATCCACTTTTTGGTATCGGCTTTCAACTCTTTTGCAATATCGTTTAGTTTGGTATTCCAAACACCGTAAATGGTCATACTGGTTGGGTACATTATTTCGGCTTTGGACTTTCTCACAGGGTCCGCAATGTCTTCCAATGTTGTCATTACATCTTTAACTACTCTATTTATCATTTCTATCGATCCGATATATACAAAAAAACCTTGCAAGGATATTACAAGGATTTGTTTGTACAGAAGGAGGGACTTGAACCCTCACTATGTTGCCATAACTGGATTTTGAATCCAGCGCGTCTACCAATTCCGCCACTTCTGCGAAAAAAAAAAGCCAGACGGCTTTTTTTGTTGTGTGTGGGCGAGAAGGGAGTCGAACCCCTGACCCCCTGCTTGTAAGGCAGGTGCTCTAGACCAACTGAGCTACACGCCCTTTAAAAAGAACTAACGTTCATAAATCAAGAATTCAAAATTACACAGAAATTTTCACATAAGCAAATTATATTTTAAAAAAGATTGAATTTTTTTAGAAAATCATCGGAAAGACGCAGTAATGTGGTCTTGGACGAGCCGGTCATAACGATGCTATTATCCTCGGTTACAGAAGGATAAAGTAAAAGCGGAGCGTAATCGTTCAGAGGAACTGTCTTTGCTACTCTACCGGAGGTTTTATCCAAAATGTATAGAGCTGTTCCGGATTGCGACAGTCCACAGACTAACGCGTTGCCATCGGCAACCAAAACAGGCGAATGAATTGTACTTTTGAAATACATTTTCCATTTTACGTCACCCAAATCGGAAATGGCAAACACACCGCTAAATGATTCGCCAATACCTGTGTTATAACCGCTGATATATATCATTTTATCGCCATCGAGCGAAAGCCAGCGAGGGCGAACAGGTATTTCCTTATCCCATATAACAGCCCCGGTTTTATCGAATTTGTATATGTTCCCATTTTCAACTGAACCATTCAAAGAATAAGTTCCGCAATAAAAGCAGGCGTCTCCAATCAATACCGAACCGGTAATCTTTTGATTTGGAAATCCTTTTGCCCAAAGTTTTTTTCCGTCTTTATTCAGGACAACGATTGAATCGGCACCATCGAAACTACAGCTATTTAATACGATTGCAATATTTTCATCCTTATCGGTGGAAATGATTTTGCCGATGGATAAGGTGGATTTGAATTCCCAGATTTTCTTGCCGTTGAGCGATAATTTATAAAAATTTCCCTTATCGGTTCCAAAATAGATATTGTCATTTGTACACAAAATATCGGAATATGAGCTGATGCTATCGGATTTGGCAATTTTATTCGACCAAAGTTTTTTCCCGATTTGACTATATGAATTTATTGAACCATCGTTTAATATAGCATAAATATTGTACTTTTTGTCAGCCGCAATTCGAGAAGCTACGTATTGACCCTTGGGTAATTTGATTTCGTTTATTGGCTGATACTTATGGAAAAATACAATTTTGCTGTTGTTAAGTACACCCACCGCTAAATTTCTCTGCAATAATAGAACAGGATAAGCAAAACCAACGAGCGAATCTTGGGTTTCGGTTTGGAAAAATTCGTGAGTCGTATATTTAAGAAATTCTTTATTTGGATAATAATTATATCGCTCCACCCCACCAAAATAATTGGACGGTTTTTCGGATTTCGTACAGCCGACAGCTAAGAATGCTGTTACAGCCAAGATAATTAGTAATTTATATTTCATATATATATGCGTGAAAATTTATAGTCAAAAGATGTATTTTCGAACATACGAGGGCGTATGTTCTACCATATCAAAGTAATATTTAGTAGAACAGACGCCCTCGCCTGTTCCACCAAGTCATTTTTAAATTGGTAGGTCGAGCATCCCTGCTTGACCAGCCTTAAAATATGATTAACTTTTGAAATAACTATTGTTTAGTTAAGCAGATTTATTACATCCGCACCCACTTCCGTTACAAGAAGAAGCTTTTGGTGCGTTCGTTTTATTTTTTCCATAATCAGTCGCATAAAAACCTGTTCCTTTGAAACTCAACCCTACATTGCCCGATATTATTCGTTCAACTTCGCCGCGTTCTGGTTCGGTGCATATACTAACAGGACATTCTTTTAATGCTTCATCAGCCATCTTTTGTTTATAATCAAATACTTTCCCGCATTTCTTACAGCGGTATTCATATATTGGCATTACTGCTCCGAATTAATTAATTGTTAAGCAAGCAAAGGACGAAAAAATTGTTTATTTATTGAAAAATATCAAATGTAGTCGTCACTATTGCTCTGATTTTTCATAAACGGCTCGATAGCGCGTTTGTAAATGCCCTGCATATAAGCTATTGCCATACCATAATTTGTGATTGGGATACCGGCTTTTTTAGCTAGTTTCAAACGCGACTGAAGTTGACGTTTTGTAACCATACACCCACCGCATTGAATTAGCATCGCATAATCGTTGATTGGGCGTGGTAGTTTATCCAATCCGGCGACAATGTCATATTCCAAGGCTTTGCCTGTGAATGACGACAGCCAGCGTGGAATTTTCACACGCGCAATATCGTCGCACGAAACGTGATGACTGCAAGACTCTAAGAGCAAAATTCTATCGCCATCTTTCAAATCGTCAATTTTCGGAGTCCCTTGGAGATATGCCGCAAAATCTCCTTTATAGCGAGCCAGCAAAACGCTGAATCCCGTTAAAGGTATATCTCTTGGTATAGAAGCGTCGGCTTTGAGGAAAAATGAACTATCCGTAACGGCTAAAGCCGGTTTGATGGTGTTGTTTTTGAAAAAGGCGTCCACCTCGCGTTCCTTCATCACAATAGCTATAGCGTCGTTATCCAATATATCGCGGATTGTCTGTACCTGCGGCAGGATAAGCCTTCCTTCGGGTGCTTCGGCATCAATCGGTGTGATTAGTAAAACTATATCGCCGTATTTAATCAAATCGCCCAAGAGTTGAGGCTTCTGATAAATACTTTCGGGTAATGTTTCGCGAAGTTTCTGTAGGAATAACTCGAGGTTGCTGTTTGTTACAGTCGAATAATCTATCACATTTGTATTGAATTCATTAAATACGCGTTCTTTGAGTTCCGCGCCCAATTTAGCTAAATCGGATTTGTTATGTACTATTATAAAGGGGATGTCGTAGTCTTTGAATCTATTTATCAAATCAATTTCAAAATCGCCGAATTGATTGCCATCTATTACCAAAACCGCCAAATCAATAATCTCTATCACTTTGAGTGTGCGTTCGATTCGTTGGTTTCCAATTGCGCCGACGTCGTCAATGCCTGCTGTGTCAATCAGCACACAAGGACCAATACCCGGGATTTCAAACGATTTTTTTACGGGGTCAGTAGTAGTGCCCGCCAGTTCGGAAACAATGGAGACGTCTTGGTTTGCGATAGCGTTAATCAACGAACTTTTGCCGGCGTTACGCTTGCCGAATATGCCTATATGCGGTTGGTTTTCTCTGCCTTTTGCCATTTGAATTTCATTTTTTATTTATTTTAAAGAAGAAAAGACGGTGGAGGTGGGTAAATATTTAGGGGCACCATTCCTCCGAAAGCGGAAGATTTAGACGTCATTACCGCAGAAGCGTTAATCTCCCTGATTTATATATCGTTCGTCACTCTGAACGAAGTGAAGAGTCCAGAAAACGATTTTGAATGTGAAGAAATCTGCTATCTACTAATGCTCTAATGATAGCGGGTACAGTCTTTTTTGATAATTTGTGTTACCTTAAGCAAAAGCAACTTGTTGGTATGATAATTCATTTACATTCATATTGCTTTTGGCGAGTTCATAAGTCATACTAACGACGTTACCGTTTTCGTCAAGCTCAACTAAAAGATTTTTATTTATATCTTTAGTTTCCGCAATAGCATTATTATTGAAATTTATTAGTGCTTTAGTGGCGCGTATCCCAGCCCAAAATAAATAATTGATGCACAACCTCTGGCAGTCATCCGATGAGTTGCACTATAAATATTTTCCGTCGCAATACATATTTTTCATTTCGGAAACCGTTAAGCAGGCGTGGGCGGGAATAACCCCTACCACATCGCCGGGTTTGATAGTGCTGATAAATTCTTTATTTGCAGTGATTATGCCGTGCTCTTGAGAAATGGATGTTAGATAGCCCTGTGTTTCGGCTGTAATGTCGAACCAAGAGCCGTCGGGCAGTAATTTTACCAATTCGCCATAAACCTGTTTACCATCAATTTTGACGCTGTCTTTTGAAAAATGAACCGCACCGCCATAAACTAAGATTTCATTTCTATCAGGATAAACAGAAACGGCCGGTACAGTCATAATCAGTCCAATCCGTGAATTTTCCAAACCGAGCAATCGCTTTTGCATCAAATCGTTAAATACAAAAACACCCGGGCGCAATTCGTCCAAACCGGAGAAATCTTGAGCTAAATAAGCCGAAGGAGTGTCGCCCGTTGAAAGTATTATCTCTTCGTTCGCCGATGAAAAAGTCTTCTTCAGATTTATCAGTTTAGTTTTATTATCATCGTGTATGCTTAGAATTTCTTCTTTACTTTCCGCGTGGTAAGTGTTACCGGCGTGCGAAAGAAATCCCTTGAATATTAGATTGTCGGACTTTCTAACAGTGGCGATTAATTTTTCAATCTCGGCTATATTTTCCGCCGAGACGCCTGCGCGATGATTACCGGTGTCAATTTTTATGAAGCAGTTGATTTTGTTGGTGATTGATTTGTCGAGAGTTTCCAAGACATAGACATTATCCAAAATAATACTGAGGTTTATCCATCCCGCTAAAGAATTGATTTCCTCAGCTTGTAGTAAATTCACTGGGAAAGCGATTGTGATATCGTGCCAACCGTCCGCGGCGAAGTAATATGCCATATCCACTGACGATACTGTAATGCTATCGATGCAATAATCGCGATAGATGCGCCCGATTCCCAGCGATTGGTGAGTTTTAAAATGAGGGCGAAACTTAAGTCCATTTGACCTAAGTTTCGCAGACATCATTTCGATATTTTCGCGAATAACCTGTTCGTTAACCAATAATGTTGGTCGGTTATAAACCATCTTTCTTTTTTGGTGTAGCTATTTTAAATTCAACATTTTTAGGGATCTCAAACACGCTATCCGGTATAGCTGTATTCAGATTGATTTTAGTAGCTTCGAATATCAGTTCGCCAAAGGGAGTTGACATAACGGATTTCAGAATAAGTCCTTTCCAAAGCCAGTTTTTGGAATTTTGTTGAGTCATATCCCAAATATCGCATTCTTTTTCCATAAACTTTTCTTTACCGATTAATTTACCGCCTGCCTCTTTGAGAAGCGCGGCTGTAGCATCATCGTTATTCTTATATTTTTCGTATAATTTCCGGTATTTTTCTGAATCATCGTTTTTAACTTTGATATAACGGTTTTCGGTTTTATTGATTTGGTAAGTCCAACCTTCGGTAATTATGATATGAGTTTGTACTTTTGTTTTACCAACTTCCATAGTTTGAATAACCGCGTTTTTAAAACCCCACTCATCGAAATACAAAGTTTGAGTTCCGTTTGTAAAACCCTTTGTGATATATTCTACAAAACCGGAGCGATACTCGGCTCTTTTTGCGATTTTTTGTGTGTCTTCTTTTGGTTCGGTTTTGGATTGTTCGCTTGTCGGTTTCTTTTTATCATCGGCACTACAGCTAACTACAATCAGACTAATTAATAATAATAATAATAATAATATTTTTTTCATCGAGGACTCCTATTTATAATTTCTTTGTTTTAATTGGACATATTCAAATTTTAACTTTTCTTTGTGTAAAATCGGCGCATTTTTTTCGCCTTTGTATTCCCAAACAGCGCAATGAAGGAATTCTTCATCATTCCGTTGGGTTTCACCGTCCGATGTTTGGTATTCAGTACGGAAATGTGAGCCACAGCTTTCGCGACGCTCTAAAGCATCGGAAACCATAAGCTTCGCGATTTCGAAGAAGTCAGCGACTCGAAGTGCTGATTCTAACGACGCGTTAATAGCAGTTTCCTTTGAAATCAGTAAATCAGTTTCAAATTCTTTTTGTAAATCAACGATTTGCTTTTTCGCTATTTTCAGACCTGCTTCGTTTCGATTCATACCGCAATTATCCCAAACGATTTTTCCCAAAGCGCGATGAAAATATAGCGGTGTTTTAGTGCCGCTCGATTTCAAAAGATTGTCTATGCGCAGTTGAGTTGATTTCAAGGCTTCGTGGAATGATTCGTCACCAATCGGTACTTTGGCAATTCCATTGTCCGCTAAATAATTGGCTATTGTAGCAGGTAGTACAAAATAACCATCCGCTAATCCCTGCATTAAAGCGCTTGCACCTAAGCGGTTCGCTCCGTGGTCCGAAAAATTCGCTTCGCCTATTGCGAACAATCCGTTGATGGTGGTCATCAAATTGTAGTCAACCCAGAGTCCGCCCATAGTATAATGAGAAGCAGGATATATCATCATCGGAGTATCGTAAGGGTTAGCACCTGTTATGGTTTCGTACATTTCAAAAAGATTGCCGTAGCGTTCGCCGATTGTTTTCTTTCCTAACCTACCAATGGCTTCAGAAAAATCTAAATATACGCCCAAACCTGCGTTCGCTACACCGAAACCTTTGTCGCAAACTTCCTTTATCGCGCGTGAAGCAATATCACGAGGAACAAGATTGCCATAGCTCGGATACTTCCTTTCCAAAAAATAATCTCTTTCATTTTCGGGGATTTCAGAAGGTGTACGTTTATCATTTTGTTTCTTGGGTACCCAAATTCTTCCGTCATTTCTCAGCGATTCGCTCATCAATGTTAATTTTGATTGATAATCGCCCGATGGAGGAATGCAGGTAGGATGAATTTGTGTAAAGCAAGGGTTTGCAAATCCGGCACCGCGTCTATAAGCACGAATTGTCGCGGTAGTATTGCAGGCTTTTGCATTTGTGGATAGGTAAAACACGTTACCGTAACCACCGGTAGCCAAAACCACTGCATCGGCGGAAAATCTTTTTAATTCACCGGTCAAATTATCGCGAGTAATAATACCAACAGCTCTGCCCGCGGGAGTTACAACTATATCCAAAATTTCAGCGCGGGTATGCAATTTCACTGTTCCGGCTTTGATTTGTCGGCTTAATGCGGAATAGGCTCCCAAAAGCAATTGCTGACCTGTTTGCCCTTTGGCAAAGAAGGTCCTGCTGAGTTGTGCACCGCCGAAAGAACGATTATCGAGCAAACCACTATAATCGCGCGCAAAAGGAACGCCTTGAGCTGTACAGTGGTCAATAATGTTATTGCTGAGCTCGGCGAGACGGTAAACATTTGCTTCGCGGGAACGGTAATCGCCACCTTTAATAGTATCCAAAAAAAGACGCTCTACGCTATCGCCGTCGTTTTTGTAATTCTTCGCGGCATTAATTCCACCTTGAGCGGCTATGCTATGCGCTCTGCGAGGTGAGTCGTTGTAAGTAAAAACTTCGACATTATAGCCAAGTTCACCCAATGACGCCGCCGCTGAAGCACCCGCTAACCCGGAACCAACTATGATAATATTAAATCGGCGCCTATTCGATGGACTTACCAAGCCCATTTCTAATTTTCGGTTAGCCCATTTTTTTTTAAGTTCGCCGGCAGGAATATTTGCGTTGAGTTCCATTTTTAAACCAATTCGTCCGTAATATCAGATATAAATTTAGGTTCACAGAAAGCAGTAATTTTTAAAGCTTGACCTGTTACAGAATCAATTTCAACATTAACTCCTGATATTTTCGAATCTTCTTCGGCTTGTTCATATTTTTGCGCGGTTCCCAAGAGCATCCTTTTATAAGCTACGTCTTTGCTCATACCTAGAACAGAATCAAACGAGCCTGTCATACCGGCATCGGTTATATAAGCCGTACCTTTAGGCAAAATATTAGCGTCACTTGTTTGAACGTGAGTGTGAGTACCTATTACAGCGCTGACTTTACCATCCAAATACCACCCCATAGCTTGTTTTTCAGCAGTGGCTTCAGCGTGGACATCTACGATAATTACATCGGTGCGCTTTTGCAGTTTTGGTAATATTTTTTCAGCTGCTTTAAACGGGCAATCTATTATCGGCATAAAAATGCGTCCCTGAAGTTGCATAACAGCAACAGTAACACCATCCTTAGTTTCAAATATTCTGTAACTCATTCCCGGATTTCCCTGAGGATAATTTGCCGGACGGATTAAGCGCTCTTCATTATAAAGCAGAGGTTTCGAACCCCAATTATCCCAAATATGATTTCCCGAGGTTATTACATCGGCGCCTAATTTGAAAAGCATTTCGGCTTGGTCGGCAACTATGCCCTTACCGCCGTCCGCATTTTCTCCGTTTACAATAACGACATCCGCCGAAAAACGTTTGATTAATTCGGGTAGTCGCTCTTCAGTAATTTTTAGTCCGGCGTTGCCGACTATATCACCGATAAAAAGTATTGATAATGTATTTGTCAATTTCGTTTTTATTAATATTATAGAAAGTTTAAAATTAACAAAAAATATCGGAATATCAATATTTTGAGTACTCTATTTTAAAAATAATAAATTAGACATAAAAAAAAAGCCGACTTTAAATAAAGCGGCTTTTTTAAAACTTTCGAGAATTGAGTTTTTATCTGATTTTTGCGCGGATTTTCTTTTCAGTCATTCCACGAAGATAAAACAATTTAGCTCTACGTACATTACCTTTACGGATAATAGTAATGCTTTGAAGCATAGGTGAATATACAGGGAAAACTCTTTCCACACCTACGCCGTTAGAAATTTTTCTAACTGTAAATGTTTTATTGATGCTTCCGCCGTGAATGGCAATTACAATACCTTTGTAATTTTGAATTCTCTCTTTTTCGCCTTCGACTACGCGCACACCAACGTTAACTGTATCGCCGGCTCTAAATTCAGGAACTTCTACGAAGCTCTCACCGTCTTTTTGTTTACGTGATTCTGTTGCACGCTCAACTACCATCGTATTTACTATATCAATTGCATTCATTTTTTCTTACCTAGTCAATATTTGAACTTCAAAATTACGACGATTATTTTAATTATGCAAATAAAATTGTAAAATCATTATAAAAAAAGTAATATAATTTAAAAAGTTCCCACGCTGTTGTATATTGGAACATCATTTAATTGAGTAAAATCACCGGCTATGTAGTCCGGTTTTAGTATCAAGTGTTCTATTCCATTAGAGATGACTATAAGTGCAACCTTTAGTTCCATATTATAGACATCCCCTTGGAAAATTGTTTTAGTTTTGATCGGAATTTCGGGTGCTTTGAATTCCATTAATATTTCGGGGCTCATATTTTTCCCAAAAAACACGGCGTCACATCGGCGAGCTACATTTCCTACCCTAATATTGTGTTCTAACTTGATTCTTGATTTCGGATATTTCCTATCATCTATCAAATATCTGATAAAATTTTGTCGGACCCATTCCTCGGGTGTCAGGACAATATATTTATTTCTAATTATATCATAAATAGCAGGCTTACCCTCTGTTTTGAATTGAAAAACGTATTCAGGTAGATTCAATTTATGTAGTTTTAAAAGCATTTATTTTCCAAAGAATGCAAAAGAAATTGATTAATGTTTTTATAATTGTGTTCAATTTATTATTTTTGAATTGCACAGTTACAAAATTCAAAAATATAAAAGAGTTAGTATATGAAAAAATCTTTGTTGCCATTATTGTTATTATCGTTCTTTCTTTTTTCTTGCGGTGAAGAAACCTGCCCTCCCTTGAAGACGGATAATGAAAAAGCGGTCGTTAAAATTGCTGTTATAGTATCGGAAACCGGTCCCGTATCGGAAATAGGCAAAACAACCCGTGCGGGTTTTGAATTAGCCATTGATGATATGAAAGCTCTGTATGCAGGCATTTCGCAAAAAGTTGACTTTGTTTACGAAATCGTTGACGATAAGACCGATGTATCGAACATACTGTCTATTGTAAAACAACTGCACGAAGAAAAAGGCTACAACGTGATTTTCGGTATCAATCCAAGTTCCGAGGTTAAAGCCATAAAGCAGTACGCCGACCAAGAAGATATATTAATTGTAAGCAATTCCAGTACATCAAGCGAATTATCTATAGCAAACGATAACATATATCGTTTTGTTCCTTCCGATAATTTAATGGCTAAAGCGGCTTCCAAATTAACTCAATATCAAGGAATGGACTGTGTAATTCCTGTTTCCAGGGATGATATAGCGAGTTTAGCATTATCAGCATCGATGGGTGATTATCTCGGTACTCGCGGTATTCACCATCCTGCCTCTGTTGTTTATGATATGACTAAAGAAACAGCCGCTTCAGCAGCCGAAAAAATTAGAACTGCCATAGTGGAAGAACTAAAAACATACCAAAGCAATAAAATCGGCATATTTTTGGCGAGTTTCGAAGAATATATACAGCTTTTTGAAATATTCTCGCAGGAAGATTTGTTTAAAACAGTCAAATGGTATGGTGGGGACGGAACTTTTACGAGCTTGCTTTTCGCCAATCCCGTATCCTTGCAATTTGCAAAAGATGTAAACTTTTGCGTTGTAACTTTAGGAAACAATGTTTATAATGCAAATGAATATGATGCCCTATCAAAAAGAATTAAAACCAAAACGAATGGCTTCATTAATCCTTATGGGATTACAGCTTACGATGGCGCTGTGTGTTTGATAAAAAGTATGGTTTCTACAGCTAAGAACCAAACAACAGCAAATATAAAAGCGGAACTAATAGCGCAAAGCGAAAAATATTATGGTATCTCGGGTTGGTGTAAATTAAATCAAGCCGGCGACAGAAGCGAAGGATTTTATGATTTCTATAAAATCAAAACCGACGGTGCAACGCAATCTTGGTCAGTGTTTTATTCCTATGAATCGCAATACGATGTGCTTTTTGATACAGGTATGATAAAATAATACTTTTTGCGATAACGGGATTTGAAAACGCCCAATTTCAATAATAAACCTGGATGTTTGTTCCACAAAACGATGAATAAATCGCTGGAACAAACATCCTTTTTTAACATTTTATTCAATTTTTTATTTCCTAATCATTTTATTTTTGTTATGGTGCTTAACATTTATTGAGTGTTCGTTGGCAAAAGGCGTTTACATTGTTAAAATAGTTACAGATAAAGAATCGTTTACAAAGAAAATTATTATTGAATAATAAAATCTTAGTTGCCACGGCTTTTAAGTCGTGGATAAAATGCTATTAGCGCTTTCGGCTTTAGCCCAATTCTTTGCATTAATATTTTGGCTAAAGCCCATTTTTTTTGAGGTGTTTACGACCCACGGCTTAAAAGCCGTGGCAACTTAAACCTTCGCTTCGTTAACGATAGACTTATCCTTTAATCCATTAAATTCTTTAAATCTTGGCTCAGAAGAAGGAAGCCGATGAGTAGGCAGATGATAAAATTCGTTACCAAGCGGCAGTTTGGTAATGAGATGAAATCTCGGTTTCCTTGCCATAATCTTCTCAATCTTATTGCTCAATGCAATTTTTTTTTTATATTTACGTTTGAAATTTTATTTACCGGTGAAATTAAAAAATGCGCAAATACAGAAATATGATATTCCTATTAATCTTCCTTGTTCTAATAATAGCATTAATATTATTAACAGGTTGCAAGAGATATGACAACTTCACGACATATTTTAATACATATTACAATATGGAACGAATTATGGGCGAGGTTGAAAACGAATTCGAGTTTCAGGACGAAAATCTTCGTGCTCAACCACGCGTTTTTGTGCCCGATCCCGACTATTATATTCCTCCCAAAAAGAAATCCGCCGGCTTACCGCCATTTTGCCAAGCTTTTATTGTTGGTCAACAAAAACGCCAACCGGTGGCTGTTAAGCTCGACTCGATCATAATCAAGGGTTCCAAAATATTAGCCAAACACCCGAGAAGCGAATTTGTGGAAGGCTCAATTTACCTTATAGCAAAAACCTATTTTTATAAAGAAGAGTGGCTCCCCTGCCAAATTAAATGCGGTGAATTGATAGACAAATTCCCAATTGGGAAATTGTCTCCCGATGCTCATTTGCTTATGGCTAAAGCACTTCTGATTCAACGTAAATTCGAAGAAGGCAAATTGGTTTTATCCCGCTGTGTTGACGTTGCTTGGCAATTAAAACGCTACGACATTCTTTCGGAAGCCTTCCGTTTGGAAGCCGAAACATATTTATACGAAAACGATATCGATAAAGCCATCCGCCCATATAGACAAGCTGTAACCCAAGGTGAAGACTGCAAATACAAAGCTCTGTGGCAAACTGATTTAGCCGCGTTGCTTTATAAAATCGGCAAATTCGACAGGGCTTACACAGAGTTTAAAAAAGTACGAAAATTCTGTCCTGAATATGTGGTTGAGTACGAATCTTATTTGTACGAAGCCGAGTGTTTAGGTCAAATGGGCAGATTTAAAGAAGCAAACGTCATTTTGAACGATATATACAAAGACGGGAAGTACAAAGAGTGGCAAAAATGGGCAGGCTCCAGTAAATTGGACGTAGCGCGATTAATGAACCTTAAGGATTCTACTTTAATAAGCAACGACAGTTTGCTCGCTTTAGAAAAAGGAGCGGATACTCTATATACAAACAGCCCTCCGCTAAGTGTCTATAATTTCAATAGAGCAATTGATTTTTACGGTAGAGACGATTACAAGGGTGCCCGTAACTATTTTGCAAAAGCCAAGGTAGCTAAATCGCCGATAATATATCAAGCCGATTTGATGCACAAATTATTGAATCAATTAGACCGTAAAGCCAAATTGGCGGACTACGAACAAAGCGAAGTAGATTCAATTATCAAATTCCACAAATTGGGAAACATTCCTGATTCAACTCGGAGTTCTCTTGCATCGGGTACTTATGAAATTGCCCGCGTTCAGGAAATACTTCAAAAAAATGATTCAGCTTTATACTCCTATAGAACAGCTATGGAATTGGCTCCAATCAGCGATTCATTGAAAGGCAAATACATCTTCACTTATTCGGAAAGAATTCGCGAGAAGGACCCATACACCGCCGATTCGCTATTAGAAGTCTTGGTTGACAAATATACCTACACTCCTTATGGTGCCGAGGCTATGTCGAAGCTGGGGTTTACCGTTTCTTTGGCTATTGACAGCGCGGCTGAACTTTTTGAATCGGGGCATAGCTCGATGAAATTTGGTAACTATCCATTAGCAATTACTCTATTGGACAGTATTTATTATACGTACCCTAATTCCGACTTTGCGCCGAAATCGCTCTATACTATCGGCTGGATTTATGAAAATCACTACAACTCGCCAAACGACGCGTTGTGCTATTATCAACTATTGGTTCGCGATTACCCTAATTCGGAATATGCCAAAGAAGTAACTTATTCGGTTGATTTGAACTCCGTACTTATAAGCGGAACTGTTATTCCGGATACATTGAAACCGATAGCTATCAATCACAATATGAAACGTTTTAAATTTGATGAAGTAAAAATTGACCCGACTTTGAACAAAAAGAATACAGAAACTTCCGCTATCGATATGACGCCGGAGGAAATGATTAAAAATCCGGGTAAACTTTTCCAAAAAGCGAGGGACTTGCTGAAAGACCCGTTCCAAAAAATGAAAGAGCAGGGTGCTGAATTGATTAAAGATCCAAAAAGTCTGCTGAAAATTCAAAACCCGTTGGATCAGTTTAAAAAACAGAAGGATTCGACTAAAACTTTGCAACCAGATACATTAAAAAATAAATAAGGAATATTTTATGAATAAAACAATATTTGCAATTCTGATAATGGTATTCGTATCAATGAACCTTGCGGCTCAAGACGATGGCTATTATGAAGGAAGTTATAACGAAGACAACAATGTAGAAGCAACAAATTATACAACTTCCGTTGGCGCTCAGTTGATTTGGGGTGGTGGCTTTAGTTGGTCCAAGGCATTTCCGGGATATAATTCAACGGTTAGCCTTAACAATCTTCCCGATATCACAGCGGTTGGTTATTTGCCTATTTCGTCACAAATTAAGTTCGGTATTTTAGGCGAAGTAGGAATTATGTCAACGTCTTATGGAAGTGCCCCTGAATATAACACCAAAAACGTAACAACAACTCAAGTAAAGTACATTGGCTTTGGTGCTTCAGCATACTACAGCGGCATCTATGCGGGAATGAATTATGGATTTCCGCTTTCAGGGTCTCGTAGTGATGGGAACGGTTCGACTTCCATAGCCACAGAAGCTTTTGTAAAACTAATCGAATTCAAATTAGGATATGATTATCCAATTTGGGAAGATCCTGCAAAGGGTCGATTAAACTTTGTTGCACAAATAAATTTTACAATGGCGGGGCTATTGCTTAATGATTTAACATTGAGTGTACCAAAACCGGGCGATGAATTTAATGTTCAACGCTTCAATTTTCAACCTCTGCAATTTAAAGTTGGTTTGAATTACTTCTTCAATATGGCAGGGTTTTCATCCTATTAGTTCTTTATTATGAATAAAACCCAAGATAATATTTTAAAAGACATTGATAAATCTTTATTGATAATCGCTATATTCAGCGTGATTAGCAGTATTTTGTTTTTTGTAGCCTATATTACATTGCACTTAATAATTTTACTGATAGCGGTTATCGTTATCCTTTGTTCATTGCCAATAGTCTATATATTAGCATTAAGAATGAAAAATAAATATATGCTGACGAAAGAAAAAGCGGATAATATGAATTTAGTTGAAAAAAAATTGGATATTAATTAAACTTTTTTGGTAGTTTAGAACTCAAACATCAGTAACGTTTTTTCAAACTAATTTACATAGAGGTACTATGAAATTAAAACACATCACACTAATCATTTCCGCAATAGTTCTTTTGAGCTTTACCGCTTGCCAGGATATGGAAACTCCGGTAGATACAGGAACACCTGAATCTATTGCACTTTTCAATGACGCAGTGGAAATAGATGGTGATTTAGCTACAACACAAGTAGTTGAATGTTCTTTAGAAACCGATGCTTTCGTACCGGGCGATCAAACAATTTTTGAAAATTGTCGCTTCGATAGAAAGGATTTAGGAAAAGGATGCCCTCCAAAACAACGTCCAATGGTTGGCAAAATCTTGCGCGAATTGAAATTATCGGATGAACAAATTGCATTATTAAAAGAATACAATTTAGCTCACCGCGATTGCATTGAATTGATTATGCAAAAATGGCGCGAAGCAGTTGCTCCAATTATGGAAAGAGCAAATGCTGAAAAGAAATTGATTATGCAAGCATTCAAGAACAAGGAAATCACACGCAAAGAAGCGTACGAAAAACTTAATGCTTTGAACAAAGTTATGCTTGCGGAAATCCAAAAATTAGGTATGCGCGACGCCATCAAGATCGCAATCGAAGATTGCAACAAAAAGCTATTGGCTGATATCAAAGCTATATTAACCGACGATCAATTGGTTATCTGGAATAAATACTTCCCTGAAAACAGCTTGACATCGAGCAAAGGCTAAAATAATTACTGCGGGTTTTTAACTCGCAGTTTTTTTTTGCAAAAACCTTCCGAATCATCTAAGATTCGGAAGGTTTTAATTTTTTCATATTAATACTGGTTCAGCAAATTCTATTTATTTTAAGTTCTCGAAAATAGTGTCGAATGATTCTTTGCTTACATTTTCGTAATATTTTTCATTTACCGCTATCATCGGCGCCGATCCGCACGCACCCATACATTCTACTTCTTCGATAGAATAAAGGCCATTTTCGGAAGTCTCATTGTTCTTTAAATCGGTTTTCTCCGACACATACTCAAACAATTCTTTCCCTTTCAACAGCATACAAGATACATTAGTGCAAACTTGAATATGGTGTTTCCCGCGAGGTTTCGTCGTAAACATTGTATAAAACGATACTACGCCATCCACATCTTTTTTAGGAATTTCTAATAATTCCGCAATTGCGTCGCTTGCTTTGTCGCTTATATCCAGCTCTTTATCTTGAACAATATGCAAAACGTCCAATAGCGCCGCCTTTTTGTCGGGATATTTGCTTATTGCTTTTTTAATTAATTCCATTTGATCAATGTCGAAATACATAGTTTTACGCTGTTGTCTAAAAGGAAAATTGACGCAAATTTATATGTTTAATTGTTTTTTAAAGTTATATCGCAATTTAGTATTAACCTTCAGTTTATAATCCAATCAAGTATGGTATCAATTATCTTACAATTACAAACTTCCTATTTTGTGTAATGTTACCGGATTTAAACCTAATAAGATAGGAACCTTGGACTAACCCGTCAACCGGTATTTGAAGATTATACCTTCCTGCTGATTGATAATTATTTATAAAATTCTTTACTAATATACGTTATAATAACTATGAATTATTCTGTTTCTTAAATCTACAATTTGTCTGGAACCACTTAACTCAATGTTTTTATTAATTTTCAAAATACGCTTGACTGCTTCTCCAATAATAGCCAAATTTCTTTCAACTACTCTTTTTGTTTTTATATCTAACGAAAATTCGAAGAAATTTAATTGTTAACCTAGAAAACAGGAGCTATCTCAAAACTTAATTTTAGGATGACTAGCAAGGATGCTTACCCCACCAAGTTATTAAATTGCAGGTGGGTCAATCATCCTTGATTGACTAATATTTTGATAATTTTGAGTTATGAGACAGCCCTAATATATCACCTAAATAAATTTTAATTTTCTTTTCCATAGATAAGTATTTTAATTATGTTTATTTCGCCAATATTGTTACTTGTTATAAGCATTATTTGCCTTTTGCAGTTCCTTTATTATCTCTACGCTCGAGCTGGTACCAATTCGCTCCGCACCCGCTTCGATTAGTTGTAAAGCGAACTCGGCGGTACGGATTCCGGCGGAGGCTTTGATTTTTAAATGTTTTGATTTAAGTGAATTGATTAGAACTATATCGTCAAGTGTGGCACCCACTTTTGAAAAACCGGTGGATGTTTTGATAAAATCCGCCCCGGAATCACCTACTATTTGAGTCATTGCCACTTTTTCGCCGTGAGTCAGCAAGCAGTTTTCTATTATAACCTTCGATGTTTTTTTGGCTGATTGGCAAACTCGGACAACTTCAGCAATATCGTCTTCCACAAAACGGAAATCCTTGTTTTTAAGTGCGGCTATATTGATCATCATATCTATTTCATCGGCTCCGGCAGAAATTGAGCTTTCGGCGGATTGTGATTTTACACCCAAAGAGAATGCACCCAATGGAAACCCTGCAACGGTGGTAATTTTCATATCCGTTCCGTGTAGAATGTTCTTACATAAACCTACATAATATGGCAAAACACAAACCGATGCGAAACTATATTCCAAAGCCTCAGCGCAAAGCAATTCAATATCGGCGATTGTCGAATCGGGCTTTAAATTTGTATGGTCTATCGAGCGTGCTACCATTTCTTGTGTAATCATTATAACACCTCAAATATACTTCTGATTTTATTGATTTGATTGTCGTAATTGTATTTTTCAGATGCTGATTGAAGGACTGAGGAATATTGCCCCTTTCTTTCCAGCAACGTGTTTATTTCTTCGGCTAATTTTTCAGCACTAATACCGTTTGCCACTAAGCACCCGAAATTAAATTCTTCATATATTTTTCGCATCGCCGGCAAATCGCTTGCTATAACGGGTAAACCGGCCATAATATACTCGAACAGCTTGTTCGGCAAAGCCAATTGGTAAGATAATGAAATTGATTGAAACAATGCCGTACCGATATCCGCAGAAGCCGTGATTGCCGGTAGTTCACTGTATGGCACCTCTTCGAAAAATAAAATTTGGGAATCTAAGCCTAAATCATAAACTTTATTTTTGAAGAATTGTTCCTTAGTACCGCTCCCCAAAATGCACAAAACCGCATTTTCCAACAATGGGACTGCCGCCATCAGCTCTTCAATTCCACGTCCTTCCATCAAGGCTCCTTGATACAGTATAATTCGTGTTTCGGAAGGTAATGCGTAATGCTCGCGCAGGAAATTTGTTTTTGCCGCTTTATTCAACGGCGGAAGATTCATAACCGTGTGGTAGGGCAATTTATGATTGAAGTACTTTGTCAAATATTCGGCATCCATATCGCCGGATACAATCATTTCATCCACCGAAGCGATATAGTGTTTTTCAATCATATTTTGAAAATTTTGCTTGATAGGAAAGCGCGATAAAGAACCAAGAGCAGAATAAATTTCGCGTGAATCGTAAAATAACTTTCCACCTGAATTTTTTTTCATCCTAACTGCCAATGGCAAGGCGTACAAATCCGCGGCTAAAATAATATCGCATTCATTCTCACGGATGATGCGTCCCCCTAACATTAAAAATTCATTCCAGCGTTTCATCAATCGGTCATTCTTGTTTGTCTCGATACCCGCGAATGCAATTCCGCGCGATTGGGCATAACGATCAAACTCGTCATCCTGCAGTCCTATGACGAGGATTTTTTTGTCGGAATCCCGTAGAGTGTTGATTATATTTTGTAGTCTTGCGTCCGTGCCGGCTTTCGAAAAAGCGATTGCTGTTATATCGTATTTCATAATTAATTGTCCAAATCTTTTTTTGAACCAATACAAATATCTAATTTTGTATTTTATCAATAAACATTATACAAAAATATAGATTTTATGGCAGAAAATATAGAAATAGATTATTTAGAATATCCTTTTGAAGTAAAAATCCGGCACCACGTAACCGCTCAAATGTATTTCAAATTCGAAGAATTGGTAAATCCCACTGAATTCTATCCTCCCCTAATGGATAAAATGAATTGGTCGCAATGCTTTGCTAACGGAAAGAAACCGGAAATTTTGGATATAGGGTGTGGTAAAGGCGTTTTTCTGCTGTCGCTCGCGAATAATAATCCTAAAAAAAATCATTTGGGAATCGAGCTGAGACGTTATCCTGTTGAGTGGATAAACATTGTAGCCAAAGGAAAAGAATTAGGAAATTGCTTTGCTTTGAATTACAGCGTGGTAAATGGATTGGAATTCATCGAACCAAATTCAATTGAAGAGATATTCTATCTTTTTCCGGATCCTTGGCCAAAAAGGAAGCAACAAATACGGCGAGCATTTAACGATGACTTTCTGAAAATGTGCGACGAAATACTAATTAAGGGTGGAAAACTATATTTAGCAACCGATTGCGACTACGTTGACCATTACCATAACAAACTATTAACGGAATTTAAAAAGTTTGATCTCAAAAGACCTGAAACAAACGAGTGGGATTTTCCGTTAACTAATAAAGAACGCTTCTGCGTTGAAAAAAATATTAACATATATCGCTGGGTTTGCATAAAAAAATGAAAAATCTAATAATTGCAATACTTGTTTTTTTTGCTGTTGGGAGCATCAGTGCTCAAGATTATTCCAAGGATAAATTTCGTTCTTTGAATAATGACGCTTTTGGTTTCGGTGAAACCTTCGAGTATAACATAGGTATGAAAGCCCTGACAGCAGGCAGGGGATATTTAAAAATTTCTCCCGAAGCAGTTAATGTTTTTGGACGTAAGTGCTATGAGATAAAATTCGGTGCAACTTCCACCAAAACTGTTGAAGTGTTTTTCAAAGTTCGCGACGAATTTATAACTTACGTTGATGTAGATGGTATTTTCCCTTGGAAATATACTCAGAAAATCCGTGAAGGACGCTACAAGCAGGATTTTTGGGCTTTGATGGACCAAAAACGTAATGTCGCCATTACAAAGGATTCTACATATAAAATTCCGGATTATGTTTACGACGCTCTATCCGCTTTTGTAAGTGTTCGCGCTATGGATTTGGCTTCCAAACCTAATGGTTCTATTATTAAACTGCAGAACTTTTGGATGGATACAACTTATAAATTGGATGTACGTGTTGTAAAACGCGAAACCGTAAAGGTTCCTGCCGGTAAATTCAAATGTATCGTTGTGGAACCTCATCTTTCAGGTGGCGGATTATTCAATAGCGAAGATAAGGTTTGGATTTGGTTGACAGACGACGATAGAAAAATTCCCGTAAAAATCGGCACAAAGATTATTATCGGCACAGTTGGCGCCGAGTTAACAAAATATAGCGGCGTCCGCGGCGAAGTAAAAGCCAAAATAGAGTAGAATTGTCCAAAATCCCAGCTTCAAGACCTAATCTAATATTTTATTCTATAATCACTACCGGGTTTGCAAATGGAGTTCTCATCTTCTGCAATTAACTTGTTTAAGCGTGGCTGTAGAATCCATACTCCAATAGGGAAAAACCAAATCAGGAAGAATTCGCCTATATAGTCATCCATTCGAGCGACTCGTTGTAGCTCAGCAGTCTTAATTGTACGTGCTGTGAAATACATACAATAAAATGTACAAAATATAGTGAAGAAATGAATTGGAAACAGAAACATTGGGATAAATGCAAACCACGGTGTTACCATATCGCCATTTTGTAAACCGCTGAATACGGAAAGCAACCATAAAATAGCGGATGAAAAAACAATCACATAAGCGTAAGGGAATATCAAGAAGAACTTGAACATACCCGTTTTCATTTTTAAATCGGGTGGTATTTTATCTTGTAATTTAATTCCAACTGACCAATACCAACCAAAATGAATAAAAGCGATGATCAAAACGGCTATTGCAAAATAAATTGACATATTAGCGATACTTTGCAAATACGGAGTCGGATCCTGTCCTATGATTGTTATATTTTTAGCTAACGAATTAAACAAAAATATACCAAAAATCAATGGAACGCCTACCCAAAGTGCAAATAATTGCCAATGCTTTAATTTTAAAAATCTATCCATATTTGCTCCTATATAATAATTTTAAATATCTTATTTTCCCATTACCTTACTTATCGTAACTCTTCGCAATCGCTGTCCCCAGATTTCTTCCGGTTCGTCGGGTTTTTGAGGTAAGGGATTACTTTCGCCCATAGATTTTGTTGTAATCAATTTGGCGGGAATACCGTTTTGAACTAATTGCGTTTTCACGAAATTTGCTCGTTTCAATCCCAATTGATAATTATATGAGGTAGAATTCAACGTATCGGTATAACCGGTTATTATTATCTCTTTAATAAAAGACACAGCTAAATTGATATCTCGTGTAGCGGCGGATATTTCGTTCTGCCAAGTTTTTGTAGTCAGATTACCGTTAGTATCCAAAACAAAATCATAAGGTTTATCGTAAACATCCAATGGAAAATTTATACGCAAGACAGCGATTTTGGGCAGATAAAACTTCTGCTCCACAAGATCGCGGATTTCATTTTTTGCGACATAGCTTTGCTCCATATCGTAAAAATAATCGTCCGAATGAGCGGATACATTATAAGTAATTCCTTTCTTTAATCTCAAATTGAAATCACCCTTACGGTCGGTAACCAATTTAATCATTGTGTCGTTATTGAGCATAGTTATATTGATGTTAGCGTTAGGAATCGCCGTTAGATCGGCTTTCGAATACACTTCGCCGAAATACGCGTAGTCTTTTGGCAAATTGATTTCAGGTTGTTCGACTATTTTTTTTGTTTCCTTGGGGGGCGTAATGACCTTCTTTGGCAGTTCGGCAATACTTCGACCATACTTCTTGGTCGGTATGCGGTAGAACATTTCGAAATCATTCCCGGTATTTCGAGCAAAATAAATCAAAGAATCTGTCTCGCCTGGTGAACTTGGGAATATTTCATTCGCCTCGGTGTTTATCTGCGGTCCCATATTCTCAGCTTTGCCAAATCGGACTTCATTTTTGTCGATGTACAAAGTTGAGATGAATAAATCCAAACAGCCCATTCCCGGGTGCCCCAGGGAAGCAAAAATAAGTTTGTTTCCACTTATATAAGGTGATTCATCGTCGCAAGGAGTGTTTATCTCCGAACCGCAGTTCACGGGTGTATTCCATTGACCAAGTTTATTCAATGTAGAGTACCAAATATCAATTCCACCCTCACCACCGGCTCTATCCGAAGCAAAGAAGAGTATTTTCCCGTCATTAGTCAGTGCGGGATGGCTTTGCCATTCATATTTGATTTGCTTCAGATAATCCAGCGATTTAGTTTGAGCGATATAAGTTTCATTCAAACTATATTCAACCAAAGAGCTTTGTAAACTGTTTGTTTCGTTGGTGTTTTCGTCAGGTAATTGAGAATAGATTAGTTTATCGGATGTGGCGCTTGCCAATCCAAAATAATCAGCAGTGCTTTGCACCTTACCGGTAAGCGAGAATTTGTCAATATCTGTTTGTTTGGCATTAAAAATCAGGTGTTTGCCTTGCATCGCTTGAGTTATATAGACTTTGTTTCCCGAAAAGCTAATCTGGCAAATTTGTTCAGTGGGTAAATTATTCAATTGTTTGATTTCGAATTTTGAATAATCAAAATCGCCGGGGCTATAACGATAGGGTTTACATTCAGCTTGGGGAATAGTGCAATCGAGTGCTTTCTGCTTGGTGGGCGGATAAATGCAGGATTGAGTGAAAATTCCAAGCATAAGTATTATTATGGCGATTCTGATTTTGTGTTGGTTCATATTTTAATAGATGCTCTCATCTTCTCGAATTTTTTAGGACCTATACCTTTGACATTCATAATATCCTCAATGCTTCGGAAAGGGTTTCCGGTACGGTAATCAATAATTTTTTGAGCGGTTTTTTCACCTATACCCGGCAGGTTCATCAATTGAACTCGTGAGGCTGAATTTATATTAATAAATACACCTGCCGCTATTGTCTTTCTTTCTTTTTTAGGGAAAAGCTGTTCTTTTTTCACGAGAGTGTCGCCCACGCTAAGCTCTTCTATTGTGTTACCCTGAATGTCGGTTCCAACAAAAGTGGAGCGATCGGCTTTAACAACCGAGTCAATAACTTGATTGATTTTTTTATATTGATAATTATCAAGACTTTTCGAAACGCCAAAGTTTTGATTAATCATACCTATACTTAGTCCTAAAAGTAATATCCCAATAATTGTCAGTTCACTTTTAGTAACTTTAAAAACCTTTTGGAAAAACAGTACAATCTTCATTTTTCATCTCTTGATAGTTTATGAACTTTGAATAAAAATTAATAAATTATTTTTTTTTATTTTTCAGTGTATCACGCATAGATTTAAGCATATCATCAAGGGTTCGACAATCCTTGAACAGCGGACAATCACAACAGAATTCAAAACCTTGCTCGCTTGCGCAATTCCTTATAGCACAAGTTATGCAATGAGAAAATTTGGGCCCATCCACCCTGCATCCGGTACAATTGACTTCTTCTATCGCAATATAGTCAATACCATATCTCTTTTGCCAAGTTTTAGCAGTTGCGGCTCTTAATGAATCATCATCTGCAAGAGTAGCGCGAAAAGCACCGCATTCTTCACAATTTATGCCGCAAACAGCAATGTATTCGTTCATTTTTTTACCTTATTGGAAAATTATTACAATGTCTGTAAATTTACTAATGTTTGTGGCACCGCTGTATGAACTGGTGCAACTATTTGGCATACTAACAAATCAGCACAATCGCCGCAAGTTTCGTAACCTTTACCTACCGCGCAAACCCTAATTTCACATTCATTACAATGTGAAAATTTGACACCATCCATTCTGCAACCGGTACAATTAATTGCTTCAATGGGTAGGTATGGTATGCCGTATTGTGTATGCCATACTTCGGCTGTCGCGGCTCTTAAAGCGTCGTCATCGGCTAATGTCGCCTTTCGGGCGTCGCATTCTTCGCAATTTATACCGCAAACCGCTATTATTTTATTCATTTTATTACCTTTATAAACTCTAATAAAAATGGATATTAATTAGTATTGATGAATCGTAGTAACAATCGTACAATTATTATAGGATATACATTCACCACAGGTGCGTAATCCTTTTTCCGATGCGCAGTTTTTTATTTCACATTTTTTATGAGGTTTCGCACCTCCACAGCCCGATTTTTTTAATTCTTCCAGCTGTTCTTCAGTTATATTATCGTTATCCACTTTGCAACCTATACAATCCACGAAAGTCGGCAAAACGTAGGGTGCTTTGTTCAGATTTTGCAGTTTGTTTAATATTGCTCTTTTTAAATTTTCATCGTTTGTAAGGGTTGCGGTTCTTATATTACAGCTTAAGCAATTAAATCCGCAGTAACCTATCATATTATCCATAAATCCATCTCTTGCTATATTCCATATATTGAATGTAATAACCTTTCTCGCCTGCTTCTGGGTAATCTTATTCCTAAAAATTAAGATTAATGATTATTACTTCATAATTTCACAAGTGCAAATATAAAAGGAAATCATCAATAAATATAATTTTTCAAGCAATTTATTTAATTTATTTTAGCAATTTGAGCAATTATTTTTGTCTTTATCTATTCGTAGTCGTATTGGGTACCAAAAACCTTCGGTTTTTTATAATCGTGCTTACCAAAGAAATTGAAATGCTGTTCATTCCCAAAGGTTATACTTCCAAAACCCTTTTCGTCAAAATTATATGCCGCGTCAATTCTGAAAGTGTGTTTCAAGGACGCGGATTTCGTAAAATGGAACCTTATGCCGGCACCCAAAGCATTATGCCACTGAGCTTTAGTAATTGCGATGGTTTCATTCCACACAGTACCTATATCCCAAAAAGCCACACCTGCTAAATCAAAAACCCATAAACGCCAATCGGGAAACACCCTTAGTTCAACATTTGCAACAATTCTATTATCACCCGTTAAACCATTCAAGCGATACCCTCGCAAACCTGATTCGTTATCCAAAATTAGTTGATGATATTTATGCCAGTTCCAAACAGTTTGTTGTTGGAATCGTGCGCCCAAAACTAAGAGGTCACTGAATTGATAAAAGGCTAAACCCATTGCTTCTTCATAAGTATATTGAGCGGTTCCGCTTGCAAACGCGCTTGACCCTTGAACTCTGCCATAAAGGTATAATCCATTTTTATAAGAAGACTGCTCCCCTTCACCGGCTACGTAGTACATTGTTTCACCTTTGCCGAACATCGGGAATAGATAACCTATGACAGCTTGACCATACCCACCGGTCGGTAAATCTTCCTTATGGTATTGATTGATCCGCGAAACTTGATGGAAATATCGAGTTACTGATGAAAACTGTAAAAGCACCTTAGCACCATTGTCGTAGGCTTGTTCATAAGCTTTATCGGGGCGGACAACATCGCTATATTCGAATAAAGCCGATGCAAAAACCCTATCGGTCCGCATCCAGCCGCGTGAAAAGAATGCACTTGCTAAACGCTTGTGAAGGTATAGCTTGTCGTAATCATCACTATTGTTATATTTAAAATCATACCCATACATATTTTCTAAAAACAAACCGTAAGAAAATCTTGTATCTAAAGTTCTATACGGTTTTTCGAGATTGATAGAGTAATCAGTTCTAAATTGATGGTAGAGCATATAAAGATCTAAACCGAGCTCACTTCTGAATAGGCGTTTACTATTGAATTGAAAAATACCCTGCCAACCGATATTACTTTCGCTTCTGTGCAAAGCCTCCGCGTTGAGAAATGTACCTGTTCCGAACAAATTTGTTTCTGTAAGCCGAGCTCCATATTGATAATTATCGCCGCCAACCCCAATAAGCGCTTCCGGATAAAACGACCAACGATCTTTAGTTGTTACATAAACATCATACAAAGTCGGTGTAACAGAGTCATATTGAATCTTAACGTCGGTGAACAGCTCGCTGGCGCGCAGATTTCTTTCGGTTTCGTCTATGAAACTTTCCTCAACGATCGAATCGCCGGTAAATAACAGCTCATCGCGAATTAGATATTCTTTCGTTAAAAAGTGCAGTTTATTGGCTAATTCAGAACCAAAGAACCAATCCTTATCCGTACGTTCAAATACCTGCTTCCTGTCAATATAAACATTACGTATTGGGATTTCAACAACATTAGTATCACCCGAATAATCATTCAATTGCGCCGAAAGCTCCGGTTTTATTAAAAAAACAATAGCCAGAATTGTGAAAACGAAGATTATTTTTTTATTCATATCTTAATAAATCTATTATTATTTGATTTGCGGCTTTACGAGCCGGTAAAATACCAAAAATTATTCCAACTGCGATGGAAACAAAAAATGCCAACAGCGGTGAACCGATTGTAATAACGGTCTTTATTTCGGTTGCTAATTGAATAATGAAACTTCCGGCAATTCCGGCGATTATTCCAATAATACCACCAGCCAAACTTATTACAACAGCTTCAAAAAGAAATTGCTCTAATATGTCGTGTTTTTTTGCTCCAACAGCTTTGCGAATACCTATCTCTTTTGTGCGTTCCAATACCGAAGCCAGCATAATATTCATAATGCCGATACCTCCGACAACCAACGAAATAGAAGCAATTACGGCAAGCACAATATTGAATATCCGTCGTGTTTCTTTTTCTTGTTGAAGAAGTAATTCCGGGACTACGACTTCAAAATCTTTCACCCCATTATGGCGTCGCTCCATTATCCTTTTTATAATAGGAGTTATTTTCATTACATCGCGGCTGTCTTTTACCCTAACTATCAACCTATCTAATTGGTTATTGTTTATTACTTCGGCAGTGCCATCTTCGAGAATGATAAAATTTCTGCCTCCACGTGCGCCGCCGATATCGCTTTTTGTAATAACGTCCCTATTAACGAAGCGTAAAAGCACTGTATTAATAGGTACATAGACATCGTTGTCGAAATCACGCAAATCTAAAGCCGTCAAACCGGATTCGGAAAATCCGCGATTGCGTGCCACACCTACCACTTTCAGCCAAATATCGCCGCATTTAAGTGTTTTATACATTGGATTATCCTTTGGAAATAATCGCGCTCTAACTTTATCGCCGATTATACATACTGCCGCTGAATTCGTAAAATCCTGCTCAATAAATTGTCTCCCTTCGCTCATTTTTATACTATTCGCTTTGAGATAATCGGACGTTATGCCGCACGTAACAACTTTGTGAGTCAATGAATTTCTTAGTGCTGTGTTTTCGATTACAATTTCAGGACATATATAGTCCACCATCGGTATAATCATTTTAATAGCATTAGCATCGTCAAGTGTCAAGCCCGGTGTGTATTTTTCAGTTTCTTTTGATTGTTCGGTGGTCGTCGTAGGAGCGGCTGATTCTTTTTCAGCCGCTTTTGGGTCAACAGTTTTAATAATGATGTTGTTCGTTCCTAAAATCGCCATTTTCTCCATTATTTCTTTTTCAGCCCCCTTACCAATCGCTAACATAGCAATTACCGAAGCTGTTCCGCAAATAATACCTAAAGAAGTGAGCAAAGAACGAAGTTTATTTTGCTTTAGCGCTTCTAAGGCAATTATAAAATTATAACTTATATTGGGTTTAATCATCGTTCTTACTTTTATTCAAGCGTTTAATAGCTAAATCATTTATATTTTCGGGCATTGATAGGTAAACATCGTTGTCTTTCTCTAAACCTTTGGTTATAACGCATTCATTTTCGTTGAAATCACCCAAAACAACCTCTTGACGAACCGCTCCGCCCCCTCTTTTCAAAATAATATAATTGAATTTCGTTTTCCCTTTTTCATAAGTATGCACACATTCGAGTGGAATGTAAAGGGCTTTTTTGATTTCTTTTATGAATATTTCGTTCGAAGTGGTCATAGTTGGTAATAAAGTGGTATCTTTTTCAGCGATTTTGATGACAGTTTCAAAAACTTTGGTTTTGGAATCTTTGCGTTGCTCGCCTATATTCGCAACGCTGACAACTTTCCCGTGGAGAACTTTATTGTTTATAGCGTCCAATTTAATAAGGACTTTCTGCCCTTTTTTTATTTTTTGTACGTCAATTTCGTTAACGTAGGTAATTGATTGCATTTTGGTTAAATCCGGCAACTGAGCTACCGCACCGCCCCAAGCCGAAACCGAAGAACCTTCCTTGCGTTTTTGACCACCCCAATCTTTCGCATAAATAACCATTCCATTAGAAGGAGCTTTAATTGTAAAAGACTCGAATACACGCATAAACTGAGCCATATTATTCTGCTCTTTCGATAAGTCGGTTTTGACAATCGAAAGGTCGGTTATGGATTTTTTCACTTGTGTATTATAATTCTTTTTTGCCTGTTCATACGAACGTATCTCTCGGTCGTAGGCTAACTCGGCTTGCCTTTGGGTGGCAGGTGGTTCATACTTTGACTGCTCAACAACCAATTTTTTTTCTTCAACGCTGAATTTCAGATTTTCTACATTATCGCGAGCTTGCGACAGGGTCATCGTTGTATCGAGTTGCTTTTGAAAATACTGAGTTTGGATTTTCTGAATATTGAGCTGAACTTCGCTCAATTTCTGGTTAATGCTGGTTTTGTCCAATGAAGCTACGAAATCTCCCGCTTTCACAACCTTACCTTCGGGCACAATAGATTCGATTTTCATTTCATAGATACCGATAGACATAGCCTCGCTGGGAGCGTCAATGTCAATTGAGCTTTCCGAGGCTAACTCACCTGTGTTTACCACGCTAACCACGAAACTGCCGAATTTTGGATTGATAATAACAGAATCTGAATCGGAGCTTCGGAATACTATGAACAAAACAATAATTGCTAACAGCGATAGGGCGGAAATCCCTATTATCTTGTTTCTTTTCGTTAATTTAATTTTCATAAAAAACATTTATTTCTAATATATTACAAATTATTTGTCTTCAATTTGGCAAACGGCATATACAGCCACACCTTCTCCGCGTCCGATATAACCCATCTTTTCATTGGTCGTGGCTTTAATATTAACACGGTTAGTGGATAAACCGCAAAGCTTTGCGAGGTTTTCTTTGATTTCAATTTTATACGCCGCCAATTTCGGTTTTTCTAAAACTATTTCAGCATCTATATTAACAATATTAAGATTATACGTTGCGAGCAGGTCTAATGTTTTGCTTAAAAGTATAGTGCTGTCAATATTTTTATATTTAATATCGGTATCGGGAAAATGATCTCCTATATCGCCCAACCCGGCCGCACCCAAAAGGGCATCGATTATCGCGTGAATCAATATGTCACCATCGCTATGCGCTATGGTTCCAATTGATGAATCAATAGATACACCGCCCAAAATAAAACTCTCGCCATCGGCAAGGCGGTGAACATCGTATCCAAAACCAACCATTTTATTATCTTTATAATATTAAATAACTTGAGACGTAAAAAATTATATACTATTTTAGCTGACGGATTATTTTTATGTATATTAAAAAAAAATAATAATTTACGCTGAACGTCTCTAGCTTTACTTTGTAAACAATTGAGCGATGTTATAAATATGAAACTATCAGAATTCAAATTTAAAATACCAAAAAATCTTATATCTGAATACCCGGCGGACCCAAGAAGTTCGGCGAAAATGATGGTTTTAGATAAAAAAACCGGCGAATTGGAAGAGAAAAAAGTCAGCGACTTAGTAGATTTATTAAAGCGCGGTGATTGCGTTGTTCTGAACGAAACAAAAGTATTCCCAGCTAAATTCCTTGGATATAAAGAGAAAACCAACGCAGAAATAGAAGTAATGCTTCTGCGTGAGTTGAATAAAGAGGATAAAATATGGGATGTTTTAGTCGAGCCCGCTAGAAAAGTCCGCATAGGAAATAAAATTTATTTTGACGATGGAAAATTTTATTGCGAAGTAATAGATAACACAACAAACCGTGGCAGAACAGTACGCTTCAGCTATAACGGCGAACTGTTCAATGAAATCGAACGCATAGGTAAAATGCCTCTACCGGAATATGTTAGCCGTCCCGCTGAGCTTGAAGATAAAGAACGCTACCAAACAGTATTTGCTAACGATAAATTTATCGCCTCAATCGCTCCTCCTTCGGCAGGCTTATTTTTAACGCAAGATATGCTTGACGCTATGGTAGAAAAAGGCGTAAGAATAGCAAAAGTCGTTATGAATATCGGCTTGGGGATTTTTGAAGAAGTGGAAGTGGAAGACATAACTAAGCATCGTATGTATTCGGAATATTTCGAAATCTCACGCGAAAATGCCGAGATAATCAACAAATCGCTTAAAGCAAAAAAACAAGTTTACGCAATTGGTACCAGTGTAGTACGTGCTTTGGAAAATTCTGTTTTGACCACAGGAACGGTAAAGCCTAACAAAGGTTGGACCGATAAATTCATCTATCCAAATTATGAATTTAAAATCGCTACAGCTATGTTGACAAGTTTCCATCCGTCGGCTACACCATCTATCCTTTGCTCGTGCGCATTTTGCAATAACGACCGCGAATTGCTGATGAAAATCTACAAAAAAGCAATCAAAAACGAATACAATTTCCACGTATTCGGCGATGCTTTCTTGATGAAATAGATACTATATAATAAAATTAAATTTAATGACGATTCCTCCGGATCGTCATTTTTTTTGTGATGATGCTGTTTTTACATAGTAATTTATTAACTTTGTAAAAAGTAATATAGCAAAAAACTATTTGTTATTTTCAAATTTTATTGAATGTTCTTTAAAATGTAGAAACAATTATAACGGTATGCCGACGGATTCATATCGCTGAATATATTTAGCAACTAACCATTTATTTTTTGCAGAGTGTGTTTTATGAAACCAAGATTTATTACATTAGTAGCTCTTTTTCTTCTTGTAATGGGAATAAAGAGCAGTGCTGACTCGATTTGGGAAAATGTGAAATTTCCAAAGATCAGCTCTTCAATTACCGCAATAGCAGTGAGAGGCGATTACATTTATTTAGGGACTTCGGCAGACGGGTTATTCTACTCCAGTGATGTTGGGAAAAACTGGTTACAGTCCAAAAATAATCTTAACACAATGAACATTAATTTTATCGCGACAAAAGGAACGGATTTAGTGTTCGTTTTCAGCGATCAAGAAGTTGCCATCAGCACGGACAATTGTAAGACGTGGACAAAAAACAGTTGGTTTATGGAGGTGCAGGAAAATATCCAGTGTGTTGGTTTCGGACCTTGGGGAAATCTATTCCTTGGCACCGACAAAAATGTATGGAAATCAATTGATGATGGCACAAGGTTTACCAAAATCAGCACCCCGCTTGAAAAAATTGATGCGAGGGCTATCGCTCTTAATGGTCGAGAGTATGTATATGTTGCCGACCACCTGCGAGACGCCGGAGAAATATTTCGGACTAAAAACTCGGGTACCGATTGGGAGGGCGTTCACAAGGGAATGACACCACCATACAAAGCAAAATCATTATACGTTTGCACTGGAGATAGACTGTATGCTCATATTGATAACTTGATTTATACTTCCACCGATTATGGTGACAATTGGACTGAAATTGATGTTCCATTAAAGGATATACCGATAAGAAAAATTCGCCCGAATAAAAAAGGTGATTTGATAGTTATTCAAGGAGATAAAGTCTCTATATGGGATATTGAACGAAGCAAATGGATTTTCGATGACAATGATATGGTATTGCCGATTGATATATTAGATATTGTAATTGGCGAAGACGACGGTGTAATCCAAATAATCGGTAAAGAAGGTATGTATAAAAGTAAAATCGGTATTGATGATTATATAAAAGATTACAGCCTGAGCTACACCTGCAAAGTAATAAATGGCAAATATGATCCCGTGCCAAACACAACATTTGATTTGTTTTTAAACAATTTAAAAGTTGGGCAGGTAACTACTGATGGATCCGGTAGCTTTAAAACCGGTTCATACAAAGCAAAAATTGGAGATTCATTAAGAATCGAAAAAAAGGTTGAGGGTACATCCACAATCAAAGCGGGTCATCAAAATCTTAACAACATAATGTACGAGGTATATGTTGATAATACAGAGATAAATGAGAATGGTATTAACAGCGATTATGTGTTAGACAAAGAATTTAATATAACTTTAAAATTCAGACACACCACTCTTCGTTATAACCTTTTAGTTTCAGTTGAATGGGATGCTAATAAAGCATATTTAGATACTTTGAAAACCCAATTCCGCAACCTTTCAAATTATTTATACGATGTTACAGATGGGCAATTATATTTGAACCAAGTTGATATATATGATAACAAAGAGCAATGGAATAATTGCGATATCAAGATATATGCAAGTAATATGGTATGGCCTAATGCTTGGGTTGCTTATATCCACAAGACCACAGGCGAAGTTAATATGCCGCGTCTTTGGTTGGGCAATTCAAATGCTTCGAGAAATAATTCGGCTAATAATAATTGGCTCGAAGGGAACAAAGCATCAAATTTCAGGACCTTTGGACACGAACTTGGGCATTATATGTTTGGGTTTTATGACGAATATGTTTATCCTGATACAATGAAAGGTAAAAAAATTCCTCAAGATTATAATTATGGATTTATGGATTACCAATATCCTAGTGGCGATCAATTTGCTTCAGAAATGTCATACTACGATCGTTATCACGATTGGGAGAACAAGGGATATTACAAATGCACAGCCCAATGGGTCTATAACAAATCTACCTGTTGGGACCAATTCAAAAAGGAAAACGAAAAAACTTATGGGAATATAATTGCAAAAATTTATTCCGCAAACGACCGTACAGGTTCTAGTTCTAAAATTATATCAGGTCCAAATAATAATCTTACGAAACCCGATTGGAATGTTGGCAAGAAATTGTTCGGTAACATTCATAATAATGAAAATGGTTCAGGTACCGCAGAAATAATATGCAAATTAAACGGGGGACCATTCCCAAATGTAGATTTAAGCCTATATAGGTCGTCTGATATGAATATGTTCACTAAAAAACATAACCAAGGAAGAACAGCCGATAATGGTTACGCGAAAATCATAGGTGCTCAAGTCGGGAATCGTGTTCGATGCTCGTTTATGGATGAAAATCAAAATGAAATCTGGCAAGCACACGTTGATGTATATCAAGTAAACCCATTTATGAAAAGTGAATTATTGTCAACCTTAGATGTCGATATGCACCTTGCCGATGGCGATTTCCTCTTGGATAATGAATTACGTTACAACAATAACAGAAAATTGGAATTTGTAGCCCGTCCTCAAAAACAATTTGATACTCCACCAGCTCTTGAAGTTGATTATATGGAACAGGGACCGGTTATTGAGAAATTCCCTTATGATAACACTATTGGTGGTTATAAATTTGAATTCGGCGGAGGATTGGATAATACATTCACTACGAATATAATTATGTACGATACTGACAATCAAGAAGTTCCTGTTCCCGTAGAATTTAAAATGAACGAAAATACACTTGATGTTAAATCATCTAATGGTGGATTAATGTTAAGTTTAGATCCAGAAAACAGTTCCGGATTAGAAAACGTGCCTGTGGCATCCTGCGGTTTGTTTTCTTCCCGAGGAGGATTGAATCAAGACGCCGAACGCGGTAGTGATATTTTCTACATTGCTTCCTATCCAAATAAATTACAAGCGAATAGCAACAATTTGCTCAGCATTAGGTATGATAGGTCGAAATTAGTTAAAAAAGTGGATACTTTATTAAATGTCTATCGCTGGGATTACAATAAACGCACTTGGACGAGATTGGGCGGTCAAATTGATACAGCACAAAAATCTGTTTCTTGCTTAATTAATTCTGCAGGAACTTTTTCTCTATTCACTTTTGACCCACTTAGCGGAGTAAACGACAACAAAGACCGTGGTATGTTGGATTTGAACATTACTCCTAATCCGGCTCACGATTACGCTACGATTTCATTCGTTTTAACGGACGCCGAATATGTAACGTTAAGCATTACAAACGCTTTAGGGATTGAAGTTGCCAAGATATTGGATAACCAATTGCTTGCTTACGGTCGTCGTGAAATCAAGATTCCTTGCGGTAATTTACCGAACGGCGTTTACTTCTGTACTGTAAAATACGCTAATGTATTTGAAACAATTAAATTAATGGTTAACGATTAAGAAGAAAATGTTACTTTGACTAAGCAGGTGCTTAGATAAAACAAATAAGAGGCGTTTTAATTAAGACGTCTCTTATTTTTGAAGGGGGTAGATTCATCCGATGACTTCATCAAATCGGGCGAATATAAAGAGTCTGCCGCGAGGAATGTATTTTGTGAAAGTGGCTGGCGAAACGGCTAAGTTTGTAAAGATGTAGTTGCTTTTGTTCCCAATCAGAAGTTTGGGAACGAGACACGGAGGAAGAATATTCTTAGCTGAAGGAGAATTCTAATCCTAAAACAGACCAAAATTGTTGACTCACAGCCTTAATATTTCCAATTCTTTTGAACTCATTTTCCGGAATATTTGTCAAAAGTGGGTACATAACGCAAAAAAATGTTAATTTTGAAATTGCATTTTAAAATAAATGAAAAATTGTAATGTCAACAAAAAAATCATTAGTGATAGTCGAATCACCGGCTAAAGCTAAGACTATAGAGAAATATTTAGGAAAAGATTACACAGTAACCTCGAGTGTGGGCCATATACGCGACCTGCCTAAGAAAGATATTGGTATAGATATTGAAAACGGTTTTATTCCAAATTACGAAGTTTCGGCAGATAAGAAAACAACTGTCGCAAATTTAAAGAAAATGATAAAGGATGCCGATATTGTTTGGCTCGCGACCGACGAGGACCGCGAGGGCGAGGCTATTGCTTGGCATTTATACGAAACTTTGGACCTGAAAAAGAAAGAAACATTCAGAATAGTTTTCCACGAAATCACAAAATCGGCTATACTTGAAGCGATTCAACATCCACGTCAAATAAATAACGATATAGTAAACGCTCAACAAGCGCGCCGCGTATTGGACCGCCTAGTTGGATATAAGCTATCGCCTGTGCTTTGGAAAAAAGTGCAAAGCGGACTATCTGCCGGACGTGTTCAATCGGTTGCTGTACGTATAATAGTAGAGCGTGAGCGCGAAGTTGATAGCTTCTTGTCGTTTTCAACATATAAGGTTACGACAGGGTTCGATTTAGGCAAGAATGTTAATTTACCTGCGGAATTAAAAACTCAGTTTAAAACTCACAGAAAAGCTTATGACTTCTTAGAACAAATAAAAGGTTCGCGCTTTTTTGTAGATGATATTGAAACTAAGCCTACAACCAAAAAACCAGCACCGCCATTTACTACATCTACTTTGCAACAAGAAGCCAGTCGCAAACTTGGTTTTTCGGTTAAGCAAACAATGAGTGTGGCACAACGGCTATACGAATCGGGTAGCATTACTTATATGAGAACCGATTCGCTAAATTTGTCCGATACTTCAATAAACGATGCAAAAGAGACGATTATTCGCGATTACGGTATGGAATATTCCCAAACCAGAAGGTACAAAACAAATACCCAAGGTGCGCAAGAAGCTCACGAAGCAATCAGACCGACGGATATCAATGTTAGCACTCTCAATGAGGACCGCAACCAGAAACGTCTTTACGAGCTGATTTGGAAGCGTACAATTGCATCGCAAATGTCCGATGCAAGATTAGAGAAAACCACCGCGACAATAAAAATCGAAAAAGCTGAAGAAGTGTTTACAGCAAGCGGTGAAGTTTTGCTATTCGATGGTTTTATGAAAGTGTATTTGGAAAGTAGAGCAGAGGAAACGGATGAAAATGGTGGAAGCAAAATTCTGCCACCGCTAAACGCCGGACAAGAGCTTACAACCGATGAAGTTACAGCTAAGGAAACGTTCAAACGTCCACCATTCAGATATTCAGAAGCCACTTTGGTAAAGAAATTGGAAGAAATGGGGATTGGCAGACCGTCAACTTACGCTCCTACTATCTCGACTGTCCAGGACAGAGGATATATTGAGAAAAAAGATTTCGAAGGCGACCCTCAAAAAGTTCAGATAATCAAATTGATTAAAAATATCATCTCCGAAATAACGGTAGATGAAAAAAAACCGAGCGAAAAGGCAAAATTAACTCCGACTGATATCGGAATTATAGTGAACGATTTTCTGGTTAAGTATTTCCCTGAAATAGTTGATTACAATTTTACTGCAAAGGTAGAGTTGGAATTTGACGAAATAGCCAACGGAAAGTTGATTTGGCAAAAAATGATTGGCGATTTCTACACTCCATTTAATGTGATGTTAGAAAACACCAACGAAATTTCAAAATCGGAAGCCACTCAAAGCAGGAACTTAGGTTTAGACCCAAAAACAGGTAAAGTAATTTACGTGAAAATAGGGCGTTACGGACCGATGCTTCAATTGGGCGAAAACGATGACGATGAAAAACCTAAATTTGCATCACTACCGAAAGACAAAAAGTTCGAGAAGATAACTTTGGAAGAAGCGCTACCACTTTTTGAATTGCCATACCACATCGGCGACAGCCCTGACGGTTACAAGGTAATTACACAAATCGGACGTTTCGGACCTTATATCCGATGCAACAAAACTTACGTTTCGATTACTCACGATGAGCTTTTCACATTAACTATCGAAGAAGCAATGCAAAGAGTTCACGACAAAGAGCAATCGAAAACGAACAATATTATTCAAGACTTTGCAGATGGGATTCAGGTTTTATCCGGCAGATTTGGACCTTACACAACGGACGGAGAGAAAAACGTTCGCATTCCGAAGGCACATTCACCGGAAACCATAACTTTGGAAGAGTGCAAAGAGCTTTTGGCTAATGCAAAACCAAAACCCGGCAGAGGTGGTAAAACAACTAAGTCTGCCGCTTCGGCAAAAGCTAAAAAACCGGCGGCAACAGCTACGAAAGCTAAGACAACGGCAAAGAAAGCAACCACTACAAAAAAAGCCGCAACTGCCAAAGCAACAACAAAAAAAGCACCGGCAAAAGCAAAGTAATAAAATGAATAAAATAAATCAACTCCAAGCGAAAGTTTGGAGTTTTTTTTGTTTTTTATAGAAGGCCGCTCAGGTTGGGTATGACAAAAAAAAAGCAGGTTTAACACCCGCCCTTACTTGAAAATGTTTTTATTCTCCGAGTGCTTTTTTGATTCTTTGGATACCCTCGCGGATGTCTTTTTCGGAATTGCAGTAGGAAATTCTGAGGTATCCGTCCATACCGAATGAAACACCGGGAACGGTAACAACTTTTACTTTTTCCAAAATGTCCAAGGCTAACTTGATGGAATCCTTTTCGTAAGCGCTGAAATCAACAAAACTATAAAATGTGCCGTGTGGAATAGATAATTTCACATTAGGAATTTTATTTAATTCTTCAACCAAAATATTACGTTTCTTTTCCAAATCGGCGGCTAATTCGGTTACGCAATCTTGAGGTCCGTAAATAGCACCGATAGCGGCTTTTTGCATCAGTACGTTCGGTCCGCTGGTCAAGTGCGCTTGGATGTTGGTTATTGCTTCAGTTATTGCGGGATTCGCCACAGCCCAACCGATACGGAAACCGGTCATAGCGTATTGTTTTGAAACGCCGTTAATTACAATTATATTGCTTTCGTTAATATTTTTTGTTGAAAATTTATAACAACTAACACGCTGGTAATTATCAAAAATCAACCTATGGTAGATATCGTCCATAATTAGGAAAATGTCGCTTTTTTCGCAAAATTCCACTACGCTTTTTACAAATTCTTCAGAATAAACCGCACCACTCGGATTATTTGGGCTGTTCAATATAACTACTTTGGTCTTTGTGTTTATAGCGTCTTTCATATCGTCGAAAGTAGGGTATAAACTACCGTCAGAAGCGTAAACCGGAACCGATTTGCCACCGCAGATATTTACTATATCGGGATAGCTTACCCAATAAGGAGCCGGGAACACAACTTCATCGCCCGGGTCAACCAATGCCTGTAGCGCGGCGGATAATGATTGCTTTGCACCCGATGAAACACAGGTGTTTTTACGTTCTATATCAAGATTATAAAAATCTTTTGTGTATTTAATTACAGCATCGCGCATTTCGGGTGTACCGGCGGCTGGTGAATAACGCACTTCTCTTGTTTGAAGAATTTCATTCACATCGGCTATAACGCTGATTGGAGCTTTGCTTTTTGGTTCACCGCCACCCAAATGAATTACCGGTTCACCGGCTTTTAACATCGCCGCGGCTGTAGCATTAAGTTTTAATGTTACCGATTCGCCTAAAGATTGTCCTATTCTGCTTAACTTCATCTGAGACCTTTTGAAAATTGTGTATTAAAAAAATTCAAATTTAACAAAAATCAATTTCCTGACAAAATTAATTCAGTAAATTATACGGAGTGTATGTAAGAGAAAGTTTGAAACTGTCGGGTTCGGTAAAAGTGATATTGTCGAAAAACAATGTATCACTTACCGTTTGGTCAACATAAATATCGCCTATTGCGCGCTCTTTATAATCTATTTCTTTGCCGGCATTCAAGGCGCTTGCCATCAGAACAACCATAAACGCGGGTTGTCCACCGGTATTTTTAACAGATACTCTTAGGAAGTATTTGCCGTTGTCCAAGCGACCGGGGATTTTTTCGGTTACAATCAATTTTGCGGCTCTGTCGTATTGACAAGCGGTAAAATTAAATAGTCCGGCTAATATAAATATAATGAAAATTAATTTTCGCACTTAAAGCTGTTGAATAAATGAATAATAACTATTAACGACTTCGACCGGTTTTATTGTATTTACATCTTCTATTTCATCGTCGGCAAATACCAAACATTGTTTATCGGAAAGGGGGGCGAATTTATTGAAATTAGGTTTAATACCCATAAATATAGCCAATATCGGTGTATTATACGCCGAAGCGATATGAACAATTGAAGTATCGCACGTCAGAACCATTTCCGCTTTTTCAATTATCCCGAATACCTCTTCTATACTTTGGGATTTGAATAAAACCGAGTTCTTCGAATTTTGGACAATTTGATTAGCTTCCGCATAATCGCTTGGTGATGCGCAAACGATTATATTCGTGTTATTCAAATCGGTTTTTTGGATTAGTTCAATCCAATTTTCAACTTTCCACTTTCTGATTGCGCTGTTAGTGGAAATATTAATTACCGCATAAGGTTTCGATCCAAAAGAGTCCCTAATGAAATCGCTTGCTGTTTGCAGAGCATCCGCTGAAGGATATAGGCAGGGTTTTGGGATCTTTTCAAATTTCGTATTGAAGCCCAATACCTGAAACGCTTTCATAGCCCGTTCAACAAAATGAAGCTTTGAATTTTTCTTGTCGGAATCGAGAGAAATATCGAAATAATGTTTCCCGGGCGCATTAAAACCGACTTTCACAAAAGCTTTGGCGATTTTAGCAAAAATGATGCTTTCTGTGGAACGGTGATCTTTGTGGTCTATATAAAAATCGTAAGTATTTGACCGGATTTTGTGAATCGTGCCAAATACATTAAAAAATGATTTATCGTATTTAATAGTCCTATTTATCAAAGGATTATTTTTGACTATAATATCGTTGTGCTTACTTGTGATGATATCAATTTCCGCTTCGGGCAGAAGTTCTTTTATCAATGGAAAGCAAGCGGATAAACAAATCATATCGCCTATTCTACCAAGTTGTTTTATCAGAATTTTCATAAAAATGAAAAAAATAATGAATAAAAAAAGCTAATTTAATGTTATATTTTTTAATAACGCATATTTTGAGTAATTTTACATTCTAATTTTAGTAAATTTAGATGAAAATTTAATTGTGAAAAATGTATTATTAATTCTTGTATTTTTCTTTTTTATCGGCACATTATCGGCTCAGGACAAGTATTTTACCCGAACCGGACATATTTATATAATTTCCGCGACGCCACTGCTTGATTTAGATGCCGATAATAACCAAGTTGCCTCAATTTTGGATATCAAAACAGGTGAAATGGTTTTTACTTTGTTGATGAAATCTTTTATTTTCAGAGAAGCTTTGGCTCAAGACCATTTTAATGAAAATTATGTCGAATCGGATAAATATCCTAAAGCAAGCTTTTCGGGTAAAATTTTACAAATGGAAAATCTGGATATGACCAAAGCTGGTAAATACAATGTTACAGTTGAGGGCGATTTGACCATTCACGGACAGACAAATAAAGTGAAGTCCAAAGGTACCATCGAAGTGAAAAATGAATTAATTATTGCACAATCCAAATTTGAAATTAATATTTACGATTACGGGATTAAAATACCGAAATTAGTACAAGATAAAGTAAACAAAATAATACCTATAACGGTAGAAATGAAATACAAACCTTATAATAAATAGATTTATGAAAAGAATAGTACTATTATTATTAATACTGAACATAAGTGCTGTCTCAGCACAAAATAAATATTTGCAAATAAATGCGGAACGCTATAATTACGATCGTCAGAAATATGAATCGGTGAACGAAAAAGTCCCGTATTTGGAACAATCCAAGTATTTGCCGAATTCTATATATGTGAAATTCAAAAAATCCGATAAGCTAAGCAATCCAAATTTACTAAAAGAATCCTTATTGAAATCCCTTTCTTTGAACGATTTACGATTGAAACAAATTGCGAAAAATACAAAAGGTAATAAACTTCAAAGTAATCACTGCGGGTTGGATAGATTATATAAGATTTACTATTCCGATACAACGAACCCTTATACGCTTTGTGAAAAATTAAATCAAAGCGAAGAAGTAGAATACGCCGTACCGGTTTTCCGTAGGCAAATGCGTGCATTCACCCCTAATGATGAATATTATACTGAACAATGGTCTCTGACGGCTATAAATATGAGCAAAGCTTGGGATTTGGGTGGAGGTGACAGCAATATTGTAATTGGTATTGTAGATTCGGGTGTAGATATTCTTCACAATGATTTAATTCCAAATTTATGGATTAATAAAAATGAAATACCTAATGATAAAATTGATAATGATGGAAATGGATATATAGACGACGTTAATGGTTGGGATTTCGTTGGAGATTTAAGTTACGACGATGCGGCGGCAGGCAATTACAAACCCGATAACTATCCTAAACCCAATACTTCCGGAAATTCGCACGGTACTAATTCCGCCGGAGTCGCCTGCGCTGTAACAAATAATACTATCGGTATTGCCTCACCGGCTTTCAATTGTAAAATTATGCCTGTTAAATGCGCCACGGATGATTTAGAGGAAATTTATGATATATTACAAGGGTTTGAAGGAATATTATATGCCGCCGAAAATGGAGCGGATATTATAAATTGCAGTTGGGGTGGTCCCGGTTTCAATTCAGCCGAAAAAGATATGCTTGACGCCGCAGTCTTTGATTACGGCGCGGTGATAGTTGCCGCTGGAGTAAATTCATATAGCAATTTCGATTTAGAAGGTGATTATCCAATTGGTTATGGCAATGTGATAGGTATATCGGCTTTCAATTCTGAATATGATTATTCGAGAAGCGGTTATGGCGTAAGTATGTGTTTGTACGCTCCCGGCTTTTCGATTTTATCTACTATGAATGGCGGCCATTATGCCCGCTCTTCGGGAACGTCACTCGCTTCACCACTTGCGGCAAGTGTTGCGGCGCTAATTAAATCGCATCATCCGGATTGGGGTTATAAAGAAATCTATCATCAACTCCGCTCAAGTGCTATACCATTTTCGAATGTATTGCCGGAAGACCGTATGAAATGGTTTGGAACACTCGATGCGTTCGGTGCTGTCAGCAATAATTATGATGCGACAGATAAATACAAAAAAACTCCCGGTATATCGCTTTTAAGTTTGGATTGTAATGAAGAATCTTATTTAATGAATCCCGGGCTAAACCATTCTAAACTAACTCTTAAGAATTATCTTTCCGATGCTGAGGGACTAACTGTAACTATTACGCCTTTAACAGCGCATTTAACTATTGGGAAAAGTGCGTATTTTATTTCCGCTTTAGCCGCTAAAGAAACATCTTCTATTGATGTTGATTTTTATGTTAAAGAGAGCAATCCTTGGTTCAGCGGAAATTATCCTGTGCTTATAGAATATAAATCCGGAACATATTATAATGTTGAAATTGTGCAGGTGCCTATAGAATTAAATTCCTCCAACCGCTTCCGTTTGGCTAAAGATTTCAAAGCTTATATTTACCCGCGTTGGACTTCGGCACATTCGCTAAGCACAAGTTATTTATTTGCAGGCGGTTATATTAAAGAATTCAACATTGGATATCTGATGCGCTGGGGTGGACCGGGCGATGTGGTTAAAGCGCTTAGCGGTACTGTTCCAATGACTACTTACGGCATAAATAAAGATGTCGCATTATTTGGTACTATGTCGGTGGAAGGGGGAAATGGCGCAAATATTCTCAAAGTGGATTTCACTGCTAAAACAATAGATACCACAGCAATGGATGAATCTTTTATTGATGTATATAAAGTATTTATGATTGACCAGCAAAACGGGATTGCTTTGGGAAGTTTAGCTGAAGACAGCAAATGGTATGTGGCAAAAACAGCCGATGTTGCCGAAACTTGGACAAGTACACCCATAGACATTGCACCGCTTGAAAATGAAAATAGCTTTTGGGCGGCATATTATACCGATAAGACTAAATTAACAGCTTTTGGAACAACTATGGGCAGAGTGATTTATTCCAACGATTTAGTAAATTGGTCTGTAAGTAAGGTTTGGGATTATGCCGGAATAGAATTAATAACATTTCTGAATGACAAGGATGGTATTTGTATTTTTGCCGATGTTAGAGATCTAACAAGTATTGACAGATACAATTATCGCTATTCCGCTTTTACAAAAGACGGCGGTAAAACTTGGACGCGCAATGGTTTTAATATTTATAATTTTGAAACTGTACCGGTTTATCTGAGTTCACCCGAAAACTCCGCTTATGCGATAGCTCAATGTATGAATGGAGAAGTATATGTTACAAAAGATTTAGGCAAATCTTGGCAACCACAGTTATCCTGGGAATATCAACGTGTACATACCGGTTTTGGAATTATTGATAACGAAAGAATAAGAATGTGGCAATTGGGTAACGACCTATGTTATTTGGATTTTCTGCAAGGCGCCTCCAAGTATGAAGGTGGTTTGACGGCAAACATTGATACACTCGACTTTGGGACATTCAAAGTTGATTCAACTGTAATTCGCGAACTCGAAATAGTAAATCAAGGACAGAATCCTATTAATATTTATTCTCTGTATTACAATAATCCTGAAATTTTCCAATCTGTAAATCAAATAAATACAGATTTATTGCCAAATAATAAATCTATATTAAAAGTATCGGCACAATTCGGAGAAAATGGGAAATTTGTTTCGAACTTGAAAATCAAGTACGATATTTCTGAGCTAAATATCCCAATTAAAGCTAATATAATTGGCGGAGAAGCAGTAGATGACCCGACAGATGAAATAAAGGTTTATCCAAATCCCGCAAGTGATTATGTGGTTGTTCAAAGGGAAAATCTATCTTTAGAACTCCTTTCGATAAAAATAATAGATATTTCCGGAAAAATTGTTTTTGAAAAAAGCAGTATTAATAGTAATTTTACCCATATTGAAACGACAAAATTCAAAAATGGCGTTTATGTAGTAGAAGTAACTGTTGGACAGAAGAAATTAAACAAGAAAATAATAATTAATGCACCGCTCTTAGATAGATGATAGATAATAAACATAGCGATGATTTTGATATAGTTGACAGAATCAACAAAGGGGACACCGAGTTATTCGGTATCCTACAAAAGCGTTATTTTAACCAAATAAAGGTTGTAATACGCCGAATGATTCAAAATGAAGATGATGTTGAAGATTTGGCACAAGAGACATTCATCAAAGCATTCAACGCGTTGGAACGTTTCCAACCCGGTTATCCTTTCGCCGCGTGGCTTTACAGGATAGCTTCAAACACTTGTATAGATTTCCTTCGAAAAAGAAGGTTCAATACTATTTCTATTTCGCAATCCGTTTCGAATGACGAGGATGAATTATATATTCAAATAGAGGATACTTCAAGCAAAGCTGACGACCAGATGTTGGTTGAAGAAAGAAGTACTATCATCCGTAACGCAATCGAATCTTTGCCGGAGAAATATAGATTAATTATCAATTTGCGGCACGAATCCGATTTGGATTATAAAGATATTGCCGAAAAGCTCGATATTCCATTGGGTACTGTAAAGGCACAGTTATTTAGAGCTCGTAAACTTCTTTTAGATGAACTAAAAGAACATTCCATATTTTCAAATTTGGATTAATATGTCACATTTGCTGTATAATAGAGCTTTTACACAAGCCTATCCACAAGTTGGTCAAAAGGATTATCTTCTAAATGCTTTATCGGCACCAAACCCAAATGACTATTTAATTATTGCTCCTACGGGACGCTTAACCCACGATTTAGAACGTGAGTGTTACCGTCGTCACGATAAACCAATTTCTCCGCCAAGAATACTCACACTCCAAAAAATCATAGATTTGGTTTATGATAAGCTATACCCGACAAATAAAAAAGTACTTATAAGCGATCCTTATAGAGCGGCTTTAATAAACGAAGCCGCAAAAAAAGCTGAGCTTGAATTTTATGGTAAAACCCGAAAAAACTCCAGTTTGTTCACCGCCGTCGCTGACAGATTATCCGATATTATTTACGGTCTAAAAAAAGATGGTATTCAACCAAAGGATTTGTTTAACGATTTGCAATCGCAAAATGCGGATATAAGCAACGAGCATAAATTATCGGATGTGGCCAAAATTTATCAGGAATACCAAAATTTACTTGGTGATAGATACTTCGATTCCGCCGGAAAATTGCTTGATGTTAACAATAGGCTTATGATGCTTGGACCTGATTTGGGTGCTTTGTTGGACGATGTAGTCGGTGAAACGAAATATATATTATTTTATCATTTTAATGAATTTAAAAAACCGGAATATACTTTTCTAAGTTTTTTCTCTTTTTGCCAAGTCCCTGTTATAATAGATATTGATTATAGTTTTATAAATGGTCCGCTATTTGGGAATTTTACTGAAGCGGTGGCTGAATTCATTAAGTTTGGGTTTAATTCCAAACCAAGCGCCGAGGAAGAAAATTCACTCAACGACGATACGCTTGGTTTAGAGGATTTCCTTCGCAGAAATTTGTTTCAATCAGATGCGGCTAATAGACATACTCGCCTATCCGAGAATTTCACAATCTATAAATGCGGAACTCGATACGACGAAGTGATGACTGTGTCAAAGCGGATAAGATATTTGTTGAAAAACAACCCCGATATGGAACTTTCCGACATTGCAGTTGTCAGCCGAAAACCTGCATTATATACCAACTTGTTCCACGAGATATTTTATGACAATCAAATTCCGGTCAATATAAGCGACAGATATAGTTTAAAAAGCAGTTCGGTAGTTTCGGCTGTGTTTTCGGTGTTAGAAATGCTGACTAATGGGTATCGGCGCGAAGATGTGCACAAAGCTCTGAAAAACAATTATTTGGATTTTAGTTATGAGCTAAATGACGAGCGTTTCGTTCCTGATGCCGATAACTTAAACCGCGTTGCTGAGAAATTAAAGATTTTTACCGGTTCGAAATACGAAGGCAAAAAAAAGTGGCTCGATTCGATTGAAAAATATTCAAAAATCATAGATTATCGTTTCGAAAGTGAAAAAAGCGATTTGGATTCTTATGAAATCAGAGCTTATGAATCGGATAAAAGGAATCTCGCAAAAGCGGCGCAAGATTTCAAACATTCAATGGCGAAACTTGGTGTAATTAAACCTAATCTAACCCCGCTTGAATTTCAGAAGTATATAATCGAAGAAATTCTAAAAAAATTAAAATTGGTTGAGAATATAAATCGTGGTGCCGATGAATTGGAATCCTTAAGAGAGAGCTCCGAAAGATTCGATTATCTCCTAATCCACGATGAAATAGAAAAAGATATTAAATCGCTCAATGAATTTGTAAAACTGCTCGATGAGCATACAAAAATCCTAACTAAGATTTCCGGTGATAAACCTTTTTCGATTGAAGAATTAACAGAACGCTTCAAATCGGCTGTCACTGCCGGAAAGTATCAGCTAAGACTGCGTCGCGGTTATGGAGTAACTGTTACCTCGATTGAACAACTTCGGGGATTAAATTTCAAGGTGTTGTTTCTTTGTGGTGCTGTTGACGGCGAATTCCCATTGAATTATAAAACGGATTTGTTTCTCGGCAAAGAATTGAAAGATAGTGAACAACGCCATTATTCATCAGAAAAAATGCTATTTTTTGAGTTTCTAACATCCAATTCAGATGCTCTAAATTCTACCAAAGACGGTATCTATATCAGTTATCCAACTATTGACGGAGATAGAAACATTATCCCATCTTCTTTTATTTTTGCTTTAAAGAAAATAATTGACAACATTCAGGCAGAAGATTGCGATATAGAGAAAATCAAAAAGGAAATTCTAAAAAATGAATGCCCTGCGGGTTTTGAATGGCTCGATACTATCACAACCCAAAGTGAATTGTCCGTTACTGTGGCAAATAAAGTTTATTATCGTGAATCGTTGGACGAGTATTTTAGTTTGATAAAGTACAATCCTAAATATTCCTTAAATAATAAATCCGTGGATTTGGATAAGTTATTTACTGACATTGAAAATCAAAGCAAAAACGGAAATTCTGCAGATATCAGTAAAATCGAAAATGAATTTAGAAATTTACCAAAATCATATTCAGTTTCGGCTCTGGATCTTTTTATAGCTTGTCCTTATAGATTTTTCGCGGAAAAGCTGTTGCGTCAAAGCGATGAAGATAGTATTGAACGTGGTTTGAGTGGAGCTGAGCGAGGCAGTATTCTTCATAAAGTATTATTTCTTTTTTATACAGAAATACAGAAAAATTATTCAAATCCGCAAGCCATTTCGATAAATGCAAAAAATCAGAAATATCCGCAATCCAAAATTGTTTCTTTAGACAAAAATAAAAGAGCGGACTATCTGGAGCTTTTAACAAAGATAGCGTTAGATGAATTTGCAAGTTTAAGTGTTGACAACCCGTTTATAGATTTCGCCAAAACAGAGATATTAGGTGGCGAGGCTAATGGGTTTTTGGAATTTTGGCTGGATAACGAACTTGATAATCAAGAGAAACAAGAATTTCGTCCGGCTCTTTTTGAGTTGGTTTTCGGTGGTAAAACAGATGGTTCTTTGCCACCTATGGAAATTAGTGGTCTAACTTTTCGAGGTAAAATGGACCGTGTTGAACTAAAAAATGATTCAAAGGATAATATAGAATTCCGCATTGCCGATTATAAAAGTACAGACGCAAGTACTAGCAATCCAAGTAAAATAAAAAATGTTGAATCGTTACAGCTTCCTATTTATATGATGGCTATGCAAAAACTATTTGAAGAATGCTATGATATAACACCAAACCCGGCAGGTGGACTTTATTATGTTTTTAAACCTGTGTACGATTCCAAAAAATATACCAGCAAGAGCTTTGAGTACTATAATTTGAAATATGAATTTGCTCAAAGCGAAGAATTCACTAATTCTGTCACTGACAAAATATCTCAAATTAAGACCGAAATAGAATCGGGCATATTCCCAATTAAACAAAGTACCGACACCTGTAAATTTTGCAAAATGAGCAATCTTTGCCGCAAAGACGAGCTGAAAGAGACCTACCCGCGTAGTTAATCCGAGCGTTTTGCACCAAAGTTTTCCATCAAATACACCTCAATAGGAAGTAAATCTTCTTTTGCAGGATTAACTGATTTTTGTTGAACGACAGGCTCTTGAACTGTAGCCGGTTCTTCGACAATCATTTCAGGCTTATCTATTTGTTCGCTTCGCATTTCAGATTCAATAAGATAGTTATCATCAAAATCTGATTCGTTAATCGCAGGTTCTTCAATGTTTGATACTGCCGGTTTATCCTCTTGAACAGTCTGCTGAGGAATAACAGCCTTTTCAATTATAGGCTCATTTTTTTTTTTTCGTCTCCGGTAGTAGAAATCGGAGAAACAGATACATTAATAGCTTGTAGATTTAATTCGCGGACTTCTTTAATTAACTCGTCAATATCAACGACGCTTCCTAAAGTAGATAACTGTAATAAACCAAGCTCGAATCGAATTCTCGGTTGAGGTGAAAACCTCAATTGTTGTTCGGTTTGCGAGATTAAATTCATCATACGGAGTAAATCCATTTTCTCGAATTTTTCGGCGCTTGCTCTATAACGGGAAATAAATGCTTCGCTCGATTCGACCAAACGCGAATCGCCACAAAGTTTGATGGCTATAATGTTTCTCAGATGCTCGAGAAGCCCTTGTAAAGACTCCTGGAGGTCATAACCCCGTTTCATCACATCAGCAGTCAGCTCTAACATTTTCGCAGAGTCCTTGAGCTTTGCCGCGTCAGTTATGCTAAAAAAGAATTCCTCGTCAATAAGATTTAAAACTTCCGCTAAAGTCTGATAATGAATATCCTTTCCGCAAAAAGCCACCGCTTGGTCAAATATACTTTGCGAATCGCGCATAGAACCGTCGGATTTTTTTGCGATAGTGTATAAGGATTCGTCATCGATAGTGATAGATTCTTTATCGGCGACAAATTTCAATTGACTAACGATATCCGGTATTTCCATTCTGCGGAAATCGAATCGTTGGCAACGGCTGATAATAGTCGGCAATACTTTATGCGATTCGGTAGTAGCAAAAATAAAAATCAGATGCTTAGGCGGTTCTTCCAAGGTTTTGAGCAAAGCGTTGAAAGCCTGCTTCGAAAGCATATGCACTTCATCAATAATATATATTTTATATTTGCCGGTACTTGGCGGATATTTTACATTCTCACGTAAAGTACGGATGTCTTCGACGCTGTTATTCGATGCACCATCTATTTCCAACACGTCCATCGAACGATCGGAAAGAATGCTTACACAGCTTTCACATACGTTACACGGTTCATAATCTTGAGGATTGGTGCAATTCAAAGCGCGAGCGAAAATCCTCGCAGTTGTAGTTTTTCCGACACCTCTCGGTCCGCAGAATAAATACGCGTGATGAACTCTGCCCGAGCGTATGGCATTCATTAAGGTATCTGTGATATGGTTTTGACCAACTACGGAAGCAAAGGTCTGTGGTCTCCATTTGCGAGCCGTTACGATGAATTCTTGTTGTGCTGAGTTTTCCATTATCTTTTATCTATTTAATCTAACTAAGTTTTCTAATTATTTTTTTTTGTTTGTTAATTTGTTTTTTCAAAATTGCACAAACAATTTACACAATATAAAAAAAGCCGCTATAAAAAACAGCGGCTTTGTAAAAAATGTTAATAACTTATTTGTTGACTACTTCAGCCAACGCTTTTCCAGGTTTGAATTTTGCAACCTTTTTAGCAGGTACGACCATTGGTTCGCCTGTTTGAGGGTTTTTGCAAGTTCTTTCTTTTCTTGCATTAATCGAGAAAGTACCGAAACCTATCAAGGTAACGCTTCCACCATTTTGTAATTCAGAAGTGATAGCATCTACTGTAGTTTTAATAGCCAATTCAGCTTTGGCTTTTGTTAAATCAGTGTTTTGTGCTACGAAATTAACTAATTCAGCTTTGTTCATTGTGATTCCCTAGTTTTATAAAAAAAAAATCAGTTAGATAAAAAAATTGGTATGATATTTTCAATAATATCTTTAATATAATTATTTATGAAAAAAACTTATTGTGTGTTTGCTTTTTTTCGTAATTTTAAATTAATAATATTTTCAATAATACAAAAACAAAAGAGGCGATTTTGAAAAAATATTTTGTGTTTTTTGCAATTTTTTTGATTTTTTTACTTAAAACACCGATTTTTGGGCAATGTAATTGCATAAATGGTGCTGCAATCGGTGGTATGACTCCGGTATCGGGAACGACAAATGTTGGTGTTTTACAGGAAAAAAATATGCGCGCATTGCTTTTTTACAAATTTGGACAGGGCAATAAATTTTATAAAGGCGATGTTGTCCAAGATACTGGCGATATAAAATCGCTTCGTTATCAATATATGGGTTTAGTTTTGGGATATGGGATAAGCGATAAATTTACTGTGGAAGCGGAAACCGGATATTTTTTGAACAAAACACAGGATTGGGGTATTGAAAGCTTTTCCGGAAGTGGACTTTCGCATTTATTATTGTCGGCAAAGTATAATTTTTACTTCAGTCCCGCACGCGAATTGGAATTTTCTGCCGGTGTAGGTGCAAAACTACCTCTACAATTTGAAACAAATAGTTTGCCACAGCATATTATGCCATCCTCCGGAGATTATAGTGGTATTGTAACACTGTTTTTTCATAAGGGGTTTTCGGAAACGAAATCAAGATTTATCATAATTAATTCGAGTGGTTACAACAGTATAAATACTAAAGAATATCAATACGGAATGTATAACTACACTTCATTTATTTTTGCTCAGGGTTTTCTTGAAAAGTGGACAGGGATATTGGAGCTGAGAAATGAATTGCACGCTCGTGACCGGCAGTATAAAGACCCAATCGTAAACTCGGGCAGTTGGTCTGTAAATATTGCTCCACAGATCAATTTCTCATATAGTTACTTTAACTTATCTTTGCTTTTTGATTATCCATTATATCAGTATTTTAAAGGCAATCAACTTGGGATGAATTACTCTGCTTCACTGAATCTTAATTATGAATTTAGTTTTGAAAAACCGGAGAAGATTGAAGAAATCGAAAATTGAAAATTATAGTTGAAAATGAGAAGAATGAGAAAACCACAAATACGCGGAGACGCAAAGAAATGACGAATGTCATTCCCGACTCCGATCGGGAATCCATCTTCTATAATGGAAAATTGGAAATAAGATAAAAGCCGTATAACCTCTAACATATTCTATTGTGAACTGATTACGTTGTACAAAAACTAAAAGTCAAATCCTATTAACTTGAAGTAACAAAACTAAACTCTTCTTAATAATCGCTGTTTGTTTCAAATAAATTGTATTTGACTTTTACGCTTAATCGCCAAAATCCTACGCTGAAATTATCGCCAACAGAAGCCATTGGCAATATTGGGTATGAGAATTCAAGCATTGGGCATATAACTACTTTCTTCGATGCGGAAAGCTCTAAACCGGTAGCTAAATCAATATAAACGGGGATGCCAAGATTAGGGTATTTCGATTCTTGAAGCATCGCTGTTTTGGAATCGGAGCCTACAAGAGCGTTACCCGTTTGGGGATCAATCGCTAAGTTTACTATAAGACTGTTGGACAACTTTGCAGTATTTGTCAGCAATGCCTTTTCTTGAATTAACGATGAGCCGATTGGAAGCATAATCGAAGCGCCCGCTTGCAAAAAGAATATCTTTGCCGGTTTGAAAATCAAAGAGCCACCGGCAATAAAATGCCGTAAATTAATAGTTGCGGAATTGCGAAAGCTTGCGTCAACTTTTTCGTTATTTGTATTCTGCAAAGTAACAGTTTCCAATTGAATATAAGAACTCTTTAGCTGGGTATTTTGAAAAGCGGCGAATAAGCCAAATCCAAATACCTTCGATTGGCTTTGTTCGTAAAGCGCACCCACTCTGAAATTATATCCAATAGCTTTTTCAAATTCACATTCAGGACAGTCAACCTGAATAATACCATTGGTATAGCCTTGACCAATGCCAACAAAACCGCCTATTTCCTGTTTTTTATAATTATAATATAGTTTGACGGGACTATTAGGATCTTGCGCCTTAAGTTCACCAAATGTTGATATTATAAGAATTAACAAGATTGTTCTTGATATATGCAATAAATTCATTATATTAGCGTTAAATAAATAATTCAAAAATAAACAAAATTATGCTATGGAACAAGAAAACGAAATATTAATTGAGGATGATTTTCAGAATAATACCAGATTTTTAGCGGTGAAAATATTAACTCGCTTCGATAGAAGCGATTCGTATCTGGATATACTTATAAAAAATACTTTTATAAAAGCAGATATGATTCCGCAAGATAAAGCGTTATTAACTGAATTGGTGAATGGAGTAGTTCGTTGGCGATTAAAGTTGGATTATGTATTAATCGGATTTTACCAAGGGGATTATCAAAAATGCCTCAATATAATAAAGAATTCGATGCGCATAGCGTTGTACCAGATGCTCTATTTGGATAAAGTTCCCGACTATGCGGCAATAGACGAATCCGTGGAAATCGTAAAACGTATTCAAGGTCAAAAAGCCGCAAATGTGGCAAATGGTGTATTGAGAAATATTGCCAGAAACTTTTCTTCTATTCGATATCCCGAAGCAAAGGATGATTTTTATTATCATCTTGGTATTTTGAGTTCTCATCCAAAATGGCTGTCAAAACGCTATTGCAATATTATGGGCGATGCTGACGCCAAACTTCTTATGGAACATAATAACAAAAGACCTTATGTTCCGGTAAGAATTAATACTATGAAAGCAAAAGTCGAAGAAGTTCAAGATATCTTTACAAAGCACGAAATCGAGTACGAAAATTTTCCATTGCACCCGAACACTTTAAAGTTATATAATTCGCATTGGGATATTGCTAATAGCGATTTGTTCAAGAGCGGTAAGGTTGCCATTCAAGATCCAACCGCTTCGTTAGCCGTTCAGTTGGCATCACCGAAGCCAGGACAACGTATTGCCGATATTTGCGCCGCACCTGGAGGAAAAACTTTTTATTTTGCTGAACTGATGAACAACGAAGGCTATATCACGGCTTATGATATACACCCAAATAAATTGAGATTCATAGAGGAAGGTTCGGAACGTTATGGCTTTGATATAATTCATACCGACACAGCCGATGCCAAGAGTGTTGTATTTGAAGAAAATTACGATATTATTTTTGCCGATGTACCTTGTTCAGGATTGGGAACGATTCGGAAAAAACCGGATATTAAATGGAAACGTGAATTCGTGGATATTAAAAGAATGTCCGATTCGCAAAGAGAAATAATGAAAAACGTCGCCGAGCAGATGCAAAGCGGAGGTGTTTTTGTTTATTCCACTTGCACAATTGACCCAATGGAAAATGAAGAGAACGTAGAATGGTTTTTGCAAACCTACCCTGATTTTGAATTAGACCCGGCAGAAAAATACCTACCGCAAGAAATTTGTAAAAACGGGATGATGCTCGTTTGGCCACATCTTCACGATATAGACGGCGGGTTCGCCGCGAGACTGGTAAAAAAATAATAGGGAAATATGAAGAAAATTCTTTTTTGTTTGATATTAATCATAACAACGTCCGCTTATAGTGAAAAAATACTTATTCCGATGGATTTATCGCAAACCGACCATTTAAAAGCTTATGGTATTACATTTTGGTGGTTAACCGAAGGCGGGACAGGAGAATGGCTCCTGAATTACCGCTCGGGGAGTTTTATGTTTGATTATGACGAAGATATAGTTTCGGAATGTCAACTTCGCGGTGTTGATTATGAAGTAATTACGGACGCCAATGCTGAGCAGATTTATAATGAAACTCAGGATGAAAACACTAATATGGACGTTGTCCGCTTAGAGAAAGCGCCGAGAATAGCCGTTTATGTGCCCCCTACGGCACAGCCTTGGGACGATGCGGTACGATTAGTGCTTGAGTATGCCGGTGTGCCCTACACCCCTATTTGGGACGAAGAAGTACTTAACGATAAATTAAAGGATTTCGATTGGATACATTTGCATCACGAAGACTTTACTGGACAATATGGTAAATTCTGGTTGTCTTATGCAAATACACCGTGGTACATAACTATGGTAACATCAAACCAAAATATGGCTGAAAGATTGGGTTATAGCAAGGTTTCTAAAATGAAATTGGCAGTTGCTCAGAAAATGCGCGAATATGTGGCTTCAGGTGGATTTCTTTTTGCAATGTGCAGTGCAACTGACAGTTACGATATCGCTTTAGCCGCGCAAAACACCGATATTTGCCCAGATGTGTTTGATGGCGATCCGGTTGATAAAAACGATAATCAAAAATTGAATTATGATAATACTTTTGCTTTTGAAAATTTCAAAGTAATTAACGACCCGTCAATTTATGAGTTTTCGGATATAGATATTCCGGCTGAAGATCTTTTGGATAGGCAGGAAACAGACTATTTTACATTATTCGATTTCTCTGCTAAATACGACCCTGTTCCTACAATGTTGACACAAAACCACGCAAATGTAATCAGAGGATTCATTGGACAAACTTCTGCTTTTCATCGTGAATTTGTTAAAAAATCGGTAACAATTTTAGGTGAGCGAGAGGGAACTGATGAAGTCAAATATATTTATGGGAAATTCGGAAGAGGATTTTTTACTTGGTACGGGGGGCACGATCCCGAAGATTATACTCACAAAATCGGTGATCCTCAAACTGATGTAAGTTTGCACAAGAACTCACCGGGTTACAGATTGATTCTTAATAATGTATTATTTCCAGCCGCAAAAAAGAAGAAGCAAAAAACTTAACCGAGTATTATTTTTTTCTTCGTAAGAATTTTGGGAGACCGAATCGGAAAGATTCGTTATTAACACGCATCGTTAGAAGTAGCCCCATAATTAAAATTATCGCATTCCCAACCCACATACTAATTGTTGCCGGTATAACTCCCCTATCGGCAAATTTTTCACCGCCCATCAAAAATGCCCAATAAAAGATATAAAAGGCAAAACTTATACCGGCCGCAAAACCAAAATTACCTTTTTTGGACATAATTCCTAAAGGACATCCGACAAAAATAAATAAAATACAAGCTATCGGAATAGCGTATTTTTTTTGGATTTCGACGGTATATTGCTGAATGGTTTTATCTTGACCGTTCATACGATTAACATCGGTTGTTAATATGGACGATAATATTGAAGTTTGCTGCGATACTCGTTGCGCGGCGACTTTTCTTGAAATTCCACCAAAGACTTTGTCGGTATATATAGCCTTTCCAAGGATTTGTTCAAAGGATTTTTGAGATGTTCCCAAAAAGAGATAGTCCAGATGCTCTCGTAGCGTCCGGTCAATTTTCTTTTTTGTGCTATCAACAATTTTTTGGGCATCCCAAACGATTTTTTCCATCGCTTTGATATTCATTTCCCTATCGTCGCGTCGGATATCTTCCTCGTCCGTTCTTGAAAATCCGAAGCCATAAGCCCAGCCGGTTAATTTATAATCCTCGAAATCAATTCGCTTATATTGTCCTAAACGGTTTTGACGGAAGCTATGAATTTCACCATCCTGCATTTCAATTATGAAATGCGAGTAGTCCTTCGAAAACGACATAGTGCCGGAATCGGCGGTAATAATATTTTGGTTGTTAGGATTTTTCTGTTCGTAAACAGTTAAGCCATAAAGTTTATTTGATGAAGTGTCAATCGTGCGGGCTAATATAGAATAACCTTCTATATCGTTCGAGAATTGCCCAGGCTCCAAAATCATTGTCGGCTTTGCTCTTTGCATATCACCGAAAAGCACTATTGCTTTGTGATTAGATTCGGGCAAAACCTCGTCGTTGAACCAGAACATAAACCAAGTGAGCAAAATACCTAAAATAACTACCGGGCGCATCATTTTATACAAACTTTCTCCACCGGCTTTTAAAACGGTGATTTCATTATTTGCGGACATTGTGCCGAAACCCATCACACAACCGAAAACAACTCCCATCGGCATAGAAATAACTGTCATCCAAGGAAGATTATAAATTACGAGTTGAACGAACAACCAATCGTCGAGACCTTTGCCGACGAACTTGTATAAGTTATTCATAAGAAACTGCATTACGAATAGGAACACTATCGTAAAAGTGCCAAAGAAAAATGGTGCCGCTAAGTTGCGTAGTATGTATCTGCTGGTTATTTTCATCTATTTACATATTAATATACACAAAATTACAAAAAAAAACTTGTTATTTAAAAAAAAGTCATTATTTTTGAAGTTCCTGAAATAGACATTAATAAAAAAATATATAGGAAAAGAAATGTACACATTATTTATGGTATTATTGTTCGTGCTTTCTGCAGTTTTGATGATAGTAGTTTTACTACAACCAAGCAAAGGCGATATGATTTCAACATTAGGCGGCATAGGCGGTCAATTTACTAGTGTATTCGGTGCTCGCGGCGGTATGGAAAAATTACATAAGATTACTGTAGGGCTTGCAATAGCGATAGTTGTATTATCAATTTTGGTTAACAAAGTTGGTTTGGATAGAAGCCAAGAAGCAGTTGCAAAACCAATCGTAGAAGGTACAAGCGTACCAACACAACGTAATCCTGTTATGCCTCCGGTACAACAAGCACAACCACAGCAACAACAAGCTCCGGCTCAACAAGCTCCACAACCTGCGAAAAAATAATTTTTCACAGTTGAAAATTTATATTTAAAAGCCGAATCGAATAGATTCGGCTTTTTTTTATTTCTTTTCAATAATGCTCACACTTCGCTTACCGGAATAATTGAGCTTTTTATTCTTCTTAAGGTATTCCGCCAAAATATCCGATACTTTAGCTTTATATTCCGTTTTCTTGCCTTTCAAATCAGCGGCATATACATTCACGGAATAATCATTAAGCGCTAACGATATTTTTTTATTATCTTTTAATTCTTTGCCTGTTTTGTCTTTGATTTTGACCTTAATAACTTTCCCATTCTCAATATCCAATTCCGCTTTTCCACCGGAAATTATCGATGGGCTGGCTTCTTCCATCTCCCAAGATTTTTTCATAATACCTTTCAGTTCTTCGATAGTAATACTTATTACCGTAACAGTATTTCCAAAAGGGAGCAATGACAAAATATCCTTTGTCTTGATGGCTCCTGTATCAATTTTATCAATCCGCATTCCGCCATAGTTTTGAAAAGCGAAGTCCGTTTTGTATTTACTTTTCAGCGCGTCGCATATCAACAAACCCAGCTCGAATGGCTTCGTGATAGCTTTGTTTGTATGCGCTATCGTTTTGTTGAGTACAGGATCGTCATTATATACATCTATGATTTTTTGAATTTCGAAGTCGGGTTTTATTCGAGCCAAATCGAACATTTCGCCGGTTATTCCTGTTAATGAATCATTGCTAAAGTGCATTTTGATAATACCTGCATATTTCATATTACCATTAGTTTGTGTTATTGCGACACCGTTAACTCGCTTTGGTTCCATTATCAATGTATGTGTATGACCACCGATAATAAGATTAAATTGCGGGTATTTTAGCGCCAACAAACTGTCGGTAGAATATCCCAAATGTGTTAGTGCAATTAATGCGTTGGGTTTGCCCTCGACTTTCCTCAGAGCCCCTTCAATTGCCGAAAAAGATTCTTCGAACTTTATCCCGTTTAATTTATCGGGGGAACTTGACGGCATACCATTGGAGTTAACCTGCAAAGTGCCGATGACTGTCAAAATCAATCCATCAATATTAAATGAATATTGCCCTTGTATGGCTTTTAAAGAAGTGTTGGTATCATTGACTATGATGTTGGATGATATATAAGGGAATTGTGACCTAAGGCGTAAATATTGAAGCGACTTTTGACCATAGTCAAATTCGTGATTGCCAAAGCAAGCCACATCGAAACCAATTTTATTCATCAATTCTATCATCGGCAGTCCTTTTGGATCATAAAAATCCACTATCGGATTGCCGCTAAAATAATCACCCGCGCCAAAAATTAATACATTCGGGTTACCTTTTTCCAAGCTGTCAACGAGCGATTTTAAACGTCCAAAGTTGTCAATTTGTGAATGTATATCGTTGAGATGTATTATAGTAACTGTCTTATCCGCCGAATTTGCCGACGGGCTTTGCGCGAGATTAGCAAAAAGAAATATAATTATATATGCTATAATTCGTTTCATAAATGTTCCTTTTGTAAAAGTCAGATGTTTAAATATAATAAATTTTTATATTTTTGACTATAAATTTTTAACATTTTGGTATAAAATGAGAAAACTGTTTTTATTTTTTTTGCTGTTGATCAGCATAAATCCGCTCCCTGCAGAGCCCGTTGATAAATACTCGGAGATTAATCAATCTTTTGAACTGTACGGTGAATTATATAGAGCACTTCTAAATAATTATGTTTTAGAGCTCAGTCCCGAGGAATTGACAAATTCAGCCATCAAGGGCATACTTGGTTCTCTTGACCCATATACGGAATATTATTCGGAAAAAGAAAAGACCGACGTCGAAAAAATGACCCAAGGAACTTATGTTGGATTCGGAGTTACAGTTACTTCTATAGATTCTTCAATAGTAATAGAGAACGTCTTGGAAGGTTTCTCAGCATATAAAAACGGTGTTCGTCCGGGCGATATATTGTATAAAATTGATTCGACTATAGTTATAAATTTGAATATCGACAGTTTAGGGGTTTACACAGGTGGTACTCCATCTTCTATAGCCGATGTTTGGTTTATTCGCGGAAAAGATACTATAATGAAACAACTCACCCGAGAAAAAGTCGAGCGCAAAGACGTTGTTTATAGTGGGTTTATTAATGATAGTATAGCATACGTCGGATTAAGTGGTTTCACTAAAACAGCCGCTTATGAAATGAGGGGTGCCTTGAACGCGTTGAAAAGAATCCGTAAACCGGCGGGTATAATATTGGATTTGCGTAACAATCCGGGGGGCTTGGTTCAATCAGCCGTTGCTATTTGCGAGCTATTTTTACAGCAAGGGGATATGGTAGTCTCAATAAAGGGCAACAATGAAGACAATGATAGCGAATTTAAAACGTTTTTGCCACCTGATATGCCCGATATAAGACTTGCCGTTCTAATTAATGGAGGTAGTGCTAGTGCTTCGGAAATTGTAGCCGGTGCCATTCAGGATTTAGATAGGGGGGTTGTTTTGGGTACGCGCTCTTTCGGCAAGGGCTTAGTGCAATCTTTTTTCGCGCTTCCGTTTAAAGCACAGATGAAAATTACAACTGCGCGATACTATACACCTTCCGGCAGATGCATCCAACGACGAAATTTTGCTGATGCCTACCAAAAAAATAACGGTTTTGTTGAAGACACCAATAATATTGTCGAAAGAATTTTCAAAACTAAAAATGGACGCGAGGTAAAAGAATCTCACGGCATTGACCCTGATTCATTGATCTTACCTGAAAAATTCGCCGATTATTTATACGATTTATCCGATAAACATAAGTTTTTTAGATTTGGAACAATCTACACCGCTAAATTGGACACCTTACCAAAGAACTTTGCTGTTACTGAAAATATTATTGCTGATTTCAAGAAATATCTTGATTCTACAAATTATGAATATGAAACTGAAGAAGTAAGATTACTGAGGATGTTGAAAGATAAAGCTATGGAATCGCAAGCCGATGCCAAGATATTAGCCGATATAGAAGACCTTAATGCTCGTTTTATAGTTCGCCAAACCGAAGCGTTTAATAAGAATAAAGATATTATAAAAAAAGCATTGGATCAGGAAATCTTTGGCCGCTTCAATCCTGATAGAAAAATAATTGAAAGATTGATCCCAACTGATATTTTGGTGAAATCAGCGTGCGAGATTTTAGTAGGGAAAGCATATAACGAGATGCTAAAGAAGAAAATTAATTAGAGAGTAATAAATGTTAACTTATATTTTATTTGTCATTGGATTCGTAATACTAATAAAAGGTGCGTCTTTTTTAGTGGATGGCGCGTCTTCGATTGCTAAAAAGCTAAATATATCGAACTTGGCAATAGGTTTGACAGTAGTAGCATTTGGCACTTCCGCGCCGGAACTATTCGTCAATATTTCCGCGAGTATAAAGGGTAACGCATCGATAGCCATTGGTAATATTTTAGGGTCAAACATTGCCAATATTCTTCTTATTTTGGGAATATCCGCAATTATTTATCCACTCGCGGTTCAAAAATCTACTATTTCAAAGGAAATTCCATTTAGTTTGTTGGCGGCATTAATATTGGGGATTCTTGCAAACGACCTGCTGATTGATCATAGAGGAATATCAGAATTAACGAGAAGTGATGGACTGGTTCTTATTGGATTCTTCATCATATTTATGTATTATGTTATTTCCATTTCAAAAGACACCGAATACAATAGTGACAGCGAGATTAAGCAAATAAGCAATATCAAATCAGGGGCATATATAATTATAGGTTTAGTGGGATTGACTTTGGGAGGTTTCTGGATTGTCAATGGAGCGGTCAAAATTGCAAATATCTTTGGAGTAAGTGAATATATGATAGGTCTTACGGTAGTCGCATTAGGGACTTCGCTTCCTGAACTTGCTACTTCAGCTGTCGCCGCCTACAAGAAGAATACTGACATAGCTATTGGAAATGTGGTGGGCTCAAATATTTTTAACATATTTTGGATTCTGGGGCTTAGCTCTATAATAAAACCATTACCATTTCAACCTTCCGGCAATATTGATATTGTTATGACTATTTTAGCCAGTATTTTACTATTTGTATTTCTAATAATCGGGAAAAAGCACGTATTGCAAAAATGGCAGGGTGTGCTATTCCTACTGATATATGCCGCTTATATAGTATATTTGATAATGAGAGGTTAAAAAATATTCATAGTATGAATAATACAAAATACTGTGAACGAGAATTTAGATTGAAATAAAAGAAAACATTTATTTTGAAAATTAGGATTATTGGAAATAGCCGATATGTTCATATATATACTATTCTTACTTGGATTTCTTGTACTCGTAAAAGGAGCGGATTTATTGGTTGATGGCGCGACGTCCATTGCTAATAAATTAAAAATATCGAACTTAGTAATAGGTTTAACAATCGTAGCTTTTGGCACGTCAGCTCCCGAAATGTTTATCAATATCACCGCCAGTCTTCGAGATAGTTCAGGAATTGCCATTGGTAACATTCTCGGCAGTAATATTGCAAACATTCTCTTGATATTAGGGGTGTCGGCAATGATATATCCTTTAGCCGTTCAGCGTACAACTATCACCAAGGAAATACCATTAAGTTTATTAGCCGCTTTAGTACTTGGTATTCTTCTTAATGACCAATTAATTGACCACAATGCATTATCGGTACTATCAAGAAGTGATGGGCTTATCCTTATTGCCTTCTTTGTTATTTTTATGTATTATATTTTCAGCATTGCCAAAAAAGCCGATGTTAAAAAAAATGATGGTTTTAAAGAATTAAGTAACTTTAAATCAGCGTTATATCTTTTGTTGGGTATGTTAGGATTGGTCATTGGCGGGACGTGGATTATAAATGGTGCTGTGAAAATCGCCAATCAATTTGGGGTAAGCGAATATTTAATTGGCTTGACAGTAATTGCATTAGGTACTTCATTGCCGGAACTTGCCACATCGACTGTAGCCGCTTATAAGAAAAATGCAGATATAGCGATAGGAAATGTGATTGGTTCAAGTATCTTTAATATATTTTGGGTTTTGGGTATCAGCTCGATAATTAAACCCTTACCTTTCAACAAAGCAGGCAACTCCGATGTGTTTATGGTAATTGTTGCCAATTTACTTTTATTAGTTTTCTTATTCATCGGCAAAAAGCGCGTTTTGCAAAAGTGGCAAGGAATATTGTTCCTAACGCTTTATATAGGTTATATGGTATTTTTAATATTAAAAGGGTAATTTATAAAGTATTTTTATTAAATTTGAAAATAGATTTTACCTTAAGTCGTAAAAAGTAATTTAAGAAATAATTAATGAAGTACATAGTACGATGAAACAAAAAGCCCACTATATGGCTCTCTTTTTGAAAGATAGATTTAATATTAGTCACGAACAAGATGACAAAATTAATACTATAACATCAATCGAAAATGGAGTGGAATTCAAAGGTGTAAAACTATGGACGCTGATATTTGCTATATTTGTTGCTTCCGTAGGTTTAAATATAAATTCAACCGCGGTTATTATCGGAGCAATGCTTATTTCGCCATTAATGGGACCGATAATGGGATTAGGTCTCAGCGTGGGGATTTCCGATTTCACCCTGTTAAAAAAATCTTTAAATAACTTATCAATTGCAGTAATAATAAGTGTTATAACATCGGCTATTTATTTTTTAATAAGTCCACTAAATGAAGCACAATCCGAATTACTCGCCAGAACTACTCCAACAATTTATGATGTTTTAATAGCACTTTTTGGCGGTCTTGCAGGAATAGTCGCTGGTGCTACTAAAGAAAAAGGGAATGCGATACCGGGTGTTGCTATAGCGACGGCTATAATGCCACCACTTTGCACCGCGGGTTTTGGATTAGCGACAGGTAATCTATACTATTTTTTCGGCGCTATGTATTTATTTTTTATAAATACTGTAATGATTAGTTTATCAACTTATTTAGTAGTTCGTTTTTTGAAATTTCCTTTTAAACAAATTATTGATAGAGCTCAATCTAATAAAGTAAGAAAATCTATTTATATCGTTGTTTTAGTAACTGTATTGCCCAGCATTTATTTTGCCTATCAAATTATTGAACAAACGATATTTAAATCTAACGCTATAAATTTTGTTAACGAAGAAATGATCTTTGACAAAACTCAAATCATTAGTAAAAAATATATTTATAACAGAACGGGCAGCAATAAAATCGAGATGGTTTTAATTGGCGAAAACATTAATAACGATAAGCTTCTAAAGTTAGAAAGAAAACTAAAAGACTACAAATTGGGTAAAACAAAACTCGAACTGAAACAAGGGATGAGTGATGCCGCAAAAGTGGATGTAAACCAAATAAAAACAGGAATCATTGAAGAAATATATCATAAAAATGAAGTTACTATCCAAGATAAAGACAAAAAAATAAGATTGTTAGAAAATGAAATAAATAAGAATCAAATCAACATTCCGTTAGAATCAATTAGCGATGAAATAAAGGCGATAAATCCTAAAATATTAAAATTCACAGCTTTTAAAGCACTAATTCGCGATATTGACAAAAATACAAATGATACAACAATAATAGCATATATATCGTCAAGGCGCAAACTTTCTTCTCACGAAAAAAAGGTTCTCAACAATTGGTTAATCGAACGTCTGAAATATGAAAACGTAAAAATATTAACTCACTAATGTAAAATTGAGAGAAAAAAAAAATTACTTTCTCTCGTGCAACTTGGGATGAGGCGCATAAAATCGAATACTATCGGGAAGTTTTAGAAGCCGAAAGAAGGCAAGAGCATAGAAACGAAGTTCACAAAAAATAAATAATGAGGATTTTATGGAAAGAGTTAAAATTTACAGGATTAAAAAGCAAAGTACAAAAAACTTTATGATTATCGGTGCGGTTTTATTAGTAACCGGTGTGATACTATCTTTAAGATTCAAAGTTGATGGGATTGGTTCTCAGATTTTACCATTTAATATGATGTATCTGCCATTTACAAGTGTGGGTTTCATATTAATAATACTGGGGTATTTGGCACTAAAGAATGACAAATATTTCTTCGAATGGGATGATGTTGAAATATCATACCTTCTTCCCGGGCAGGCACTAATTGAGAAAATTAAAATCTCCGAGATCAAGGATGTTTCTATCCAAGCATTCTTTATCAAGATTAAATTATCCGACCGCGAAAAAATATTGAATCTTGCGAACATCGAATATGCCGAATTCCAGAGAATTAAAGGAATGTTCGAAGAGAAAAAAGCTCAATAATTAATCATAATTTACTTTTAAAACACTAAACTACTCTATGTGTTTTTTAATATGAATGTATAATCTTGGTTACAGTTCCCAAAATTTTATTTTTTAAAAGTTGGTCGGGGTCAATTGCTTCTATTTCGCTATCGGCTGATTCCAAAAACTCTTTACCGTCAATAGAAAAATATTTTTTTAAAAATATGTCTTCGTTCGATGCCACACAAACGATACTGCCGTCCCGAGGTTCAACGATTGTATCCACAACGACCATATCGCCGCTTACGATGCCCGCGAACTGTGATTCGCCTGTTACACGCGCAAAAAACGTAGCCGAAGGATGTTGAATAAGCAAATGATTCAAATCCACTTTTTCTTCATTATTATCACTTATTTTTATAGCTCTGCCGGCAGAAACCAATTTACCCGGATAAATCATCGGATTAATCGTATTAGGACTGCAAATTTTGATTATTTCTGAAATTTTCATATTTTATTTGTTATAATTATTCAGCACAAAATTAAGAAAATTATTCGAAACTAGATCGTTTTTTATATAATATTAATTTCATGATAATTGAAAGTGATGTTATAATGATTTGGTGAGTGGCACAAAAAATAAACCCCCACAAAAACGTGAGGGTTATATATAAGATATTATTGCTTGCTATTTCTATTATCTTACTACTACCAATTCCCGTGTTATAATACCACTCGGAGTAATAATACTAATGTAATAAGTGCCGGAGTTGAAGTGCTTGGCATCAATTTCATAGCGTGTTTCACCCTGTATTAGTCGAATTGCGTCGGTTTTAATGATTTTTCCATCGGCAGTGCTTATTAATACTGTTGCATCGCAAGCCTCTTGATAGCTGATACTTAATTCAGCTGTGTTACCTGTCGGATTTGGGTAAAGTTTTACTGAACTGAAGAGTTCGCTTTCTTTAACCGATACTTCGCCTGTTTTGAAATTCCAAGTGTCGCTCCAAGGTGTATTGTATGTTTTGCTATTACCTTTCACGTGCCAGAAGTAATTGGTGTTTGTAGCTACATCCGTCTTTGATAATGTAAGTTTTGTATCGTAAATTGAATCTTTATCGAAAACTATATTTGTAAAGTCGGCATTAGCTGCTACTTGTAGATGGTAATATTCGGCTGTTGACGCGGCGAACCAAGTCAATAGCGTTGGAATACCTACACCGGTGCTTCCTGTTTTAGGATTCCGCAACACAAGAGTTACTTTGCCGGTTGTGAATGTCCATACAGGTGACCATTGCGAAGTTCCGAACGATTCTTCATTCCATACTCTTATACGCCAATAATATAATATTTCAGGCTCTAAGTCTTCCACATATTGTTCAGCTTTAGACAAAGAATCCATTGAGTAAACCAAGTCAGTAAATTGTAAGTTTTTGGATATTTGCAATTGATAGTATTTTGAACCGAATACGTCACCCCATTTGAATTTAATCGTAGTAGGCTGATCAATAGATTTGTCCGGTGGGCTTAGCAATCCGGCAGATTCGATTCCTGTTTTGAATGAACGAATTTCAGACCATAGCCCAACGCGTTCCCCGACGACTAATCTCATTCTCCAATAATAAGTTTGATAATAAGTCAATTTATTTGTCTGGAATTCAAGTGCATTACTAATTTTTTCATCAATAATGGTTGTTTTAAAATCAGCTTCTTTCGAAATTTGGATTTGGAAAACGCTACCGCTTGTATGTTCTAACCAAGTAAATTTAGTATCAATTTTCACGTTAACCTTTTTATCTTCGGGTGCGACTAATTCAACTGCTTTAAGCGAAGTTCTAAATGTCCAAGTATCGGAATATTCGCTTGTACCTTGCTCGTTTATTGAGGAAACGTGCCAATAATAATCTGTTTCAGGTTGTAAATTACTAATAAGTTTGAAAGTATCTGCTCCAACATTGCCATCAAAGATCATATTTGCAAAACCTCCTTCTTTAGATACCTGCAAGGTATAAGATTTCGATTCATCCGCCTTGCGCCACTTTAATTTTTCTGAAAGCAATAGGTCTATGGATTTATTTTCCGGATATACCAGTTGTGGCGGTCCTAATACTGTACGGAAATTCCATATCTCAGACCAACTGCTGACATTGGTTTTTGTAAATGCTTTTACGCGCCAGTAATATATTTTCAAACCCTTTAGTTTGCTTGTGGTTATTGTTGTATCAGTATGATTTTCTTTTGAAAATACTATTTTATTGAAATTTGCATCTTCCGCTACTTGGACTGAATAATGCGTTGCATCTTTTAACTTATGCCACACCAAGTCAGGATTAAGTGGAACACCTGTAACATCTTTAGCGGGACTTATCAGCATCGGCGGAGTCATACCGATAGTGAAATGTCCAACAACCCAAGAACTACGCGCCGAATGAGTTTTACTGCGTACCCTCCAAGCATATTCTTGGTTTGGATTCAATTCTATTATAGAGGTAATTGTTGTGTCACCGGTAACATTTGTTTCAAAAGGTGAATTAAATGTATCGGTTGGGTCAATTTGAAGCTCGTATTCTTCGGCGAGTAGGGCACGATTCCAAGCAAAAATAGGGTTTTTCTCCTCGCCCATTTTATTATTGACGGGTGATGTAGTAACCGGCGACTTAAGGTTTTTCGGATTAATAACTTTGCTTAAAGTATTTGTTAATATAAACGTATAACCCAAATTATCGGAAACTATATCGCGGAAGAAGTTCATATTATAACAACCTTTCAAGATTTGCCAATTCTTTCCAACATCGCTTGTCATATATAATTCATAAATAATACCTTGCGTAGGCGAACTGATCATTATTCCTACATATAAATTACCATATATGTCCGCGCAAAGCTTTTCTATATACCAGCTTGAAACACCGACCAAATTTTCAGGTTGGAAAGGGATTGTATTAAACACAGGACTAAAATTATTGGAATAGTAAATCTTTTTATCCGCATCACTATAATACTGTTTGCCGTCTTGACCAAAATGCAATAATCCTGGTTTGTTTTTATATAGTACTGTATAAGAACCGCCCTGATTATCTGATTTCACAAGTGCTGTATCTTGTTGCATATACCATATACCATTATCAATAAATAAGGAGCTTATACCCTTTTCGCCGTAATCCGTAAAAGACCAAGTCTGACCTTTATTAAATGATTTATATAGACGATTAACTAATTCTAAATAAGGTTTTGATGGTGGTTTGTTTGTATCGGGATACATATAAGTAAATGTGGATAGTAAAATCTTCGATGTCGTATCGTATTCTATTCCTGTAAATTCCCAATAAGTTGTATCTTTATCTGTTGGGTGGCACAATCTAGAAAATGTTTTTCCACCGTCTTTGGAAGCAATAATTCCCTCTTTCGCGGCAACGAATATGTTGCCATCGGGAGTAATTTCTACGTCGTTAATTGTTTTGCAGTTGAAAGAACCTAAATACGACCAATCATTACCGTGATTTACGGATTTATAAACAGTTCGTACAGTATTGGTTTTTGAAATGGATATCAAAGAATTATCAAAGTCGTTGAGATAGACTGTACGAAAGTCATCTAAACTGCTCAACTCCATAATATCAACATCAACAACTTTATCGGAGCAAGTAGCCCACTTTAGACCATTATCTGTACTTCGTGTTACAGCACCGGTTGAGCGGGTTGCTAAAATTGTTCCATTTGAACTCACATCGCAAGCTGTTATTGCTACTGCGAAATCGCCGGTGTTTTGCCAGCAATTCCATAAATCATCCCAAAAGTACATACCTGCAGACCGAGTGCCCATAACTATTTGATATTGATTCGCGCTAACTACCGAAATTGCTGTATCAATTAAGGGCTTTATGTCACTGGATTCTTTGTAATGGAAATTGTTGCCATATCTAATCCAAGTGATACCATCACCTGTCATCATAACGCCGGCTCCGTTGGTTGCCGCAAATAGATTTCCAGATTGATCTTTGACTAAATCATTTATAAAAATGTTGCTAAGTTGTGTATTTGACACTATCCAGGTCTTGCAAGTATCGCGTGAAACGTAGAAGCCACCGCCGTAGGTGCCTGCAACAATGTAACCATTACTCATCACTTCAAGGCAAGTTACATTATCATAGCGTAAACCTACGTCTGTTCTAGCCCAATTCATCCCGTAATTATCGGAATAATAAATGCCACCACCATAAGTACCGCAAATTAATTTTCCTTTATCGGTAATGGTAATCGCTTGGACATACAAATTTTTCAAGCCGGAGTTTTTAGCGCTCCAAGTTGCACCATTATCTTTTGAATAATAAATACCACTACCAAAGGTAGCGACAAATATATCCTTGTTAGGTGCAATTAGAATATCTTTTACGCAAAGAATTTCCACAGGGAATCCATCTAATTTAGCCCATTTTGAGCCTGCATCATAAGACACATACAATCCTGCCCCGTTTGTTCCGGCATAAACGATTTGATCAGTTTTGAATTTGAGTACTTCAACTTCAACCCCTTGTGGGGCTATTACAGCACCTAAAAAGTCTTCAGGAGCTCGTTTCATAGCACCTTGTAAAAGGTTTGCAGTAAACAAAACTAAAATTAATATAATAAATGAATTTTTCATAGGTTCGCCCTTAATTAATTAACACTATACAAAAATATAATAACAAAAATTATAGGATTTTGTTACACTTTTTACCAATTAAATTTCCTCAATCGGATAAATAAATCTATAATATGTACCTTGACCCTTAACCGTACCAAATTCCAATTTGCCCTTGAGCATTGATTCAGCTAAATACTTTGCACCCTGAAGCATCAAATCCTCAATGTTGGAATTATTCGTGACTTTTTTAATAATCAAATCTAAGCCATAATTGTCCGATATAGCGATATTGCGAGAAATCTTTATAACTAAATAGATTTGCTCTTTTTGAATATCAACTGTAAGTTCGCAGTCATCGTCATCCAACCTGATAAGATTGATACATAGGTATCTAATCAGACGGTTCAGCAATTGATAAGGTGCTTCGAAGTTTCTATTTGCCGAGTTATCGGAAATGTTAAATTTTACTACTTTCTTTGAGTATATGTTGCTTATATGATGCTTTATATCATCAAATAGATCTAAAGTATTAATAATCTGTTTTTGAACTTCAGCGTGGTTTTTTTCTAAACATAATTGATTTTGGAAAGAAGTCAAGTCTTTTATATTTTCCAAGCTATTATCAGTGAGCACCATTAATTCATTAAATTCATCTTGAGGCATCGAAGAATCATTTTGTGAAAGAATATCGAATACGTTTTTAATTAGACTTATATCGTTTGCCAAATCAAAACCTATAAGATCAAAAAATACTTTCATAAACGTTTCACTGCTAACATCTTTCATTATGACTATTAAACATTCTTCAAAATCATCGGCATTGAAAACAGTTACTTCATACTCAACGTTTAAATCATTAATATTGTCGTGATCATATACCGTTGCTTTTGTACGTACGAGCGAATGATTGATTTGAGCAGATTTCAAAGACACCAATACTTTACAGTATTTGCAATAATCTGAGTGTCCACAACCAAGTTTATCTATAGACGAGAAGACGCAATTAAATAATTCACCCGGTCTCTTGCCAAAAAATTCTGAATATTCTTCAACCTCATTATCTTTTTTATATGCGTCGTTTGCTAATATAATTCTAAATTCGGAATCAATTACTAGTGCAATGTCAGGGATTTCATCGATGCTGGATTGAAGTTTAACCAGCCGTTCGTCAATTTCAATATTTTTCATTTTAAAGTAATATAAAAGAAATGGAACATAAATATTTTTTTAAATTAGCATTTTTTTTTAACATTATTATTAATCGCAAAATATTTATATTTTTGTTATGGTAAAAAAAACATAATTGAGATAAAAATGAAAAAAATGCTTATTTTATTCGCTATGGTTTTGTCAGTAACATTAATTTCGTGCTCCGGATGCGGTGACAATAATCCGAAAGACAAGACACCTGTCGAAGACACAACCCTTTTTGAGGGGAATGTTAAACCAAAAATCATTGAAGTTGCCAAACTGCCAAAAGCTGTAGTTGATGCCGTAAAAGCTCAATACCCTGAGGGAAAAATTATTTCGGCTTCGGTATTAGATAATGATTTAGATAAAACCTATAATTTGGAAATTGATAATAACGGTCCACAATTGAAAGTGGAAATTACTGAAACCGGTCAAATATTAGTTAAATAAATTGAATAATCCAATACAATATCTAAAAGGTGTAGGTCCTAACCGTGCGGAAGGATTAATAGAATCGGGCATAAAAACAAGCTTGGATGCGCTGTTTTATTTCCCTACTGCATATATAGATAGAGAAGCAATGCTGACTATCGAAGACGCCTATAGGAACATTTACCGCAGGCAGTTTTTTACATCTGTTGACCCATACAAGGATGCGGATTTTAAGCACGAAATAACCATCATCGCTCAGGTAGTGGGTAAAGAAATGAGGCGTGGGAAAAAGAGTTCCCAATCCCTCTCCTTGAAAATCAAGGACGACACCGGTACTGCAAAAATAAATTTTTGGAGTATGGTCAATATTTTTGATAAGCTCTACGAAAAAGGAATAACTATTGCTGTGTTCGGTAAAGCCTCTATTGATAAATATAATAATTTGGCTTTCGACCACCCTGAAATAGAAATCATTCAAGAAGAGGATGCCGAAAAGTACGCTTTGGGTGGAATAATTCCTAAATACCGTCTAACAGACAAAATGAAAAAAGTCCGAATCGGGCAGAAAGTGTTACGGTCAATAATTGAACACGCTTTAACAGAAAATTTGCATCATCTTGAAGAAACTTTACCAAAAGTTGTGCTAAATCAGTATCATTTTCCAAAAATCTTGGATACTATCAAAACACTTCATTATCCACTCAATAGAGAGGATTTGGACAATGCACGGAAACGAATAAAGTTTGAAGAACTGTTTTACTATTTTATTCGATTAGCAATCAGAAAGAAAAATTATCAGCGCCCGGGGACAGGTATCATTATAGACCCTAAAAGCGCATCCGCTCGATTGCTTTACGATCATTTGCCATTTAAATTAACTGCCGATCAAAAAACCGTTCTTAACGAAATAGCCAAAGATTTTTTGAGTGGGGTACCTATGCATCGATTATTGCAGGGTGATGTGGGCAGTGGCAAGACTATTGTGGCATTATTAGCTATGCTTATGGCTATTGATAGAGGTTATCAGGCTGTTCTAATTGCCCCAACCGAAATATTGGCTGATCAGCATTACAAAACCATTTCAAAATTGCTCGAGATGGTGGAGTTGAATAATATTAAAATTACTTGTGTAAGCGGAGGGGCTTTAACAAAATCCAAGAAAAGTAACCTATCGTCTATTTCGTGTGGTGATTCTAATATAGTGGTCGGTACGCACGCATTGTTTCAAAGTAGTGTAAGTTATAATAAATTGGCTTTTATAGTAATTGATGAACAGCAAAGGTTTGGAGTAGTTCAAAAAGCGAAATTGGTAGAATTAGCCGAGGCGTCATTCAATGGGGAATTGCAAGATATCAAACCGCATATTTTAGTTACGACCGCTACTCCAATTCCAAGAAGCATTATGATGACAGTTTCCGGCGATTTGGATGTTTCAGTAATCAAAACCAAACCGCGAAATAGAAAACCAATTATTACAAAAATCAAATTCGATAGTCAGCGCGATGAAGTTTATGGTTTTATTAGAACATCTGTTAAAGGGGGACGTCAAGTATATTTGATTTATGCGCTTGTGGATGAAAGCGAAAAAGTAGAATCGAAAGCCGCCACAACTATGTACGAACATTTGGCGGCGGATATTTTCCCGGAGTTACGCTGTGGATTATTGCACGGACAAATGTCGGGCGACGAAAAAGATAGAGTAATGAAGGCTTTTCTGGATAAAGAATTTGATATTTTGGTTTCAACAACTGTTATAGAAGTAGGAATTGATGTTCCCAATGCTAATTTAATAATTATTGAAAATGCGGAAAGATTTGGTTTATCACAGCTTCACCAATTACGGGGTCGTGTTGGTCGCGATGAATATCAGTCTTATTGCGTTTTATTAGTAGATGATAAATACCAACATTTAGTAAATAAAACTCCAAAAGACAGTTTCGACAATCAAGCGGCTTTAGTAAGATTGAAAGCGATGGAAGATACTAACGATGGTTTTAAAATATCGGAGATTGACTTGAAATTACGAGGACCGGGCGATATAATAGGAACACGTCAAAGCGGCAGTATGGATTTTAAATATGCCGATATAGTAGAGGATATCGAGGTTTTGACCGAAGCGCGCGACATAGCAAATCAAATAATTTCGCGCGATCCTGATTTGGTTTCACCTAATCATTATGTAATAAAAAAATACATAGCGGATCATTATGGTGATAATTCGACTTATGATGTTGCATAATAATCAATAATTTATTTGGTCATTAGGCGAAGTATTCATATTTTTGTTGTTTATAATATTGACTAAACAAGTAAGTTAAGATGCAAAAATATATATTGATTTTATTTCTGTTAGTAATAGCGATGGGTTATAGGCTTAGCACACAAGAGCCTGATTTGAGCCAATTGCCGCCGCAAATACCAAAAGACCAACAAGATGAATTTTTTATATGCGATGCCGATTCGCAGCGCTGTATTAAAAACATTGCTGAACAAATTGATCAGGTTGTATCGCGAATAAAGAGTGCTCGGTTTTCCGTATCTATATATTCCATAAACCAAGGTAAATATATATATCGTAAAAATAGTGATTTACCTTTGACTCCGGCTTCAAACACTAAACTTATGACAACTTTCTGCGCTTTCGAGGCGTTTGGTAGCTCGTATCCTATTAAAACAGAAGTCCTTACAGATGACGATTATTTGAAGGATTCCATTATTAATGGAAATTTGTTTATAGTAGGTTATGGTGACGCACTTCTAAAAGTTTCGGATATAGAATATATGGCGGATAAAATTCGCCAAATGGGAATAAAAGAAATAAAAGGTAATATCTATTGCGATGCAAAATATTACGACACCCTTAACAACCGTTTTTTCTACAGCGGCGATCACGACGAAGTAGAACGTTTGCCGCTTATATCGGCATTGACAGTTGAGCGAAATGTCGCCACTGTTATAGCCACATCCGGTAACCAAACTGGAAAACCCGTAAATGTGAATATTATACCTCAATCCGAATCCTTCGAAATAAATGTTTCTGCCACCGTTCGGGGTGGTAAAAAAAGAAGAGCCGAATTGACTAATCAACCCAGCGAAAAAGTTTATTCCAGAGCAGGGGACGAACTGTATGCTAAAGGGCGAAAGAAAAGTTCTATAACCATACAATCGAGAATGGATAAAAAACAAGATAAGCAAAAGTTCTATATCACCGGATCATTATCTGCAAATACAACATACTCAATGCAACACTTCATTCAACTACCGCAACTGGCGGTGGGTGGTGCGATGAAAAGCAGGCTGATTTCAGGTGGTGTACGCGTATTAGGAAGTGTCAAAGATATCTCAGAGTATCCCAAAAAGACAAACGACTTGAACACTTTGAACGTTTTTTCGCGCTCTATTTTAGAAATTTTAAAACCCGTTAACCGCGATAGCGACAACTTCCTTGCCGAAAACATTTTTAAAATGCTCGGGGCTTATGCGGGAATTAATAATGATTGCGCAAAGGGGGCGAGAAAATACGAGAAAGAAGTTATGGCACATTATCAAATTCCTTTTGACAAATGTAGTATTAATGACGGTTCCGGTTTGTCGAGACGCAATCTTCTGACAACAAACGTATTAACCCAGGTTTTAATAAAAGCATATTATTCCGATTTTTATAAAGAGTTTTGCGAAACACTTTCGTTAGCCGGAAAATACGGAACATTACGAAACAGAATGAAAATGACTGCCGCCTATAACAACTTGCAAGCAAAAACAGGTACATTGGGTTCGGCAAGCGCTCTATCGGGTTACGTGCGATCATTAGATGGAGAAGTGTTTGTGTTTTCGTGCATTTTCAATGGTTCCGACGTAGGTACGTACAAGATGACCGAAGATAGAATCGGTTCACTTTTAGCTTCATTTTTTTATGATTCAAAGGATTTAACAAAATAGGTGGTCAATGAGAAAGTTCATATTATTTATTATATACATATTCGTTTCGTCTTGTAATTTATCCGCTCAGGATTACTTTGTGGAAAACAAAGGGCAATGGTCGGACGAGGTTTTATTTCAAAATCAAGCCACTGGAACTACTACTTGGATTACAAAAAGTTCAGTTGTGTTTGATTACGCTAAGTATTCAGAGATTTCCGAAAATGAGTATTCTGCTTCAGGGCAGGTGATTAAAATGGAATTTGTGAATTCTAATTTGAATACCCAATATTCGGGCAAACAAAAGCTGAACGGCTTCCATAATTATTTTTTAGGGAATGAGTCAAGCAAATGGGCTTCTAAAGCCGCACTTTATAAAGATGCAATGCTAACTAATCTCTACGATGGGATTGATTTGAAATTTTATTGGGACGAGGGGGCAATTCGTTACGATTTCATTCTAAGTCCTAAATCCGATCCTAAAGCAATAAATTTAAAATTCACAGGTCAAGACAAAGTAACCTTAACCGCGGATAACGAATTATGCCTGACGACAAAATTTGGTGAAATCAAGCACACAAAGCTATTTGTTTACCAGATGGCAGAGGGTAAAAAAGTAGAAGTCAAGTCAGCTTTTGCTACACTTCCAAACAATACATACCAATTTAAAATTGGGGATTATGATAAAACGAAAGAACTTATAATTGATCCTTTGGTTTATTCCACATATATCGGCACTTCGGATAATGATCGTGCTTTCGAGATGAAATTGGCTCCCGACGGCAAACCTATTATTATTGGATTATCTTGGCATTCGTCCTACCCAACCAGCATAGGTGCTTATCAAAAAACAGTTATGGGTAACTCTGATGGTATTTTAACAAAAATGAACGACGACGGAACTGCAATCGAATTCTCTACATTTTATGGCGGATCGCAATGGGATGAACCTCGCGGATTAGATTATGATGCGTCAGGAAACATATATATTGCCGGTGAAACAATATCAACCAATTTCCCGGTAACATTACAGGCTTATCAAACAACCGCTGGTGGTAATAATCAAGCCGATGCTTTTGTTATGAAATTTTCCCCCGATGGCAGTCAACTGATTTTTTCGACTTATTTAGGGACTAATCAAGCCGACCAAGCCCAGGATTTAAAAATTGATCCAAACGGATTTGTATATGTCATCGGTGAAGCCCGCTCCACGGCATTTCCTGTAACAGCTAACGCTCTACAAAAAACTTACAGCAGTGGTCCCGTTGATGGTTTTTTAACCATATTTTCACCTGATGGAAAGAATTTAGTGTATTCCAGTTTTATTGGCGGTTCGGGCGATGATTTCCCTCGTAAGATTCTTGTTGACGGTGAGTTTGTATATATTGTCGGTCACACACGTTCGACGAATTTTCCGATTACTGCCAACGCATACCAAAAAACTATCGGTGGAACCCGAGACGCGTTTTTGATGAAATTTCGCGGGCAGGGTACCGAAGTTGTGTTTTCTACTTATGTTGGTGGTAGTTTAGACGATACGGGTATTGGAATGTGCTTTGATGCAAATAAAAATGTAATCTTTACCGGAAATACATTCTCTACGAATTATCCTATAACAACTAATGCTGTCCAAAAAACTCTTGGCGGCGAAGATGATGTAATGGTGACAAAATTTGACCCAACGGGTAATCTATTGTATTCTACATTTATAGGCGGCTCGGCAAGCGACAGAGCAAATGATATTCGTTGTGACGCATCGAGTAATTATTACGTAACCGGTATGACCAAATCCGCTAACTACCCAGTTACTTTAAAAGCCTTGCAAAATAAATATATAAGTAAAGAAGAAGTATTTGTTACAAAACTAAATCCTAACAGTTCAAGTTTGATTTATTCGACTTATCTCGCAGGTAATAACGAAGATTGGGGACGCGGTATAGCTAATTGGGGCAATACGATTATTATTACCGGATATACCAGTTCAAGTGATTTTGTTACAAGTCCTAATGCCTTTAATAGAACTTTCTCAGGTAATCGAGATATATTTCTGACTAAGATTGCACCCGTGGAAGGAACTTTGGATAAACCAATACTAACCACACCGGCAAAAGGTGCGGTGGATGTTGTAATAAATCCAACAATGGTTTGGGGAAAAGTTGATTATGCCGACGCTTATACTTTAGTAGTTGCAAAAGATAAAGATCTGACAAATAAAGTATTTTCTCAAACGGGCATTACTACTTTAGAGAAAAAAATTGATACCGATTTGGAAGCAAATAAAAACTATTATTGGGCGGTAACTGCAAAAGCAGGAACATTGGTAGGGCCGCAATCGGAGGTTTTTTCATTTACTACGGAACTCAATTTATCGGTGCCGACTTTAATTTTACCTATTGACAATGCCGATAATGTCATTCTAACGCCAAAATTCGTTTGGTCAAAAGAAATAAATACCGATAATTATCATCTACGTCTATTAAATTCCGCTAATCCAAATGATTTTATATTTGAAAAGCTTTTGCCGAGCGATACAACTTATACTTCTTCAATTACATTGGACGAAGGGAAAGAGTATTTCTGGACTGTTAGAACAGTTTATAAAAGCGAGATAGGTCCTTGGGCTCCGGTGTCATCATTTACGACAAAATCCATAATAAAAGCACCGGTTTTAGTTTTTCCGGTGAATAAAGTAAAATACGTTCAAACCCAAAACACGCTTTTCTATTGGAAAAAGGCAAACCTTGCTACACAATATGAAATCTATATTTACGATGAAGTCGATGCAAAAATGCCAATTAATTCCGGTATAGTCAGCGATACATTTTATGTAAATAACACTATTTTGGAAAATGCTAAGGTATATTATTGGTCGGTACGGTCGAAATCGGGTAATCAAATAAGCAATTGGTCGGAATTATTTAGTTTTCAAACTGAAGTTAATTTGGAAAAACCTATTTTGATATCACCCGAGAATTTTTCCAAAGATTTAAGCAAATATCCAAAATTTGTATGGCACAAAGTGAAAAATGCTGTAAAATATAGACTCGAAGTTTTGATTTCCGATGCGGTAGTATATCAAACAGTAACAACAGATACAAGTTTTCAAATGGTGGAAAATTTGGTGAGCGGAACAGAATATTCCTGGCAAGTAGCCGCTATAGCTATTGATGAAACAGAAAAGTCATCCGAAGTTTGGGAGTTTTCTACTATCGAAGCATTATTCCCTCCTACATTGGTAAGTCCTGCGGAAATGGCTCAAGTTGACGCCGAAACCGCGACATTCGTGTGGAATAAAGTTCTTAATATCGCTCAGTATAATATTCAAATTTACAAAAGGCCAGGTCAGGTTTTAGCGGTCGATGAGATTGTTGAAGATACAGTGTTTACAGTTTTAGAACCGCTTCTATATAATCAGGGCTATTATTGGCAAGTGTCATATTACCGAGGTGACGAAACAAGCCCTTGGTCGCTTACCAAACGTTTTACAACTTATCCAACTTCGGTTTTGGATAACAGCCTTGCCGAAAAGGTAACTATTACGCCTAATCCTGCTAATGATAAAATCTATGTAAAAATAGACGATTTGGTATTAGGGAATTGTGAAATTTCAATATACAACTCGTTGGGTGATTTATGTGGAACTTATACAATTAGCGGTCATTCGATTGAAATACCGACTTTCAATATGATTCAGGGATCTTATATCATCAAAATTGGGTTTAATAATAAATATGTTCTGAAAAACATCCGAATAATTCGGTGATATTTGGTCATAATAATTTTTTTATAATACGCGTAAGTCATATATATATATATATACTAAATAATCTGTTGCGTCTTTAACATTTATTTTTAAAAATAATGGAAAAATATTTAAATTAATTTTTTTATATGAAAAAAGGATTATATTTTTGTGTATAATATTGTATCGTTTTTTTAGAATTGGATTATTTGATAAAAAAGAGGCGTCGCAGAATATGAAAAAAAGAGAAAAAGCAGGCCATCAACAAAGAATTTTTTGTTAGGATTGTTAATCAGATATTTAATCTGATGAGCAATCCTTTTTTGCATTGCATTAAATTAATGTAGTGTGATTAAAAACAGAAGCGAATCCACCTGGCAAGTGAATTCGCCCCCTACCGAGTATTCGGCAAAATCCTTGCTTAGAGGATAACTATGTTTTGACGAATTCCACCGGTATATATTTTTAATCACACCTTATAGATTGTTTTATATTTTTATGAGGTGTTTATGGATACGAGTTATTGTGTTATATGGACTTAAATTTATTTAAAATTCTAAAATCTGTACTATTAATAAATAAGTGATAGTAGTGTAGAAAGAATTTAATTAAAATTAAAGGAGATATGTAAATGAAGACAATGAGAAAGTTTAGTCTATTATTGGCTATATTAATAACAATTTTTGCAATTGGCGATATTAAAGCACAATATATAAGTGAACCTTGTCTGCCGGATTGCACAGGAAGCACTTGGGTTCCTGCATTTCCAAACCCTGCTAATGAAACTACAATTATAATTTGCACAGATGACGACCATACCTATAGTGTAAAAGTACGTTGGCGTATGAGATATGCTTGTAATATGTATTGGGATTATTACATAGAATGTATAGGTCTTGATATTTATACCTTAGCTCCGTGTTACAACCAATTAAGTACTGCTGAAATAATAAATGATATAACATTGAAATTTATAACGTTAAACCCAGGTAATTTTCCACCTTTACTACCACGAGACCCATGTGAAAATAATTGGAGAGTTATGAAAGGTGGATGTTGGAGATATGCTGAACTACCAGGAGGTGTTGGTGGTGGCATTATTCAACCGATTGAATTTGAAGAAATCCATTACAATTATATTTGGTTTTTTGTTCCTTGTACAACATCACAATGTTGTTTAGAGTATTTTACAGTATGCATTGTTAATGGCGTGAGAACGATAACAAACACTGGCTTTTTGCCACCTGCTAATTGTGGTGAAAATCCACAAGATGGATGTGAACCAACGTGTCGCACTATATATAGATAAGGAGAATTAATATGAGAAGTATTCAGATTGTATTTGTTATGTTGCTTTTATCTTCGATTTCGGTATTATCATCAGATGCGATATTTACAAATATTGATGGAAAAAAATTCCGTTGTAATGAAGGAAATTGCAAATTTGTTGCAATTCCTGAAATGAAAAATCAATTCGTAAATTTAAATAATGTTTTGTTTGTTTATAATGGAAACATCAAAAAATGGGAAAAATTGATCCAAAAAGAATCAATGAACTTCTATTGCGAAAATTCAAGTTACTTAAATAAACTATTAATAAAATTGAATTTAACGAAAGATAAACTAATACAAATCGAAACATTTGGCAAGTTTTATTCAGAAAAATATTATTATGATTTACCCGAGAATTATCAATCAGGTATAATAATTTTGAAAAATAAATAATTATTATGGAGAAGTATCGTTTTGGTACTTCTCCATTTATTATATAAAGGAGAGTTTTATGTCAAGGTTAATTAAAGTAACAATTGTTATGATTATTATCACGAGTTATGCATTAGTCTCAGAGATGCAAATTACTCAAACAGGGTTTTACCCAAATGATTCATTCAATAATAAAGTTAATAACGTAAAAGAGATTGATGGGGATCTTTACTGCATAGGCTCTAATCAACTTATATTGAAACTATTAGGCAATAACAAATGGAATTACATATCCGGAAAATATGGTGGTATTGAATATTATGATTTGGTATCCACTGATGATAAAATCTTTATAGCTGGGGACAGTAATAAGATTTTTGTATTTGATAAAAAATGGCAAAAAATATCGATAGTAATTCTCCAAAATGTTGGAAAATTATCTCACTTAGAAATTTTAAATAATATAATTACTTGCTCAACACTTACCGGTGAGATTTGGTATAGCCAAGATTTTGGTTTGAGCTGGGCTAAATTAGAATTAGATTTTCCTGTAAATAATATTAACATTTATAATAATAATTATTATTTTCCTTCCACAGAAGGCAGGATTTTTGAATATGACAATCAACTTAAATACAAAACCTCTTTTTCAGTTGACACTAATGTTGTATTGAAAGCGATTCACAACAATAACGAGAAAATGTTTGCTGTAGGATTATCAAATTATTTCTACCGTTCGGACGAAGGTGGTAAGAATTTCAAAAAGGTCAGAATAGGTAGTAAAATAACCGATGTCAATTCGTTTGAATATATTGATGATACAACATTATTAGCCGGTTGCAGTGGTGGTCTATTGGTTTATATTGATAACGTTACCAAATGGAAGTATCTAATTCCAAGTAGCACAAAATCATGCTTAATTAGAAATAATGGCAAACTATACACCTATGGGGATGAAATAGAACAAATTAATGAAGATCAATTGACAAGTAAAGAAGCATTTACAACAATATTTGAAACTGATAATTATCAATTTGATAAATTGGCTATGGATTATTCTAACAATAAAAATGAATTTATCATAATATCTCAAAACAGTAGTTTATATCGCTACAAAACTTCTAATTTAATAGTTGATAAGATATATAAGAATCCGATCAACATTAATGAATCAATCGTAGAAGATGACGTTATACTTTTCACTGATCAATATATTAGCTATCTACCTGATTTACGAAGCACATTAACTATACTCAATAAAACTGATTTTTCAATTATACAAAAGGTTAGTGTCGATTCAGGTTTATCGTTCGATAAAATCGCAAAACAAAATGACGATTACTATTTATACAGATATGGAGATTATTTCTTTAAATATAATATTAAGGATAACAAACTAATTAAAAATTATTTACCAGACGGTTTAAAACCTTCGCTAATTAAATCTTTTAACAATATGTTATACTTTTTAGCTTATGATGCCGCTACTAAAAAATATTTATTAGCTTATCAAAATGATATTGATTATGTTAAAACTGAACTACAATTCGAAGATAGTTTTAGTGAGTTTTTTATAGACAAATCAAATCAGCTATATTTTTTAAGTTATAATGACAAAGATTGCGGCGAATCGCATAGAATAAATTCATTTTTAAAAAAATATAACACAATAACACAGAAATCGATTACTTTGGATTCGTTGACAAACCAGCTAGGGACTTATGATAAGATTTTGCCTTTTTCAACAGATGAATTCTTTGTAATTGGGAAAAATACTTGTAATTATACAAATGATAATTTCAAGACGATTATGAGATACCCTTTTCCTGTAAACATCCCTTTTAATGTAATTGATGTAAAAAAAATAGAAAATAAATTTTATGCTTTAATTGATAATAAACTTTATATACTAGAAATAAGTGGAAGTTCAATAAAATTATTTCCTTCTGAAAATTATAGCATTTATCCAAACCCTATCAAGTGCGGTAGCAAATTATCCATTAATATGGCCGAAACACTTTCAAATTATACAATTAGAGTATTTGATATTAATGGGTATATGCTTATATCCGACCAAAACAAAACCGAAATTACATTACCGGATAACTTGATTTCAGGTACATATTTTCTTGTTATTGAATCGGATGGGAAATATATTACTAAAGAAAAATTTATAGTAGAGTAAAACTACGTATTAAAGCGACATTCAGGGATGATTGACCCACCAATATATCAATAACTTGGTAGAACAGACATTGCTGTCTGTTCTCAGGATTAGAGTTTTGAGACCGCATCCATACATTCAAAAAACTCATCCGATGACTCCAAGTCATCGGATGAGTAGAATTCAATAGTATCGTAAAATTATTTAATTAAAAGCTATGCTTTTTCATAATAATTTATTATTTTTGAATTAGAAAGATTCGAGGTTTCTTTGTAAAATATTTTGTTTATATATTATTATTGAGTTTGATATGAATAAATTCCTGATAGCTTTACTATCGGTTTTAGTATTTTCTTCTATTTGGTTAGTTGCCCAAACTAATATTGATGTGATTTATCTTAAAAACGGTAAAATTTATAAAGGTAGAACAGTCAATGATGTTCCTCCTGATTATTTGGAAATACAGCTTAATAATGGTGAAATAAAAAAAGTTTTATATCAAGATATTATAAAAAAAGAACTTGAAGATCCCTGCTTGTTAACAAAATCCTGAGTTTTGAGAAAGACTCATCCCCTCCCATTTCGATTCCGCTAAATTTCCGGCTCTATTCATCGCAATTAACTATTAATTCTGCTCGATATTTGGTCATTAAGCAACATATTATTATTTTAGAATACTAATTTTTGTAAATTTAAAAATAATATAAATTCAGGAGCTTTATGAATTTTCTACGAATAACTTTATTCGCCATTGTTCTTATTATCTTCGCACAAAGTCAATCAAATAGTTGCACCAACTTATTGATTTCAAAAGGAGCCTCGGTTGACGGCTCTACTATGATAACATACAACGCCGATGCCGGCGGTTTTATGGAGCCTTTTGTTTATTTGCCTGCTCAAGATTGGAAAGCCGGCGATTCAGTCGAAGTATATGACTGGGATTCCGGAAAATATCTCGGTAAAATAAAACAAGTAGCACATACTTTCTCTGTGGTCAGCCACATAAACGAATATCAAGTAGCATTGGGTGAAACCACATTCGGTGGCCGTACAACTTCGGTAGATACTAATGCAAAAATAGATTACGGCTCATTGATGCGCTTGGCACTGCAACGAGCTAAAACAGCACGCGAAGCAATCAAAGTAATGGGCGAATTAGTTGCGGAATACGGTTATTATTCAGAAGGTGAATCGTTTTCCATAGCTGATCCGAACGAAGTTTGGATTATGGATATGATTAGCAAAGGTCCGAAAGAACTCGGCGCTGTTTGGGTTGCTATGCGCGTTCCTGACGGATATATCTCCGCTCACGCGAACCAAGCCCGCATCCGCCAATTTCCGTTGAACGATCCCGAAAATTGTATTTATGCGAAAGATGTTATAACTTTTGCAGAAAAAATGGGATACTATAATAAAGAAAAAGACGGCGAATTCAGTTTTGTAAATGCATATTGTCCATTGGAACCCGGTGGCGCGTTGTATTGCGAGGGCAGAGTTTGGAGTTTATTTTCTCGTGCCGCCCCGTCGTTAAATCTTCCGGAAGATTACTGGCGCGCTTTGGAAGGTGCAGAACCTTACCCATTATTCATCAAACCTGACAAAAAATTATCTTATCGCGATGCTATCGCTTTAATGCGCGACCATTTCGACGGTACAAAATACGATTTATCCAAAGGCGTTGCGGCTGGACCTTACGGTTGCCCTGTTCGCTGGAAAGGATTAGTTTGGAAATTAGACGGCGATACTGTAAATTCTTACGGTTGGGAACGCCCAATTTCTTCACAACAATGCGCTTTCGCATTTGTTACTCAAAGCCGTAGCTGGTTGCCACGCGAAATCGGTGGCATCATTTGGTATGGTCCTGACGACAACTATACAAATGTATATGTTCCGCTTTATTGCTCTATGACCGAAGGTCCTAAACCTTTCTCCGGTCATTCAATAGCCGATTTTAGTCTGGAATCCGGATGGTGGGTATTCAATTTGGTTGCAAACCGTGCTTATCAAATGTATTCATATATTTACAAAGACATCCAACCTGTTCAAAAAGCATTGGAAGATAAATTTGCTAATAATCAACCCGCTGTCGAAATGGCGGCTCAAGAATTATACAAAAAAGATCCAAAATTGGCTGTTGATTATTTGAATGATTACTCTCAAATGCAATCTACTATGACAGTTGACCGTTGGTTAGACCTTTGGAAATTCATTACAATGAAATATAACGACGGGTATATAAACGATGTGAATAAAGACGGCGGACGTCATCCGAAAAGCGCCGGATATCCTACTTGGTGGCTTAAAAAATGTATAGAAGACAAACCGGAAGGTTATTACGATATTAAATGGGTAAAACCCGATAAAAAGAAAGCAAAGAAAAAATAAATACAAGGGGCAGTTAAGAAATTGCCCCTTTTTTATTAATTTTGAATATAAAATTACGATAGGAAATTGAAATAGAAAATAAATATATACCGGCTAACATCTTTAATTTTCATCGGTGGCTGAAAACGACAGAGCCCGATGTAATTAAACAGCTTTGCATTCAGTGTTTGGAAATCTCCAATTATAAATCCATTGGGTTTATGGAGCAACATTTTCCGAACGGCGGATACACGGCTTTGTGGTTATTGGCTGAAAGTCATCTGGCTGTCCATACCTTTCCCGAAAGCAAAGCAACATATTTGGAGCTTTCCGGATGCAACGAATCGAAAACCGAAGCCTTCAAAGCTGCACTTGAAAATTATCCGTATTAATAATAGTTTTGCCAAATCATCGGATGACTGCCAGTCTTCGGATGAGTTGGCAGATTATAGAAACGTTCCCAAGCAGGAGCTTGGGAATGAGATTGGATTTTCTCATTGACAATGGATTTAGTCTTTCAGTATCAATCTTGAAATTACAATTTTTTGTATTTCCGAAGTTCCCTCATAGATTTGCGTTAATTTTGCTTCGCGCATCAGTCTTTCGACGTGGTATTCTTTCACATAACCGTAGCCGCCGTGGATTTGTACAGCCTCTGTAGTAACTTCCATAGCTATATCGGCGCAGTATTGTTTTGCCATCGCGCTTTGCAAACCATAAGGCAGATCATTGTCTTTCAACCAAGCCGATTTCAAGCAGAGATTCCTTGCGTTTTCGATTTTGACCGCCATATCAGCAAGTTTGAATGCTATTACTTGGTGATTGCAAATCTCGGTTCCAAATGCTTTGCGTTCTTTAGAATATTTTAAAGCTCTTTCATAAGCCCCCTCAGCTATTCCTAATGCTTGTGAAGCAATACCGATACGACCGCCATCCAATAGTTTCATCGCCAATGTAAATCCAAAACCGTCCGCGCCAATTCTATTTTCTTTAGGGACTACCACATCATTAAAATAAACCGAATGTGTGTCGGAGCTTCGCATACCCATTTTGTCCTCGTGTGGTCCTAAAGTTATTCCGGGAGTGTTTTTCTCGACAATAAAAGCGTTTATGCCCTTATGCCTTTTTTCCGGATTTGTTTGAGCAATCAACAAATAAGTTGTGGCGGAATTTGCGTTAGTTATCCAATTTTTTGTGCCATTTACCAAATAATAATCTCCTTTATCTTCGGCAGTTGTCCTTTGGAAAGTGGCATCCGATCCGGCTTCGGGTTCAGATAGTAAAAACGCGCCAATATGCTCCCCACGCGCCAGAGGTCGTAAGTACTTTTCTTTTTGAGCTTCTGTACCGTATTTCTCTATACCCGAACAAACAAGAGAATTGGTAACTGACATAATTACCCCCAAAGTAGCATCTACTTTGGAAATTTCTTCTATTGCAAGCACGTAAGAAATAGTGTCTGTTCCGGCTCCATCGTAATCAGGACTAACCATCATACCCATATAACCTAAATCAGCCAATGCTTTTACGTGATGAGTGGGATATTCTTGGTTAGCGTCACGTTCTAAGACGTCTTTAATCAGTTCATTTTGCGCGTAATCCCTTGCGGATTCCTGTATCATCAATTGTTCTTCTGTGTATTCGAAATTCATAAACAAACTCCTATAATTTTCTAATGTTTTTTAACCTAAAGGTTTATTGACTCCAACCTTTCCTTCTCTTTCCTAAATTCCGATATAATTTCGTCTATAATCTCTTTAACCGGCTTAATTGCATCAATCAAACAAATTGCTTGTCCAATCTCAAGTTCACCTTCATCTATATCGCCTTCGAACATCCCTAATTTTGAACGCCCCACCCCCAAAAGTTGTAATAATTCTTCAGCGGTGGCATTCCTTTTTTCAGCGTCCGAAATCTCCTGATAGAACTTATTTTTGATAAGTCTAACCGGAGTAAGTTTTTTTAACGCAAGGAAGGTGTCGTTTTCTCCTGCTTCTACTATTCTACGTTTGAAATTTATGTGAGCCGATGATTCTTCCGATGCAACAAACCGCGAACCGATTTGTACACCATCCGCCCCTAAAGCCATAGCCGCGAGAAGACCTTTGCCTGTGGCAATTCCCCCCGCGGCTATTAGCCGAATATTAATAGCTTTGCGGACAGCCGGAATCAGAGTGAAAGTTGTCAACTCATCAACCCCATTGTGTCCGCCGGCTTCGAAACCCTCTGCAACAATGGCGTCCACACCTGCGGCTTCGGATTTCAAAGCAAATTTAACATTTGATACTACGTGAGCAACTTTAATATTATTTTCCTGTAGTTTTTTCGTCCAAGTATTCGGATTTCCGGCTGAAGTAAAAACGATAGGAACTTTTTGGTCAATGCAGATATTAATAAATTCCGCCGCATTTGAAAACAACAGAGGAATATTCACACCGAAAGGTTTATCGGTGGCGTTTTTGCATTTTTCTATATGTTCAACCAATATATCCGAGTTCATCGAACCCGAACCGATTAATCCCAAACCGCCTGCATTGCTAACAGCCGAAGCTAATCGCCAGCCGCTACACCATATCATACCGCCTTGAATGATAGGATACTTAATATTAAAGAGCTCTTGTAATGATTTCATTGTTTACCAATTAAAAATTCTTTTTATAAACTATAGCAACGATGGTTTTATCGTCGCCACCCATATTTACAGACAAAGCGTAAGGTCTCTCTGGAGTGATTTCGATTTGAGCGTCCCCAGCTTTTCCGGTTAATTGTTCCCAAATTGTGACAGCCTGATGAACGCCTGTTCCACCGGTTGGATGACCCCAAGCTACTAAACCGCCTGTGGTATTAAATGGTGTTTTGCCTGTTCTGCTTGTATTTCCTGCTATTACATAATCCGGAGCTTCACCGTGTGCGGCAAAACCGATAGCTTCCACAGCCATTAAACCTGCAATTGTAAAGCAATCGTGACATTCTACTGTACCAAGTTGTTCTTTTGTAATTCCGGCATTTTCCAATGCGAGGGCTACCGTGCGTTTGGTTGTTTCCAATACTGTCAAATCGCTTGGTGTAATGGTTATATCGTCTTCTAATTGAGCGAAACCAACTATTTCCACAGCGTCTTGCACTTTTGCTCCGATGCGTTTCAATCCTTCTTCGGAAACTATTGCGATTGCCGAAGCACCATCGGAAACTTTAGAACAATCATATACATTCAGATGGTCAACAAAGAATTTGCCATTTGGTTCAGCAGAAGCTAATTGCTCCAAATCCTCAACTGTATTGTGGTATTCCTGTGCCGTAGGACAAAGCCTTGCATTTTCGACGGCATTTTTAAACCATTTTGCCATAGCTTTTCTGGTTTTTTCTTTTCCGAACTTTTCGTAATAAGCACCTGCACGATTACTGAACTGCCCCGGGAAGAAATAAGCGTGTCCGTTTTTGCGTTCTTTATACCAACCCGCACCTGCAAGAATATCAGCAACATAAATTGCTTTTACTGTATTTTGTACTTCAAAGCCCAATGACAATACAACATCCGCAGTTTCAGCTAATACCGACCGAATACCTGAGGATAAAGCTAACCCACCCGAACAGCAAGCCCCTTCAACTCTGGTCGATGGTTTATATCTTAAACCCTCGTCAATTGTCGGCATAAATCCTGCTAAGTTGCCTTGTTTGTTGAATCTTGCTGCCATAAAGTTGCCGATTACACATTCATCAACCATTTTAGCACCACCGATTTGCTCAAGCACACCGACACCTGCTTCTTTTATATATTCTTCCAAACCGCGTTGAGGTTTTTTGGGACTGAATTCTTTTCGGCCTGTACCTATTGAAATTGTATTATACCCGCCGATCATATATACTTTTTTTCTTAACTTACTCATATTTGTTTCTTTACTAATGTTATAAATAATTATTAATTGGTCCATAAGCGTGGAAAAATCCGGTCAAAAGAACCTTGTTCACGTCATCTTCGGAATGAGCCACTCCATCGGAAATTAATTTAAGTCCGATATTTTTTGAATTGATAGAGAAATTTTTGGCTAAATCGGCACCCAAAGTGTCCATTCCATTCAGCTCATTGAAATATTCCGTCAATGTTAATTCTTTGTTTTTATCTGAAATAACAGATTTCCAAGGTTGTAGTTTTGTTGGCAAAACACCTAATTTATCATCGCATTTAGATTGCAATTCAACAATAGGTGTATATTCTTGGTTTTTCATATCAAATATGCCGATAATTTTGCCCCTTTCGTATTGCAAAATACCGTTCTTTTGAGACCCGTCGGAATTTTGACCGCCTTTGACTCCAAGGTTCATCATTTCATCGAGCAAATCACTTTGAATGACTTGACCGGTCAAATAACCCTGCATTACTTTCATAATAAATTGGCAAACATCGACACCGACATAATCTACCAACTGGAATATTCCCATAGGACGAATTAACAAATCCTGAGTAATTTTGTTAATCATATATATTGATTCAACTTTGGTGTAATGCGTTGAAAGTCTTTCAACTTCGCTTACAGCAAAAAGTATATCGCGCATAAAATGCCCATTACCAATAAAACCAGCTATATCGTTTGCAGGAACGATGATTTTGCGTAAGGATTTGGCATAGTTATTAGCGAATTCGATTAAATCTTTTTCCGTTTTTTCCGTTATTATCAATTCAACCAATTTTTGAATAGCAGGTGGGTTATAGAAATGGAAACCTAGAATCCTTCCATCTAATTTTGCTCTTTCATCAATTACGTGAATAGGAATTGAGGATGTATTTGTAAAATACCAAGGTTTATTCGGATTGTTTGTGTCAATCTGCGATAATAGCTTGATTTTTAGTGATTCATCTTCGCTTGCGGCTTCAAATACCAAATATGAATGGTATGCCGATTCGATGGTGGTTACCGGTCTAACAATTTTGAGTGTATCGAAAATATACTGATCAATAATTTCACCATTTTCAATCAAATCGTTTTGATGGTGATAGATCTTTCTCAAGTCGTTGATTTTTTTCTCAGCAAGTTTTCTCACTTGAACTCTTAGATATTCCACCAACCCTGTCAATGCTTTAGTTGAAATATCAATAGCGTTTAGAACATAAGTGTTGTCTTTGTTCTCGGGTTTTAGGCTTAAATCAACCATTTCAATTGCGGTTAATAATAAAATGCCTGAACCCATTTTACCGGCCGCGCCTAAAATGCTTACATTCTGCAGTCTTTCATCATAAGTCATATTATTCTTAAATTTAATGATTAAAATATTATTTTACTTTTTTACCAATTTGGATTTCGTTTTTCCAAAAATGCTGTCATTCCTTCCTTTCCTTCGCCTTGGAAAAGATCGGAAAAATGCTCTCTTTCCATTGTACAGCCCTCTTCGAACGATGCAAGAAGACCTTTTCTTGAAACTTGTTTAACTTTTTGAATTGCCAGTGGTCCTTTTGTCATTATTTTTTTGGCAAGTGCTTTAGCGTCGTACAATAGAGACTCCGGCTCGGATAATTTTTGCACCAGACCTACTCTATAGGCTTCTTCGCCATTAATCATATCGGCTGTAAGAAGCAACATCATTGCGTTTCCCAAACCAATTAATCTCGGCAATCTTTGAGTGCCGGCATATCCGGGTATTAAACCCAAATTTACCTCCGGTTGACCAAATTTTGCAAACTTTGTGGCAATTCTGATATCGCAGGCTAAAGCCAATTCGCAACCCCCGCCAAGAGCAAACCCATTCACCGCGGCGATAACCGGAATGTTCAGCATCTCCAAACGCTCGAATGTTTTCTGCCCTATATTTGAGAAAACGAACGCTTCGGCTTTGCTTTTATTTACCATTTCCGAAATATCGGCACCGGCGACAAATGCTTTGCCTTCACCGGTTATGATTAATGCTTTTATATTTGGATCTAAATTGTCCAAGTAATCGTTCATCTCGTCGAAAAAATTCGAATTCAAGGCGTTCATTGCTTCGGGACGAGAAATTGTTATTACCGCAATTCTCTCGTTTTCTTCAATTTTTAGATTTTTGTAATTCATAATTTTTAATTTATAATTATATTATTCGTTTATACATTTAGTAACTACATTCCTCTGCGGTATTTTCCGCCGATTTCGTAGAGTGTTTTAGTTATTTGACCAAGCGAAGCACATTCAACAGTATTAAGTAGTTCTTCAAATATATTGCCGTTGTTTAGTGCTACGGTTCTTAATTTTTCCAAGGCGTCTTCAACTTTGTCTTTATTTACTTCTTTGAACTTATCCAATGAATTAAGTCTGTCTTTTTTCTCTTCGTCCGAAGCACGTGTAATAGTCATCTGATCGTAAAGGTTTTCAGGCTTTTCATTCACAAATTTATTTACACCGATAATCGGATATTCACCTGTTTGTTTCTGATATTCATAATACATAGATTGTTCTTGAATCTTTGAACGTTGATATTGAGTTTCCATCGCCCCAAGTACTCCACCCCTTCTCGAAATTCGATTAAATTCTTCCAAAACGGCATTTTCAACCAAGTCGGTTAAATACTCAACGATGTAAGAACCTTGGTTAGGATTTTCATTTTTGAGCATACCGAATTCATTGGTCAAAATCATTTGGATTGCCATTGAGCGGCGGACGGATTCTTCTGTCGGCGTTGTAACCGCTTCATCGTAGGAATTTGTGTGAAGCGAATTGCAATTATCGTAGAAAGCCAATAGACCTTGAAGCGTTGTTCTAATATCATTGAAATCAATTTCCTGAGCGTGTAGTGAGCGTCCTGAAGTTTGAATATGATACTTCAGAGCTTGACTGCGCGGGCTTGCGTTGTATTTATATTTCATTGCGACCGACCATATTCTACGTGCTACCCTGCCGATTACTGAATATTCCGGGTCCATCCCGTTTGAGAAAAAGAACGAAAGATTCGGTGCGAATTCATCAATTTTCAAACCTCGGTTTAAGAAGTATTCGACATAAGTAAACCCGTTTGCCAAAGTAAATGCCAATTGAGTAATCGGGTTTGCTCCTGCTTCGGCAATATGATAACCGCTTATGCTTATTGAGTAATAATTGCGGATAGCTTTTTTCGAAAGGTACTCCTGCAAATCGCCAATCATTTTCATTGCGAAATTAATTGAGAAAACGCAGGTGTTTTGTCCCTGATCTTCCTTCAACATATCGGCTTGTACTGTACCGCGCAATCTGCGGAAAGTTTCAACTTTAATGCGCTCTTTTTCTTCCTGCGGTATAGTTTCGTCCGACAAGCCCAGCCTTTTGAGTTCTCTACGATATGCCGTCATAAAGTAGAAAGCCACCATAATTGGAGCCGGTGCGTTTATAGTCAATGATACAGAAGTCATAGGATCTAACTGGTCAAAACCTAAAAGCATCTCATCCATATCGTTAATTGTGCAAATTGAAACACCGCTTTCACCGATTTTACCGTAAATATCCGGTTCGATTGCAGGGTCGGCGGCATAAAGTGTTATGCCGTCAAAGGCTGTCGAAAGCCTTTTCGCCGCATCGGAATCCGAAAGGTAATGGAAGCGTTTATTTGTTCTTAGCGGCCCACCCTCGCCTGCAAATTGACGTTTAGGGTCTTCGTTTGTTCTTTTGAATGGAAATACTCCCGCAGTATAAGGAAATTCTCCGGGAAGATTCTCTTTATAATGAAATTTGACAAGTTCATACCACGATCTAAATTGAGGCAAGGCCACTTTAGGCATAGTCGAACCGGAGAGAGTTTTTGAAAACAGCTCTACACAAATTTCTCTATTGCTAATTGTATATTTGATTTCATCATTTTGATAGGCTTTCTTCGTGATTTCCCATTTTGTAATAAAATCGCGAGTATCTTGGTTCAAGCCATCCCATCTGTTATCATACTCTTTTGCTAAAATCTCTTGAGTGTTTTCCTCAAATATCTGCTTGATAGTTTCTTGAATCGCAAAACAATCACTCGCTAAAAGAGCCTCCGATTCTGCTTTACTGTGATATTCTTTTATCACGGCGGTTATTTCGGAAAGATAGTTCGAACGGTTATTGTCCAATAAGCCGAAATTTTCCTGCCGCTTAGTTTGCAAAGCGGTAATCGCGGGTTTCACTTTGTAATCAAAGCCTGTTTTTTCTTGTACATAAGCTAAAATATCTTTGAATAATCGGTTTACCCCGTGGTTGTTGAATTGTGCACTCGATACCGCATAAACAGGTAATTCAGCATCTTCGAGTTGGATATTATGAGGAATTTTTACCTGACGGGAGCGGATAAAATTAATCAGAACTTCGCGCAGTGCGTCTTCAGAGCCGAATTTTTCGAATTTATTAATTACTATAAATTCTGCCAAATCCAACATATCAATTTTTTCTAATTGGGTAGGGGCACCGAATTCCGCCGTCATTACATAAACCGCCGCGTCGCTAATTTCTTTAATTCTGCTGTTGCCTTGCCCTATACCGCTGGTTTCGACAATTATCAAATCAAAGCCATAAGCTTTAAGCAAATCTATAGAATTATGTAAAGCCGCACTGAGTTCGGTTGAACTGTCGCGAGTGGCGAAACTTCTGAAAAATACTCTGTCATTATAAATTTGATTATATCTAATTCTATCGCCTAAAAGCGCACCGCCTGTTGTGGATTTCGAAGGATCAACAGCCAAAACACCAATCTTAACATCCTCGGTAAAAGCCAAAAACCTGCCGATAAGTTCATCAATCAGTGAGCTTTTACCGCTTCCACCGGTACCTGTAAAGCCCAAAACCAATGACTTACCACCATCAATTTTCCCAAGGACTGATTGGATATTATTACTTTTATTCTCATCGCTTACGCAATTTTCAAGAAACGAAAGCTCACGCGAAAGTTTAAAATAATTTATTTGATTATTAAAATTTGAAAAATCCGGATCACTTTGCTCCGATGATTTATCATTTTCTAAAATTCTTAGGATAATATCGTCGGCAATACCGTCAATCCCAATAGTCTGACCATCGGTAGCGTGATATAGCCTTGCCACTCCATAAGCTTCCAAATCCTTGATTTCCGAGGGTAATATTACACCCCCGCCGCCTCCGAAAACCAATTTATCCGTGGCTCCGTTTCGGCGCAATTCATCAACGACATAACGAAAATACTCGTTATGCCCACCTTGGTAGGAGCTAATCAGTAAAGCATCTACATCTTCCTGCAAAGCCGTGGTAATCACTTCATTCACAGAACGGTTATGCCCCAAATGAATGATTTCCGCCCCGCGTTTTTGCAAAAGCCTTCTAAAAATATTAACCGAAACGTCGTGACCATCAAAAAGTGCCGTCGCGGTAAGAACTTTTATTCTCCTCATAATTTTTTCCTATTTTAGCAATGAGCGAGCAATAACTAATTTTTGTATTTCACTTGTTCCTTCATATATTTCAGTGATTTTTGCATCGCGGTAATAGCGTTCAACATTGAAATCTTCGGTGTAACCATAGCCACCGTGGATTTGAATAGCCTTGCGAGCGCAATCCATAGCCACTTCCGAAGATTTTAATTTTGCCATTGCGGCTTCAGCCGAATAAGGCATTTTCAAATCTTTCATAAGCGAAGCTCTATACACCAACAACCAAGCGGCGTCGTACTCTGTTTTCATTTCAGAAAGCATCCATTGGATAGCCTGTAAATTGGCAATTGGTTGATCGAATTGAACACGTTGATTAGCGTAAACTACAGAGTCTTCGATACAAGCGCGAGCTATACCCAACGCTTGAGCGGCTATTCCAAGGCGTCCGCCGTCCAATGTGGTCATTGCTACTTTAAAACCCGAATTTAGTGGACCGAGCAAATTTTCTGCAGGGACTTCTACGTTGTCTAAAAGTATTTCAGTTGTTGATGAGGCTCGTATTCCGAGTTTCATTTCGACTTTACCGACTGTACATCCCGGTGTTCCGGCTTCTATAATAAAAGCTGAAATGCCGCGCGTTTTTATAGCGAGGTCGGTTGAGGCGATTATAATAAATATACCGGCTTCTTTGCCATTGGTGGCAAACATCTTTGAGCCGTTAATAATCCATTTACCGTTTTCTAATTTGGCGGTGGTTCTTGTAGCTCCGGCATCGGAACCAGCTCCCGTTTCAGTCAAAGAGAAGCTTCCGATTTTCACGCCTGAAAGCAAATCGGGTAAATATTTCATTTTTTGTTCCTCAGTTCCAAAGCGATAAATCGGATCGCAAACCAAAGATGAATGTGCTGAAATAATAACCCCTGTTGAAGCACACCAGCGCGATATTTCTTCAACTGCTAAAAAGTAGGACATATAGTCCATTCCCGAACCCCCGTATTCTGTTGGATACGCGATTCCCATCAATCCTAATTCACCGGCTTCACTTATTATATCTTTTGGGAAACGGTGATTTTTCTCATTTTCCGACGCGACCGGGGAGATCTTGTCTTTAGCAAATTTTGCGACCATATCTTTCAGCATTATTTGCTCTTCGGTAAGTAGATAATCCATAGCTACTCCATAAATGTGGTAAACTTTTTTGTTTTATTGTTTTTAAAAGTTTTAATCTAAAAGGCTCAGTAACAGAAAAGAACTTGACCAATCAATGATTGGTGATAATGCAAATATACAAAAAATATTTTATTCCTATTAGCAATAATCACACAATTAGGGAAATATTAATAATGATTAATTTTTCAAATCAAGATTGTCTGAAGAAGCAGGTTTTCAAAATTTTTTAATTTGATAGCTGGGTACCAATGTTGAAAAACTTTTTCCTAATCTATAATAATGTAAATTGAAAAAAATTGTTTAAATTGCTTTTTCAAAATGATAATATATACGATAAATAAAATGGATTTATACTAAAGATGAAAATTATTGTTCTCGGAAGCGGCACTTCGAACGGCGTACCAATGGTCGGCTGTCAGTGTGATGTGTGCAAATCGCAAAATCCCAAAGACAAACGCCTGAGAAGTTCGGTTTATGTTGAATACGAGGGTAAAAAATTTCTTATTGACATCTCGCCCGATTTTCGTCAGCAGTTTTTAAATTATGGATTTGATGATATTGACGCGCTTTTGCTCACTCACTCGCATTATGACCATATCGCCGGATTGGACGATATCCGAACAATAAATCTATTCCAAAAAAAAGCTATTGATATCTTCGCTGCGAAAGACACAATTTCAACACTTGAATATACTTTTCCTTATATGTTTACAGCTCCAGTGCAAAAAGGCGGCGGCTTACCAATGATTAATTGCCGAGTTATAGATAATGAGCCATTTTCGATTGACGACATCGAGGCTTTGCCTTTACCTATCAAACACGGTATTTTGGATATATTCGGATTTAGAATCGGAAATTTCGCTTATATCACCGACGCGAGCTATATTTCGGAAGAAACTATTAAGCTATTGCAAAACTTGGATGTACTATTCCTGAACGCTTTAAGAATAACACCACATTCAACTCATATTAATTTAGATTCCGCAATAATTTACGCCGATATTATCAAAGCAAAAAAGACATATTTCACTCATATTTCGCACGGAATAATGCACGATGAAGTGCAAAATAATTTGCCGAATGATGTTTTTTTGGCTTATGATGGCATAATAATTGATTGTTAAAACAATTATTAAAAAATTACGTATAAGAAGACAATGGTAAATATAAATGTTAAATATTTGGGCGGATTGAAGTGTGCAGTAACGCACGAACCATCAGGTGAAACGTTCTACACCGATGCCCCGCTGGACCACAAAGGCGAAGCAAAATACATATCACCGACCGATTTGGTCGCGGCCGCGTTAGCAACCTGCGCGGCAACGATAATGGGTATGCGTGCCGACGAAGCAGGAATTGATTTAAGCGGGATGGAAGTAAATGTATCGAAAGATATGGTTAATCTACCCCAGAGAATGGTAAAAAAAATGATTGTAAATATTATTTTTCCATATAAATTAGATGATAAGTCATACGCTATTATGACAAAAATTGTTAAATTCTGTCCGGTTTATTTCAGTATAAATCCGGAAATAGAGGTTATTACTAATTATTCATACAAAGAAATATGATAAGAATACCGATTATACTAATGGCGGCACTAATAATGTGCAGTTTTATGCAACAGGAACAGCCTAATCCTGCCAAAGAAATGTTCGAAAAAGGAACAGAATTATTCAATCAAAAAAAATATAACGAATCTATTGAGTTCTTTGATAAAGTAATTAATCTGGATAGCACAAAATTCCAACCTTACTACTTGAAAGGTGTGGCGTTTTATGAAACAGGAAAATACAAAGAAGCTTTAAAATCTTTGGATATTGCGGCGGTAAAAAACCCGAACATCAGCGTAATATTTGAAGCAAAAGCCAAAACCCTTATTAAAATGGGTGATATTCTTGGAGCTGATATAGCCTACACCAAAGCAATCTCATTAGAGCCGACTAACGCCAATCTGTATTATAACCGCGGAGTCTTTTATGTTGAATCGAAAATGAAGGACAAAGCCTTGGCCGATTTCAACAAAACTTTAGAAATAAATGTTCAGCACAAAGAAGCAAATTATGCGAAAGCTACTATGCTTTATGACAAAGTCGAATTCGCATCCGCCTTGGAAGCAGTTAAAAATGCTATCAAGCTGGAACCAAAATTTTATAATGCCTTAGCTTTATCGGGAGCGATAAATTATAATTTAAAAAATTATCAAGCCGCTATCGACGATTTCACTAAAGCAATAGACATCAATTCTAAAAACGAAATGACTTTTCTAAGCCGCGGCAACTCTTATTATCAATTAAAGCAATACGATAAAGCAATCGCGGACTACACCACTTATTTACAGATTAAACCCGCCGATGCAAAAGTGCGTCTTTCGAGAGCAAACGCGTGGATTGCTTTAAATAAACTGCCTCAGGCTTTGGAAGATTATGATGCTTATCTGAAAGTGGAGAAAAGCGATATGAACGTATATCTCAATCGCGCTACAATCAACGTAACTTTAAAAAAATACGCCGATGCGGTTAAGGATTACTCGACAGTTTTGGAAACCGAAAAGCTGAACAACGACATTTATACAAATCGTGGTATATGCTATCAAAACTTGGGCGATACCGCAAATGCTATTGCCGATTACTCCAAATCAATTCAATTGAACAAAAGCGACACTTTCGCCTTAGCAAACAGAGCCAATCTTTACCACCGTATGAAAGAATATCAAAAGGCGGTTGATGACTTTGACAAAATCATTGGTTTAAAAAATAATTACGCCGACGCTTATTTTGAAAGAGGTATCGCATATTTCTATTTGAAAAATTATGAAAAAGCGAATGAAGATTTCACAAGTGCAATTAAATATAAATTTAGCAAAATAGAAGCATATAAAAACAGAGCTATAACCTTTGAAATATTAAAAAATAATAAAGCCGCTATAGCCGATTATAAAAAATATGTGGAAATTGCGCAAAAAACAACTACCGACAAAGAAGACGAACTGATAAATATCAACAAGAAAATCAAACAACTCGAAGATATTGTGGCTGAAGAAAGTAAGAAAAAGTAACATCATTCCAATCTCGTTACCAAGCGCCTGCTTGGTAACGTTTTTTTATTCCTCCGATAACTCTCATTACAACCGCGAAGCGGTTGAAAATGAATAGAATTTAAATCCCTGCGGGATTTATGATTTGTTTCGTTATTAGTCTGCTTCCCATTGACAATTAAAAATTGAAAAAAAAACTCATCCGATGACTTTCTGTTCATCGGGTGAGTAAATTATCGTCTTGTTCTTTATTATCTTATTCCCCACCATTCGAGCTGAAGCTCAGGAAAAACATCGTCTCGTTGTTCGCAGGCTTCCAAAAATGCTTTTTCGTCAGCTTTTAACTGCCATTTACTACCCGTCAGCAATCTTTCGGCAATATCGCATAAACGATTGAAATCACTTTCGTGGTTCGTAAATCGCATTTCCGCATAATCGCGCGCTTGCTCTGTATGAATTATAAAGGGCCAATCGGATGATTGCAATAACAATAGTTCTTTCAATGCTTGTACAACAACTTTTTTATGCGTTGTTTTCATTGTCGTCGATGGGAAATTCTCGATTAGCTTTTTAAATCTTATTTCCGCAAGGTATTCGCGTTCCCACACCCATTTATTTTCTTCATTTATCCAAACGCTATGGTCATTGTTTTCGCCCCAGGAACCTTCTTTTATCGAAATAACCTCTGTAGGTTTTATTTCGGCATAAGCTGTTTCGGCGCTGACAGCATTTACCCACGGAGAGCCTTGTAAGCCCTCTAGCAGGTATTTCAAAAACATTGGTCCCTCAAACCACCAATGACCGAAAAGTTCAGTGTCGAACGCTAACGTCAGCGTTGCGTCCTTGCCTGTTTGGTTCTTGAAAAAGTTAACAGTATTTTCGATATGGTGAATAAAATGATTTGTTTGCAAATCTAATTTCTGCCAAATATAATCAGGATGATACAGTTGTTTAAATGCCATATCAGCGTATATATCGGTTATTCGCCAATAGCGGTTCGCCGAAGGGAATTGCTTTTTGTGGAAATCCAGATAATCTCCATTACCCGGATACCCTGTTTTGCCACTCCATACGTGCATTGACAGCTCCTTATGGCGGGCAAATACAGCGGCAGTGCCTTCTTTAATGCTCTCCGCGGTAGAGCTGACGTTATACACATTCAACGGATCGTTGTGAAAATTCCAAGCCTTACTTACGAATTCTTGAGAATCAATACCTATAAAGTCATTCTTTTCAAAACTTTGATATGTACCCAGCGGCTTCAATTCCCGAATGAACTTATCGTCGGAGATAAAGTATTTAAGTCCAAATTTAGCTAAAATCTGCTCGACACCTTTCCTCGGATGTGCTGTGCTCAATTCTTCAATCGGAAAATATGTTCGCCAATCATAAGCCGGACGATATGCACATTCGGGTAGCCATATTCCACGAGGGGCGCGTCCAAAATGCTTGGTGTAATTTTCTACCGCAAGTTTTATCTGCAATTCACAACTCTCATCAAATCCCAGAAGCGGTAAATATCCGTGAGTAGCACCGCAGGTCATTATTTCAACTTTCCCTTCTTCTTGCAGTACCTTGAACGCATTTATGATTGACTTATCATATTGCTTTATAAAGTCAACTTTCCTCTTGCCATACCATTCCTGCCAAAACTCGGCTAATACAATTTGCTGTTCAGGTAGGTTCTGCTTTTTGAAATTCAATTTGTCTTCTTTGGAGAGGATAATTTTTTCGTCAAGGTATTTAAAAAGACCCTCTTTGAAGGTGTCGCTTTCGAGTTGTTCGCATAAAATAGGAGAAATATCCAAAGTAATTTGGATATTTCTTTTAGAATTATCTAATTCATTCAGCATATTAAGCATAGGCAAATAACACTCCACCGCCGCTTCATAAAGCCAATGTTCGCCGTGCGGATAACTACCGTGGCCCATTACGTAGGGCATATGAGTATGTAGTACTAATACTAAATTCCCAGCCGACATAAGCGTTCCTGCTAATTTATTGCGGGATTATTTGAGAAGCCCGGGAAATTATCGTTATGGGTCTGTGGACCGTCTAATTTAATTTCGCCGTTCATACTTTCAAACTTACCAATGTTATCGCCTAATGCCATTAAAAGCATTTTAGCGTGTTGAGGAGTCATTATTATACGTGCGTGTACTTTTGCTTTCGGGATACCCGGTAAAATTCTAGTGAAATCAATTATAAACTCAGCATTTGAATGGGATATTATCGCCATATTTGAATAAATACCTTCGGCTTCTTGTTCTGAAAGTTGAATATTTATTTGCTGTGGTTTGTTTGGATTTTGATTATCTGCCATTTTTTTCTCTTAATTTTATTAGATTCTTTATATATGTCAACCGTAGGGATTCCCCTACGGTTGACTAATTTATTTATTCTTTAATTTCAATAGCTTATTAATTGAATTATTTTTGAAACTCTTTTAATTTTTCTTGAGTTGCGTTCACTTTTTGGGTGTCTTTCATAGCACCGTAAATTTTCAACATATCCAAGTAATAAAGTTCTTTGTCTCTGGCTTGACCTTCTAAACCTTCGATTTTTGCTACGGCGGTTTTTAGGTTTTCTTTATCGCCCAGCACAAGATAAATATTGATTAATTCTTTATAAACATCAAGATTCTTTTCAAATGCAGGAGCTTCTAAAACTTTAGAATAATATTTAGCCGATTCAACAAGGAACGGTTCATATTCTTTTGGTTTGAATACATATTTATCGTCTTTCTCGCTTTCCGCAATTTGCCTTGCTTGGATAACACCGGCTTTATTTTTGTATGATGTTGCTAAATTCAAAAGCGCGGCGGTAAGCTTAGGATCAATTTCGATTGCTTTTTTATAATATTCTATTGATTTATCATAATTTTCGGTAACGCGATAAATATCGGCTAATTGGCCTAATGCGATAGTGTTTTTCGGCTCTTTAATCAATTGCTCGTTTAACGATGCAATCGCTTCGTCAACTTTATTCAATTTTTGATAAAGCTCGATAATCAATGCATTAATTCTTTTATTATCAGGTGAGATACTTAGAACTTTTTTTGCATAACTAAGCGCGGTCAAATCGTCTTCTTTGTCCAAATAATATTGAATCAATGAATTATATGGTTCAAGAGAGATTTGAAGTAATTGCTCTTTATCTTGTTGATGCCAATAATCGGGTGCGTTTGTACGCCAGCCTACTACTTGTGCACTATGTTCTTTCGTTGACAAAGATAGCATAATGATTTCTTTACCGTCAATATTAAATTTATCTATATAACTGGAATCAGTACGGGTAGATTTCTTTGCTTCTGTGCTTGCAGGTTTTCCTAATAATCTAATTACCTGGCCTCTTGGATCATTTAATCTGAATCCCTTTGCTACAGCAAAATCTAAATCCGGTTTTAAAGCTTCCATATATTTATTTATGTACTCAACCATTTTCGGTTCGTCGTTGCCTATACGGTAATAATCAGCAATATAGTAACTTAACGAAGCTATTTCGGGACGCAATTCATACACATATTTCATATAGATAATTGCTGAATCTAAATTGTCTTTATTCTTATCTTTATCGTATTTAGCATAGAATTTAGTACTTTTGGTATATAAATTACCCCAATAATTGGCGGTAAATGCTTGCATACGCTTTTTTTGTTCAGGATCAATTATTGTAGTTTGATTCTTTTTAATAAATGATACTACAGCAGGGATGTCGTTTTGTTTGTCCATAACTTCACAAAGCATAATTTTTGCTTCATCATTTGTAGGTCTTTTTGAGAGTTCTTCCTCTAATGCTTGACGTACAGCAGGCCAATCTTTTGCTTTCATTTTAACTTTTGCTGTTGTCATCTCACGAGAAGCACATTGAAAACCTTGCGTTATTAGCGCGCTCGCAACTAATATTAACAAAATTATTCCTAGTCTTTTCATATTTATTCCTTTATAAATTATTTAATATTTTGCTGTATATATTATACAAAAATACAAAGCATTTTTCGTAAAACAAAATTATATATTATCTATGTTCGAATTCTTGAGTATTTTTATCGCTCCGAGCAAATAAGCAACAAAAGAAGCTATCACAAATACTGTTGCTATAGGATAACCGATTGAGTCAAAAAACGGTATCCTTAAATAGACTCCTAAAACAGTAAAGCCTAAAATAACAAAAGTGATTTTTCCTATGAATACAGAAGGTATTACAAACCCCTTCTTTTGCTTAACATATAAGCCTCCGGCTAATATCAGAACATCGCGGGCAATAACGAGAATCGCAAACCAAATCGGAATATACCCGGTAATGATCATAGGTATTACTAATGCCGCTAAGCATAATTTATCCCCGAGCGGATCTAATATTTTTCCCAACTCGGAAATTTCATTCCTTTTGCGAGCAAAGTACCCGTCTGCCCAATCCGATACACCCGCAACAAAAATCATTGCGGTTGTTATTAGTTTTTCGTCGTTCAATACTCCGATAAAAATCGGAATAGCAAGAACAAAACGTAAAAGACTAAATAAGTTTGATATTTTCGTCAGGTCCTTCGTCATCAAATTCCCATATTTCATCATTTACAGCCGGTGCTAAAATTTCGGTTGCTACATATAGTTTTGGAATATCGCTTGTCGGGAATCCGAGTGGCAATCCATTGTCGTCCAATTTAAAGAATCTGCCATCTGCCCAAAGTTTTTCTAATTTGTAAAATGAGCGTATTGGTGTGAGCATCACGTGAACAACAACATTAAAATAATCGAGCAAAGCCCATTGACGTGCGTCCAATCCTTCTATGCGCGGTCTTCCGTAACCTTCGTCTTTGATTTCGCGTTGAATATGATCAACTATAGCCGTTAATTGCGATTCCGAATCACAACCGCATATTACAAAATAATCAGTTACTGCAAATTCTATTTCAGAAATATCTATAATAATTACATCTCTAGCAATTTTTTCGAGAGCGGCACGCCCACAAGCTAATGCTAAATCTTCAGAATTTTCAGTGTAATATTCTCTTTCCATACTATCCATTTTATATTAAAAAAGCAAAAAAATTAGAAAGAATGTCCAATTCCAAAATGAATTGCAACATCCTCCAAAACATAGTAACGATTTAGAATGAAATTTGGTTTACCAATCACCGGTCCGTATATCGGAAAACCAAAATCTAATCTTATTGGACCGATTGGAGTTTCGTATCTTAGCCCAAAACCCATCGAAAGAGCTAGGTTATTCACAAAGAATTTTCCCAAATCACCCAATGAATGTGATGCCGGTTTATCGTTTTTATCATAAAACCATCCGTAAGCATTTCCCAAATCACTAAACAATACTACACCAAGACTTGAAAGTTGATCGGCTGCTGAACGCGAAATACCTTTTGGAGCTTTTATATTATACCGATACTCATAGCTAAATTCGAATAATCCCGAATTGCCGTATATATTGGAAAACAAATCGTAGTCGCTTCGAGTTATTATCGTGTCCGCCTGTGCTTTACTGTCTTTTGTTGGTCGAATGTTTGAAGAATGAAGACTCCGTGCTATCCAACCTCGATTGGAATTTGCTCCACCACAGTAAAACTGCTTTTCAAAAGGTACATATTTAGTTTTTGAATTGCCATCATTGAAAATAATACCTAATTTGGTTTTTATCGCGTGCACTTTGTTGGGATGCAATACTTTTGAAAAGAACTGTAAATGAGTGAATTGCAAACGAACATACTCCGCGATACCGAGTAATCCACCGGCTTCGGCACTAAGAAAAGAGAAATTTCCTTTTTTTGGCGACAGTTGGAAATCGCGATGTTCACTTAAAAACGAAGCACTTATTACCGAAGCAGACCAAATTGACTTGCGTGTATTGGATTTCCAATAATTATCAAGGATTCTGTAAAAAATTGCGTTCCTCGCATAATTAAGCTTGTCTCCAAGAACTTTTGCCGTATCAATCGGTTTTTCACCTTCCAATGATATATCTAATTGAACCTTATTAAAAAACTGAGCCTGTGGAAATTTAATCGGGAAACTGAGTTTTGGCAGTAACCAATGGTCAACCTTAAATCCGTTCAAGTTGGTTCTTGAGTATTCCACATTAATAGCAAAGGCTACTTGGGACTTCTTAATTGCCCAAAGCAAAGGTTGCGAAAATGTTGTTCCTAATTTACCTTCCAATTCTAATTTTTGACTGCTAAATATATCACTTACATTTTTAATTGTTAGATTAGCATAGTAATTAAGTTCTTCTCCGGCTCCAAAAGGGTTGAGAAAGGTATATCTTGTTTGAAAACCGGTATTGATATAACCGTCCGTTGGAGTATGGTTAACAAATAAACCAAAATCAAATTTATTTCTATTTCTTAATTTTGTATATATCAAATAGTTTAGCGTATCGGGCGATGTTATACCGTTGGTATCAATACTGATTTTTTCAAATATATCTAAAGTATTGAAATTTAGTTCTGTCTGTTTGACATTGTCGTAATTATACCAATCGCCTCTTTTTATCAAATTAAACTTATTCTTCGTACTTTTGGCTATCCCGCTTCCACCGCTGTTATTAGTTGCATATTCAACATTACCGATTATTTGGCGTTCTCCGGTTTCATAATCAATAGTAACTATATCTCCGAACCGCTCCATTTCGATTTTGCCGCCGGCAGATGGAACATCCTCAGGATTTGTACTTGAGTTATAATAATTATTAGTATCTATTTGAATGGGATTGATGTTATACTTTGTATAGAAATATCCTAAATTCAACAATTTATAATAAACAATATCCGCATTTAAGAAAATTAGTTCTTCATTAAAATAATCATTCTTAGCAATCGGTAAATCATTGAACAATTTCTTGCTTATTTCAACGGGCAGATGGCTTAAACCATTATATACAATTGCTTTTATTCTATATCGCCGACCCTCTTCTATATTAAAACGTAAAATATTTTTTTTTCTAACAGTATCTGCGAAAAAAGAATATTCTACTTTGACATCGTGAAATCCATTTGTATTATAGAAGGTTCGGAGTGAAGCCGCATCGTCTTCAGCTATTGTCTGATTGTAATAACTTACTTCAGATTTGTATTTTTCTACCACATCTGCAAAATTGCGCTTAATAATTTTTGGAGTAGCTGGGTTTTTATCCGTATTATCCTTATAATAATTCATTAAAACGCTAGGTATGCTATGTACCGATTTGTGCGAGTTTATGAGCATCACCAAATCGGATTCAGGTAAAAAACTATTCCCACGAATCTCAATACGCGAAATCTCATATTGAATTTTCGAATACTTCGATGGGTATAGTTTTTCAGCGGAATATAAATTCTGACCTGCTGTATTAAAAAAAATAATACAGTAACAAATAATAATAATATTTATTTTATGTGTAATCGTAAAAATTCCTTTTACGAGTTAATTATGTTTAATAGTATTGCTCTTCTTCGTTATCATCGTAAAAATACTCTTCGTTTAGAGTGTCTTCGTATTCCGACCATAACTCTTCCATACCTTGAATAAATTCTTCGGTGTCTTCTAATTCCATCAAATTGTCTAAAACTTCTTGTGGGCAACCGGAACGGTTTGCATAATCAAGCAGTTCATCCTTAGTAGCCGGCCAAGGCGCATCTTCCAATGTTGCGGCAAATTCTGGCGTCCAAAACATAAAATACTTCCTATTATTTATATATATTTAACTTTTTACTTTTTAAGGCTTGCAAAAATAAAGAATTTTTTGTTAATTTTAAAAATTATAACGAAATTCTTTTGTGCAACCGCAAAAAACTTAACGGAAGAACCGCAAAAGTATTTTAATATTTGTGGCCAACCATAATAGAAGTACCAAAATTTGTTTTATATTTCATAATATCCGAAAACATTGCTTCGCGCATCATTACCCAAATATCTGTTTCTGTATATACATCACCGCTCCGAGTATTAACAAGCATATCCAACGACATCAATGTACAATCCACAGGACTGGTGCGAGAATCGTCAATGATATTATCGTGTACAATTATAGTTCCACCATAATTTAGGAAATAGTATGCTTTTTGAATTAAAGCTACATTGTCCCAAATCGAATATTCACTTATAATGTGCGATATGATAATCAAATCATACTCATTTTCTTGACCAAATTCTTCATCAAAAAATCCGCCGCTTATTGTACGTATTTTCTTATCCACTCCGGCTTCGATTAATCGCTCTTTAGCGAATTGAATAACCCGTGGGTGGTCGAATATGGTACATTCCAAGTCAGGTTTTTGTTCTAATAATTTAATCAGATAGTGACCCGAACTACCACCTAAATCAAGAACTTTCTTTACATTACGAAGATCTATAAAATCAACCAAACCTTTGGCTTCATATACAGATTTCCAATGATGCGATTCAACGTTATTCTTCATCCAAGCATCGTTTTTTTCCCAAAATTCTTGATATATCTCCGGCCCACCTTTGACAACAGAACCGGTTAAGTGTGTCCAAACATCCCAAATATTAGATAAATGCATAATATTTCCCATATAATCGGGACTGCTTTTTAATAAAAGGGTTTTCGCTACGGTCGTATTACGGTAATATTCCTCGCTTTTTACTAAAAGTTCCAAGGATACCATTGCATTCAAAAGCCGTTTAATACCTTCAGTATTCGCTTTTGATTCCAGAGCTATGTGCTCAGCAGTTTTTCCATTATCGCCTATTATACTGAATATATCTAATTCACAGGCGGTGAATAAAGCTCTGCTTTTCCAAAAAGCATAAGCTATTTCATTCAATTCTTGGATTGCTTGTGTTTTTTCTACATCTGTCAAAATACCCATAAATCACTCCTATTTAGTGAATTGTTCTTCTAATGGTGGTTCAATTTGATTAACTTTTATTATTAAACTGTTACCATTATCTTTAATATAATCTGCCGCTTTGATATTTAATTTCTTCAAATAAGCTTTATAACTTTCGAGATAAGCTGTAAGAGAAGCTATACGTTTCTGAGTCAGGTCCTTGCTGATAAGAGTTTTACCCTTTATCTGCTCGGTACCTACAACATATAAATCCCAAACAACTGTACGGTGGAACCGTAATTGTAATTTAAAATCATCAAAGAACGACTTTGCCGATTCTTTGATTGTTGTGCTATTCGGTTCAAATATATCAACTTCATAAGCCGTTACTCCGGGGGTTAAAGTTATAACCTTAAAATTAGCTTCTTCTTCCCTGTAACGCTCAAAAGTCGGATAATCGATTTTTACTATTTGTCTAAGAACGTTGTATCTATAAAAAATAAATTCATAACTCGTGCCGCCTTTGATTAATTGCTCGTAGTTGCCGCTTACCGGGTCGCTGAAAATTTTAAATTTCGTTCCACCCTGAGGTCTGATTTCTATGTCGCAATATACCGGTTGCCCTGTGTATTTGTCTGTTACTTTGCCTTGTAAAAAGACTTGATTTTCCTGAAATTCTTGTGATAAAAGATTAATTGGCGCAAAAATCGCAATAATAACTAAAAATAAAAAACTCTTTATAAACATATAATAACTATGATTGAATAATAAAAACGAAAATTACAAAAATTATTCTTAAAATAAAAATATTTTTAAAAATATTTAGCAAAAAATTGAAATCAATGAACACAAGCCATAATGCTCTTTAATAAAAAATTCGTAATTTTGTATATAATTATGAGTAATTAATCAAGGAATAAAATGAAAATTACATTTCCGGATGGAAACATCAGAGAATATGAAAACGGAAAAAATGGATATGATATCGCTTTATCAATATCCGAGGGCTTAGCCCGAAATGCTTTAGGAATATTACTAAATGGTTCAATTTATGAATTGCACCAACCTATATATGAAGACGCGAATATCAACATATTGACTTTTAACGACGACGAAGGCAAACAAATGTTCTGGCATTCTTCGGCCCATTTAATGGCTGAAGCTCTACAATCAATTTACCCGGGTATTAAATTCGGTATAGGACCCTCAATAGAACAAGGGTTCTATTACGATGTTATGCCGCCTGAAGGAACCAAAATTGTTGCTGATGACCTACCAAAAATCGAATCGAAAATGAAAGAACTTATCAATCTTAAATCAAGATTCGAGAAATATGAGCTGACAGGTGACGAAGCTGAAATGTATTATACCGAGAAAGGGAATGAATTCAAATTGGAACTCATACGCGCTTTGAAAATCAAAGGGGAAAATATATCTTTTTGTAAGCAAGGTGAATTTACAGACCTTTGCCGTGGCGGACATATCCCAAATGTTTCTGTGATTAAATCAATTAAATTGCTTTCCATTGCGGGTGCGTACTGGAGAGGCGATTCCACAAGACCGATGATGACACGTTTATACGGTATAACATTCCCTAAAAAAGCGATGTTGGACGAATTTATCGAGCAACGCGCAGAGGCTGAAAAAAGAGACCACCGCAAATTGGGCAAAGAATTAGAACTATTCACAATCTCACCTGTTGTTGGTCAGGGTTTGCCTATGTGGTTACCGCGCGGAACAAGAATGCGCCGGATTTTAGAAGAGTTTATGCGCCAAGAGCAAATTCGTCGCGGATATTTGGAGGTTATTACACCGCATATCGGCAATTTGAATATGTATAAAACTTCGGGGCACTATCCATATTACAGCGATTCGCAGTTTCCACCAATGGTAGTCGAGGATGAAGAATATATGATGAAGCCGATGAATTGTCCTCATCATCATCAAATATACGCCATAAAACCACGTAGCTATCGTGATTTGCCTTTAAGGATTTTCGAATACGGCACCGTTTACCGCTATGAGCAATCAGGCGAATTATCCGGTTTATCACGTGTTAGAGGATTCACTCAAGACGATGCGCACATCTACTGCACACCGGAACAATTAAAATCCGAGATAAAAAATGTTGTTGATATAATCCATTTCTTCTTCAAAACATTCGGCTTGGACAAAGAACTTGTAACTCGCTTATCGTTCCGCGACAACGACAACGAAAAATACAGCGGTTCCGCCGAACAATGGGAAAAAGCTCAACAAGATATCAAAGAAGCCGCCGATGAAATGGGTCTTAACTACGTTATCGAACTTGGCGAAGCTTCATTTTACGGTCCAAAAATTGACTTCGTTGTAAAAGACGCTATCGGTAGAAAATGGCAATTAGGAACCTGCCAAGTTGACTACGTGATGCCGGAAAGGTTCAATTTGGAATATGCCGGTAATGACAACGCGGCTCACCGTCCGGTGTGTATTCACCGTGCACCTGTAGGTTCTATCGAAAGGTTTACTGCAATATTAATAGAGCATTTTGCTGGTAATTTCCCTTTCTGGTTGGCACCTGAACAAATCAGCATTTTGCCAATCGGCGAAGCGCAATACGAATATTGCCGCGCATTGGAAGAAAAACTAAATATCCTCGGATACCGCACAACCTTGGATTTGAGAAGCGAAAGAGTAAACCGCAAAATAGCTGAATCCGAGCAAATGAAAATTCCTTATGCTTTGGTTATCGGCCAAAAAGAAGCCGATAACGGAATGGTTACTTTAAGAAAACACGGCGAAGGGGATTTGGGAATTAAATCAATTGACGAAATTTTAGAATTATTTGCTAAAATCAACATTCCGGGAATGCTGTAACTGAGAGATTCTCGTTACCAAGCTCCTGCTTGGGAACGGGGGTGCTTATTAACATAAATTGGACTCCACTTCCGAAGTGGAGTCCAATCTATTATTTTGTAGAGTGTTACGAAGGAATAAATTCAATTTTATTCGAATTTGCCTTTTTGAGCATCTTCATATTTTTGGCTATTCGCCGGATCGAGGTACATCAAATCGTTCCAAATAAGTTTTGAATCCCATTCCTTAAAAATGGTGAGCACTTCTTCCGATTTTGCGTGGAAAAATGCTGTTATCAATGCACTTTGCGAAAATAGGTTGTTCCTTTTAAAACTAGCCATATCTTTTATTGTCAATTCAAGATTTGTCATTGCCTGCGTTTTATTCTCGTTCATCATATCCAAACCATCCATATAATATTCTGTTACCAGTTTTCTAAATGGTTCGAAACGGACTTCCAATAATTCACCAACCAAACGATTTTTTGTGAAATCACCCGGGTTATCGAATGTGGAATAGCCCGGAGCATTTTGAGCGGCACCCAATTGCTGGATTTTGCTCGCCAATTCGTAAACCTTATTTCCCGCAATCTCCTGATACGTATCCATATCAAAGCCTATAATAATAAGCATATAGAAATCGAGCAAACTCGACAATGCTTCAAACCTATTTGGATTATACGAAAATACCGCGCCGCGTGAGTATTCAAATGACCAATTTTTTTCAATTATTCTTAGTGTTGTCGATGAGCCGCCCTCTTGACCATAAATTAACCTCTGCCCTGTTATAAAAACTTGAGCATCGTATCTATAATTATATCCGCCGGTTAAATAAATCTGAATATTCACCGGTACTGGGTCTCCCTCCCACTCTACTTCAGTAAATTTTTGATTATTGAGGTAGTTTTCCAGATCCTGCTTCATTGTTTGAACATCCAATCGGCGTTCCTGCTCCAACTGATCCATATTAACTATAACATTCGCTTTTATTTCTTGAGCCTGCAAATTGGACGCAAATAGAACAATAATTAAAACGGCAAATGTAATGTTTATCTTTTTCATTTATCTTCTCGATTCGTTTTCTTAAAATGCTAAAATAATAATAAATATCGTACTGAAAAAATACAAAGTTAAAATAAAACTTTATGACTAATTATACGAGCAAATTCTTTCTTTGTTTACACAAAAAAACCGTCTGCTCTTTTGAAGCAGACGGTTTATGTATTTATATCAATTCAGATTATTTAACTATTCTGATTGAACGGATGATTGTGCGTTCACCTACGCGGAAGACTAATGTATAACTA
>JBBRAO010000003.1:0-47500 GCA_038206725.1 Kapaibacterium sp. (SeqCode)
TAGAGAATATTTCCAAGGAAGAAACGCGGCAGGCAAAATGAATAATAAAAGCGCCGACGAGACCTATATGAACCTAATCGGCGGCTTAAGAGAAAAGCTTCGCCGCCTTGCGGAAAAAATCGAACCGAAAGTATATGAATACGGGTTTTTAAAAGCGTAAGGAAACAGAAATGAAAAATAAGAAAATAAGGTTTTCAAGAAAATTGCGATTGTTTTTGAACCTAATTGAAATAAATTAAAAAACCTTATTTAACGTTTTTACCTTAGTAGAAAAATATTAGTGTCTGACTTCGCAACCTTATTACCTTATTAATAAACCTTGGAAACAGCTATGAAAATTGAATAGAAAATAATCTATATACACACTTTGTTTTCACAACATTACATCGCGAGCCTCTGATCGCGGAGGAAAATCGAGAACGTATTGAAAAATATATTACAGGTATCGTAAATAATAATAACTGTCGAATGTATGCTATTTATGCGAATCCTGAGCATATACACTTTCTTATCTCACGGTCTCCTGATATAGACGAACAGAAAATAGCGGATATTATTGCAAACAGTTCGTTCCGGTTTATTAGTGAGAACAAACTGTTTGGAAATAATTTCAATTGGCAAATGTCTTGTTCGGCTTTTTCAGTATCCAAAAGTGATGTTAATAAAGTTTGCAAGTATATTTTAAATCAACCCGAGCATCATAGAAAGCGTACGTATGCCGAAGAATATGATTTATTTTTAAAATTTTATCAGAAAACGATAAATTCTAGATAAGGTTTACAGATGGTTTTTGCATAACGCGCCGAAAAATATTGATTACCTGATTTTGGAAGGTGCGGGTATAGGCAAAAAGAATTTCAAAAGCGAACGCGAGGTCGAAGCTGAGTTGACGGAAGTTTTCAGGAATTCGGATAATGGTTGCTATGTATGGACTTCAACCCAAAATATAGACCGTTTGGTTTCGATTTATAAGGCTTGCTCGGCTGTAAATAAAACCTTAGTCGTTGATCCTTATGCGGCAAATATTTTGGACATTCTATCAAAATTTGCACTATTACCAAATCCAAAAAACGGTTTTGAAAATATTAAAGTTTTGTTTATAAGTAGAATGACAACAAAACTTATTGAAAATAAACATGAGAATATGGTTTATCCATTAAAGGAATTTAAAATCAAATGGGAAGATATCGCCAATGCTCCCGAAAAATATGTTATGCTTGTTCGGTCTTCGTTAAAGTCGGAGATTAGGAATATCGGTTGGCGGGACGGTAAACTAATTTATTCGATGTGGGAGGGTTACAAAAGCAAAGCGGATACTAAGAATTTTTTGGACGATATGACCGCTAACGGGTTTCAAATAATTGATATTCACGCAAGCGAGCACGCCGACGAAGGGACATTAGTTGAATTTACGAATGCTCTTAACCCGAAAAATATTATCCCTATCCATACATTTGAAAAAAATCAGTATTCGTCGGTATTCACCCAAAACGTCCTAGTTTTGAATGATAATGAGGTTTTGGAGCTGTAGAGGAAAGACCGCGGATGAATGTTTTTGTGTTTAAATTACAATGTCTTTATGGGAATTTCTTGTAAATATCTTTTCTTTGTAAGATTCTAATTCTCAAGAATTGCAAATACTTCTTCTCTTGTTGCCTTTTCACTTAATGCGCCTTCTTTAATAGCTTCAAGCATCCTTCATGATGTCTTTTAATTGTTTTACTTCTATATCTGTCATAATATAAGCCTCTTTATACATTTACATTATCTTTGACGCAAGTAATTTGTATTTATTTTCAAGAACTCCACGCAAACAATCGTCTTTTCCGTGTGGACTTGAATAAATAGGGGCTATTCATTTTGAACTACTTCGTAGTTGGAAGATGAATTTCGCTTCGTTCAGAGTAACAGCCCGTTTATTAACACAAATTAATTTTGTATTATGAATTTTATTTGTATTTTGAGTTTTCAAATGTTACAAAATTGGATATTTTTGTCCGATTTTGTAAAAGATTGAATTTTCTATATTAATTGACTTTGGTATGCCGATGATAAAAAGAATAATTCAGAAAGTGTTGCCGCCTGACGGTTGGAGAGCCCAAGTAATAATACTACTTGGGGTTATTTGCGGTATGAGCGTATATTTGTTTTATGTCGCCAAAGCGCAATCCTATCTTTCCGATTCACCCCAAACCTGCGTTAATTGCCATATAATGGCTCCTCAATATGCTACTTGGAGCCACAGCAGTCATAGAAATTACACAAATTGCAATGAGTGCCACGTTCCGCAGAACAATATTATCAGCCACTATTTTTTCAAAGCGAAAGATGGTTTGCGCCATTCCACGATTTTCACATTGCGCACAGAGCCACAAGTGATTTTTATAAAGGAAGCCGGCAAAAACGTAGTTCAAAAGAATTGTCTGCGATGCCACGAAAATCTGCTAATGGACTCACGATTAGCGCGATTCAACAAAGAAACAAACAAATTCAGAGCGGAACGCCAGTGTCTGGAATGTCATAGATATACTCCTCACGGAAGAGTGAATAGTTTGTCGAGCGTTCCTAATGCTAAAGCACCGTTACCGGAAACTCCGGTTCCGGCTTGGTTAAGAAAAATTATGTCAAATAAATAGATAGATTATTATGAAAAGTATAAACGAACTGATTAAAAGACGTCCCTTTATAAGTTGGATACTGTTTTTTGCAACTATAGTAGTTGTGTTCGCTTTGGGTTTGTTAGCGTCGTCAATCATTGAGCGCCGTGTTGAAGCGGAATTCGCCTATAAACCTCAAGTTAAATACAGTCAATTTGAACCGAGGAACGAAGAATGGGAGAAAAATTTCCCACGCGAAGGTGACACTTATAAAAAAACCGCGGACACCAACTTCCGAAGCAAGTACAATGGTTCCGCAATGATTGATATGCTCGAGGTTGACCCACGTTTAGTAGTACTATGGGCCGGGTATGGTTTTTCGAAAGACTATAGCCAAGGCAGAGGGCATCTTCACGCGATAGAAGACATTAGAAATACCTTGCGTACAGGTGCGCCGGTGAATGGTGAAGCAAGCCCACAACCTAATACTTGCTGGACTTGTAAAGGTCCGGATGTTCCGCGCTTGATGAACAAAATGGGTGTTGCAAACTTTTATAAAGGCACTTGGGATACCAAGGGTAGCGAAGTAGTTAACCCAATCGGATGCGGTGATTGCCACGATGCAGAAACAATGAATCTCCGAATTTCGAGACCCGCTTTGATAGAAGCATTCCAAAGACAGGGAAAAGATATTACAAAAGCCACACATCAAGAGATGCGGACATTAGTTTGCGCTCAGTGCCACGTGGAATATTATTTTGACAAGAAAAAAATTCCCGAAGTAGCCTATCTAACATTCCCTTGGGATAATGGAACCACTTGTGAATCAATCGAAGCGTATTACGACAAAATTGAATTTTCAGATTGGATACACCCATTCAGCAAAGCACCGATGCTAAAAGCTCAGCACCCGGAATATGAAACTTACACTATGAGTGTTCACTATGAACGCGGAGTTTCGTGTGCGGATTGCCATATGCCGTTTATGAGCGAGGGTGGGCAAAAGTTCACAGACCACCATATACAAAGCCCGCTGAATAATGTAGCCAACTCCTGCCAAGTATGCCATAGAGAGGAAACCGCCCAGTTGGTCAAAGATGTTACTGAAAGACAGGAGCACATTTTGCAAAGCCGCAACGCGTTGGAAGAAGTTTTAGTCAGAGCTCATCTGGAAGCAAAAACCGCTTGGGAAAAAGGAGCAACAGATAAGGATATGGCGGAAATATTGAAGCTGATTCGTCAAGCGCAATGGAGATGGGATTTTTCAGCCGCATCGCACGGCGCATCATTCCACGCTCCGCTCGAAATCGGCAGGATATTGGCTAACGGTATTTTGAAGGCGCAAGAAGCCCGAATCAAGTTAACCAGAGTGTTAGCTAAATTAGGTTTCACAGGCGAAGTGGCTTATCCTGATATATCAACAAAAGCCAAAGCACAGGCGTATATCGGATTGGATATGGCGAAATTGAACAAAGCTAAAGAGGAATTTAAAGAAAAAGTTATTCCGGGATGGCTGAAAAAAGCCGCTGAAAGAGAGAAGAAATATAAAGTTAAAGTGTATTAAGAAAGTTTATCAAATTACCTCACCTCGAGATTAATACCCGGGGTGAGAGTAAAACAATCCGATTTTACGATTATCTCTTAATCTATGAAGCACTAAACTATTCGTGTTTGGCACAAATATAAATATACTGAAAGTAAGGCAAATATCAAAATAAATGGTGCCTAAATTATAAGCAAATAAAAATACCTTATTTATTTTAAATACCTTCCTAGGATATGGATACTTTGGAAGGTTTTTTTATTTAAGTTGAGGCACTCGGAATGCACAAGAAACATTCTATTCCACATTTTATTTTTATATTTGCTTATGTTTTTTTTCGTAAACAAATAATATAATTATGAATAAACCCAAAAAGCCAATATGGCAGTACCCTTGGTCGTATAGAGAAAGTTTCCTTTTAGTCGGAGGGATAGGTATAGCTACGCTTGCCGTTGATTTAATCCATTCGGCGAAAATCGGTTTTCCTACTTTTCCGCTTAATGTTATCTTATTAGCTATTTTGATAATTAAAGTATTCGGTATTCATTTTTTATCGAAGAAATATCGGCATTTGAGATTTTTCGGCACTATACCCGCCGCAATAGGCGCGATATCGCTCTTTATGCTGATGACTATTATTATGGCGCTAACTCCTGAGCAATTGCTGATGAAAATCGGTTTGCATTCGATTCGAAATTCGCTGACCTACTATTTTTCTTTTGTCTATCTACTAATCACATTAGGTGCTACAACGCTGAAGCGATTTAGATTCAAAACGCTGAATGATTGGGGATTTTTGCTGAATCATCTTGGATTATGGCTGTTTTTAGCAGCAAGCGGTTTCGGAGCCGGTGATACTAAGACAGGTTTTATGACACTTACTCCAAATACTCCTGAATGGAGAGCGGAGCTAGAAACCGGTGAGGTTATAGACTTGGATTATGCGGTGAAACTTTTGAATTTCAAAATCGAATTTCACGAGCCACAATTTTTGTTTTTTGATACAAAAACAAAGAAAATACATACAGATAAAGGCAAAAGTATAATTATTAATCTGAATGATAACAAGAAGTTTGTTTGGAATAATTACGAAATTACGAAACAGGAAATTATGGGTAAGGAAGTTTTCAATTCCAATAGATATCTTGTGAACCAGGTAGTTTCATTTTTGAAGGTGAAGAAACCGGATGGGAAAATAGTGTCGGGTCCTGTAACTTCGGGTAACGATATGATTACCCCTGTGTTTTTGCAAATCAGCCCGATTTTATCCATAGGTATTGCAAAACCCGAACCAAGCAAATTCGCGTCGAAAGTAAGGATTTATACAAAGAAAGGGCAGATAAGCGATGTGACAATCGAAGTGAATAAGCCCTGCAGTATAAACGGTTGGCGAGTTTACCAAAACAACTGGAAATACGATTATATGAATATGCAGTATGTTAGTGTTTTGCAAATAGTGAGAGACCCGTGGATGCCGTATGTCTATTTTGCCTGCGTTTTGCTGACAGCCGGTTCGCTGATATTGATATTTTCCAATAAACTATTCAGGAATAAATAATTATGTGGCAATATTATGAATTGTTCGCGTTCGTTGGTATATTCTTTTTCCTAATAACGATTGTTTTTGCTTTGCTGAAAAATACTAAAGTAAATAAATTTGCGGGCTTTGCGGCTTGGACAGGTTTGCTTTTTGTCAGCGCGTTTATAATTATACTTTGGATAAATTTGGAAAGACCACCTTTGCGCACATTAGGCGAAACCCGCCTATGGTACAGCTTTTTTATTATGCTCTTAGGTTGCGCTATATACATTCGTTTTCGATATGATTGGTTGTTGGCTTATTGTGCATTCCTCGCTTCGTTATTTTTAATACTCAATTACGTTCACCCGGAAGTGCAAAGCAAAGCCTTGATGCCGGCGTTGCAAAGTATTTGGTTCATTCCTCACGTGATAGTATATATGATATCTTACGCCTTGCTTGCTCAATCCGCTCTAAGCGGAGTGCGTGGAATGTACCAGATGCAAAAAGGGAACACATCGGAAGATATTATTGGGATAGCTGACAGAGTAGTTGCGATAGGGTTTGGATTTTTGACTATGGGGCTGATATTTGGAGCATTATGGGCAAAAGAAGCTTGGGGACATTATTGGACTTGGGATCCAAAGGAAACCTGGGCTCTGATGACGTGGCTTGTATATTTGGTATATATTCACATCCGACGGAAAAATCCGGATAAATTGAACCTGCATTATGCTCTGCTATTTTTCGGTTTTCTTGTTTTGATAATTTGCTGGTTTGGTATTAAATATCTCCCGAACGCGGCAACGAGTGTGCATATTTATTCGTAAACGACATATTTTTATTATTTTTGTTAAATAGATAATTGCTGATTTGTAATATGTTTACAATTGCTCGGCTCTTTATGAATAAAAATTAATTTGATGAATGAGAAAGAAATGGACTTCTCAGTTGTCTATACATTAGTATTTTGTACAATTATTATTTTTTGGATTTTTTTATGAAAATGAAAATAATCATTATATTTCTTTTGGTTTTTCCTATATCCGCTTTTTGCAGTGACACTTTAGATTATAAAGAGTTAATGTCGCCGCGAAATGCTGTAGTGGAAGTATTTACTAATACCGGAAGCGTCGAAGGAGCCCGCTCCTATGCTTTGTTAAATTACTACCTTCGGAACCATCCCCAAGGGACTATCCCTATCGTTTATCATACAAAATCGCCGTTTAGCTACGACCCGTTTTACCAAATTGACCGCTTAATGAATATGAAACGTTGGAGTATGTATTCGACGGTCTTCGATATGAGTTTAGACAATTCAGCCGCCGTGGGCGGGCATTATTTTGCAGGTAACCGTGACAATATAGATAGCTTATTGAGTGCTATCGAAGGGCAAAAAAATATCATAGTGCCGCTAAAAATGTCAATCAATATGAGTAAAATTGGGGATTCCTTGGAAATAACTGTCCATTTGCAATCAGCCGCGGACTATGGCAGACGTACGCTATTTATTTTTCTGATGGATAGTTATTATACGAAATACGATTTATTTGCACTTTCCGCCGATGACCGATTAACACCCAATACCGAAGCATATTTCCGCTGGATTCCCAGAGCGATGGTCCCCGATTCAAAAGGTATTGAAGTGAGTCTTTATAATGGTACAGATACTACCATAACGGTAAAAGCATCTGCCAAGTACCTATTCTATATGAATAATTCAAAGCTCTATGCTACAGCGTTAGTGCAATCTCCAACATCAACAAATTTAATTCAAGCCGTAACTACATATAAGCCAATAAGCCCGAAAATTGAATTTCAGGGTAAAAATATTCAAACAGGTGATAGCTCTTACGTTATTATTAAACGTGGTGAGCAAACAAAATTCAAGGTTACTCTCGAAAATCCTTATGATTTTGAACAAAAATACAATGCAAAACTCTTTTCTGATTCTAAACTATTTTATATTTCTTTCGGTCGCTTTGACGATTCCATTTTTGTGTTACAACCTTATGAAAAACGGGATTTTGAATTTTTAATCGTAAGCCAAAATTGGTCAGACTTTTCGAGACTTGATTTAGTTATCAGACCGATAGAAATAGCCGATCCGAAGTATCAAGAGGACGCCTTGTTTCACTCGGTGTTCTGTATAACTGAAGGTATTAAGTGCGTTACGATGCATACATATCCAAAATTAGAAGCCGATGCCGAGTCATTGGACAATTTGATTTATGATTTTTCGGACGATTGGGCGGTTTGCCCTTATGATGTTTTTATGAAGGGTTTCGCCGATATGCCTGTTAAATTGTATTATTTAATGCTTGATACACGTAATATACCTACTTTCGGTGTGAACAAAAGGAGAGTGGATTTTGCGCAGGGACTTTTAGATCAAGGTAAGGGAGTCATTCTTACTTCTGTTTACGAATTAGGTTTAGCCCAAGATATGTATAAAAAATATGCTTATTCGGGCATACCGGAAATGAAAGGCTTCCTGAATGATAAAATCGGCATTAGCTTGGGACATCATTTGAATACGAATAAAAATAACACATATTCCAAAATCAATGTATTTGGCATTTCAGGAATGGATTTTGGCAGAAATGTAACTGTTAAAAATTGCAAGATAAACGATTATTTTGTAATTACGAAAACAAGCGATTTGGAAACCTTAAAAGCAAATGGCACAAATTCAACAACTAAAGGTTTTCTCCGCTATGATATTTTGGATTTACCCACCGACGAATTCGCCGGTGTAACGTCGGAAGTCAGCAACGGCAGAGTGGCATATATCGGCTTCGGACTAGAAAATTCTGCATATTATGGTAGAAAAAACATTGTTGATAATATTATATATTGGTTGATGAAGGAAGCAAAACCCAAACGGTCGAACATCGTTGTCAAGCCAAACGATTATATAGATTTTGGCGATTTAGACCTATACAAAGAAAAAATCATCAATGTAAGTATAAAAAACACAGGCGAAGCTTCGTTATCGTTCGAAGATATTGCTATAACTAAGTATAACGAGTCTTTTTCTTACGATACATCGCAAGTAATCAATCCTTTGGCACCCGGCGAGTCTTTTAATTTGCCAATTAAATTCAAACCCAAAAAGCGTAAAAATATGCAGACGGATTTGGAAATCAAGACAAATTCATATTATTCATCCTATAAGAGTTTGACATTAATTGGAAGAGGTGTTTTACCGCCATCGGCGCCACCACCGGAAGGCGGAAATGATTTTTGGCTGGATATTTCTTCATCGAAGCTTTCCAATAATATCAATATCAAATTCGAGCCCGATGAAAATGCTAAAAGCATCAAATTGTCTTTAGTCGATAGCAAAGGCAATGTATTCAATATGCCTTATAGTCCGAAGCCTGAATCGGCAATGCAGACATTTACTTTCGACAAGAAGCTATTCACAAACGAAAGTTATGAATTGCAAATCGAAATAGACGGTAAACTTGTGCGAAAAGCGATAAACGCCGCGGAGGTGAAATAATATGAAAAAAGTCTTTGTATTTATAATTTTAGCCGGAATTTTCCATATTTCCAATTGCATTACCGGCGCTGAAGAATTTCCAATTCCTACGACTTTGAACACACTGGCAAATAAACAGCCTATTGAATTGAATGTAAACTTAGTTATTGACGGTGATAATTCAAAACTCGAGATAGGGGTTGTTTGCAATGAGACCTTAGGTAAGCAAACATTGTTTGGACATCTGATGTTTTATAATTTCAAGAAAAATATTGGTCCTGCGAATTGGCTCGAAAACTTTATCCAAAAAGAATGGGATCCGGCGCAAGCTATAATATCTTTTCCTGCGAGAGAGGGTCTTGAAATTGATTGTAAAGCCGGAGCCATATATCATTATGAATATCCGTTCAAATGGCAGTGGGATGGTACTTTCAACTCAATTTGCGCGCTTGTTTATATGCAAAATACCAAAAGCAAAGAGGTTTTAGCAGTTAAGCGCAGTCAAAATATACTTCTTGCTGAAATTAAACCAATCGTTCCTGCTGAACGATTGAGCGTTACAGCAGGCAAAGAATCAGTTTACCGTTATTTGATAAGCAACTCCACACAGGAGCAACTCACCTTCGAAACGAAGGCAGAAGCAAGCAACCTGCTTTGGGATGTATCGTTGGATAAAGAAGTTTTTTATCTGTCCCCTGGAGATTACGATACTATTACGTTGCACTTAAAAACCACCCTCCGCGAGCAATACGGCACTGTAAAGCTATCGGTTAGCCCCAAATTTCTAAAGGGTGTATATTCCGTACCTGAAACCCATACACTAACTGAAAATGTTATCACAAACGCAATCGAATATTTAGGAGTCACCGATACGGATATAACTGACGATTATAGTTCCGGTACCCCGGTTTGGTTTTCGTTTATTCGTAACGGGTGCTATGCTCAACCGGAAACGGGCACTAAATGGGTGTTTATGACATACAATATATGGAAAACTCTATATCCCGAAATAGATTATAAGATATTATATATATTCCCAAAGTCGGGGAATAACGTATCTTTCGGATATGACCACGAAATGGAGGGCGCCGCTTTGGAATGTATAGAGAAAGGTAAAAACCTGATTGTTTCCTCCGATTGCGGACTTAGTTTAAACACCGGTAAATTTAGAGATAATGGCTTATTGTCAACAAAAGAAGCGGCTGAATTTTATAATAAATTGGGTATCGAATTCCGAGGTTTCATCAACTTGTATGTGGCGATAGAAGGAACCGAGAACCCTGTGCTATATAAAAATGATACTCTTTCTATTCGAGTGGACGAAGATAATGATTTGAATATGGATGTTGACGGTAGTAATACAATTGTCAATTCAGGTCAAGTACTCTCATCGAGGATTGACTATATCGGAATCACAGGTGAGAATAAAAAAACCTTCCCATTCCTTTGGTTCAACAGAAAAAACGAACCTCAGAATTCTTACGCCGGAGTAGCAACTGTGTTAGGCAGTTCGAAAATCATATATTTATCGCCCGGGTTGGAAACTATCGGCGGTGTTGCCGATACTTTGCTTATCCGCAACTTTATGAAATGGATTTTCGATCCATCCGACGTTTCAGAATCGAAATCAACGGTTGATTTGAATATTTCTCCCAATCCCGCTGGCGATTATATAACAATAACTTTGAGCGGCATCAATCCCACGCTCAAGCCTGGGGTTGATGAGCTGATCATCTACAACACACTCGGCGAAAAAGTGATGACTGAATCAATTCATCCGATGACTGCCAGTCATCGGATGAATATAGAGAGTTTGCCACGAGGTATTTATTTTGTAAAAGCGGGTGGGGAGACGACGAAGTTCGTGAAGATGTAGCTATTTATGTTACCAAGCAGGAGCTTGGGAAAAAGAGGAAAACCTTCCGAAGGTTTGAAACCTTCGGAAGGTTCAGGCCAAATAAGGTTGTCTATTCTTTTGCTACAAACATATCATCCATTCGGGATTGTAGAGTTGGCGCATTACTTTGGGGCTGTTTGACAACTCAAAATTATCAAAATATTAGTCAATCAAGGATGATTGACCCACCTGCAATTCAATAACTTGGTGGGATAAGCATCCTTGCTTGTCATCCTAAAATTAAGTTTTGAGAGAGCCCCAATGACGAAATTGCAATTGGCACAAAATCCACACTTACAAATAAAAAAAAATCAGTTTAATCGTGGTTCAGCCCAAAAGAATATAGACATTTATGAAGTTTGTGAAGAAGCAAAGCGTACTGAACGGTTTATTTTGCTTAATTTTGCTTTACGTATAAAATGAAATTGATAATTTATAAGGAGCCAAACGAATGGCTGATATAGAAAGAAAATACAGAGTTCGATACTATAAAACCAAAGGTAAAGGAACTAAAGTAGTAAGAGTTAAGATGGAAGAAGAAGATTTATTGAACTGCAACGGAGTTTTGAAAGAAGAAACACAACTAATTATCCCATTGGTTAAGGCTCAATATCCCGATTTATTCAAAGGATGTGAAATTTATAATATCGGCTGGATGCAATAAATATTAATATAAAAGGTACAACTTGGTATGTTTTTTGATAATTTTGTATTATGAAAAAACCAATCATTATATTATTAGCTTTAATTTTAATTACGGCTTGTGGAAAGTTGCCGACGGAATTCAATGTTCCTTCTTGGCAAACGGACTTGTATCTGCCTATAACATCTAAGCAATTTACATTGGATACGCTTATAAATGAAAGTGATAACGTGGTTCAGGACAATAGCGGCGAGTACCCCGTTCTGAAAATAGTGATTGATACATTAATCCAAAAATATGCCGCTAAAGATTTAATTGACGATGTGCTGAAATCGGAAAACTACTCGTTGAATTTTCCCGGTCTCAGCGGTGAAAAGGAATTTGACGTTCCATTCGCAAAAAATGTACTAATAGATTCGGCGTATTTTTCGAAAGGGGAGTTGTATATTGCACTTACAAACAACACACCCGGAAATTTGAATTATGAATTGGAGATACCCGGATTAAGAACGCCCCAGTGGAAGGCTTTTAAAATCGCGGGCGATTTGGCGAAGAATCAAAAGTATGAGAACACATTTAATATATCGAGTTACAGCTACTCAAGCAAAACGGTAGCAAATGTAAAAGACGCGATAACATTTATTATTATCAGTGATTGCGACAAGCAATCGGGCACTATCACTTTTGCTACAGAGCTAAAAAATACCGGAATAGATTATTTTTCAGGCGCGGTAACCTCGGGAACGCCTAAATCAATCAATGAAACAACTTCCACAAATATATCGGATAATATCAAACACATTGCAAAAGGCATCACTTTTACAGACCCACTCTTGGAACTCGATGTTAATTATAATTCCGTAGGATCGGATTTCTACGATATATTGCTTGATAATACAAAACTGAGCGTAGAAAATACGGCGGGCATGAAGTTGGACATATCGGGTAAAGCCGGTAATGACCCGTTGGATAATATATTCGTTCAAAATGGTAAGTATAAGCTGAGGTTGGATAATACGAACAGCAATTTCGCCGACGCCATCAAAATCTTACCGTCAATAATGAATCTGAAATCAATGGTTACTCTGAATCCGAATATGGAAAGCGGTAAAATTCGCAAAAACGATACATTGACCATCAAAGGTTTGATTACTTTAGGAAGCAAACTGCACATTGACTCGCTGAAGGTTTTGGATACTATCGCAATAGATTTGCCTAATGAAACACGAGATTTAATAAAATCAGCTATTTGGGCGAAGATTTATTTATACGCTCAAAATGCTTTGCCGTTTGTTTGCTCGGTGAATATAGATTTTACGGATATAAATTATAAGTCTCTGTTTTCAAAAAACATCGTCGTTGCCCCCGCTGAATATCAAAACCAATTGAGCCAACCGACGTTGACAAATGATACATTAGACCTGACCGTTTCGGAAATGCCTCTACTTGCTGATGCCCGATTTATGTTGGTCGAGATTTTCATAGATTCCAATTTTGATTCTAATGCTTCATATACTTTGCTACCTGAAGACTTTGTAAAAGTCAGAGCAAAATGCAGAGTAAAATATAATGTTAAATTGTAATAAGCTTTTTTTCAAAGTTGAGAAATACAATATACATATCGTTAGTTATAATATTTTCCCTTTACAATTTGAATGCAGAGACCACTGACAACTTAGGTGCCGGTGGTTGTTTCGGTACGTTTGGCAATGGAGTTGCGGCAATGGATGGCAACCCTGCTATGCTGAACAGCGGTAAGCGATTTGAGTTAATGACATTGGGGATAGATTTGGCTGTAAGTAACAATTTGGGAATAAATTACGCCCAGTTTCTCAATATTTTCACAAACAGCGGCGATGGAATAATAAGCGAAGCCGAGAAAAACGAAATTGTTGGAAACCTGAATAAAAACAATCGATTAGGAATGGGGTTGAACACCTGCTTTTTGAAATTTGCTTACTCTCCACGAGATAATAAAAACACTTTTGGCTTTTCGCTATCCGAGAAGAACCATATAAAGTTCGATTTACCGAAAGAGATGATTGAATTGGCACTTTTTGGCAATACTCCCGAGCGGACTTATGACTTCGGCAATCTAAAATCGGAGATGTTTTGGTATCGAGAATACGCATTCGGTTACAGCAAAAATTCGGGCGCATTTTCGTACGGTGCAAGTGTAAAACTTCTCGAAGTATATGCTTATCTGAAATTAGATATGGAAAGAGCCAGCTTATACACCAATTTCGAACACCATATCCGCGCCGATTTGAAAGGGGAGGCTTATTCGGCATTTTCCCCATCGTTGGCGGGGCTTAATCCTTTTTCGTCATCTACTTCGGTTAACTATAGCTTGTTCAATGAGTCGGCTGGTTTCGGAGTTGCTGTGGATTTGGGAGGTGTTTGGCGGATAAACGATTTTTTCAGATTGGGGATAGTCGCTAAAGACATAGGTTCAGCATCGCTGACAAATTTGGAATATCACACGATGGACGAGAAAGCCGAGCTCAGCGATTTGACGAACGAAGAGCAATTTACCGGCATTAAGCATCTTGCCGATATAAAAACTTTACCCTCGAATTCGAATAACATTGCGCTATCGAGCCGAATCGTTCTATCGGGTTTGTTCAATGCTACGCGCCTGCTCCCGGTAAATGAATTCCTGCTGACAGCGGATTATTCAATTTATACCAATGAGCCGATGAATGCCGATTTCGCGTCAGTACTTTCACTCGGCACAAAGCTAAAAATCAAAGAAAGTTTTCCGTATATGTTGGCGGGCTACAGACTAAGCTATCAAAAAATAAGTTACCTCAGCTTGGGTTTGGGCTATGAATCCGATAAATTCGCCCTGCATTTAGCAACAGCCGATGTGGCGAGGTGGATAAACAGTGAGCTAAACGCGAGAATAGCCTTCGATGTCGTAATTCGGTTTTGAGAAGAAGATGTCTGAACCAGAATCAAAAGGTTTTGTTGTCATTCCCGAGTCGATCGGGAATCTATTTTAGACAAGGGGAATGTTTATTAAAAAAAATTAGTTGCCACGGCTTTTAAGTCGTGGATAAAAATTACCCTTTGGTATATTGGGCTTTAGACAAGTGTGTTGATTATATTTTGGCTAAAGCCGATTAATAAAAACTAATCCCAATCCAGGACTTAAAAGTCGTGGCTACTCAAGAATATCAACTCATCCTTAATACAATCTCGTTACCAAACTCCTGCTTGATAACGTTTTCTAAATTCCAAACTCATCCGATGAGTAAAAATTTATTCATTTTCCATTGAGCTTATGGCATAAAAAAAGCGTTGGAAATAAATTCCAACGCTAGCTATAGGTCAATAAAAGAACGAATTTTTATTTTCTGATAACCAAATAATCAACCATATCATTTACGTTTCTAATATAATCATCCGCTGAATTGAAGCCGGACATTTTGAACCGCATAGTTCCTTTTGTGTCGAGCATAACAACAGTAGGTAAACCGCTTACGGACATATTACGAGGTATAATATCGAGTGCGTCGTAATATATAGGATATTCAGGAGTATATTCAGTAACAAAATCCTTGATGGCTTGTAGGCGATTATCAGCCTTTTCCCAAATATCGACAACGATAAACTTGACGTTTTCATCGGATTTGTAGAAGGAAGCCAATTCCTCGATTGCCGGAACAGCGGCTTGGCAAGGACCAGCCCACGAAGACATAAAATACAGTATTACGGTTTTGCCGAGCAAATCATTCAAGTCGAGCAGTTGGTCATCAATTGATTTTAGATATGTAGGGCGGTACTCAGCGCGGATTTCTTGCTCTATCAATTCACCCAACCTTATTTTGCGCGCGGAATCTAAGAGTTTTTCATATTCGGCTGTTGCGGTTTGTTCGGGTACGCTGTTTATCTTCACGTACAAATCTTTGAATTCAGTGTCCATACCATCATAAAAAGCCGAATTTACAAGCGCGGCTTTAATGTAGTTCAACGCCTGTGGCAGGTTTTCTTTAATCAAATAAATATCGGAGATTTTGTTATACAATGTTCCGGATGCTCTCTCACCATACAAACCAAGTGCTTTTTCGTAAAGTATTATAGCGGCTTCTTGATTATCGCCAACCATCATATTTGCACCTTCTTCGCAAATCAGCGCGTACTTCATTTGCTGTGCATCGTTGTAATCGAATTTTGAAATATAATACGGTTTGCGTTCTGCTTTTTGATAGTAATCACGCGCGAATAGTTCATTACAATGGTTATAAACACTGATTGCTGAATCGGCGCGTTGCTGAGCTGTTAAATTTTTCAGAATGTTTTTGTCGAACTTTATGCTCGAGGAAATTGCAAGAAGTATATCGGGCGATTCAATTTGATGGTCTTTCAAAAAACTCATCAATTGTCCGTATTGGGCGTTTTGCAAATAGGCGTTAACAATCGCTTTTGCAATCATCGAATGACGGTCGGAGTTTGGAAAATACTTTAGATGAATATCGGCATATTTTGCAAATTTATATAAATCGTCCGCTCCGGAGATTTTATTCATAATTTGATCTTCCACCAAAGAACTTGTCTGATTGCTTTCGGCGAAATTTTCGAGTAGTTTATCCGCTTCGTCCTTGCGGTTGAGCATATTCAATGCACGAATGCGGGCTGATACGTCGGCTTCGTTTGTTATATTATAAGGCTTGTCAAGTGAAGCGGTCATACGGCTTTCGAATTCCTTGCGGCTGATTTTTCCAAGGTCAAACAGCAAGGCGGTAAGACCGATTTCAGCTTGTTGATCGCCGGGGTAGAGGCTATTCTCTTGTTTTAAATAATCCAAAGCAACACTGAAATCTGGGTTCATATTCAAACCGCTAACATTTCCCATATAGCACACAGCCGCGTGCTTCATAGAGTTTTTAATAGGTTTGCCGTCGGCACCATAAATAAATAGTTTAAAATACGCTCTGAGGTTATTGTCTTCGCTCATCTTACCTTTGTTGAATTTGATAATTTTGAACAGACCAAATTCAATACCTTCGGTCAGTTGAATAGATTTAGCAAATTCCGAATTACCGTTTGCCGACACTAATTTTATATCAATCGCAATTGGTAATGTTGTTTGACTTGAAAACGAATATAGAACGGCATAAACCGAATCGCAAACCACATCGGCTTTGTAGAGAACTTGCAATTCTGAACTTTTTGCTGGCCTTTCGGGTGTAAAGGTTAATTCACCTGCAGTAGCGAAGCTTACCAAAAAAAAGAAAACCGGTAGAAACAATAATTTTTTCATTTATCAATCCTTAAAAATTAATTCAATATAGTTTATACGAAAATTTGTAAAAAAGGTTTATAAAAATATTACATAATCAATTCCAATGTACCTTTGGATTGATTTTTCTTTAGTGGAGGAGCCAAATAAGTCCTTGAAAGAAATATCTATAGTCGTTCTTTCGGCTAAACTGCATCTTAACCGAGCGTTGAACGATCCGATGCTTTTTGGGTAGCGGTAACCGGTATTGCGCTCGTCGATGCCGGCATTATATTCGGCATTGATTGCGAACCGCTTTCCGATTGACTGTTCAGCACCAAAATAAAAGTTTGGTAGTTTCTTGTCGCCATTTTGATCGAATGAGAAATTCATTCCCGCGTGCAAAGCTATATATCCTGCATCCCATTTAAAATTTTTGCTTAAGGCGATGTATGCCCCCGGCGATAAAATGGTATGCCGGACATCCTCGGCAAAGTACTTTCCTCTGCCCTGAGTGTTCACTCCTATTAACAATGCCGGAAATTTCAGTTTCTCATCAATGATTCGGTAAGAAATTTGAACACCCGGGTATTTTTGGAAAAGCATTTGTTCGGAACCAATGATGTTATTTGCCGAATAACTTATACCGCAATTGAATCTTTTGAATGGAGCATAGTTAATATAAAGCAATAAGCCGCCCTCGCTCATAAACACGCTGTTTATGCCGATAGTTTTGACCGGATTTACTCCCGCCGTCGGCATATCAACTATATAAAGCGTTTCCAATTGAGCATTTGTGCCGGCTGATCCTTCCGCATTCGCATAATAATATGAAAAAATGAATGCTAGGATAACGAAGATTTTGAAATATTTCATAAATTTGTAAAATTTAATAATTTTAAATCGTTAATTTCAGTATGATAACAAAAACAAAAATAGTATTTTTCTTTGTTATAACTATATTATTATCCTATTCTTCGATGAAAAAGGAAAAAGAAGTGCCATCCGAACGGGCATTATCATTAAAATGTAGTATAATCAAGGTTAATGAAAAGACTTTAGACTTTCAGCTCGAAGCTACGCGTTTGCGTACTGATTCAGTTGAGGTTTTCCGTACACCGGACCATCTTCAGTTGACCATCCTCGATAAAAAAGGGAAAGTTAAGTGGCGTTCGGATGATAAATATGCAGTTACCACTGTTATATCACGACCACTTCCTGATACAGTAGGCAAAAAGCATATTTATAGTATAAGATGGTATGGAAATGATAACGAGAATAATATTCTTGTAACCGGCAAGTACAAAGCACAACTTGTACTTCCTTGCCGCCCAAAGTACTATACAGAAATAATAGAATTTGATTGGGTAAATCCGTATGACCGACAATAATTATATGCGGCGCGCCTTGGAATTAGCGGCAAAGAGTAAAGGATTTGTAAGTCCCAATCCTTTGGTGGGCTGTGTTATTGTCAAAGATGAAAAGATAATTGGTGAAGGCTGGCATAACGCCTTCGGAAAGCCACACGCTGAAATAGAAGCTATGGCTGACGTAGATTCCGAATTATTAAAGGGTGCCACCTTATATGTTAATTTGGAACCTTGTTCGCACTTTGGAAAAACTCCACCTTGCACCGACGCTATAATCAAAAATAAAATTAAGCGCGTTGTTGTGGGTATGGTCGATCCAAATCCGCTTGTCTCGGGTACAGGGATTGAAAAACTGCAAAATGCCGGAATAGAAGTTGTTTCCGGTGTATTGGAAGAAGAAGCACTGTATTTAAATCGCTTCTTTATCAAGTATATTTCTAAGGGACTTCCTTATGTTGTTTTAAAGTCGGCAATTTCTATTGACGGGTTTACTACAGCCGCTGATGGAACATCGAAATGGTTAACATCACAGGAATCGAGAGTGGAAGTTCATAAACTGCGAAGTGAAATAGATGCTATATTGGTCGGCAAAAATACTGTTTTGATGGACGACCCAAGCTTAGATGCTCGTTTTGTTGATGGTCGCGCACCCGTGAGGGTGGTTTTGGACAGCAATTTGGAATTACCTGCTGATGCGGAAATCTTTCAAACAGCTAATGAGCAGAAAACTATCGTATGCTTTTACGAGAATCCGAAGAATGTTGATAAGGCTGAATTGCTAAAATCGAAGAACTTAATTCTTATGTCAATTTCTAAAACAAGCTGCGGGAAGTTAGATTTAGCCGAGATTTTACGAAAATTAGCGGTAGAGCAAAATATCGCTTCGATTTTTGTTGAGGGTGGCGCATCCGTACATTCATCATTTTTAGAAAATGATTTTTGTGATGAGTTACATATATTCCAAGCTCCCATCATATTGGGTGCCGGGAAGAAAGCCTTCGGAGATTTTAATTCCGAAACATTGAAAAACGGAAGAAAATTCATACAGACATCCTCTAGAAAAATTAATAGTGATTGTTATATAATTTATAGAAAAGACGACAATGAGTAAATTAAAAACAAGTAATGCTTTTTTGATAGGTCTATTCGTAATTTTTGCGGTTGGATTATTTATTGCTATCGTGATTTGGCTGGGCGCTGATAAATTAAACAAACAAAGTAAGTTTTATGTAACTTATTTTGATTCTTCGATTGACGGTCTGACAGTGGGTTCGCCGGTAAAATACCAAGGTGTTGACTGTGGTAGCGTAACTGCAGTAAAAATAGCACCGGACGGTAAATTTGTTGAAGTTCAGATGCAGGTAATGCCGGAAATAAAAATCAATGACGCCATACGCGTTCAAGCGACAATGTCCGGTATAGCGGGCGGTAAGTTTCTACAACTTTATTTCCCGAAGGACAAAGCGACAATGCGTCAGCATCCTAAATTAAGCTTTACACCTAAAATGCACTTAATCGAATCATCGTCTTCGAGTATGGAAGGTTTAGCCACTGCGGCAACGAGCATAGCTTCAAAGCTTGCAAAGGTAGAATACGTCGCTATATCGGAACGATTGTATGAGCTGATAGATTCGTTGACACTTATGGCATCGTATTCTAATTCACTTATTCGAAATGGTCAGGCGGCAAATATCATAGGAAATATCGAACTCGCCTCGTCGGAATTAGCAAATGTAATAATAAAATTAGATTCGCTTAGAATTTACGACGATTTGGAATATACATCCTTGAACTTAAGAAAAACATCGGACGAAGTGTTGAGTTTATCGAAAAAGATTGATACCAAAATCAGCGATATCAATGTTCCTGTGTTTATGGATCGAGTGTATTCCAAATTTGACACGACCACTAACACGATGAATTCCGCAATTACTTCGATTCAGAGTCAATCCACCGGCACTTTTTTAAGCCTGATTGAGTTAATTGAAGATTTAAAGCTTACAAATAAAGAACTTCAGAAAACTTTGAACACGTTTTCGGACGATCCGGGACGAACTTTGTTCACAAATCCCCCAAAGAGGGAAAAATAGAACGCTAGCATTATAGATTATTTGAAAAAACCGATGGAGTAGTATCCAAAAATCGGTTTTTTTAATTTTATTAAATCGAATTTAATTGATTAAATTCGCTGTGAAAAATAATATTTTTTGTGAAATTGTGTAAATAAATTCACACAAAACCATTTTCATTGAAAAAATTAAAAATAATATGCAATAATATGACAAATTAAGATATAATAATTTTGATATTTGTCGGACTTGTAGTATTTTTGTATGTTGATTTATTGGCATTTTTGCGTCCGTAGCTCAATTGGATAGAGCGTTGGATTCCGATTCCAAAGGTTATGGGTTCGATTCCCTTCGGGCGTGCTAAATAATTGAATAATAATTAAAAATTAGAGGTTATGAAAGAGAAAAATGAATTGCAAGGAGGCGTCCAAAATAAGGATGCCATTGCAAAAGAAGCAAACCAAGAGCATAAACTTCTGGGTTTCGTAGCAAGGAACTCAAAGGTTATAATTGTTGTTGGTGTCGCTGTAATAGCAGTTGTTCTGCTGATTTATTATTTCAACTGGAGAGCGGAAAAACGTTACAACGAAGCCTCCTTGGCTTTAATGCGTGTCATTGAGTACTATCAAATCGGAGAGTATGAGACCGCATTGAACGGCAATCCGCAAATTCAAATCCGTGGCGAAAAGCTAAAAGGGTTGAAGGAAATCTCCGATGAATATTCCAGTACAGAACCAGGTAAGACAGCGGCATTTTTTGCCGGTTTATCCGCAACTAAACTCGGCGAAGTGAAAGAAGCAAAAGATTTTTATGTACAAGCCTCGAAATCGAAGAGTGAGGCAGTAAGTATGGGCGGTTTTGCGGGAATGGCCTCGTGCTTCGAAACAGAGGGCAACTATAAAGAAGCGGCAGAAAATTACATCAAAGCGGCAGATAAAGCTTTAGATGATAATAGTAAAGCCCGCTATATGTATTTCGCAGGGCTATCGTTTGAAAAAGCAGGCGATAAACAGAAAGCCGGCGAGTACTACAAACGTATAGTTGACGAACTAGAAAAAAGTAGTTTCTTAAACTATGCAAAGTCGGGACTTGTAAGACTTGGCATAGAATTTGAATAGTAAATATGTAATTTTTATTTAATAAAACGACAGAAAATTAGAATTTTTTTAATAAATTATTGTCTGAATTGTTTTAATAGTTGGAGGTATCATGCAACGATTGATTCGTTTGACACTCTTAATGGTCTTAGCAGGCTTTATTTGCTCCGGAAGCTTAATGGCACAAAAGCCACAAGCTTATGTTTCCGGTCGCGTCGCGCCTGACCAAGTTCGAGTATTTTTAAAAGACTCGACTTATATCATTAATAGAGATTTGGTTGTCGGCGGTACATTGATTATCGAGCCGGGATCCGAAATCCTATTCTATCCTAACGGACGCCTAATAGATTCAACCGGCGGACGTATAATCGCGGATGGTTTAGCTAGAGTTACCTATAATCCAGGTAGCTTAAACCCATTGTCACCAAATGATGGTTACTATGGATACGCTGATCCAAAGTATTTCTTAAACGCAGGTGTAGTAGAAGTTAACACAACCGAAGAGTTGACTGTTAACCGTATGAAAGAAAACTACATCTACAACGTATTGCTGGACACAGCAAAGAAAACGTTGTCTAACTTACGTAATCCTAGCGACAGCTACAATTACGGAGCATACTCGAAATATAATTCGAGTAATGGTTTGAAAACGGGTAATGATAACAATAAGTTTATCATTTCCTACGAACAAGCTATGATGTACATAGCAGCTCGCTTAGGCGAGTACAATCCTCCTAAAGGAGATTCATTGATCAATATCAAAAAATGGCAACGTTTCCAATACAAGCCAGTTGATATTGCAGAATCACAAATCCTTTTCAGAGGGCTACCTGAAGGTAAAGCAACTAGAGAATACGGTCACATCGTGATCCTTCCGGGTGCTAGAGCAGCTTTCTTCAGAAATTGTAAATTTGACAACTTCAAAAAAGATGTTACCGTTGATCGTGCACCATTCTATAATGTCACAGTTCAAGGTTCAATTTACACAGCTATTAATAACAAATTGAATACAATGACAAACGGCGCCGGTGGTGCTATCACTTCATTGAGTTCAAGAACTTGGTTATTAGAATGTACATTTACAAACAATATGGCTCGTAATCGCGGCGGTGCTTTAATGATGTTACAATCTCCTGAAGGCTATCCAAAAGCAAAAAGCGAATCAACATTAACACGCTATGATATAGACAAGAACCCAACAGTTCTAGATCCTGACTTTACTTATTCAACAATAATTGAAGAAGGTAATGCCCCTGGAACAAGCAAATTGTTGAAAATTGACGCTATTGACGAAAATGAATACGAACCTTTAACAGACACCGAACGTCAAGCTTATGATGATGCTCGTTTGGCTGTTTATTTAGGCCGTGTAAGAAACTTGACATTTGACAAAAACTTCGTAAGATTAGCAAATACAGTTAATAAAGATGGTTTAGTCAAAGACGATGTTGAAAATCCTGCACACTATCCACAAAAATATGGTGACGTTGCTAACGGTGGCGCTATCTATATGGCTGGCGAAGGTTACGCTCGTAACACAAGCATTGAAGTTGCTCTAGGTAGCAATAATCAAATCAAAATGGGTGGAAAATATGTAGATTTATACACATCTGCAAGCAATTTCACATTTGACCAATTCAGAGCTACAGGAAACTTTGCAACTAACTATCAAGAGGCTTCAGGATCTGAAGGTGCTCGCGGTGGTGCGATTTTCTTAGGTAAAAACACAGCTTTGATTTTATCAGGCGAGTTGAAAGACAACTACACATATACTAAATATATGAACGAAGGAACACGCGCAGCTTCTTACTCTATGGGTGGCGCTGTTTACATCGACAATTCTAATGGTAGATTGCAACTACGCGGCGGTCCTGCAAGAACAGATGTTAACCCTACTTACGTAGCGGGTAACCACGCAGGTGCCGGTGGCGCTATCTTCATTGATGGTAACGCAAACAAACCAGGCGCTCCAATTATCGGTGGTAGCGATGTTAAATTAATCACAAGAGATTGGGGTTTTGACATCGTTATTGAAAATAATGAAGCAATTGCATTTGGTGGCGCTATCTTTACAAAACGTCAATCATCTATTAATGGTGCCGGTGGCGTTGAAGTAAAATCTTTGATCGGTTACGGTGGTAAATACCCTGTGAAATTCAATAATAACAAAGCCGGTTTCGCTGGTGGCGCTATTGAATCTTTCATTCCGTTTGCTGATCCTGGTCAATATATCCCAACTTATTTAAAAACTATGAAAATTGCTCGTACAGAATTTGTAGGAAATAAAGTAGGTGAATCTTCTTATTCAAATAACAACGGCTTCAACGAATACGCAAACGACGTTCGCGGTGGTGGTGCTGTTTATGCAGTTAATACTGAATTGAATGAAGTAAAAGGTACATTGTTCCAAAACAACACAGTATATAATGGTAACGGTGGTGCTTTATCTATTCTTTGTCCTTCAAAGTTAGCTAAACGCGCATTTGTTACAGATTTAGATCAAATCAATTATTATAATGACGGATTAGTAAAAGGTTATACATCTAACGATCCTGTCTTTACTTATGATTTAACAGATTATCCTGCAGACGTAAGAATGTTAACACGCTTTATCGGCAACGAAACAGTTGTTGAAGATGCAGTAATGGCAATTCAAAACGGTACAGGTACAACACAAGAAGAAGTTGGTACAAAATCAACTACTACACAATTGTTAGCTTCACATTGGACAGATGAAAATAATGGTGTTGCTGTAGGTTACGGCGGCGAAATTATTAAATTGACTAACGGTGGACAAAACTGGCAATATGTTAAATCAGGAACCAAATACAGATTGGAAGATGTTCAATTTGTAAGCTCATCAACCGGCTTTGCAGTTGGCGATCACGGCGTTATCTTGAAAACAGTTGACGGTGGTGTAACTTGGGCAACAAAAAATTCTGACATTACTACAACATTATATGATGTAAACTTTATTGGAACAAACGACGGTTATGCAGTTGGTACCGGCGGTGTTGTTTATATGACTAAAAACGGTGGCGAAAGCTGGACTAAAAAAATCATTACAGATGGTAATTTATATGGCGTTTCATTCACTAGCAAATTAATCGGTTATGTATGCGGTGCAAACGGCTACATTATGAAAACAACTGACGGCGGTTCTAATTGGGATTATTGCCCAATGATTGGCTTGATCAAAGATCTGAAATCAGTATTCTTTGTAAGTGCTAACGCCGGTATTATCGTTGGTGTTGATGGAACAGTAGTTCAAACTCCTGACGGTGGACAAACTTGGAACTTAATCCAAGAAGGTTTATTCCAAGATGATTTAGAAAACGTTTACTTCGTAAGCACAATGACCGGTTTTGCCGCAGGTAAATATGGTGAATTGTACAAAACAGTTGACGGTGGTAAAAATTGGTCTAAATTACAAATTGGTAATACTTGGAACTTACAATCAGTTTACTTCCCATCACCAACAACAGGTTATGTTGTAGGCGATTACGGTCTAATTAAAAAATCAGTTGATGGCGGTAGCACTTGGACAACAGTTGTTCCTCACAACGATGCAGTAATTGACGTAGTAAGAAAAAACCCTGATGTATTCATTCCTGAAAACGGTATCGGTTTGGGCGGCGCTATATTTGTATTAGACAGTTTAAATTGGAACGGTGTTGGTCACGTTGACACAACAGATATGTTCTTGTTTAACCGTGTTAGAATTCAAAATAACAAAGCTTATACAGGTTCTGCAGTTTACTCAGATAACTTTAACTTAAAATTGATCTTCAACCGCTCTTTGATTACAAAGAACGTTGCAACATCATTAATTGGTAAAACACAAAACGTTATTACAGGTCCTTTTGTACGCCCAGACGAAAACATTTTGTCAAGCGACTTAGCTCCTGCAACATTATATGGTGAAATTCAAGGTCCTTTACCAGCAAACAAATTCTCAGAAGCCGCTAACTCTATTTATGATAACGACGCTCGTTTCTTAATTAGATTACCTGATGCACCTAATACAAAAGGTATATTAGTTGGTTCAACTGGTATTGGTTTTGGTGGAACAGATACATTACGCGGTAACTATTGGGGCGAAACTCAAGCTAACGTTATTATGGATATCGTAGCATTGAGCAACGAAAGTGTTCGCGCAAGAATGGAAACATTCTTCGTAGCAGGCGACCCAGCGAAATCTTGGTTACCATTCTTATACCCAAAAACAGCAGACGTTAGAGAACAAGGTCCATTCGAATCAATCGGTATTTATCATTATGATTTGATTCCTTTGAACAATGCCGCTACTGATGTATCTTTACCTGGCGATATGAGTATTCCTGAACAATTATTGTTCTCAGGTCACGTATATGATATGTACGATAAAGGTACTGATATAAAAACAGCTGACTATTCAAAACGCAGAATGTGTCCTATCGAAGATTTCGCAGTTGGAATTCCTCCAAAATTGAATCTTTTCAAAGACGCAACAAAAGCATCATTTGACAAATATGTTAAAAAATGGGCTCGCGATCCACAAGTAGCTGAAATGACAGATGCACAAGGTAATTTAGTTTACCCTGCAATCGCAGCTTTACAAACAGAATGGTTCTCACCTGACTCAAACGGTGTTGATCATCATCCAATTGGCTACCCACTTTATTTGGAAGCTAATGTTGACTATAGCGGCGACGAAAATCGCAGTAACAACGATCCATTAATGTTAAATGAATCAGTATTCTTCGTAATTAACGAATCAAATAATGATATCATTAGAGTTAACTTGAAACAAGTAGCTGAAGGCGCTCCTTACTTAGAAGTGTTTAGAAATACTGTTGAATTGGTTCCTGACTCTTCACATTTAGCAGGTTATAACAATCAAAATAGATACATCAACCGTAGATTAGCTGAAGGCTTGAAAACTATCGGTAACGGTGCAGAATTATTGCGCAAATTAAGAAGAAACGCAATGAATGAAGATTACTCAGCATTACAAGGAAGAAAATATCACGCAGACGTTAAGAAATTAGGTTTGAATGAAAATATCCAAAATATGTTGGTTGATAAATTATTCAGCAATCGTCCTACTATGCCAACTTCTAACCAAGACGGTAACAACTCTATGACTACTTTCTTTGCTGGTGAACGCTATCGCGCTCTTCCAGTAAAAGTTGGTGATACTATTCGTGTAATCTCCAGAACATATTTGTGGAGAACAGCTAAAATTGATGATATCGATGCAGTAATGAAAGGCGGATTAAAATTCGTAGTTTCTGAATCTTCATTGCCACCTGACTTCACAGGCGATATTCCTAAATTGAAAAACAATATCTTCACAAAGATAGTTCCTACACAATATCCTTGGAAAACAGGATACGACACATTAATAATAGACGAATTTGCAAATAGAATCTTCGTTTCTGAAGATCGTACATACCCTGGCAGAAATGGCGAATATAGTAAAAACCCAATCGCAGGTGGCAAAGGCCGTGACTCTATCTTAGCAGTTACTGCAATTGATTCAGTTCTATTATATGATCCAAGTTCAGTATTAGTTCCTAATAAATTTGGTCAATTGTTCTATGAATGGGAAGTTGATGCAGGAAGCGGTTTATCTTATTGGTTATCTGTAAAACAATTTGCAGCTGACAAAATAAAAGATAAAGCTAAAGGTTTCATCCAATTCCAAGGTAAACCAATCAATCCTTTCGTAGTACCTGGTGGTGAATGGGTAACTGTTCGCGCTGGTAACTATCCTCCAACTTGGAGATTAGTTGACAAAATGAAAAAAGATGGATTAAGTGCGGATTTGATTTCAAAATTTGTTGAAACATTCCCTCCTTATTTCAATGCAACTATATATGACTATAACCCAGCGTTACCAACAGATAATGCACGTTTCTTACAACAAGATACAATTGATTTTGGTTCAAAATATTATCAACAATATAGATTCCAAATCTTTGTAGTTGATAGTTCACCTAGATTTATTGAATACGACGAAGCAGCCGTAACAGTGAATCGCGTAGATGATCCAACATTAGAATATGTAACTTATAATCCTTCAGTTTACCCTTGCTCATACTATGATGCCGCATTAGGTAGCGAAGTGTTGATTGCTAACGTAACTGACAAATTGAGATTCCAAGTTGACATCAATACAGATGATGAAGCCGAAGATCATTCTCCAGCTGTTTCTTACAAAACACCAGCTTGGGATTATCGTTATGGTATGACATCTTATGGTTTTGTGAACTTAGCGGTTTATAACGAGAATAGAGATACAATCAGAATAGATAGTATGCTTTATGAAGGTGATAAATTCAATCCAAATGACAGATCAATTATCATTCAAACACGTCCAGAATGGATGTCAAACAAATACATCTATAAATATGCAAGTGATACTCAAGTTGATAAATTAGTTGAAGACTTTACTACATACGGTCAATTGAACGTACGTATTCCTAAAGCTGAAGCAATGCAACTTTTGAATCCTTTCAAAGCAGGTGATCCAAACGAAACAGGTTATATGTTAAATGATACAGTATTTACAGTAATTGCAAATGATGGCCACTCAGGTTTATCAACAAAACAATATCCTGTATATATCAACTATCAACCAACAATATTAAATGACACATTACCAACAGCAATACAAGCTCAGGAATATAACTATTATATGGATGTTTATGGAAATTTCATTGGTTCAAGAAAAATTGAAGTATTTGATCCAAACGTAGATCAACCGCAAAAATTCGAATTGATCTATGCGTCTGATGTAAGAAACACAATAGCTATAGACCCTTGCTTCGCTGAAGCAGGTAACTGGGACTTAACAGGAAAGAAAACTACACCAAAATGGTTGAAAATCAACTCAGAAAGTGGCGTTCTTTATGGAACTCCTCTAATCAACGATGTTGAAGATCCTACAAAAGGTGTTGTAACAGAAATGGTAACTGTATTAGTTACAGATGCAAACGGTTTAAATGACTTAAGAACTCTAAGAATGTACGTACAACCAATCGCTTATTATCCAGAATTAAGATCAATGTTAACAACACAGTGTGTTGATAAGGGCGGTTCTTTTGAAGATTGGATTAAAATTGGTGATAAAGACTTCTTACGCAGTGGCGATATTGTAACAATTAAAGTTTACAATGCAGAAATAAAAGGTCAAGAACCTGCATCAGTTAAAGTTTCTCCTTCTGTAATCAATGCTAATGATGTTACTGAAGAATTCGTTATGGTAAGAATTTACTCTGACAATTTCCAAGAAACACCAAACACTGCAGATGGCAAATTGAAACTTATCATTGTTGCTACAGATAGATTTGGTTTGTCAGATACATTAGATTATTACATTGGAACTTCATTAGACGTTGACTTTGTAGCAAGTGTAAGAGTTTCAAACTCAAACGCTGCATTCCAAATGTTAGAATTTGGTGCATCTCCACGTCCAGAAGCTTCTAGAGGCGACGGCACAGACAATCCATTATGGTTAGGTAAATTAGACTACGCATTCTGCGAATATGAATTACCTCCATTACCTCCATCGGATGTATTTGATGCACGTTGGCAAATACCTACAAGAACTGGTACATTACGTAATATCCATCCAGCAGCACAATCTGGCGAAAAAGTACATTCAGTATATGAAGCTAAATTCCAAGCCGGTGGTATTCTTTCAGAATCATCAATATTCTATCCAGTACAAATCAAATGGGATCCAACGCAAATACCTTCTATAGGCGACGCTACAAGAAACCCTGCTGGTTATATGTGGGTAATTAAAGATGCCGGTTCTAACGGTCAAATATTCCGCGCTAGAATGGATGCTCCTGATAAAGAATACTTTAATGCATCAAACATTGGTATGAACTGGGATCAAGATAACAAAACTTGGATTATCACAGTAAACAGAACTGACGTTACAGGATTCATTATTGATTACGTAGATCCTACAAGTGTTAATACAGATGGTACAATTACAGCAACAGAAGTAACAAGTGTTTCTCCTAACCCAGTAAAAACATCAACAAACGTTACATTTACAGTATTAGAATCTTCTAATATCAAATTAGAAATAATTGATATGTTAGGTAATGTAGTTAAAGTATTAGAAAACGGTATGTACAATCCTGGTACTTATGTAGCAGAATGGAATGGTACTAACAATAACAATAACGCAATGGCATCCGGTGCTTATCAAGTAAGATTAGTAAGCGGCAACAATGTTTCAACATATCTTGTAAGATTAGTAAAATAATATAATTGGGAAGTCCCCTGAAAAGGGGACCACCCACTACAAAGAAAATATTAAGGAAATATAAATAATGAAAAAACTAAAATATGTTTTACTAACAGCGATAATGGGTCTTTTTGTTGCAAATATGAGTATGTTTGCCCAAATAAGTACCGAGTTCTCAGATATAACAATTAAGCAAGCATCTTATGAAGATATATCAAAGGTAATCGGAACAGTCGTTGTGAATGAAGATGATTTATTAAAAACACCTATGTCATCTGGAATCGTAGATTGGGATGATGGCTATGTAAAAATACCAATCGGATTTTCATTCGAATTTAATGGTGAAGTATATGATCACGCATTTGTAAATGTTAATGGATTTATTACTTTCGGTCGTATGGATAATGGTCGTTTAATCGAACCACCTCTATTGATGGAAGCAACAAGAACTCCTAATGAAGCATTTTTCAATGATGATCCATCATATCCGGTAAATGTAATTGCACCATTTTGGGGCGATCACTACTATCGTGAAAAAAATAGTAACTTTAATGGTTACTTAGAATCAGAAATATCATATTTGACTAAAGACTTCGATGCTGAAGGTCATAAAGTATTGATTATCCAATGGAAAAACATCAATATTAATTACCTGTTAAACGGTGAGAAAATTAAATCTTCAGTAGCAAACTTCCAAGTAAGAATTTATCAATCAGTTGACTTGTATTCACGTCAAGGTGATATTGAATTCTGCTACGGTCAAGTAGGTGGAAATAAAAATACAACCGATGATAGAATTATTGTAAAAAATTCAATCGTTGGTATGAAAGGTTACAAGAAAGCACAAGGCGTAGAAGCTGACTTCATTAATGCCCTAGTTTGGGACAATGATCCAAGTAATATGATGGTTGCTGCTTCAACTTCTAAAGAATTAACAAACCAATGGACTCCATCTGGCGGTACAGATTATAGAATTAGATTCCAATCTTATGGCCGTTCGAAAGAAAAATTATGGTGGGGCGATGGCGATGTTGACTTCTCTAAAGTAGAAGGTGGAAAACATCATCAATATTACAATTATCAAAACCGCTGGGTAACTCCAAATGACGTTCGCGTTATTATGAACTCAATGGCAACAGGCGTTTTATTAGACCCAACTATCGAAAGAGCCGCTTATCACGGTGATGTTAACCATAATGGCCGTTACTTCTTTAATAAAGATGGCAAAAAAGTTGATATTACTTGGAAAAACGCATTCTACGATGATAGTTTACAAAACCCTATTACTAAAGAAATTAGTAATCCAAGACAACAAATCTATTTCCAAGTTACTGAATTTGACGCATCTCTTATATTAGCTTATATCGGTGCAAGATGTCCAGAATTACCTTGGTTATTAGATTCAACCTTGAAAAATGGAAAAGTTAATGTAATTGACAATCCAGCTACAGGTCTTAAAATAGGCGAAGTAAAGAAATTAAACGATAATAAATATCAATTCCCTGTATTCGTAAATGGTAACCTTAGCGGTCCAATAGGCTTTAAATTCCATGTTAATGGCACAATCGTTGATATGGTTGGAAATAAAGACTTAAATGTTATGGTTGAACACGGCGATAACATAGCAGTTTTATCAGGTTCGGACGAATTCAATGATGAAGAATATTTGTGCTTGATTACAGTAACAATGGACAATTCAAATATTGACCTAACAGAAGTTAGATTTAACGACAAACCACATAACAATATCTCATTAGCTACTACAGTTAATAGCGGTAATGTTGTAAGCGGTAATGTTGTAGTTACTCCTAATCCAGTTACAAATAACTCTACAATAACAATTAACACAGAAAATGAAGCAATTTACGTAGTTACAGTATATGATATGCTTGGCAATAAATTGGCTGAACTATACAATGGTACTCTAAATCAAGGAACTAACAATATTAGTTGGAACCCTTCTTTAGAAGCCGGTATGTACTTCATCAGTGTAGAAGGTAATAATTCAACTGAAACAGTTAAAGTAATCGTAAAATAATGAAAAGACTTGAAACATATCTATTTCTAACTGTCGTTCTGCTGGTAATCTTTACCAGCAGACAGACGGCAGTAGCCGAAACTAGAAATGTCAAAGTTGATATATTAGACGATATCGTTCTTTGTAATAGTACAGAAAAACTGTTCAGTTTCCTAATCGACATTGGAACAGTAGCTAAAACAGACAGTTTTGTTGGTTACGATTTATGGATGAAATACAATCCGAAGTTAGTAAGAATTATCACAATGTTACCTGGTAATTCATATACTGAAATCTGTAAAGCAATCAATCCAAATTATGCAGGATATACTATCGGATATAATGATGATAGTACTGCATTGGACGGTTCTTTCAGAGCTTATGGTATGGTTACAGGAAAGACATTATTGTATGGAGATCGCCATTTAGTGGCTTTCAAAGCAATGTATATCGGACCTGACTCAGTCGGAGCTAAATCTCCTATAGAGATAGAATATATTGATTTTTTAGATGCGAAATCGTTTAAAGGTCAAGCACTTGTTTATCAAAATAGCGAAGTAAAAATTGTTACCGGCGATGTTTCAAAAAATAAGTTTAGTATTAATTCTGTTGATCATTTGAAATTGGAAAAAGCAAGAAAATGCGATGTGAATATAGGTTATAAGATTGAAAATACCAAAGAATTAGCAAATATCAGTTTTGTAATTGAAAATCCAAAACCGGATCTATTTATAGTAGCATTAGCTGAAATTCAACCAAGTGATGATTTGGAAATAATAAATTCCGAATCAAAAATCGAAAATAACGAACAAAAACTCTATGTCAAGGCTAGAATAAACCATTTGTTAACAAATAACTTATTCACTCTTAATGTTGATTTATTAAATGAAATTACGGACTCTGTTGAGATCAAAATTACGCCGACCGTAGATGATGAATGTAATTGTATAGGAGTAGTAGAAGGAAAATCTTTTAAGATTACTAATACTATACCTCAAGTTTCAGTTGATGAAACAAAAGGCAGCTATACAATATCAGGAAACACAATATATCTTAAAGACACTCATAATGCACGAGAGTTATATATTTACGATATTAGCGGAATAATGATTAAGACTTATACTATTACAAACGAAAAACTAATTAGTTTGAATGAAATTTATAATGGAATTTATTTTGTGAAAGCAAAATTAATTGATGATAAATTTGAAATCAAAAAAATAATAATAAATAAATAAAATTTATTGGAGGTTTTAAATGAGAGGTACTTTTAAAGTTGTGTTTGGCTTAGCACTTATAATGATGCTCTTTGCATCGACAGTTAATCAAGTAAGTGCTCAAGGCGTTGCCAGACCACAAGTCCCAAGGCTATCGTTAGTAGGTGATGATGGTGACTATAACAAAAATTTCTACCCTGACGGTAGATTATGGTTACCGACAGCCGTTGGCGAGCCACGCGAATTTTTATTGCCGGTTTTCATTAATAATAATTGGTTTAATTATTATGGTGCTGACCCTAGCAAGAAAAAATACATTCCTAATCCAATCAAGAGCTTCAAATTTAGTTTGCTCTATGATTCAAAGACATTAAGAGCATTAGGTGTTGAAACTGTTCCTCCACAATATTTGGATATGATGCCAGAAGAAATTCTAGCAAGTGATTTCCATTTTGATTGCGGTGACGAAAAAGACAATTACTATTGGCACTACATTGACCCTGTACATTGGGCAACAACAGACGAAAAAGAATTCGGTCGTCGTTTTACAATCGTTGGAACTTCAGGTGTGCCTCTACCGAACACACCAGATGCAGAACGCGGTGAATTGAACTACAGCGTATTATTATTCGTTCGTTTCCAAGTTATTGCAGAATCAAAACTAGGCCAAACTGAATTTATCAGTAAGAAACCTTTATATATTGATAATCGCGAAATCAAATACAATGATATGGACGCTACAAAAGACCGTGCAGTTGTTGAATTTTCAGATTATGATATCATAGAAGCCGCTACTGACTATCCTGGTCCATCAACGAAATATATTGTAGGCTTAAATAACGAAGAAACAACTTGGTTTAACATTGAACCATATAAAGAAGGCTCAATTGCTGTACATTTCTTCGATAAATTGCCTGCTTTTGATTTCGTTGTAAACTTACAAGGTAATCAATTAATAACAACAGGTGTTGGTAAATACGAATTGGCAGAACCAATTACTATTGACTCCAACTGTACAAATCCAAGATATGCAGAACGTATAGTTCGCGTATTGAATAAAATTACCGGTACTCGTATGATGTACCCATATATTTATTCAGATAGAGAATGGTTGTTATTCAAAACAGATCAAAAATTAGGTGAAAATTACATTTTTAAATATACTACAAAATCAGTTGGCGATATTCCTTACATTGATAATGGTCTATTAGGTAATGGTCGAGTTGATCCTGTTGGTACAGAGTCAGTAGAACAAAAACCTGTATATTTATCTATAGTTGCAGATCCATCTAAATTAAATGTTGATCCATCAGATCCTCTTGATTTAGAAAAAGCTGGTTTCTACGATGGTACTATTACTTTCAAAGCACCTTATGCTGAAGTAAACCCAGTTCAATTAAAAGTTAAGTTTATCTATATGCGTAACCCAATTGAACCGATTAAACAATTGAATAAAGGTGAAACCGGTGGTATTAATTTAACTATATTCAACTCAGCCGGTCAAAATGGCGATAAATTGGATTTAGTATTTGGTACAGGCCGTAGAGCAACTGATGGTGTTGATTTATTATTTGGTGAAGCTGTTTATAATTCCGGATTATCAACTGATAATTTAGATGCTAGATTCTTCCCTGTAAATCCAATATATGAAGGTACAGCTCTTTGGGATAACGGATTCCAGGATATCGCTCCTAACCGTTACGCTCCAAGAACACATTCACGCGACATTCGTCAATATTCAGAAGAACAAAGCACATACCTATACCACGTTAAATTTAATAGTGGTGGAGCAGACAAATATCCTGTTATCTTAGAATGGGACATTACAGATTTCCCTGAAGGTTCTCAATTATATTTAAGAGATGACCAAAATGGTAAATTATTCCCTGCTGTTGATATGCGCAATGCAACACAAATTAGCGATACAAGACGTTCATTTACATTCTTAGATTCTCGTATTAAAGAATTCTATATTGAATATACATTACCACATCAATTTACATTCGTAAATGAATACGGCGCAGCCGCTATTCACCAAGGATGGAATATGTTATCATTGCCTGTTCGTCCTTTAAACAGATATTACAGTGTAGTTTATCCTAATGCTTTAAACATACCTTATCATTTCACAATGAATCAACATCAACAAATTGTTGACGGTATTTTAAACCCAGGTATGGGATACTTCATAAAATATAGCAATATAGTTGATATGATATTCAAGGGTTCTTTGATTACAAATATCGAATACGATCCTAACAATTCAACATCAGACGCAGTACGTGTATATATCAGTGATAAAGAAAAGCCAGATCCTGATCAAGATGGTTCTTGGAATATGGTTGGCGCTTTGTCATACCCTACTTCTATCGATGGTATCTACTTCAAAACATTTAGAGAAGGCGAATTAGCACCTGACAAAGACTTCACACAAAAATTTGGCATTTGGAAATACGAAACTAATCAAGGTTATAAAGAAGTTCAAGTTTTAGATCCTGGCTATGCTTATTGGATTAAAACTAACCGTAACGGTTATTATAACTTAAAATTAATGCATTTCCCAACAAAAGCAAGTACGTTTGAAGACAAAGACAATGCTAAAAATACAGCAAGTAAAGTAATTGTACGTGATAATGCTCACAACGAAGGAACATTATACTTATCATCCGATAACAATATCAATGATAAAAACTTCCAATTACCTCCAGTACCTCCACAAGGTGTATTTGATGTACGCTTCGATGGAAATAAATACTTAACAAACGCAACACAAACAGAAATTAATTTAAACGGTGTAGAATATCCTGTAGCATTGAATATCAATAATGCAGACGCTGACTATGTATTTACAGATGCAGTTGGTGGTAAAGTATTCGGTTCTGTTTCTAAAGGTTTCACTGGTAGTGTAATCGTTGAAAAAGCTTTGGCTAACGTTATTAAAGTTGCAAAACAAACAACTAACGATACAGAAAGTGGCTTCTTCGCTTATCCAAACCCAGTAGAAAGCGTATCTACAGTCAACTTTACAATAGCTTCACGTTCTAACGTTACATTGAAAGTATATGATGTAACAGGAAATGAAGTTCAAACATTAGCAAACGAAGTAATGGAAGCAGGTTCTTTCACACGAACATTAGATTCTTCTAATTTACCAGCTGGCAGTTATATCTGCAAATTGATTGCTGGTTCTAACACTTCATTTATAAAAGTTACAATCGTAAAATAATTCGAAAGTAATTTAGTATTAATGGGCATCGAGCTGTTTTTGTCGGTGCCCATTTATTTTATAACAATTCAGTAATGATTATGAAACAAACAATATTAATCTCATTCCTTTTGATTATTGGTTTTTCACCCCTGTTTTCTCAATTTAATTGGGAAGCTCAACTACGATTGGAAAATAACCTCGGTGAAAAATTCGATATAAATTATTTTGGTGTTAAGCAAAATGCCACCGATTTCTTGGATTTAGCTTTAGGAGAAGAGGATCTTCCTACAATTCCGGTTCCTGAACCAACCTTAGGCGCTGTTTTCTACATAAATAATGATATATATTTATGGTCATATAGAGAATATCGAGCTGTGCCTGATTCTATAACCTTCAAAAAAGTATATACATTAGATGTTGAATATGGTACCGCCGGAAATGAAATAGACATTTCGTGGGATAAATTCGGTAAAGAAGTTGATTCAGCATTTATTGAGGATATATATGATGATGTTTACATATATAAAGTTGATATGAAGGCAAATCAAACAGTTCATTTGACAAACCACGCGGCTAGATTGCAAAAAATTACAATTTACTATAATAAAAGTGGTAGTGGCGTTGTAGAATATAACGAAAAAAATGATATTTTTGTTTATCCTAATCCTGCTCAAGATGACATTTTAATTCAGAATGTCCCGTTAGCGGGTAATGTGAAAATTTATAATGAATTTGGTACTTGCGTAATAGATTCTGATTATTTTGGCGATAAAATCAATATTTCAAAATTATGTACCGGTGTTTATTTTGTTGTATCAAACGATAGAATAAGTAAATTTATAAAACTATGATCGAAGAAGATAAAATATTTATGTCGGTTGTAATTCCTCTTTATAATGAAGAGGAATCACTTAGAGAATTGTCAGCACAATTAGAGAGAGAATTGACGCTATTGTGCGGAGAATTATGGGAGGTTATCTTTATAGATGACGGTTCAAAAGATCATTCATATCAGGTAATCAAAGAAATTCATAATGCTAATAGAAAGTTCAAAGCTATTCAATTTAGGAAAAATCTTGGGAAAGCGGCCGCTTTACAAGCTGGGTTTAACGATGCTAAGGGTGAATTCATAGCAACTATGGATTCGGATCTGCAAGATGACCCTGCAGAATTAGTTAATATGCTTGCAAAAATGAATGAGGGCTACGATTTGGTAAGTGGTTGGAAGAAAATACGCCACGATCCTAAATTAACGAAAAATTTACCTTCTAAACTTTTTAACTGGGCAACAAGTAAAGTCGCGGGTGTAAAACTACACGATTTTAATTGTGGTCTTAAATTATACAGAAAGGAAGTTGCTAAAAGTTTAGACGTATATGGTGAAATGCATCGTTATTTACCGGCATTTGCCAATTTAGGAGGCTTTAGAGTTACTGAAGTTGCAGTTACACATCATCCGCGCAAATACGGCAAATCAAAGTATGGATTAAGCAGATTTATTAATGGCTACTTAGATTTATTGACAGTAATATTTACTACCAAATATGCTAAGAGCCCATTGCATTTTTTCGGTTTGATTGGTACTGTTATTAGTATGATTGGTTTTGTTATTGATTTGGTGTTATTTATACAGTGGTGTATGCACTTAACAGCTTTGAGCAACCGCCCTATAGCATATTTAGGACTTGGAATGATTGTAATCGGCATTCAGTTCATTTCTATGGGACTGATTGGGGAATGGATTTTGAAAAGCAATATAAAAGAACATAAAAATGATTTGGTTATAAAGGAGAAATTAAGAGATTAATATGAAAAAAGCAATAATTACCCTAGCGGTTGTATTGATTTCATTACTATCGAGCAATGAATTAAAATCTCAATACACAATGGATTATGCTCTGACAGGTGGACTTGCGATTATGAATATAATAGGTAATAACCCGGCCGCACTGCCGTTTGTCAAAGAGGAAGTACTGCCTACCGGTGAGTACCAATATACTTATGGTGGTAGTTTTCAGGAAACTCAATCAGGGTTTGATATCAATTTCAAGATACCGGTTGATGACGGCGATAAACTTAAAATACCAATAGGATTAGAATATATCTTCTTCCGTTCGAAAGAATTAGAACACGTTATTTCGAGCGAGTCGAGCCACGACTTTTTATTAGTTAACAAATTTGATTTGATAACATTATATTCGGGAATACACTACGTTTTGCTTAAATATCCTGAGTACGATATTAATGTTTACACAGGATTTGAAGTAAGAGGAACCTATCTTGGATTCAGCGATTTTCGCGGAACAGAAATATTCAAAGACGGTCCTGACAAAGTTTGGGATTTGAATGACAAAGATAAAACCCCGGCTTTTAGAATTGGTACTAGTTTAAAATTCGGTGGTGAAGGAAGAATAACCAAGAAAGCCCCTATATACGCGAACTGGTTTTTTGCTCTAACAGCATTAAATGTTATTGGAACAGAAAAAGCGCGTGGCGAGTATTTGACCCCTACAAATTCATTAGAAACGAGAGAAAGAACAGTATTTACTTACCAAATCGGTTTTCAATTTCAATATAAATTTACGGAATAATATGTTTTATAATAGCGATTGTAAGTATTTTAAAGGGACGGTACCGTGCAAATTCCATAAAGAATTTGCTGTTAAATGCTCCGATTGTAAATACTATCAAAAAGTAAAAGAAAAGATTCTGATTATAAAACTTGGAGCCGCTGGTGATGTAATTCGCACAACTCCTATATTACATAAAATAGCAAAGGAATATCCTAATTCTAAAGTATGGTGGCTTACATATTTTCCATCCATATTACCTGTGAACTCAATTGATGTAATAATGCCTTTCGATCTTGCTACAATTTTGATTTTAGAGGAGTCAAAATTCGATATAGTTTTCAATTTGGACAAAGACTACGAAGCCTGCGCACTAATGAATAGGATAGAAGCCTACGAGAAGCACGGTTTTAATCTTCAAGATGGATTGCCAGCGCCGTATAATGAATTGGCACAGCAAAAGTTCGACACAGGGCTTTTCGACGATGTTAATAAGGCAAACCGTAAGTCTTATGTTGAAGAGATTTTTGAAATTTGCGAATGGAAGTTTGAAGGTGAAGAATACATATTGGAATTTGATAAATCAGTCAATTTTGCACTAAATAATAATGGTAAAAAAATCATTGGTTTAAATACCGGCTGTGGCGATCGGTGGGTCTCTAGACTTTGGAGTGAAGAGAACTGGTCGAATTTAGCAAAAGAACTTATTGTAAGAGGTTTCCACCCTGTTCTTTTGGGTGGTAAACAAGAAGATGAGCGTAATAAAAGCATAAGCAAAACTTCCGGTGCCTACTATCCGGGATTCTATTCCTTGCAGGAGTTTATCTCTTTGTGCGATAAGTGCGATTTGTTAGTCAGTGGTGTTACAATGGGAATGCATTTAGCTATTGGTCTCAAAAAGCAACTTGTTTTGATTAATAATATTTTCAATCCTTATGAATTTGAACTTTATGGCAGGGGTGAAATCGTTGAACCCGATAAAGAATGCACTTGTTACTTTAGTCCAAAATGTAAAAATCCGGATTATTTCTGTTTGGATCATTTAGCGATGCGGAAAGTTTTGGACGCGGTATTGAGGAATATAAAATCTTAAACCTTGCCGTTGGTTTGAAACCTTAGGAAGGTTGTAACTACTCATATTATCACAAGCATCGCCGTTTCAGCACCCACTTTTACAAAATACATTCATCGCGGCAGAACGGAAATGTTGATTTGCTGAACACACGAGGGCGTCTGTGCTACTCTATTTATCAATGATATAGTAGAACATACGCCTTGTATGTTTGTCATTATCAGAGTTGTGAGACAGCCCCAAGGTTTAAGAATGTTTTATTCAGAATTTCTGACCAATCTAATGCCGGTAAGGTTTACATCTCTTGTGAAACGTCTGTTAGAGCTTCGTAAATAGGATATACCATCGGCATAACAACCACCGCGAGTAACACGTACGCTTCCATCTGCCGGTCCTGTCGGGTCAACAGCGGGCGAATTAGGATATGCGGCGCTATAGTAATCCCAACACCATTCACGAACATTGCCGTTCATATCGAATAGACCATAAGCATTTGGAGCTTTATCGGCTACAGGGTGGGGTTTTATGCCTGAGTTGATATTATACCAGCTCATCAATGACATATCTTCGAGCGGATAATCTATTTTGGTACCGCCTCTACAAGCATATTCCCATTCAGCTTCAGTAGGAAGACGCCAGCCATTAGCTTTAGCATTCCAAGTAATATTATTTCCTTTGATCGTATAGCATTTTGTTAAGCCTTGAATTTCAGAAAGACGATTGCAGAAAGTGACTGCATCTTCAAACTTAATATTATATACAGGTAGGGAAGGGGAAGTAACCAATGAAGGATTAGTGCCAAGAACCTGAGAATAGAGTCGTTGGGTAACTTCTGTTTTGGATATATAAAAGGCTTTAGTCAGTTTCACTAGTACAGTATCTTCATCGAAATTTCCCGAAATGGAACCCATTAGGAAAGTTGCCGGACCTAAAGTAACCGTTTCGATTTTATCAGTCTGATTAATTGCAATCGTGAAAGCTTTACTTATGGTATCGAATGCCACAATTTGAATTGTGCCGCTTGCGAAAGTATCTTTGACTTTGACCGTTATTTTATTTACCTGCCAGTTTAAAACTGAATCTGACGGGTAAGTTGATTTACCATTAGGCGAGTTAAATATTATTTGGTTGTTTTTACCCGAGATATCAAAGAAATCGCCATAAATAATTAAGGTATCCCCGAGAACAACAGGAGTTTTACTGATAGTGTTAATTATCGGTACGCCGGTTTCGGTTGGTGGTAAAGACAAATCAACACAAGAATATATTGATAAAACGGCAAACAATGAAAAAATCAATAAAGGGAATTTCATATTACTTCGATTCCTTGTCTTTCATAATAAAGACTTTTTCGTTAGGTTTTACCAAACCGTACTTTTCGCGGGCAACTTGTTCAATGTACAAAGTATCGGTCTTCAATAGTTTTAGACGTTTCTTCAAAGAATCATTAGCACGTTTTTCGCTTTCGATAGCTGTAATTAATTGTCTTTGAGTATTCTGCTGTTTTAATGTCGTTACAATACCATAATTAGAGAATAATACATAAACCAGAAGTAAAAAACACACACAGATGATTAGAAACCACTGTGTGCGTCTTTTGTCTATAAACAAATTGAGGATACTATCTTTTATTTTGTCCATTAAGATATTTTACTTAAAAACTCAATAAATTTATCCATCTCATCTTTTGATCTTTTTTCTGTTACGGCTATAAGTAGTCCGTCTTGTTCAGGAATAAAATCGGATACGTTTACACCGGGTAAGAATCCATTTTTTATACCTTGGGTAATGATTTCGCAAGCAGGTACTGGTGGCTTAATTAGGAATTCATTAAAGAATGGTTTGTCATTAGCCATTTTGAACCCCGGTAGCTCACAAATCTTCTTTGCCAAATAGTGTGCTTTTTGGAATGCTTGTTCAGCAGTTTCGCGAATACCTTCTTTGCCCATTGTTTCCATATAAACAGTGGATGCTAGCATCATCAAGCCTTGGTTAGTACATATATTCGAAGTTGCTTTTTCGCGTTTTATTTGTTGTTCACGAGTTTGTAAAGTAAGAACAAAAGCTCTGTTGCCACGATTATCTTCAGTAACACCGCAAACTCTACCGGGCATTTTGCGCAAAAATTCTTTCTTGATTGCGAAGAAGCCTAAATAAGGTCCGCCGAAATTGAGTGGAATACCCATAGGTTGACCTTCGCCAAGCACGATGTCAGCATTGTATTTGCCGGGTGCTTCTAACAAACCCAAAGAAATCGGATTTACTACTACTACATATAAGGCACCAACCGAGTGACATATTTCTTCAATTTTCTTAACATCTTCTAAAGTTCCAAGGAAATTTGGTTGCGAAACAACAACAGCGGCTGTTTTGTCGCTGATAGCTAATTTCAAAGCATTCAAATCACAGTAGCCATCAGGAGTTTTGATTGTTTTAAAGTTTAATCCCAGACCGGCAGTAATAGTATTTGTTACTGTAAGATAATTAGGATTAATAGTGCCTGCGAACAATACTTCGCGTTTGTTTGTTTGCGCTTGAGCCAACATACAAGCTTCAGCCAATGCACTTCCAGCATCGTATTGCGAAGCATTCGATACATCCATACCGGTAAGCGAAGTAATACAGGATTGATATTCGTACATTACTTGTAGCGTACCTTGTGATACTTCAGCTTGATATGGTGTATAAGCTGTTTTGAATTCAGGTCTTTCCAAAACCGATCCAACCATTGCCGGTATGTAGTGATCATAAGCACCACCGCCCATAAAGCAAATATGAGAATCAGTTGATATATTTTTTGCCGCGTAAGATTTAAGCAAAGCCAACGCTTCGAGTTCCGATAGCTGTGGTGGTAAGTTCAAATCATTTTTAAGCTTAATTTCATCAGGTATATTCGCAATTAAATCGTCGAATTTATCTACGCCGATGGCATCAAACATTACTTTACGATCATTGTCCGTATTAGGAACGTATGCCATATAATCTCCAAAAGGTTTTTTAAAAATTATTATATTTCAATCTTCAAAATTAAATCTATTATTTGCATTTTCCAAATATTAGGTCTATAAATTCACTCCAAAAGTAAAATAGAGTATAATATTTCCGGAATACCACTTATTTGTTATGTAGTTATATGAAAAGCTTTTTCCAAAGGCAAGCATTGCAGGACCTACAGGAGTGTCGAGAGAAAAATTTAATCCAATTCCGTGTTTTACGTCGGTGAACTTCAAATTATCCATTTCATCGAATACATTTCCCCAATCATAACGGGCAGATACATAACTATCGAAAAATAATTTGAAGTCAAGTTTTCTACGTAATTCTAAAGATAGTTTAAAAAATTGCTTAGCTCGCAACTCGTCCTCACGCAAACCGTAAAAGCTTTCACAACCACCGAGCGAGAAAAATTCAGGTTGAGGTAGGGTTCTATCACCCATTCCCAAAAGAACTTGCGGAATTAACGCACTTTTTAGAATTTTATAATTATACCTAAAAGAGAAAGTCGCTTTCGAATACGGTAATTCAGATATTTTATGGAACAAACTTGATTCATAAAGAAAATCTAGTTTTATTCCTTGGTTTGCAAAATAGGGTTTGTTTTCAGTATCATATTTAGCTCCAATTCTAAAGACTGTCAGCGCTTGAAATTTTGGCATTACAACCGAATCTCTGTTAAATGTACGTTGGTATTCATTTCTCATACCAACAGTAATCTTGCCTATTTTATTGGTATTAGTTTCAAATTCTGCTATTAAACCAAGGCGTTCTTCATAAATATTGGCTATTCTTTGACGGTTATAAAAATCGGCATTCAGCGAATCGGAGTTATAGGAAAACCTCCAACGGTTTGTATAATAGCCTTTCACGGATAATCCCAGGGGAGTATAACCGATATTAGAATTGAAAAGCATCAATTCAGCGTGCTTATCGCGTTCACCGATTATGATACCTGTTGAGAGGTTTGTACCGGTGTTCCATAAATTGTATTGAACGATTTGACCTGCAAAGCGGAAATTTCGATCGAGATCAATTCTAAATCCTGCATTGATTTCCTGATTGCCTAGCTCTTGGAGCTTTAAAGCAAGGTTCATTCCTCCATTATTATTGGTCTTATATACTATTTCAAAGTTATCAAACAATCCGCAACTCATTAGGTTGTCCCACGAATCTAAGATGTTGTCAGAATTGAGAAGGTCGTGTTTCTTTAAAAGTAATTCACGTTTTACAAGATATTTCGAAATTGCGCCGGATTGAATTTCTATACTGTCAATCCGTCCTAAATTGGGAGTCAGCGATACAGTACCGTTATTTATGGAAATGTTCTGGATAAAAGCAAATGTATAACCGCTGTTCTTGAGCAATTTGCCCGCTAATTGTCTTATTTTCTTTTGACTATTTTTATCACAGGGCTTGCCTTTGAAATTTGTATTTAATTCCGCTAACACCTCTGAAGTGATTTCATGCTCTGTCTTAAAGATTATTTTTTCAATTACAGGAAAGTATGTTGGTGTTATCGAAATTTTATCATCTATTGCTGAAAAATGAAGTGATTGAATTTCGGGTCTTAGCAGTAGTGAGTCAGTAATTTTGAGAAGTTGTGCCCACAAGGTTATTTTTTTTGTTTCAAAATTAATATTATTATATATATATAATGTGTGTTCGGTTTCAGTAAAATCCAATCGAGTTAAAACATTATTAAGTTTACTAATTCTGATGAGATCATATTTGGAAATAATATCATTTATTCTTTCGTTAGCAGAAATCTCACCAGCTTTAATCATTGAATCAATATTCCGGAAATCAGTATTCTTATAGTTTTCATTCGCCGGTTTGATAATAAAATCAATTTCCCGTGCGGCATTTTGTTCGAAGTATTTAATAAGAATGGATAGTGTTTGGTCTGCAATATCCAAGCCCGATGTAAACTCGTTAATTTTGTATGTTGGTGAAGTAGTATTGACTCCTATAATCATATCGGGATTATAGGCTAAAACGGCATCGGTTGGTAAATTGGCGAAAATACCCCCGTCAATATAAATGGAGGAGTCTATTCTCACCGGTCTGAATTGTATAGGAATTGTACAACTCGCCCTGATAGAATTAACCAAATTCCCGCTTGCCAGATAACGTGGTTTGCCATTTATCAGGTCGGTAACAGCAATTCGTAACGGAATGTACAAGCTATCGAAAGAATCGAAAGTTTTGAAAGGAGCAAGGGAGAATTGTGTATGCAAATACTTTTCGAATGTTTTATTTTCACTTATGGTTTGTGGAGGATGAAATTTGAAATTATGAAACCTGAAACTCAATACACCTTTGTTTTCAAGGTATTTTTGGTCAATATTTAACGAATTCCAATTATCTTTCTGATAAAATGCCGAAAGTTCAGGCCAATTAGTATTCAAAACAGCCTGCTCAATTTCATTAGCAGTAAAACCGGTAGCGTATAATCCGCCAATCATAGAGCCCATAGAAGTGCCGGCAATTTCGGATATCTGAATTTTGGATTGTTCCAATGACTTCAGGACACCGATTTGGAAAATCCCTCTCGCACCACCACCACTCAAAACCAAAGCAACATTAGGCTGAATTTCTTCTTTTGAAATATCAATTTCATTGTCCGCCATGCTATAGCTACCGGTTACGAGTAAAAATATCAATATTGAAGCTAATAAATACTTAAGCATATTAAAGATTTTTTGAAAGTGTTAAAAAAAAAATTGTTAATTTGAATATTCAATTATAACAAAAATATAAAATTTGGATGATAATATGAAGAATTGTATTGTAAATAGTAAAATTATCGAAAAATATGCGACGAAATTCGGCTTAAAGAATTTTGGACAAGCTTCAATTCGCGAAATTGTTCAATTAATTAATCACATTGAAAAGGACTCCGGGGTTCGCTATGTCCGTATGGAAATGGGTGTTCCGGGTTTGCCTTCTATAGAACTTGCAGTTAATGCACAAATTGAAGCTCTAAAAGATAATGTTGATGCGGTTTATCCATTAATTGACGGATGGGGTGAATTAAAAAACCAAACTTCGCTATTTTTAAAGAATTTCGCAAACATCGACGTTCCGGCAGAGTGTTGTATTACTACAGCAGGTTCGATGCAAGGCACTTATGCGGCATTTCTTCTCGCCGGAAAAATAGATAAGAAGAAAGACACTGCTTTATTTATTGATCCGGGGTTCCCTGTTCAAAAAATGCAGATGCAAATCCAAGGTAATAAATACGAAACCTTCGATATTTATCAATTCCGCGGTGAAAACCTTAAGGAAAAATTAGAATCATATTTAAGCAAGGGCAATATTAGTTCCATCATCTATTCGAGTCCAAATAATCCTACTTGGATTACATTCACCGAAGAAGAACTGCAAATAATAGCCGAATTAGCTGACAAATATGATGTGATAGTAATGGAAGATTTGGCGTATTTTGGTTTGGACTTTAGAATTGATATATCCACTCCCGGTGTTCCGCCGTATCAACCGAGTGCCGCGCAATACACCGACAATTGGATGATTTTCTTGTCAGGTTCAAAAATGTTTTCTTATGCGGGTCCTCGTTGCGCAATGTTGATTATGTCTGAAAAATTATGGAATCGTGAGTATCCTGACCTTCTCGAAAGTCTTGGAGTAGCGAAATTCGGGCGTGCTTTGGTCTATAAAGCACTTTATCCGTTATCGGCTGGTGTTAACAACTCCGCTCAAAGAGGATTGGCAGCAATCTTTAAAGCCTGCAATGAAGGCAGATTTAATTTTGTAGAATATGCACGCGAATATTCAGAAAAAGCAAAGATAATGAAAGCAATATTTCTAAAACACAATTTCTACATTATATATGATAAGGACGGCAAAGCTCCAATTGGCGATGGATTCTATTTTACAATAGGTTATCCGGCAATGGTTGGCGATGAACTGCTGACAAATTTAATACATTACGGTATAAGCGCAATATCGCTATCTACAACAGGGAGTACTCGTGATGGTGTTAGAGCCTGCGTTTCTCACGTTTACCGCGATCAATTCGATGATTTGGATGCTAGGTTGGAGCAATTCACAAAAGACTTCCCAATCGATGAATGGATAAAGAAATTAGCAGAACAAGATTTGTAAAAACAACGAACAAACACATAGATATGCTTCACCAAGCTATTGATATATATATATGGTACAGTCATCACTGATGATAAGATATCTAAAACAAATCGTTCTCAAGCTCCCGCTTGGGAACGATTTTTGCAAATAATTCACAAGATATGTTTGCGTAATTGCATTTTATTTTGATTTAGCAGTGTTGAATTTGAGATATTCAATAATATTATATTAACGTCATATAGGGACTGTAATGAGGAAATTGATTTATATGTCAGGTTGTGTTGGTTATTCTTTCGTTAACGATTGTACAGGCACAGTAGGACGGATTGCAGGCTGTTTGGAAAGCAGGTTATCCGAATCTACCATTTGACGGAGTTTCGAGCAATGGGTTCAATGTAGGCGTCGCATTGCTGGATTGTAGCAGTAAAAGCGGAATGTATTACGGGCTGGATGGATTTTTTGCAGGATTGTTTAATAAGGCGGATGATTTCCAGAGTATTGTTAGTGTGGACCGATGACAGGGATTCGCTTTGTGAAAGAGTCGGGTTATACTTTTGAATTGGGACTGGGCACCGGGCTATCGCAGGTGAAGTTGGTTGACAAAGACGGAGCGGT
>JBBRAO010000003.1:52500-139040 GCA_038206725.1 Kapaibacterium sp. (SeqCode)
CTATGAAGTGTTGGTTGTGGCCAGCATGGAGCCATCGGTGAAATACCACCCTTATTGCAGTTGGATTCTAACCCGGCGGAGTGGATCCGTGGGGACAGTGTTAGGCGGGTAGTTTGACTGGGGCGGTCGCCTCCTAAATTGTAACGGAGGCTTACAAAGGTTCCCTCAGTACGGTTGGTAATCGTACGTAGAGTATAAAGGCATAAGGGAGCTTAACTGCGAGACCAACAAGTCGAGCAGATGCGAAAGCAGGTCTTAGTGATCCGGCGGTTCCGAGTGGAAGGGCCGTCGCTCAAAGGATAAAAGGTACTCCGGGGATAACAGGCTGATCTTGCCCAAGAGTTCACATCGACGGCAAGGTTTGGCACCTCGATGTCGGCTCATCGCATCCTGGGGCTGGAGAAGGTCCCAAGGGTTTGGCTGTTCGCCAATTAAAGCGGTACGCGAGCTGGGTTCAGAACGTCGTGAGACAGTTCGGTCCCTATCCAGTGCGGGCGTAGGATACTTGAGGAGACCCGATCTTAGTACGAGAGGACCGGATTGCGCATACCTACGGTGTATCTGTTGTCACGCCAGTGGCATTGCAGAGTAGCCATGTATGCAAAGGATAAGTGCTGAAAGCATCTCAAGCACGAAACCTACTCCAAGATGAGGTATCCCTAAGATTCCAAGGAGATTACTTGGTTGATAGGCTGCAGGTGTAAGCATAGTAATATGTTCAGCCGAGCAGTACTAATAAATCTTTGGCTTGCTAAAAAAATTGCGTTATTATGTAGACTTGTATTTACTCGATCCTTCTTAGAGACTGAAATAAAAAGTTTTTTCTTGGTGACTATAGTGCGGAGGGTACACCTCTTCCCATTCCGAACAGAGTAGTTAAGTTCCGTTACGCCGATGGTACTGATAGGGCAGCCTTTTGGGAGAGTAGGAAGTCGCCAAGTTAATTTAAAAATAGAAGCCTGTGTGTATAACACAGGCTTTTGTTGTATATAATCAGCTCATAGAGTTCAAAGTTACGAAAGAAAGTTGAGAAATTTCGAATAGACCCGCATTTATGTGGGTTTTTTTTTGGTTGAGAGGGTCAGGGATTTGATGACGGCGGAAAAAAAGGGGAAGGGATGATAGAACTAAGCAAGAAAATAATTGATTTAATAGGAAAATAGCGTAACTTTCTTTTACGAACAACCGATACTACAATCGTTTTCAATTGTTTTTCCATCGGTTGATTAATAGTTCAATAATACCAGTCGGGAAAGGAAAATGCAGGTTATGCTGAGCAGTTGCTCACAAATACTTCAATTAAGTTAACCGAAGCATTAGGCGAAGGTTGCTTTTTTGGTAGTCGGCAGGTCCGATTTACTTTTGACGAAGAGGATTATTTCATTGACATTGTGTTTAATAACTGAAATTCAAATGTTTTGTTCTAATTTTTCCCCAAAAATCGGCAAACTTAAGCATCTGGATTAGGGTTAAATGCAAATGTATATAACATAATACCGAAGATTTGTTCAAACTTATGATGTAAATACAAGAATCGAACTAATTGTATGTAAGAATAAAATTGACGCAGTTGTAGAAATCACATTACCCAAGCACAATCAATAGTTATTCGCGATAAAATATCAAACCATCTTATCGAGTAAAGAAGCTTTAACGCAAATCATCGAGAGAAACACTAATGAGTACAGATAATTTAGCGAAAGTTTACCATTTGGAAAACAGCAAAGTACAGTATTATGATTTGACGATATATTCCATTATCAGAAAATCATAATCGTGCATACGGAAACCGATAGGACAATGCAGTAAGTTGATGGGATTGAGGTGGAGTAGGATTTAATAAAAACGTTCCCAAGCAGGGAGCTTGGGAACGAGAAAAAAAAATTTATTGCTTATTTGCTTTTATTTGGGAATGGAGGAACTGTTGGAACTTTCGGACCGTTGTAAGTCTTCAATTCTAAGATTATCTCGTCAATACCGCGTTGCAATTGGTCGTCTTTGCCAAGGTATTCTTCCATTGGGTTGTTGTCAACTTCGATATCCGGTTCTTGACCAACGCCTTCTAAAACCCATTTTCCATTTGCGCCAAAGTTACCGAATTCTGGTTTCATCATATATCCGCCATCCAAAAACGGCAAACTTCCTCTTATACCAATAACACCGCCCCAAGAGCGTTTTCCGATTAATTTACCCATAGCTAAAGTTTTAAATTGGTACGGGAACATATCGCCATCGCTCATAGATTGCTGATTGATTAAGCAAACCAATGGTCCGCATAACGCTCCGTCAGGTTTTTTAGAAACTAGTTCTTGGTTTCGGGCGTGACCTGCGAAAACCAAGTCGCGTTGCAAACGCTCGATAATAAGCGGAGAAACATTACCACCGCCGTTATATCTGTCGTCAATTATCATACCGTCTTTGTTTGCTTGAGGGAAATAGTATTTGAAGAATTCATTCAAACCGTTGTCATACCCCATATCAGGAATATGAACATATCCGATTTTGCCATTTGTTGCTTTTTCAACGAATTTACGGTTACCTTCAACCCAGTTGAAATAGCGTAATTTGCTTTCGTTGCCGATAGTTTTGACGGTTATTTCACGCGCGCCGGTTTTGCTCACTGTGCTGTTTATAAGTAAAGTTACAAATTTGTCAGCTTTGCCGACCAATGCTTTGAACGGATGGTTGGTTTCCGATAGGTCAACACCATCGATTGCTAAAATATAATCGCCTTCCTTAACTTTCAATCCCGGTTCGGTTAACGGTGATTTTGTGTCGGCATCCCAATTTCTTCCTTCAAGGATTTTAGTGATTTTGTAAGCACCGTTTTCGTAAGCGAAGTCAGCGGCTAACAAACCGATAAGAACTTTTTCAACGTGAGGGGCGTCGCCACCGCCTACGTAAGCGTGTCCGATGCACAATTCGCCAATCATTTCACCAATGATGTAAGTCAGGTCGTCGCGGTGAACTACAAAGTCAACTAGAGGTTTATAGCGTTTGTAAATCATATCCCAATCTAAGCCGTGCATACCGGGGTCGTAGAGGAAGTATTTCATTTGTCGCCAAGCTTCGTCGTAGATTTGGTTCCATTCGGCTTTTTTGTCTAAATTAACTTTCATATCGGAAAGGTCTATTTTATTTTCAGGTTTTACTTTTTTGCTTAAATCTTCGATATAATAATTATGATCTTTCGCAATCATAATTGATTTACCATCGGCGGATATTTCATAACCTGTAAAATCGCCAACTTCATTTTCTTCTTTCTCTTTAAAGTCATAATAATACAAAGCTGATTTTCCACCATCTTCAGTTCTGACGTAATATAGTTTGTTTTCCAAAGGTGTCAAACCAGAATAGCTTGCGGCTTTACCCGGGATTTCAAAAATTCTGTCGCGGATTCCGGCTAAATCTATTCTTATGCCTTGTTCTTTTTTCTTGGCTTCTTTCTCTTTTTTCGTTTTCTTATCTTTCTTTTCCTCTTTAGTATCGGGTTTTACTTCCTTCTCTTCTTTGACTTTGACCTCATCGGAGACGAATTTAGTAATAGGATTATCTAAAGTGTCTTGAAGGCAAACCGCGAATAAAGTAGTCATATTTTCATAAATGACGTTATATTCGAAAGCTCCGCCTTTGCCGCGGAAAGTTCTATCGGAAGCGAAATATATGTATTTGCCGTCAGGTGCGAAGACCGGATTGTATGAACCGAAGTAAGAATCAGTAACAGGTGTTGTTGTTCCATCGGCTAGATTATATAAATATACAACTGATATTTCATTTTCAGCATTATCGGAATAAGTTACCCATTTGCTATCCGGTGACCAAGTGAAATCCTTCAATTCCCATACTTTGGAATGGATGATGGTTTTGCTGGTTTTTGTCGCCAAATCAATCAAATCGATATTCATCAATTTGTCGGAGCAAAGGAGTTTTTTGCTGTCCGGTGACCAAAGGAGTTTAAAGCGATAAGAAGCCACGGCGTCGGGATAAGTTGTAATTTTTTCTTTACCGGTACCGTCAGGTTTCACTATGTAAACTTCGTCTTTTTTATTTTCATCACTAATATAAGCAATCCATTTTCCATCAGGTGACCAAACAGGATTCCTATCGTGAGTGCCTGGTGTATTTGTCAAATTACGGATGTTTCCGTTTTTGCGTGGAGCTGTGAAAATATCGCCGCGAGCCGAAAAGACTGCTCTGTTTGCGTCGGGTGCTATTTCAGCACTTGCGACATTGTCTTTTACAGATTGGATTTTTGTGCGAGCCATTGGGAAATCTTCGGCTATTTCGATATTAACTTTTTTAACTTCGTCGTTAGCCAAATCAACCAAATAGACATATCCGCCATTTTCAAATGCGATGTATTTTGATCCTAATGATGGGAATTTCACGTCAAATTCGTTGAAATTTGTGATTTTCTTTGTTTCGCCCGATTTGGAATCATAACAAAACAGGTTCATAGTGTGGTCGCGATCGGACAAGTAATAAACTTTATCTTTGTACCATAGTGGGATAATATCCTGATCAGGATTATTCGTGATATTTTTAATTTCTTTTGTTTTTAGGTCAGTAATCCAGATGTCGTCTGCTTGGCCACCGCGATATCGTTTCCAAGTGCGGTATTCGCGGAAAATTCTGTTCATTGCTAATTTTGATTTATCAGGAGAGTAGTATGCGTAACCGCTCCACATTAGCGGCAGTTCTTGGGGTAATTTGCCGTCTGTTGAAACTTCGTAAAGTTTACCGCAAAGCGCATTAAAGCTTTTTCCTCTACCGCGGTAAAGAATCTTATCGCCTTCCGGTAACCATTGCATTATAATTTTGTCCGGACCCATACGCTCAGGCATACTTCCTAAATCCATTGTGTAGGTAAGACGGTATGGAATACCGCCGTCTTTTGGTATTGTGTAAATTTCGCGGTTGCCGTCATATTCGCCGGTAAACGCGATTTTTGTTTCATCGGGGGAGAAACGAGGGTACATTTCCAATCCTTCCGAAGTAGTTAATTTGCGGGCTAATCCTCCGGCAATTGGAACGGTGTAAATATCGCCACCGTAGCAAAATACTATATCACGCGATGAAGCGTTGGGATAGCGCAATAATCTTGTCTCACCGCCATAAGCCAATGACGAAGCGAAGATAAGACAAAAAAGCGTCAACAATAGTTTATTCATAAAAATTCTTTTATTTATATATATAAAACATTAAAATTTCATTATTAATCATTAATAAACGATATTAATTGAGAATAGTTGTTACAAGTTCCAAATTTTACAATTTTTTTTATTTCCTATAAAAACGTAATTTTGAACATTGTAAATATACCAAATTAATAATAATAATAAAAATGATAGAAAAGCTAAAATCAATAATGGTTCGCTACCAAGAAGTTGAAGACCAACTTCACGATGTTAATCTAATTTCCGATATAAAAGTATATAAGGAAACAAACCGTACATACAAGCAATTAACACCGTTGGCTGAAGTGGCAACCAAATATTTGAGAATATGTAAGGATATTGAAAATAATAAAGAAATGATAGCCGATAAAACGATAGATTTTGAACTTCGCGATATGGCTCAGGAAGAAATGGCAGAATTACAAGCCGCCAGGGAAGCTATGGACGAAGAGTTAAAGATATTGCTTTTACCAAAAGATCCGAACGATTTGAAAAGTGCGATTGTCGAAATTAGAGCCGGCACAGGCGGCGACGAAGCGGGAATATTCGGTGGCGATTTATTCAGAATGTATAAACTTTATGCCGACAAGAGCAAATACCAATTGGAAATCATCAGCTTGAGCGAAAGTGAACGAGGCGGTTTCAAGGAAATCGTATTTTTAATGTCGGGTGACGATGTGTTCGGTAATTTGAAATTTGAAAGCGGTGTTCACCGTGTTCAAAGAGTTCCTGAAACCGAGTCCCAAGGCAGAGTACATACTTCAGCCGCTACTGTGGCTGTTTTACCCGAAGCCGAAGACATTGATATCGAAATCCGGGAAGAAGATTTGAGAGTGGACATATATCACGCTGGAGGACACGGTGGTCAGAATGTTAACAAAGTTGCCACAGCTGTTCGCTACGTCCATATTCCATCGGGTTTAGTTGTTACTTGTCAAGATGAACGCTCGCAATTGAAAAATCGCGACAAAGCTATGAAAGTGCTTCGTTCGCGTTTGTACGAAATGGAACTTGAAAAACAACAAAGCGAAATAGCTTCTTCGAGAAAAAGTATGGTCAAGTCCGGCGACCGTTCTGAAAAAATCCGTACTTACAACTGGCCTCAAAACCGTGTAACCGACCATAGATTGGAAGGTGACGCCAAAAATTATTCGCTGAAAGATATAATTGAAGGCAACTTAGAAACTTTGATCGAAAATCTTAAAATCGCTGAAAGAACTGAAATATTGAAACAAGGGTTAACGATTTAATGAAAAATCTGCTTGTCGTAGCCTACTATTTCCCGCCATCGGGCGGACCCGGCGTTCAGCGGGTTTTGAAGCATATCAAGTATTTGCCTGCTCTTGGTTGGCAACCTTATGTGCTGACGGTAGAAAACGGCACTTTCCCCGCACGAGACGAATCGTTGCTGAAGGAAATTCCCGAAGGGATGGTCGTTGAGCGGACTCATATATTCGAACCTTACGAGATATATAAACATTTCACAGGTAAGCAGGGCAAAGCTACCGATGTGAATAACATCAAAAAAGACGGACAAAAATCGAGCTTCAAAGACAAAATAGCGGAATTCCTCCGCGCAACATTTTTCATTCCGGACGCTCGTTGTTACTGGCGTAATACAGCCGTAAAATCAGGTTTGGAAATGGTTGAAAAATATCACATCGACGCGGTTTATAGCAGTTCACCGCCTTATACTGCATCGTTAATAGCACGTGACATCAAACGCAAAACAGGGTTGCCTTGGGTTGCCGGTTTCCGCGATCCGTGGACAAAATTCCTGACCACTCCTAAGCGTTGGTTTTTCCCGGCGGCGATTGACAGAGCATTTGAAAAAAGCGTTTTTAAAGAGGCGGACGAGGTAGAATGTGCTTGGCAGGGAATAATTGACGATGCACAATCGAAATATCCGTCTATCTCGGCAAAAAAATTCCATCACGTACCGAATGGATTCGATTCGACAGATTTTCCAAAAGTGGAAACCCACCGAAACGAAAAATTCACAATCACCTATTCCGGTTCGCTATACGGCAGACGCAGTCCGGAAAGTTTATTCAAAGCTTTGGAACAACTTGTTGAGCGGAATGTGATTGAAGTTTCGAAATTGCACTTGCGGTTTGTGGGTCGTTTTGGCGATGAAATAAAGGAAATTTTCGAGAAATCGAATTTGAAAAGTTCAATCGAAACAGTTGACTACGTCGCCCACAAAAAAAGTATAGAATTTCTATTGAGCTCTGACGCTTTATTGCTGATTGTTGACGATTCGAAAGACAGCAAAGATATCGTTCCGGGTAAAGTTTACGAGTATATCGGCACCTTGAAACGTGTTATAGCAATCGCGCCCGTTGATTCGGCAATCGCGGAATTGATCAAAGAAGTAGGCGGTGGCTTTGTTGCAGAAGAAAAAGATATTGACGGCATAGCCCTCGGCATCGAATCGCTTTATACAAAATGGGCGAATAACGAAGACAGACTCAACCAAAATACTGAAGCCGTCAACAAATACGAGCGCAAAGAAGCCGCGAAAGAATTAGCCGAAGTGCTGAATCACTTAGTTGAAAGTTGAAAATGAGAAGAAAAGAAGCCGAGTCGTCACTCTGTGCTTACGAAGAGTCTAGAAAATAATTTTGATTTACGAGAAGATAGAAAATGCGAAGATTGTTTTAATCATTTGATTTTAAACGCAAGTTTTTATAGCAAATATGTTGCTATATGATAGTTTTTGAATAAAATATATTAATTTTGTAATATACTAATATGTTAAATTTTATGGAATTATTACGAAGAGATTCAAACTGTTTATTTATCCATTGGTTATGATGGTCCTATCTTTAATTTTTATTCCTGGTTGTAACCCCCTAATGAACCGGAAAACGAAACGATTCAAGTTGCAGGTATCGAGTTTACACCAAATTGCTTTATGCAGGACGGTAAGATGGTTGGTATTGATGTTGATATCGCCGCTCTTGCTTTGCAGGAAGCCGGTGCTGATTTCAATATAACAATGTCGGATTCGTGGGAAAGTGCCTACAATGCAACACTAAAAGGACCAAATAGGGCATTGTTAACTGTAGGTTATTCCGATGGGCGTAAAGATCTTTTCAAATGGGCAGGACCCATTAGCCAAGGGATGTATGCTATATTTGGGAAAGGAGCATCAAATCCGAACTATCCTATCAGCATAAATGAAGCCAAAGGGCTGGAAGAAATTGCCGTTGTTAAAGGTTGGCTTGAAACAACAACGCTTGAAGATATGGGTTTCAATAACCTTGTTTATTACGATACATACACCCAAGCGGTAAACGCGTTTATGAATGATGAAATTAAATATATCTCAAGTGATTTTTACCACTTATTAAAGTCAATGCCTACCGGATATTTCTTGTCTAATTGCTTTGTAATTTCACGTTATAAAACTGTTTATTACTACATTGCATTTTCGAAAGAAGTTAATGATGAAGTAGTTGCAAAATGTCAAGCTTCTATTAAAAAAATGATACAAAACCAAACGACATTATCAATTGTGCAGAAATATATACCAACATTACCATCGGATTACATACCTGGTACAATACAAATTTTCACAGAAATGGATGCGCCAAACAATTATTATGCAGGAGCAGGGATAGAACGAAAAATCATAGGTTCTTCCGTTGATATCGTCAATGAAATCCAATCCCGAAACGGATATATTAATAAAATTAATATGAGTACTTGGGCAGATGCTTATGCTACAGTACAATATTTGCCAAACTGTGCTCTGTTTACCACGACTCGCACCGCAGAGCGCGAAGATTTGTTCCAATGGGTTGGACCAATAGATTCTTATAAACCCAGCTTTTATACTCTAAGTAGCACAGATATTAAGATTACATCACTTGATCAGGCAAAAGCATTAAAATCAATTGCGACTCCGAAAGGCTGGTACACAGAGGATTATCTGGTAAAAAATGGCTTCAATAACATTGTATCAACTGCCTTAACTTCGCAAGATGCTTTTAATCAACTTATTAATGGCGATGTGGATGCTTTGTTCTTAAACAATCCGAGCGTAGCTTGGATGTTTAAAAACAGTGGCAAACCCGAAGGTTTTATCAGCAAACAGTTTGAGGCAATGGATATGAAGGGATATATAGCTTTCTCTCTAAATACGCCCAAGAAAGTCGTCGATGAATGGCAAAAGAATTTAGATGCTATGCGAGCAGACGGCACATTCAAAGACATTTGGGAAAAATGGTTCCCTGGTGTTGATATGCCATAAGAAATTTTGAATTTTGGATTTTGGATTTTGAATTTTGAATGAAGGGGTGTATTGAATTCGCCCCTTTATTTTTCATAACCAATCAGATAGGGAAGGATAATTCATCAATAATTTATTTTGCTTTTACGATTATGAAACTGAATTTACTACCTATCGGTACACTGCGAGGAGATTTCACAGAATAGAAATCGTCGCGCAAAGTTCCTGATGAACCGCTATAATTGGAACTATGCGAAGAGCTTCCGGATTGAACATTTGGATCATAATTAGAAAATGCTTATCCCGCGAGCTCTATTATCATATCGCCAGATGAATTTAATGTGTATGGAACTTTTTTCAGCGTGATACCAGAATTTGTTGAATAACTCGATGAACTATACGTATGAGGGGGTTTACTTTGTTGATAACTTGATTTGTTTATAGCTAAGAAGTCTATTATATTAGCATCGTGGTTAAACAATACTGTTACACTTGTCGAGTGTGAACAGTCGTAGCAGTCTTTTTCTTTGAAATCATACCTGAATCGGAGAGTATCGTTGCTGATTTCTGAAGCTGTGCTGTTGGTATTTACAAACGTACCTCCAAAAGTCCAAGCAGCATCCGCGTCAGAATTCCAAGATTTAGAGCCGTTGTAAAAATCCTAGCTCGATCCATAATTGTTTATTACAACTAAAACGGGGTCGCACGAAGTAATCAATTTTGAAAATGAGCCTTAAGCTAAAGGATTCAGCGGTTTTACTATACCTTTATTATCATTGCAGGCAGTGATCGCTAAGGAAATAAGTGCAAAACTAATGAGTTTATAAATAAATTTAGTTTTGATAAATATAACTTTTTCATAGTGAACAAAAACTTTATCATATAAAAATTCAAAATAACATTTAATTACAAAATCCTCAAAAATTATTTATTTTGTGCTAGACGCATAAACAATTTTGATTGACAATCAGGTATATTCAATTTGCCCCTACAATTGACCATTGTTTTCTATTTCTTCAAACTCGCCGATTTTTTTGTTTTTGCGGCAATTGTCCCAAGTGAATATTCTGCCGTTCATAGAGATATATACTCCGTGCGGTAGAACTTGGACAAAAGCTATTGACGCACCAAGGTTAAAAAGTCCGTCTGAACTGCCGAATTTATAAGGTATCATAGCACCGGTTAAAACGATGGTTTTATCTTTTACTTTTTCAGCTATAACTTTTGCAGTTTCGACCATTGTGTCGGTGCCGTGAGTTATTATTATTCTGTCTTCATCGCATTTTAAGCAGTTCGTTGCAATCAACTCGCGGTCTTCCTGCGTCAAATCAATGCTGTCAATCATCATCAAAGTTCTTGTATCTACAGGTGCTTTTGAACGGCCCAATTTTAACATCTCGTTCAAATGAGTATCTTTAAAATATAACTGGCCGTTTAATTCGTTGTATTCTTTGTCAAATGTTCCACCGGTTATAAAAATTCTTATTGACATAATTTCACAAATTGGTTTATAAATATATTCAAAATTACAGAAATAATTACGAATTACGAATTACAAAAGAGAAGTGAAATCTTCTAACCAACCTGCAACAAGTGGGAGCGAAGAAAGCCATCCCTTTAATGCTTCTCTTCTCTTCCCATTAACAATTAACAATTATTCTTTAGCCCTTTTAGCTTAAGTCGGAAAATCGAAGTGCCTTTGAATTTTTCGTTAAATTCACCTTCGGTCATCTTATTTATATTTTCAGGTTTCAGATTTGTTCCATAATCGGAAGGCAAAAAATCGGGGTCCGATTTTCTTAAAGCGGTTTTGTTGTAGGGGCATACGTCTTGGCAGAGATCGCATCCGTAAACCCACTCTTTATTGAGCGACCGTATAGCTTCGGGTATTTCGCCGTTTCTCGAGGCTTCATTCAACCAATACGACAAACACAATTTCGAATCTATGCTTCGGGTATCATTAATGGCGCCTGTCGGACAGCTTGTGATGCACTTTTGGCAGTTTCCACAGGCGTCTTCAATGCTCTTGTCCGGTTCAAATTCTTCCGTCGTATAAACTATACCTAAAAAGAAAAATGACCCCAGAACCGGATTTATTATCAAACTGTTCTTCCCCTGCCATCCTATTCCGGATTTCCTCGCCCACGCCTTTTCAAAAACTCTTCCCGAATCGACGCTTACGGTAAACTTATTATCAGGCTTTAATTCTGTGATATAATCTCCCAATTTCTTGAGCTTGGGTTTTATTACGTGATGGTAATCTTTTCCCCAAGCATAGCGCGAAATTTTTCCTGTTTCTTCGGTATGATTAAACACATTCAAATATGATTTAGCCAAAACGATTACGGTTTTGGTTTCGGGTAGGAGCAATTTGGGATTCAATCGAACATCTATATCTCGCTCCATCCACTTCATATCGCCGTGCATACCGATGGCTAACCATTCGGATAAAAACAGACCTTCCGGCTTTAGTTCTTCCGCTCTCGCAAAGTTTATAGCATCGAAGCCCAATTTATAAGCACGATCAATGATTTTTCGTTTTAAATCTATATTATCAATAGTATGCATTCTGATAATCTTTAATCCTGTAGCCAAATATTTGGTGAAAACTCGCTCGGCAATCTCAATTCACCACGCGGTGATAGCGAAATTTGGCATACTTTCGGACCGTCCGGCATAGGATTACGCTTAAACTGTTGTGTGAAAAAACGTCTGTAAAACGTATTCAGCCATTTTTTTATTTCCACCTCGGAATACTTTCCGTGGAACGCAATAGCGCAGATATACGCTATTTTTTCAGGCTCAAAATTACTTTTCAAATGATGAAACAAGAAAAAGTCGTGAAGTTCGTACGGACCAATTTCACTTTCGGTTTTCTGTTCGATATTTCCGGCTTTGTCGGGTGGCAGAAGCTCGGGCGAAATAGGTGTATTGCATATATCTTTTAGCACATCGGCTATTTCCGGGCTGAATTTATTTTCGCTGATATATTTTATAAGCTCTTGGATCATTGTTTTTGGGACCCCTGCGTTGACATTGTACATAGACATTTGGTCACCGTTATAAGTACACCAACCCAACGCTATTTCACTCATATCTCCGGTTCCGATAACTATCCCGCCCAGTTTGTTCGATAAATCCATTAATATTTGAGTACGCTCGCGGGCTTGAGAATTTTCATAAGTTATATCATAATTATTCTCATCTTGACCTATATCGCTAAAATGTTGGCGAACAGCTTTTTCTATGGATATGGTTTTGAAATCAACTTTTAGCAATTCAGCTAATACTTCAGCATTATTTCGAGTTCTGCCTGTTGTTCCGAAACCCGGCATTGTTACAGCGGTTATTCCGCTCAAATCTAATTTTAGTTTTTTGAACGCTTCTACCGTAACGAGCAACGCCAACGTTGAGTCCAATCCTCCCGATACGCCAATAATAGCTTTGGAGCAATGTATTGAGCGCAAGCGTCCGCTTAATCCTGTCGTCTGAATGTTTATTATATCTTCCAAATATTTATTTTTTTCGGCAGGACAGAACGGTAGATAAGGGTTTGCGGGAATGTTTCTGTAAAGCAAATCAATGTTTTTTTCGGACAAATCGAACGGAAGAACACGAGCAAAAGTTGTTGGCACTGTACCTGTGAATGTGCTGTTTCGACGGCGCTCATTTTGTAAAAGCTCTATATCATAATCGCAGTAGCATATATTGGTACCAAATTCAAACCTTGCTGTTTCTGTCATTATATTCCCGTTTTCGGCAAGTAAAGAGTGACCGGAAAACACTGTATCCGATGTACTTTCTGCAGGACCCGCGGCTGAATAAGCATAAGCGCAAATTAGTCTTCGGCTTTGCGACGCTACCACTTCTTTGCGAATCTGCATTTTACCGATATATTCATTGCTCGCCGATAAATTACAAATTAGTGTTGCACCATTCAAAACTAAATCATTACTAACAGGTTTAACACCCCATAAATCTTCACAGATTTCTACCCCAACTTTTAAATCCGGATAACTTTTGCACTCAAAAATTAAATCCGAACCAAAGGGAATATCGTTAAAATTATTAAACGATACCGTATCGCTATTGCGCTGAAAATCGCTAGCGAACCAACGCCCTTCGTAATATTCGCCGGAACTGCATAAATAACTTTTTGGTATAACGCCTAAAATGCGATTTTTAAAAATGACGACCGCCGTATTGTAAATTTTTCCTTCACTTGCTATTGGCGCACCAACGATAACTAAGCCCGGGAAATTTTCGTTTGCCAGCCTTTCTATAGCGGCATAAGTCTTATTTATTAATTTGCTTGAATAGAACATATCCGCGCAACTATAGCCCGATATTGATAGTTCCGGAAACAAAACAAGTTCGGCTCCCTGCTCCAAAGCAGTCTTAACCGCCTGAACGTGCATATTGCAATTGTAGTCTATATCACCAATCCGCAAATCGGGTGTTACACCCGCTACTCTGAAATAATTGTACTTTATCATTACTTTTTTCGAAATGTTGCAAAGAATATTATCCAAATTAAAAAAAATAATTAGAATACTTGGAAAAAAAAACAAATAATTATAATTTTAAAATTGTAATTTTGTGTAAATGAAAAATGTTATTTTTAAAATAGGAAATTTTATGAAAAATTACTTCAAAATTATACTGTCAGCAATCATTTTGACAGTAGTATTGTCGGCTTGCGGTGACAAATACGAAACACCAAAAATTGATGGTTTAGTAGTTTACACCGATTCAGTAACAATGATGTCTGTAAAATTGCCAAAAAATTGGCAACAATCAACTTCGTTGGGCAAACGCGTGATATCGATTCCAAACAAAGGATTGATACAATCATATTCTGATTACAATACGGAAGCCGCACCGGGTGCGATGATTCGTGTTCAGATGTACAAATTGGACTCATCAAGAACCCTTGCTTCAATTATTGACAAACATAATCAAAGTTTGGCGAATGTACCTACAAAAAAAGAAAGGAAAATTAAAATTGACGGTGTGGATGCCACAGAATTCACTTACGATTTCCCTCTATCGACCGGTAAAGTTAACGGTATTAGAATTATCGCCGCTAAAGACTCGGGTATTGCAACAGAGCTAACAATTGATTGTTTTGGAGATGCTTATGAAACGTATAAAGCTCAAATCGACGAAGTAATCAAATCGTTCAAATTAGCGCAAACAATTGCTCCAAAACCAGCGGACACAACAAGAGTCGAAGCTGATCCTCCTACAATGAAATTAATGACAAAAACAGGTACCGGATTTAGCATTGGTATTCCTGATAACTTCTTCCCTGAAAATGCTAACTCAATAAAGAATGCAATTGGTACATATAATTATGCAGGTGAAAGACGCGGCGATTGTAACATCCGTATCGATGTATTAAACGCTGACAAAGTAACCGATATTGCAAAACAAGCTACTGCCAACAAATCCAAATACGGTGGTGGAGAACCTTCAAAAACTAATTTAGGCGGCAAAACTGCTTATAGATTTGATTATTCTCCTGCTAGAGGCATCAGCTCGCGAGTTTGGTATGTGTTAAGCAACAAAAAAATCTTCATCGTAACAATGAACTATTTCGTTGGCGAAAAAGATAAGTATTTAGCACCATTCGAAAAATCTATAAACTCAATTAAATTTGAATAAGATTTTTGTATCTTATATCTGATAAAAAAGGTTCTCAAACAATTGTTTGGGAACCTTTTTTTCTACCAAAATATGATATTTAAGAATATATTATTAAATTTGAATAGGATTAATCTGATAAATTGAATTTTCTTGGAGGTCTTTATGTTTTACCGTATAATAATAATAGGGTTTCTGCTTGCTATTTTATTTGAGAGCAAACTTTTTTGTGGTGAGGACAAAGTATTTGGCGGTTATATAAATTGCACAAGCTATCTTTATGATTATAAGGATGGGAAATTAGATATCGCTTCAAAGCGTGCAAACGAAGTGATTACTTATGATGAAAAAGGTAACAAAATCGGATATATGCAACTTTACGCGGAAAAACCGATAGACACATATTGCTGCAAGAATCCCGCCCGCGGAAATGAATATGAAGAATCTTCAGACTTCAAAAGCGGAGAAAAATTTATTAAAAATCTTATAAATACGATAAAAAAAAACAATATGATTGAGGAAATAGAATTTAATCCTAACGGTTCTATCTTAGAATGGTCAAAATACAAATATGATGAGAAAAGCCGCGAAATAGAAAAAGTGGTATATAACAGCGATAGCATAATTAAGGAAATTGACAAAACTAAATATGTCAGCGAGGACAATTCGTCGCAATCTGAAATTTCATATTACAACTTAGATGGCTCTATACGCCAATGGCGTCAAATCAAATTTGATGCAGATGGAAATAATCAAGTTAAACGGAACCGCCTATACGGTCCTAATGGGAAAATTATCAATGATTATTTGTACAATTCGGACGGAACTATTTTTGATATTTTGAATCCGGATCCGAAAGGTAATTACAACCCATTATATATGGATATAGATTATATAAATAGATGAGGAGGTATAGTAGATGCCGAAAACTTCTATAAGACAACTTGTGAGCTTGATGAAAATGGTCGGATTAAAAAAGTTCTGAAATTTAGCTCCGAAACAGTCATTGACGTAAAATGTACTTATAAATATGATGAATTTGGCAATACAATTGAACGAGTATCATATAAAGCTGATGTCCCTATTTTCAAAACCGAGTATATCTATTCAAAATAAAAAAAACACTTTTTTGCACATTAATATGCCGCAATAACGTAGCTCGTTAATAAAAAACACATTTTAATTTGCTGTTAATATACATATTACTAAATTTGAGGATTTGGAAATACAATTGAATTTGTCTTGGAGGGTAGTGTAACCAAATATGAATTTCTGTGTATATAATTATAAGAGTTTTTTTATTTTTTACTATTTCGGAGTGTTTATGAAGAATTTTCTTCTTATTTGTATATTGATTATCTTAGCGGTATCTACCGATGTTTTAGCGCAAGCTAACTGGAAATATCATACAATTGTGGATTTACCAAAAATTGGGAGCCCGATTTCTATTGCCTCCGATAATTGGGCTGGTGGAATTTATCTTGGTTATACCGGTGGTTTAGCCAAATATAATGGAGAAGAGTGGGTCAAAGTCTATTATAACGAATTGGACCCAATGAGCGGAGGAAATGAATATAGAATAAACGTTATGAAAATTTTATTTGAATCCGTGTGGACAGGTACAAATGAGGGAATAATTAAATTTGACGGGCATAAGAAAAAAATATACAATCTGGAAAACACTCCTTCGATGAAAAATGATATGATAAGCGGTATAGCAATCGATAAAGATGCGAATATTTGGTTTATGAATCGTCAATATGGTATTTTTAAACTTAACCGGTCTGTTGATACTGTTGTAAAATATACAATTCCTCAAGGTACCCCGCTTCCTTTTTCAAATGCAAAAATGTTTTTTGACGCTGAAGATAATCTTTGGTACTTGGCATCGAAAAAAATCATTAAATTCAATAATGGCAGTATAAAAGTCATTGATTCAAATGAAATTGAAGATTTAAAGACTGATACCCTGCAATCAATACAGATTGCTATGGAAAATTACAAAGATGTTTTGATGATATTAATGAAGAAGAAAATTGGAATTTATAGAGATCAAAGCGGTGTTATATCGTACGATAAGATTAATTATCCGGAAAATCTGCTTGACGAAAATGAGTTTTTCAGTTCATTAACGTTTGATTTAGAAGGTAATTTGTGGATATTATCGAGAACTGATTTAGGACAGGCAATTTCGTCGAAACATTTTTATAAGTACAGCAAAGATAAGGTTTGGACGAAGTATGAATTTCCCCAATTTGAAGGTACAGGAACCAATTTATACCAAATTGCGGATTTTACTGTTGACAATAACGGAAAAGTTTGGTTTGTTTCACCATACTACGGAGTTTTTGTATTTGATTCAAAATCAACCGGTGTCGAAGATATGCAATCTGATTTATTTACAATTTCTCCAAATCCCGCTAATAGCTATATTGAAGTTTCTGTCAATGAAGCTAAATATAATGCTTTAACTGGAATAATAATTTACAATTCTATGGGCGAAATCGTCCAGAAGACTGGATTTGTTGCTGAACAATCTAGAAGAATTGACATTTCCGATTTGCCGACAGGTGTTTATTTTGTAAAGAGCGGCGATGAAATTGCGAAATTCATCAAGAATTAATTTTTTGCGTTGCTATTAATATGCCGCCGCTACGCGGCTCTATTAATATGTCGCAACTACGTTGCTCGAATAACATTTCATTGAACAATTCCGTAGGAATGCAATATTAATAGGGTTTGATAAAATATTTCAATTAGAATTCCGTAGGAATGCAATATTAATAGAGGATTATATGGCAAATACATATTCACAGATATTTATACATATCGTTTTTACTGTTAAAGGTCGTGAAAATATAATTTCTGATTCTTGGGAGGATGATTTATATAAATTTATAACCGGAATCGTGAAAAATAATAATCAAAAATTGTATATCATCAACGGTATGCCAGACCATATCCATATATTGTTAAGCATTTCACCTGATATTAAAATTTCCGATTTGGTTAGGGATATAAAATCCAATTCGAGCAGATTTATCAATACTAATCATTTTGTTAAAGGAAAGTTTGAATGGCAGGAAGGTTATGGTGCTTTTTCTTGTAGTAATTCACAATTGGATAAAGTAGTTAATTATATAAAAAACCAGCAAGAACATCACAAGAAGACAACATTTAAAGAAGAATATTTGAATTTCTTAAACAAATTGAAAATTGACTACGATGATAAATACTTATTCCGATGGATTGATTAATGATTCATCCAAATGATATACCACCCTATTAATATGCCGCCGCTACGCGGTTAAAAATAAAAAAAAACATTTTTTTGCACTTTCCGACACATTTTAATTTGCTGTTATACTAAAATTGGTTAAATTTGTGTAAATGTTTTTACTTATATTTATTTTGGGAAAATAATGGCACAAATAATTGACGGAAAGGCGATAGCCGCCCGGATAAGAGCCGAATTAAAAGAGAAAACTCAAGTTTTATTCGATACTACCGGCGTCAGACCCGGCTTGGCTCTTTTATTAGTCGGCGAAAACTCGGCTTCTCAAATTTATGTTCGAATGAAAGGCAAAGCCTGTGAAGAAATAGGAATATACTCCATAACCGAAAGAATGTCGGAAGATGTAAGCGAAGCAGTTGTATTGAATAAAGTAAAAAGCTGGAACGAAGACCCTTCTATTCACGGTATTTTGGTTCAATTGCCATTGCCAAATCACATAGATACAAATAAAGTTATAGACGCGATTGATCCGCTGAAAGACGTTGACGGTTTCCATCCGGTTAGTGCGGGTAATTTAATGCTCGGCAAACCCGGTTTTGTTCCCTGTACGCCCTCCGGAATTATGGAATTAATTAGAAGCACCGGAATTGAAACTTACGGTAAACACGTTGTCGTTGTCGGAAGAAGCAATATCGTGGGTCGCCCTGTTGCCAATTTGCTCAGCCAAAAGAAAAAAGGTGCAAACGCGATCGTTACCCTATGCCATTCCGCGGCAAAGGATTTATCGTATTATACAAAACAGGCTGATATATTAATAGCCGCTATCGGCGTTGCGGAACTAATCAAAGGTGACGATGTGAAAGAAGGCGTTGTGGTTATAGATGTTGGAGTGAACCGTGTGGAAGACCCTGCTTTGGAAAAAGGTTATCGCATCTGCGGTGACTGCCACTTCGAAAGCGTGGCGGCAAAAGCGTCGTTCATTACGCCCGTTCCGGGTGGTGTCGGACCTATGACCATTGCTATGCTTATGAATAACACTTATATTTCAGCAGTCGAACACACAATTTAAAGAATTATAATAATATTAAAAATTAAAATGAAAGATAATTTAGATATAATTTACGAAGACGAGAACATTGTTGTATTAAACAAACCTTCGGGTTTGCTTTCTATCCAAGATAGGTACAACGATAACATCCCGAATCTAAAAGGAATGCTTCGCAAAAAATACGGTGACATTTTCGTTGTTCATCGCTTAGATCGTGAAACCTCCGGCGCGATACTGTTCGCAAAAACCGCCGAGGCGCATAAAAGCGTTAATGACCAATTTACCGAATTCAAAACGACGAAGATATACCACGCTATAGCCGCGGGAAATTTGCCAAAAGATGAATTGCTGATTGATATTCCGTTGATGGTCAATCCAAACGGCAAAGGTGGGGTAGTGCCATCCGCACGTGGAAAAGAAGCATTTACAAAAGTGAAAGTATTAGAGCGGTATAAAAATGCGACTTTGCTCGAATGTGAATTGCTCACCGGTCGTCAGCACCAAATCCGTGCTCATTTAAAAGCGATTGGCTATCCGCTTTTGGTTGATGAATTTTACGGATCGAATTCCAATTTTATGCTCTCTACAATTAAAAAAAGATTTAATCTCCCAAAGAATGAAGACGAAAAGCCGATTATCGAGCGCGTTACCCTTCATTCGTATAAATTAGGCATCATACACCCAACGACGAATGAAGAAATGTTCTTCATCGCGCCTTATCAAAAAGATTTTGATGTAACAATAACATTATTAAGAAAATATGCGGCATTGTCAAAGTATTCTGTCGCTGGAAGTTAGGATTTAAATATGAAAAAAATATCAATAGGCAGTAAGCCATTAATAATGCCGACCCCGCTTATGGTAGTCGGTTCGTATGATAGTAATGGAAAGCCCAATATAGCAACAGCCGCTTGGGGTGGAGTAATCTCTCACGTGCCGAAGGCTTATATCGGGGTGTGTTTCCGTTCAGAAACATATACACACGATTGCATTCTTAATCGCGGTGCTTTTACGGTACATTTCCCTAATCACGAACTTCTTGCCGCTAGCGATTATGCGGGTATTTATTCAGGTCGTGATGAAAATAAAATTGAAGAGCTGGGTTTAACGGCTGTTCAATCCGATTTAGTTGACGCGCCGATTATTCTGGACTTCCCACTGGTTTTGGAATGTAAACTATTCGATACTTTACGTATAAATAGACATACCCAGTTTATTGGCGAAGTGCAGGATGTGAAAATCAACGAGAACTGCATTGACGAAGCAGGAAAAATTATCCTTAGTCAGCTTAATCCTGTAGTTTACGCTACAAATTGTGGCGCATATTACGGATTGGGTGATGTTTTGGGGATAGGATATCAAATTGGAAAGAAAAAATAACTAATATAAAATTATATGTATTCACACATAAACTCAGCCGCGGTATTCGGTATAAACGCATTTACTGTTGAAATAGAAACTCATATAGATAATGCACTTCCCGCTTTTACGATTGTGGGATTACCCGATTCAGCCGTCAAGGAATCAAGGGAACGTGTAACAGCCGCTATAAAGAACTCCGACTTTATCTTCCCCAGCAAGAAAATCACAATAAATTTAGCACCTGCGGACATACGCAAGGAAGGAAGCGCATTCGATCTGCCGATAGCCATCGGAATTTTAACAGCTCTCGAAATGATGAAACAGGAAGACCTTGAAGGCATTGTCGCTTTGGGCGAATTATCGCTCGAAGGTACATTAAGACCTATTCACGGTGTATTGCCTATTGCTATCTCCGCCCAACAAAAAGGCTTTACTAAATTGCTCGTTCCTCCGCAAAACGCCGGTGAAGCGGCTTTGGTTGAAGGTATAGACGTGATTCCTATCGAGGATTTGAAAGAGTGTTTCGAATATTTGACCGGAAATAAAACCATCGCTCCTTTTGTTGTGGATACCGAAGAGTTGTTTAAACGCGAAGAACGCAAGCATCTCATTGATTTAAACGATGTCAAAGGGCAGGAAAATGTGAAGAGAGCTTTGGAAGTTGCCGCCGCAGGTGGACATAACATTTTAATGATTGGACCTCCCGGCTCCGGAAAAACTATGCTGGCGAAACGCATACCAACAATTTTGCCGCCTTTGAGCATTCAGGAAGCTCTCGAAACAACGAAAATACATTCAGTTGCCGGACTTTTGGGTAAAGAGCAGGCGATTGTCAGCGTTCGACCTTTCCGCGCACCACATCATACGATATCCGATGCGGCGTTGGTAGGCGGCGGAATGAATAAAATCAGACCGGGGGAGATTTCGTTAGCGCATCACGGGGTGCTGTTCCTCGATGAACTGCCCGAATTTAAGCGCAATGCTTTGGAAGTTCTCCGTCAGCCACTCGAAGATAAAAAGATATGTATTTCCCGAACAAAATTATCGGTTGAATATCCCGCAAACTTTATGCTCGTCTGCTCGATGAATCCTTCACCCGATGGCGGTAATCCTGAATTAGCAAATACATCCAATCAATCGCAGATTAAAAAGTATCTCGGCAAAATCTCTGGACCACTTTTGGACAGAATAGATATCCATCTGGAAGTTCCGGCAGTCCGCTACGATGAACTGTCGTCAAAAAAACGCGGCGAAAGCTCGGAGGTAATCCGCGCACGAGTCGTGAAAGCCCGCAATATACAAATAGAAAGATTGGCTCCCGACGGTCTTTTCAAAAATGCCGATATGTCAACAAAGCAAATTGCGAAATACTGTGAATTGGACGACGCTTGCCAAACTATTCTAAAAATTGCAATGATGAAGTTAGGACTTTCCGCCCGCGCTTACGACCGTATTCTGAAAGTCGCCCGTACAATCGCCGATTTGGAAGGCAAAGCGAATATTGACGTCGCTCATATTTCCGAAGCAATTCAGTATAGAACGCTGGATAGGGAATATTGGGGGTAATGAGTTTATAAAGTTGAAAGTTATAAAGCGAAGAAGAAAGAAAGAAATAGCATCCCGTTAGGGATTTGATGTTTATAGAAATAGGGTCGCGTTTCGGCCATAGAATCCCTATGTGGATGAAATATATAAATTGGAATGTAAATTATGAAAACCGGCGAAATACTAATTTATCAAAATCTTCAAGGAAACATAAAAATTGATGTTCGATTGGAAGAAGAGACTGTTTGGCTGAGTCAAACGCAAATGGCTTTGCTTTTCGGCAAAGGTAGAACCACAATTACTGAGCATATCCTAAATATATTCAAAGAAAGGGAGTTGGATGAAAGTCTGGTAAGTCGGAAATTCCGACATACCACCCGTCACGGAGCCATACCCGATAAAACTCAAGATAGCGCTACCAACTATTACAATCTTGATGTAATCATTTCGGTTGGCTACCGAGTTAAATCAAATCAGGGGACTCAATTTCGCATCTGGGCGACTCAACGACTTAAAGAAGATATAATTAAAGGCTTTTCGCTAAACGACGATCGTTTTAAAACCGGTAATTCGATGAACTATTTTGACGAATTACAAGATCGTATCCGTGAGATTAGGCTTTCGGAACGCTTTTTCTATCAAAAGATCAAAGATATATACAAAACCAGCATAGATTATAATCCTAAAGACGAAAAAACGATAGAATTTTTTAAAATTGTTCAGAACAAATTATTATGGGCAATAAGCCAACAAACCGCCGCGGAACCGACTGTGTAAAAACAATGATTCCTTTGAACAGACAAGAATGTTAGTTCTACTAAGTAACATAATGCCATTTATAAAAGTGAAATTATTATGAAAGAAATTACCATTAATGTATTTAACACCGTAGGCAATTCATTTTGTATTGATGCTGATGATGGAAACAAAGTTTACAATCTAATAAAAACTGCTCTTCTCAATGAAAAACAAGTGGTTATTGATTTTCAAAACGTCGAGATAGTTACTTCAGCATTCTTAAATACTGCAACTGGGCAAGTATATCGTGATTTTGATGAGACAAAAATCAAAGCTCTGCTATCAGTTCAAAACTTGTCTCCGGAAGACACAGCCTTATTAAAACGTGTAAATGATACTGCGAAATTATATCATAAAGATCCCGAGCGTTTAGAAAAATCAATTAAAGAAATTCTCGGAGAATGAAGATGGCAAAAAGATATAGTGAATCCGACCTCCAAAGTTTAACTGATAGACCAATATTCTTCTTTATCTCTTTTTGCCCACCGGTACAATGGAGTGGTTAAATGTATACTCCAAAATTTGTCAGATCACTTATTTCGAGTGCCAACAAACTGTTTGTCAATTTTACCGTTATTTCGGAAGTTGTCAACAAAGCGATTAAAACAGAATACGACAAGCATTGTCAGATTAATAATATTCCAAAAGAGAATTTAAAATATAAGGATTTTCGAAATAGGATATTGAAAACTTTTTAACGATAGACGGTTTATATTTTAATGATAAAGCAATTTATCTATTTACAAGGAAAACAATTTCATACTTCAGACCAATGACAGCGATTTTGTTTCTGCGGATGTAGATATACTGACAAACAATAGAAAATTATTAAAAAGTTGATTTGAAAATGAAAAGAACATAAAATTGTAATGTAAATATGTTTAGAATTGTATTGATTCTGGTACTCTGCCGCGCAAAATGACATCTCACTTTCTATAAACATCTTATCCATAAATGGATTGAAGAAGCTTTCTTCTCATTCAAAATTCAAAATTGTTTTCTGGATCCTTCACTTTGCTGCGGTTCAACTTCTTTCCAATAACCATTGACAATTGTTCTGTATTCTTTCAGTATATCAATCAGTTCCATAAGAATCATAGCTGTAGCACCCCACAATTGATATCCCTTGCCGCCTTCCCAATATGGGAAAATGATTTCTTTTTCAAAGAAGGTTTTGGTCATCGATTTGAGTTCCATATTATAAGCTAAATCATAAAGGTTCACAAAAAATATATCTTCCGCTTCGTGCTTGTCGGGTGCAAGTCCTCTGAATTGGTCAACAAATACAATTTCCGGGCTGACAATGAATTTTGTTGGTTCTATGTATAAATCGCTAAGTTTACCAGCGTATTTAAAATCGTCAGAAACGAAATTTATCTCTTCAAAAGACTCACGCAATGCTGTTTCGATTGAGCTTTCGGTATTTTCCGATTTTCCACCCGGCAAACTAATTTGGTTAGTGTGATGATTGCCTTCGCCGGAGCGGACTACTAATGGGAAATTTAATTTTTTATCGAGGGCTATTAAAACGGAAGCTTTTATGGGCGAAGCTGTCGGAAAAAGTGTCCGGTAATCCACATCATTCAGCTTGGGCATTAACTTTCGATGCGATAGAGCACCCGGAAGTTCACCGAGCAGTCTATCGCATAAAAAGTTGTAAAATTTGTTTGAATCTATAAGTTTGTTCATAGTCGAATATCTATAATTAAGCGGCTTTGAACCAGCGAACTAAATCTTTCCAGTTTGGTTTAGTGCCATATTTCAAGATACCTACCTTGAAAATTTTACCTGCAAACCAAGTGCAAACAATAAAGGTACCTATTGAAAGTAAGATAGTTCCGGACATTTGCCAAAATGGAACCGATGTAACAATCATTCTCACAGGCATCAGCACCGGTGAGAAGAACGGTATCATAGAAAGAACAACCGAAATCATACTGTCCGGGTCAGCGATGATTGTTCCGATTGTAAGAATCGGAATCACCAGCGGAATAGTTACCACAAGCGAAAATTGTTGAGCGTCCTGTTCTTGATCCACCATCGAGCCCACAGCGGCATAAATCGTAGAATAAATGAAATACCCTGCTAAGAAGAAAAAGATGAAGCCAACGCAATCTAAAAACGTGATTGATGTCAACTGCAAAATCCCCATTTGAGGCGAAACCCCGGGGTTCATTGGAATATTGCCACCCATTTGGGTCATCAGCATTGGACCGACAGCTATCAATATAACAATGCCCAAGACACCCCAAATCATCATTTGAGTAAGTCCTACCGCGCCAATTCCAATAACTTTTCCCATCATTATTTGGAATGGTTTTGCGGATGAGGCGATAATCTCGACGATACGATTTGCTTTTTCTTCAATACAGCCCCTCATAACCATACCACCGTAAATTGCCATCATAAAATAAATGATAAAACCGATTGCATAACCGATACCAACATTAATCATAGCAAAATCATTTTGAGTGCCTTTGCCGGTGTCGGTGGTTTTTTTGGTGCTGAGATTTACACCACTCCCCATAATTTTCGCGAGTTCAGGGTCGGATACGAATTTTTTTATACGTTCTTCTTTGAGCGAATTATTCAAACGGTTTTCGATATCCGCAACATAACCTATGCCGCCGCCGCCGGATGTAACTATCTCCGCTTTGCCGTCCATAAGGAAGTTTTTGCTGATAAAAATATACCCGTCAATGGATTCTGTTTTAATATCTTTGTTCAACTGGGCTAATGTATTATTAGTCGAATAATAGCGCGATGTATCGGATTGAACAAGGATTTTGCCAAAATATGCGGATTCGTCGAGAACCGCTAATTTTTTCGATGAACTTTCCATAGAAAGCATTGTGATAACAGCGGGTAAAACAGACACCATTAATATGGCTAAAGGAGCCAATATAGTGGCTATTAAAAAGCTTTTCGAACGAACTTTTATTAAATATTCGTGTTTTATAATTGTTAAAATTTTCGAACTATTTTTCATATTATTCCTAATTTATAGATAACTAATATCAATTTTACGGATAAAACGTCGGAGTGTTGCAAATTGAGAATCAAGATTTACTTCAATCAGATTTTCTTAGAAAAATCTGAAACAATGCTTCTGCTGTTCAAATAATCTGATAACTGTATTTCAGGTTCCTTTTTTGCCTTATTAATAAGTCGTGAATCTTTTAAATCTTCAAGATGTTCAAGGAATTTACGATAAATCTGACTAAATGGTAAAAGCAATTTCATAATTCTATACCTTCTTTTAGGACGTTGTAGGATAGACAGCCCGGTTCTTTAGATTCGGAAGAAAATATATTTTTAGTCTTGATAACCAAATCCATAACTAACAATCCGTTTTTACTCATCAAGAACCTATACAAATCATCTACTATAGCTCTTTTTTCGGAACTTTTCAAATAATCACTTACAACAATCATAAAATCATAATCGCTATCGACGGTAAAATCTTTACGCGCTCTAGAACCAAATAAATAGAACCTATCTATAACTATGTTAGGACCTTCAAGATATTCTTTTATCAAATTCACAGTTCTATTAAAATCGTTGTTCAAAAAGTTAATCCCAACAATTTTATATTTTTAAATCAATTGCATTACAAATATAATCAAAATTCTTGTAACACAATTCCTCTCAACAAATATGGTAATAAGTTTCCCTACTCTGTTTCAATTATTGTTAGTAAAAAAAAGCCCTTCTCGAAAAAAAGGGCCAAATAATAAAATTATCTTCTTACCGGTTCAATTTTATCAATGCCGTCATCGGGGCATTTTTGGTGAATTTTATATGATGCAGAAAGAGTGGTTATAGGAACTGCCAATAAACGTTGTTTTGCGATTAAGCAACCGCATACGCGGCAAATACCGTAATTTTTCTCTTTAATGCGTATTAAAGCATCGTCCAATTTTTTTATATATTCGTTTAGGCGTTGGACCTGAGCATAAGTTTTTTCTTTTTCCTGTGCTTCGGAACCCTGCTCTGCCATATGCATAGAGAACATCATTGTTTCTTCGACGAAATCAATATTTTGAATGTCGTCTAAACGTTCTTTAAGCATACGAAGCTCTTCGTGAGTTTCGGCTTTTGCTTTAACGATAACGTCATAAAACATCTTCAATTCCTCATCCGAGTAACGTACGTTAGGATTTGGTGCTTGAATAATTTCTTCAACTTGCATTTCTTCGGCTAACTTTTTTGGTCTGCCGCGTTTTTTTGCCTGCGTATCTTCTGCAGTTTCAATTTCAATTATATCATTAGTAAGTGGCATAATGCCTCCCGAATTTATATTTATTTCATAATCTTCAAAATCAAGTTTGCAAATATATGAACATTACTCTGTTCGTGCAAATAATAAAAAACTAATTTACTAAAAATTATTGGAAAAACAACAAATTTCTTATTTTTGTATAATTTTTACAATGCTAGTTTATTTTCTTATATTAATTCAACAAATGATCGCAGGCGGTACTCATATAGTCGCTAAAGAACTTACTGCGTCTTATCCGCCGGGATTGATTTTATTACTCCGCTCATTTATTGCGGCATTTATATTTGGAGTGTGGCTTTTATTTCAAATAAAACACATACGAAAAATTCGATTAAAAGACATTTTTTATCTTTTATTGCTCGGCGCTCTGAATATTCCCGCAAATCAGTTTCTCTTTTTGCAAAGTATAAAATTAACCTCTCCGTCGAATGTGGCATTAGCTTATTCACTTTCTCCGGTTTTTGTGATGATAATCGCTAATCTTTTCCTTAAAGAACGAATTACGCGAATGAAAATCTTTGGAATAGTAATAGCTTTTATTGGCGTTGTTGTTATAATGCTTAATACCGGTTTGGGTATGACCGCGGGTTCATTATTGGGTGATTTTCTGGCACTTGTAGCAAGCATCTCTTGGGCGATTTATACGGTGGTAGGGAAAAAATATTCCGGCAAATACGGACCAATAATAACAACCGCATTTTCAATGATATTTGGATTTATCTTATATCTTCCGATTTTTTTCTCACTCAATATACCCATCGATCTTTCAACAATTGATACCGTGAGCTGGGTCAGAATTTTTTACTTAAGTGTTTTTGCTTCTGTTGTAGCTTATGCTATATGGTACTACGCACTTTCAAAAAAGGATGCGTCTAAAGTATCTATTTTCAATAATATTCAACCGATTATTACAGCTGTTTTAGCTTCGATATTTTTGGATATAGCGATTACCCCGCTGTATGTTTTGGGTGGTATTTTGATTATCGGCGGTGTTATAACAACACAGAAAGCGTAAAATATTTCAGTCTAAAAATCGTCTTAACACACTTTATTTAACTATTTTTTTACTATTAAGTGTGATTAGCTATGACTTACTCGATGCCTGTAACCCAAAAACTTAGAAAGCTCATTAAATCGTTGTATTTAAAACAGCATAGGGAACAAAACGGTCTATTTATAGCAGAAGGCGAAAAAGTAGTCGAAGAATTATTGAAATCTGATTATGATATTGAACTTGGTGTTTTTAGAGAATCACCATCGAAGTCGGCTATAGTACTAATTGAGCAAATCGCTGAACGCGGTGTTCAAATTTTCAGCGCTCCGAAACATATTTTCGATCAAATGTGCGATGCCAAATCACCACAAAGCGTTTTAGCGGTTAGCAACATCAAGCCACAATCAATAATTAAAGGTGAATCTTTCATAGCTTTGGACGGCGTTTCCGATCCGGGCAATGTTGGTACTATAATCAGAACCGCCGATTGGTTTGGCTTTAAGCAAGTTATTTTAAATACGGAATGCGCTGATAAATTGAATCCTAAATGTCTTCGCTCCACGATGGGCTCGATTTTTAAGATTCAAGTCGTTCAAACAAACGATATGTATAGCCTAATCAAAGATGAATTTAAAGGTTATTCTATCTACGGCGCCGACGGTCACGCAGAAAAATCTATTAAATCATTCCACCCAAAGAAAAATTTCGGGTTGATTTTTGGAAGCGAATCGCACGGCATAAGCCCAAGTATATTGGAACTTGTTGATAAAACCTTCAGAATAGAAGGTTTGGGGAGTGCAGAATCGTTAAATGTTTCTATTGCGGCAGGTATATCGCTGTATCATTTTTCTAACGATAAAGTATAAATATGAATATAAATTTGATAGTTCCTCTTATTCTTGCAATTGGGTATTTGATTGGTTCTATTCCGACTGGGCTATTAGTAGGGAAATACGTTTTTAAATTTGATATAAGAGAAAAAGGAAGCGGAAGCACCGGAAGTACAAACTCGATGCGGCTTTTCGGTATGAAGTGGGGTTCATTTGTTCTTGTAATTGACGTTTTAAAAGGATTTATTTCAGCCGCATTAATTGCGCCTGCTTTATCGAATGGTGCGACAATATTGGGATTGATGCCCGATACAAGCTTAGTTTTATTTAAACTGTTTGCCGGTTTGGCTGCGGTTTCAGGTCATATTTTCCCAGTTTTTGCGAGCTTTCGCGGTGGTAAAGGTGTAAATACCGCTTTAGGTATGTTTTTAGCGGTCGCAACTTATGATGTTCTGATAGCTTTAGCTCTATTCTTAATAACCCTGGCTTTTTCGGGTTATGTTTCTTTGGGTTCAATTACCGCAGGTCTTTCGATACCAATAATTCTGTTAATTAGAAAATATCTATTTAATATTGATATTGGCGGATTTGAGATACTGATTGTTCTTTCGACTATTGTCGCAATAACTTTGTTATTCACACATAGAAACAACATTAAAAGGTTGATAGCCGGTACTGAACACCAGTTCGTAAAAGCGATGATTTTCAAGAAAAAAAGTAAAATTGATTCGGAAGTTTAATGGATAAAAAGAAAATCCCCGGTAATTTAAAGAATGTTTGTGTTGCAGGATCAGGAAGCTGGGGAACTACTTTGGCTTCCGTTTTAGCACAAAACGGCTGTAACGTTTTTTTATGGTCAAATGAAAAAGATGTTGCCGACGAAATAAATATCTCGCATACAAATAACAATTTCTTACCCGGAATTGAATTGTCGCCTAATATAATAGCTTCAAATTCGCCTGAAATACTAAATGCAAGCGAATTAATTATTAACACTATCCCAACTCAATATATTAGAAGCTCTATCATAAAGCAAAATCTTCCATTCAGGGATAAATTTGTTGTAAATTGCTCTAAAGGGATTGAGCTAAATACATTGCACCGTATTTCAGAAATATTCTATGAAGCCGCCGATATTACTTCCGATAGATACGCCGTATTAACCGGTCCCAGTTTAGCTCGTGAAGTAGCCGGAAAAGAGCCGACGACTTTGGTCAGCGCTTCTAAGAACCAAGAATTAAATAATATAGTCCAGAACCTTTTTTCGAATTCATATCTACGCGTTTATTCGTCAACCGATGTGATTGGTTGCGAATTGGGTGGAGCCTTGAAAAATGTTATGGCTATAGCAATTGGTATGGTAACGGGTCTGGGTTATGGCGATAATGCCAAAGCCGCGCTTTTGACTCGTGGTATCGCGGAAATTACTCGCTTAGGGCATTTGCTTGGCGCAAAAAAAATTACATTTTCGGGATTATCATTATTAGGCGATTTATTTGTTACCTGTACAAGCGAGAAAAGTCGTAATAGACAGCTCGGAGTTGCAATAGGTAATGGGATGACTTTGTCCCAAATACAAGCCGGTACTAAAACTGTTGCTGAGGGCGTTGAAACAACTAGGGCGATTTATTCGTTAGCTAAAGAGTTGGATGTTGAAATGCCTATTACAGAAGAATTATATTTCATTTTGTTTAAAGGCGCTCCGGCTCGAAATGCTATAGACAGTTTAATGAATAGAGATTTGGAAAAAGAATGGTGGTGGCACAAAATTAAAGAAAAAACTAAGAATTTAAAACAAAAGACTATGCATTTTAAAGATAAAACAAAACATTTGGGTTAAAGAGAAATATGAAAAAAATCGTATTATTTATTGTAATATTCGTGGCGGTCTGTTCAGCAACGGCACAGCTTTTGGAAGGATTGCCTGCCCAATTTATTAAGGATACTGTTTGCTATAAATATTCCTTTGTTCCCGGAGATACTTTATATTTCCAAGCTTCGGGCTTAGATAGTATAGTTATAGATACAGACCCGGCGCTTACTAAAATTCGCCACGAACGTCTCAAAATATGGTGCGACTCAATAATTTCCGACACTGCTTATCATATATCAATTCAGATGTTGGAAGGTAAAAGCCGCGAAAAAGTTTTGGACAATGATACGATTGTGGAGCGATACGAACACCCTTGGATTAATAAAACGGTTTCTATTGTTATAGATTCTAACGGAAAAAGATTAGACTACAAATTCGGGCATATTAAAGATGCAATCATAGCACCCGGCAGTGCTTTTCAACCTTTGTTATTGATTATGCTTGGGGTCGGAGGATGTCATAAAGAAGGCAGTACTTGGCTTATTAAGGATACTTATGGAATGCCTGAGAACGGAACACCTATGCCAATCATTGCTCAATCGTCGTTAATGCGCGCCGAAAAATCGTTGGATACATTAGGCCGTTTTTGTAAGTCTGTACGATTCACCTCCACAGGGCAGGGAATTTATAAAGTTGAAAATGAAACTGACTATGTCAATATTATATCACGGAAAAATTATGCCGGTTATCTGCGATTGGATGCTGCTCTCAATTTACCGGTCAATCTTTGGTGCTCAAGTCAAGATGTTTTAACTATAAAAAATAGAAATGAATTTGAATCGCGCGGATGGATATATACACAAATTGAATTTACTTTGGAAAAAATGATTTTAAGTCCGCTAAGAAATAGTCCTGAAATAAATAATTTAGAAATCAAGGAGTAGTTATGAGTGATGTGAAATATCCTATACAGGTTCCTATAGAAGACCTGCGTTGGAAATGCCCGGGAAATATCGTTAATTTTAAGTCCACAGCGGAACTGAATCCGCTCGATAAAGTTGTTGGTCAACCTCGTGCAATTGATGCTATTCGTATGGGAATCAATTTACAGGCACCGGGTTATAATATATTTGTAACAGGATTAAGTGGCACCGGCAGAACAAGTACTGTAAAAAGAATTGTCGAGCAACATATTGAGCGTCAGGATTTAGAAGAGTGCAACCTTTCGGATTTGTGTTACGTCAATAATTTTAATGAACCTGACAGACCCATTTTACTTCGATTTAAGGCGGGAGAAGTAAAGCATTTTAAAAAAGCTATAGACTCCGCTACCGCTTTTTTAAAGGACCGACTTCCAAAACTTTTCGAAGAGGACGCGTTTCAAAATGCAAGAAAATTGATATTCGAGAAATATAAGGGTATTGAAGAAAAAGTTTTATTTGAGTTCGATGAAAAACTGAAAACCTTTGGCTTTATCCGTGGTCAACTTGACGCCGGCAATGGTGCTGTTCAACCTGAAGTATTTCCAAAAATTGAGACTAAACCATATCAAATCGAAGATCTTGATGCTTTAGTAGAACAAAAGCAATTGACAGAAGAAGCATTAGAAGAATACAAAAAGAATTATATACTACTTCACGAAGAATTGGGTGAAATAGTCAAAGCGGAACTAAAACTGATGCGACAAATGCAGGAAGAAATTTTCGCTTATGATAAAAGTGCCGCAAGCATTCCGCTGAATTCAGTATATGATGAAATTGTAAAGGATTTTCCAAGTGATAAAGTAAAAAATTACATTGAAGATGTAAAACAATATATTTTAGAGCATTTGAATTTATTTGTCAAGCCACCTGAAGCCGCTCCCGACGGGCAAACCAAGAAACAAAATGCGGAATTATTTTTAATGTTCACTGTGAATATTATTATAGACAATTCCGATGCTTCTATTCGCCCTGTCATTGTCGAGACTAATCCAACATACAGTAATTTGTTTGGAAGTATAGATAAAACTTTTGATTCGCGCGGTTTTTGGCAATCAGACTTTACGAAAATCTCGGCGGGTTCATTATTACGTGCCGATAAAGGTTATCTTATTGTTAATGCTCAAGATTTATTTACTGACCCTGCTGTTTGGAATGCTCTAAAACGAGTTATATTATACGACAAATTAGAAATTCAACCTTTTGACAATTATCTTCAAGGTTCACCAACGAGTGTTAAACCGGAACCGATTCACGTAAAGGTTAAAATCATTATTATCGGTGGAATGACTATGTACAATCTGCTGTATAATTATGAAAAGGGCTTTAAGAAAATGTTTAAAGTGCTTTCTCAATTCGACAGTCGCACTGAATATTCGGAAGATTTACTTCATAATTACGCTCGATATATCTCTAAATTGTGTTTTATGGAGCACCTCCCTCACGCAAGTAAAGAAGGAGCCGCCGCAATAATTGAATGGGCTGTTGAGAGTGCCGGTTCGCAAAAAGAAATTACTCTTAGGTTTAGCGACGTTGCCGATATTATTAGAGAATCTGCTTATTACGCCACAAAAGCCGGAAGGCGCTTAATCGAACGTGAAGATGTCGATATGTCAGTAACCGGAAGAAGTTACCGTAATGGGCTTTTAGATGAAAAAATCTCGAAATCTATTATTGACGGGGTAATTTTAATTGATACACAGGGCAAACGAGTAGGACAAATAAACGGATTAACTGTTTATTCGACCGGATTGTTTTCTTTTGGCAAACCTGCTCGTATCACAGCATCTATAGGTGCCGGAACTAAAGGTATTATTAATATAGAACGCGAAGCAAATATGAGCGGTGCTATTCACAACAAAGGTGTTTTGATTATCTCCGGCTTTTTGAACGACCGCTTCGGAAAAACCGCTCCATTATCTCTAACCGCTTCATTGGCGTTTGAGCAAAGCTACGGCGGTATTGACGGCGATTCGGCATCGGTTGCAGAAATCTATGTATTGCTTTCAGCGATTGCCGAAGTTCCGATAAGTCAGGAAATAGCAATAACAGGTTCCGTGAATCAAAAAGGCGATGTTCAACCTATCGGCGGTGTGAATGAAAAAGTTACAGGATATTATGAAATTTGTAAATCACGTGGTTTTACCGGCAAACAATGTGTTATAATTCCAAGACAAAATATCGTAGATTTGATGCTCAGAAAGGAGATTATAGAAGATATTAAAAATGGTCTCTTCAATATATACGCTATGGACCAGGTCGAAGATGCCGTTGAACTCGTTTTCGGAATAAAAGCCGGAAAATTGGACACGAATGGTAAATACCCGAAAGACAGTTTATATGGCTTAGTAGTGAAAAAATTAGATGAGTTTAGAAAATCTAAAAAGCTACCAAGAAAAAGAAGTAATAAACCTACCGATAATTCGGTAGTAAAACCATTAAACAATCAAAAAATGTAATAAGGACAGGACGAAGGAAGATGACGAAGATATTGATATTTTTAAGCTGTGTGTTAGCTCTTACGATGAATTTATATTCCGCGCAAAATATAAATTTCCAACCGGAAAATTTGGATTTTGAAGAATCAAGTCCGGGTAAACTACCTTCTTTTTGGATAGTTCCCGAAGTAATGATTAAGTCGGGATATAATGCTATTGGTGTAACTACCGCTCCGTATGAAGGAGATTTGTGTTGCCGGTTTACTTGTATGAAAAAGGCAGATTCGGCATTAGCTGAAGGTATTGTTCAGCAAAGAATTTCGGCACTTAGTTTCCGAGGTAAGAAATTATCAATTTCCGCCGCTGTTAAGGGTTTTGCACTCAATGACACATCCTCAATCCATTTCTTCGTTTACGTCCGTACAATGGACACTACATTCGTTTTTGAAAACCTCAAGGATAATCCGGTTTCTTCAGGTCAGTGGAGTAGGAGAGACATAGTTCTTGATATCCCGCTGAATGCTACAGATGTATCTTTTGGTTTGAACATTTATGGACTTGCCGATGCTTATATTGATAATATAGAAATCAAAGCTATAGAGCCGCAAAATCCTATTGTTGATAATACCAGCCTACAACTAAACAAAGCCGCAATCGCAAATCTTTTTGATTTTGCAAATTTGTATGGGGTGATAAAGTATTATTCACCCGCACTGGAAGGTTTATCGGCTGATTGGGATGGTATTTTGCTTAATGGTATTACCGAAATCGAGAACGGTGCAAAACCTGAAAAATTCGTAGCTTCTTTGAATAGCTTTTTTAAACCAATTGCACCGGCTTTAGAGATTGGATTTTCAACCGAAAATTATAAATACGAAAAACCTGTAAACGCACTACCCGACTCGGCTATGGTTCTTTTACATTCGGGCGCGTATTCACCGTTTGCCACTTCGCATTTCGGTACGCAACATAGAAATGTATATTCCCCACAAAAACAGAGAGAAGGGTCAATTATGCAAATAGTTAATGCTAAGACAGCTCGTAATAAAACAATAGAATTCAGCGCGATGATGAAGGTAGAACCTGCCGATGTGTCGTGTTTCGCTCAGCTTTGGTTAAGAGTTGACCGTGAAGGCGGCTACGTCCAAAGTAAAAGAATGACTGACCCACTAAAAAATTCAAATGGTTGGATAAAGCAATCAATAAAAGTTGAATTAGGCGCCGATGTAACTACATTAAGGTTGGGACTTGTACTTGTTGGAGAAGGTAATTCTTATTTTGACGATGTAAAGGTTCAAGTTGTCGAAACAGGTGAATATTTGAAAATAGATAACGCTGATTTTGAAACTAATGCATTTGGTAAACCGGCAGAAACTTGGAATTTTCCTCCTAGCGTCAAGTCCTTGGGCTATCAAGCAGAATTTACGGATAAAACTGCTTCCTCGGGAACTAACTCTCTTTTATTAAAAACGGCTGAAGAAATAAGGATTCATTTTGCTCAACCGGGAGATATATACACCTATACTTCAAAGCAAGGGTTCAATGCTAAGTTCCCGCTTTGTGTTTATGTAGATTCAACCGGCACTTTACCCAAAGCAAATACTAAATTGAATTATACTTACAGACCTTTTGGCTCACTAATCAGCGGCGAAGATAGAGTTGGACGTTTAGCAGTCTTGACTGATATGTATGCTTTTATAAAGAATTTTGGTGAAAATTTAACTGAGTATCAATCAATTGATTCGCTATATATAGCTTATGCAAATGAATTTTCAAATTCTATGTCAGAAGATAAATTTGAGAATCGGTTGAATGATTTCTTGGCGGTTTTCAAGGAACCCAATAATTTTATGTGGCGTGGATGGGCAAGTTCCCGATACACATTGCCATTCAGATTGATACTTAGCGATGACGGTAAAATATTCGTAACTCAAACGTTGGATAGTACAAAAATCGCAAATGGATTTGAAATTGTCGAAGTAAATGGGAAAAAAGTTGCTGAGAATTTAGCAAATAAGAAATCGGGTTTCGATTTAATGAAAAATTCGAGGGAAGCATTTGCATTTAGAGTTGGTAAACAAAATTCTGAAGTTAATATTACTTTCAGAAATTTGAATGGTAAAGAACAAAAAATGCTTGTAAAACGCGATATCCGATTGAGCGATTTGCAGGAAACCAGACCACCGATTATGTATGCATTCGATTCGACTACAACATATGTAGATTTAGCGGCGTATAACGATAAGGAACTTGCGAAATTCACAGAAGGCTTTAAAAAGACAACAAATTTCATTTTTGATTGCCGTGGTACGAGTGGTGTTACTCCGCACTATCTATCAAACTTTACCGATAAAACTTTACCCGCGTTGAATTGGCAATTTGCTTACTTTGCCAAACCTTTCAATCCGGCAAAAGATTACAACCGTTTGGGTTCGACAGTAAAAGGAACAAAAGCACTTGAAGGAAAAAAATTGTATTTTCTTGTTAATGAAAAAACAATTGGTTTAGCTTCCGATTTCGTATCATTTGCTAAGGAACACAATTTAGGCAAGCTTGTAGGGCGTACTTTCAAACCATCACGTCCTGAAACCGTTTACTACAATTTACCAGGGAATTACTCGATGAGTTTTGCTCCCGGTGAAGCATTTTGGGATAATGGTGAATCGGCTTTCGCGAAAGAGATTCAACCTGATTTACCTGTGAAAATCAACAAAGAAACCGTATCAAATCCTCTTCCGTATTTCAACGAAGTGTTTACGGATATAGATAAAAATCAAAAAATAAAAACAAAATAAATGAAAACAGCAATAAGAAATTTATCGTTTAATGAATTAAAACGATGGTCGGAAAAACACAATTTACCGAAATATCGCACGGACCAGATATTTTTGGCGATTTATACCGGTGGCGTAAACGATTTCAATAATATTTCGACCATACCGGCAGATTTACGCAATTTATTAAGCGAGGAATTTTCGGCTGTTTCATTGGAACTGGTTGAAGATTTTCATTCAGACGACGGTTCTATAAAATTCCTATTTAAAACCCACGACGCTAAATTTATAGAATGTGTTTTTATGCCTCACGAAAGCGGTCGAAATACGTTATGTATATCGACAATGACCGGTTGTCCGGTAGGCTGTGAGTTTTGCGCATCCGGTAAGTTGGGCGATTCGAGAAAGCTCTCGCAAGCTGAAATATTAGACCAAGTTTTTTTAGCGCAGTCAAAATTGAATAGTAAGCTTACAAATCTTGTTTATATGGGTATGGGCGAACCTCTTCTTAATTACGAAAATACAGTACACTCAATTGAAATGCTTACCAGTGAAAACAACCATATTTTTTCCCGCAGAAAAATCACGCTTTCAACAGTAGGGATACCTTTAAAAATTCGTCAACTAGCACATATCAAAGAGCCGGTAAAATTAGCAATTTCTCTTCACGCAACCACCGATGGAGATCGAAATAAGATCATCCCGACGAATAAAGCTTACCCATTAACTGAAATAATGAACGATGTGGAATACTATTACCGTAAGACGCACATCCCTATAACTTATGAGTATATTTTATTCGACGGTTTCAACGACAGCGACAATGATGCTAAACGTTTGGCAAAAATTGCTCGCCGAGTCTCATCGAAAATAAATATAATTCCACTTAATGATATCTCCTTTACCGGAGTAAGCAGCAATCTCAAACCATTGGACGAGGACGGTATAACTCTATTTATAGAGATGCTTGAGTCTTATGGGGTAAAAGCGACTTTACGCCGATCGTACGGCAAAGACATTTCCGCCGCTTGTGGTCAATTAGCCGGTAAAAAAGTTTTTTTATAAAAAATTAAAAAAAATATTTGGTTTTATAATATTTTGTTTTATATTTGCTTATACAGTCTGTAGCATAAAGCTGTATAATTGTTTGTAGCATAAAGTAAATAAATATCCAATTTTTCGGGATATAAGTTTTTTAGGACTTGTATTTTGAGCAGTTTTGGTATATAAATGTATAGAAGTAAATTGAATCATTTGGGGGCGAATGAAACAACAGACCGAAAATAAGGCATCTTTTCTGAAGATATCCACGTACAGTAAGCCTAAGATTTTAGTAATCTTAGCTATTGTTGTTATTGTTTTTTCGGCACTAATATTCATTTCATCAAAATGGCAAACAAAACAAACAATTGATGAAATCAGAATTACAGGAACTCAATACCTGTTTCAAAACGAAATACTATCAATAATCAAGCCATTTACATCAAACAAAACCGACAGTTTGGTGATTTTGAAGAGAATCGAAGATGCTCTTGAGCGTTATCCTTATATAAATAAAGCTTATGCATCGTTTGAAAAAAATCACATTTTAAAAGTAGAAATTGCAGAACGAATCCCAATAGGTTTATACCGCAATAAAGACGAGTCTTTTAGTTATATAGATAAAACCGGACGATTAATACCACATAGATTTATAGTTAAGTTTTCGGATTTAATTGTTGTTACGTCTAAAGACAAAAGTTCAAAATCCGATAAAAAAATCGCACGGCACGCGGCTAAGATTTTAGCTGTTTTATCGGACCCAAAATATGACGATTTCAATTATAAAATTTCAGAATTAGTATTCGATAACAAAAACGCTACTTACTATTTACTCAGCAGTTCCCCTGATTACAAAATACTTCTTGGGCGCTCGGATGAAATAGGAACAAAATTAGATAAACTACAGGAATTTCTTCAATCCGAAGTAAATTCTTCTTTAACAGATGCCGACTACCAATTAGATTTGCGTTGGCACAACAGAATCATAGTATCAAAGCTTATATAAAGGTATGAATATGGATAGTGAAGACCAAGCAATTTTATTCAGTGAAATGAGAGACGGTTACCAAAAGGTTACTTTAGGTTTGGACATCGGTACAACTAAAGTAATAGCAATCATAGGTGCTATTGAACACCCCGATAAACCAATGAAAATATTAGGAATTGGTCAAACGGTGAGTGAAGGATTGAACCGCGGTGTCGTTGTTAATATAAATAAGACCGTTAATACAATCAAAGCCGCTATTCGCGAAGCCGAAATACAAGCCGGACTGAAGGTTACCGAAGTTGTATGCGGTATCGCCGGTGACCACATTAATGTAGAACCTAATCACGGTATTGTAACCATATCCAATCCTAATCACGAAATAAAAAGAGAAGATATAGGCAGAGTAATTTTAGACGCGCGGAAAATGGCTATCAAACCGGATAGAAAAATTCTGCACGTGCTTCCTCAAGACTACATAATTGATGGACAAGACGGAATCACAGACCCAATAGGGATGAGCGGAGTCCGTTTAGAAGCAAACGTACAAATCATTACCGGTATGGAAACAGCAATCCAAAATATAGTCCAAAGCGTCAATTTAGCCGGATATCGTGTTAAAAATATAGTTTTAGAACCTTTGGCAAGTGCTCGCGCGGTACTATCCGAAGATGAAAAAGAAGTCGGGGTCGCATTAATAGATATCGGCGGCGGAACAACAGATTTAGCCATTTTCCACGACCACTTTATGCGCTTTACATCGGTAATTGGCATAGCAGGCAAAATGGTAACCGACGATATCCGCAAAGTAATTGGTATCGTCAGCAGTGAAGCAGAAAGAATTAAACGAGAATACGGTTGCGCGTACGACAAAGTTATTCGGAATAACTATATATTCCAAATTCCGGGAATAGGCGGCGGCGAACCTAAAGAAATTAAAAAATCAGACCTATGTGGAATTATTCAAGATAGGATGAGAGAAATTTTCGAAATTACAGGGCAAGAAATTATTAACTCGGGCTTGCAGCACAAATTAGGCGCAGGGGTAGTAATTACGGGCGGAACAACTCTTTTGGAAGGCTCGGAACAACTTGCGAGCGATGTATATGGTATTCCGGTAAGAATCGGAAACCCTTATTCGATGAATTTCGAAGGAATGAATAAGCAAATCGAAAATCCACTATATTCAACGGCAATCGGATTGACTTTATACGGTATCTATGACGATATGTACAAAGAGCAAAAAGTTGATTTGGATAATAAGTATTATGAAAATGATATTATGCAGCACATCGCCGTTGATGAACCTGAAGAAAAAAAAGAAAAGATAGAGAAGCCGGAAAAGGCTCCTAAACCTCCAAAGCTGCCGAAACCACCTAAAGAGGAAGGCGATGCAATGGGACAGAAGATAATTGATAGATTAGGTAAAGTATTCGAAAAATTGTAACGAAAATAATTAGTATAATAATTCATATATAGGGGAAACTATATGCGTAATGATGACGAAGTAAATATGCCGGTAAGGTTAGCAGATTATGATTATGGTAAAGCTAAAATCAAAGTAATCGGCGTAGGCGGTGGTGGCGGAAATGCCATTGACAATATGATTAAGAACGGCTTGAAGAACATCGGATTTATAGCTATTAATACCGACAGTCAAGCTTTGGACCACAACTTGGCACCGACGAAGATTAAAATTGGCGAAGAATCTACTCGCGGTCTGGGTGCCGGAGCAAATCCAAGCAAAGGCGAATCCGCGGCGTTGGAAAGTAAATTAGCTCTGAAAGAATCGCTTGCTGATACTAATATGGTATTTATTACTTGTGGAATGGGCGGTGGTACCGGAACGGGTGCATCTTCTGTTATTGCAGGAATAGCTAGAGAACTAGGAATATTAGTTGTCGGAATTGTAACAACTCCTTTCCCTTGGGAAGGTGAACGTAGATTGAAAGTAGCATACTCCGGAATTAGAAAATTGCGCGATAACGTGGACGCTTTGATTGTAATTCATAACAAACAATTATTACAAAAAGGCGGAGACAACCCATTTTGTAATTTGGGCTTCGGCGATGCTTTTGCTAAGGTCAATGAAGTGCTTTTGAATGGTACTCGTGGAATTACCGATATTATTTTCAAACACTCGCTTATTAACGTGGATTTCGCGGATGTGAAAGCTATAATGCAAAGATCGGGTAATGCGCTAATGGGTATTGGATTGGCATCGGGCGAAAACAGAGCTGTTGAAGCGGCTTGCGATGCTTTGAATTCACCATTCCTCGATAATCAATCAATTAAAAATCCTAAAGGTATTTTGGTCAAATTATCGGGTCAGAATATTACTATGGACGAAATTGATAAAGCAATGAATACGATTAGAGAAGCCGCAGGTTTTGAATTGATTGAAGACTTTGACGATTCAAAATACACTATGGATAGTTGGGAAGATATTGATGCTGATAGCAGTGATGCTAACGTTATTTTTGGACTTTGTGATGACCCTGAGCTTGGTGATAAGATGCAAATCACGTTGATAGTCGCCGGTTTAGAAAAAAGCAAAGCAGAGGTTAAACAGCCTTTAAGTGGCATTTTAAAACAAACAGTTAAACAAGAAGAAGTAGTAGAGCAGGAAATGGCTCTCGAGGAAGACGTTGTTACTTCAATTAACAACGATTACGGACATATTTATCGTACACCAGTTAATTTTAGAGAATATCCTTCAATGGAGGTGCGCAATTCATCATCTAATGTTACTGTTCCCAAAGGGAATATAGAGCTATCGAAATTCGATATACCGGCTTCATTAAGAAAAAACGGTACTTATAGCTCGCAAATGCTAAAAGACAATTAAACGTTTCACAATCATACGATATCCGATAATTTGAAAAAGTTATCGGATTTTTTTTATACAAATAAATGGGCTCCACTTTTTGAAGTGAAGCCCATTTTAAAGGTAGATCATTTGAAGTGGAGTCCATTTTCCAAAACCTCACTTGCCGATTGTATTTCTATTAAATTTTAGGATTGGATCTTATCGTTGGTGCATTGAGCACTTTGATTTTCACAAAAACTTTTCTTGTATATGGAATTCCCTGTATATTTGGTTTTATTCCAGCGTTTAGATAATGCTTTTCGAATAGCAGAATTTTTTCGTCGCCTATCCACATTGATTGTAATGCTTCTTCTATCGGAGCGGCGGTTTCGCCTATACCCACGGAGACAGTGAAGGTGTCAGTTTTGATAAACTCCTGTTTCTCATTATAGATAGTACATTCTAATTTAACATTATCTAAGAATTGGATTTTTGGACCGTTACTGTATTTCAAAATACCAAACCAATAATTAATCTTCGAGTTTTTGCCTTTCAGCATCTCGTAAGTCTTGCCTTTGAACTTCATTTTGAAATTTGTGCTCGGCAATTCGATATTCATATACACATCAATAGTACTGCATACTTTTTTCCCATCCTGAGTTGCGGGTATGAACTTGGTTGCTTTTATCGCATTAATAGCTATATCGTTAAGCAATTTATCCGTTGACATCAAAATATCGGTTTTAGTAACTTTACCTTTTGCGTTAACAGCGACTTTTACTGAAACTGAACCTTCAACAGCGGCATTCAGAGCTTTTTGAGTGTATTTAATATTGCTTCTTAATTCTTTATCATCATATTTGATATTTGTTGTAATTGCTTTTGAAGTTTTGTCGTCGGTTGTTGGTTTGGCATAATCAGCACCACCAGAGAAACCTCCTTCATCAACAACTGAACCATCTACAGAGGATGCTCGGGAAACTTCATCAGGAGCTACTTTCAAAAAACGCATATTGGATACGACAGCCGCTGAACCTTGCAAAGTATTAATTCCTACAGCCCCAAGAGATCCCCCCATTTTTTCACTTCTCTCAATATTGTCGTAATTAGTTACAACTTCATTATCCACAGCTATAAATGAGGTATAAGCTGTCATCAAGTTATATTTCAAACCCAATTCCGTGATTTCTTTTTTATATTTGTCGCGTTCACCAAAGCTCTGATAATCAGAGAGTAGTTCTATTTGCTTGCGCGCCCAAAGTTGTTTCAAAGCTTTGCCTTGAACCATTTCTCCGAATTTAGTAACCGGCAGATCAACAAAAATTCCTTCCTGCCCGTTGATACCTTCGATTTTGATACCGCCCTGTAAATTGCCGTCCCATTTTCCATAAATCACTATCGGTCTATCAGGAAATAAATCAGGAACGGACATTGGTTCCACTTCGCTGACACCAAAACCGTCATAAGTGACTTTTATATCAGCTAAAATCGGAGTTGAGATATATTTTATAAAACGCTCGGATTGATATTCCGCATCTTCCAAACGGTTAGTTTCGAAACTCAAACCCATTCCCGCCCGCGCCATACCTTCGATAGTCAGCTTATTCATTGACGTACCTATCCCGAAAGCGAAAAGGTTGGCTTTGTTCAAATTGTTTCGGATAAGCTCAAAAGCTTTCGATTCGAAACTTATTAAACCATCCGTAATAACTATTACCGAACGCGACGCTTTTGAATCCTTCGGCATAGTCAGAGCTTTTTCCAAAGCCGGCAAAAGCTCCGTGCCGCCGCCTTGGCGAGATTCAGCCATAAATTGAAACGCCTTTTCTAAATTATCTCTATTGGCGGTTACTAAATTTTCCGAAAATACATCAAAACCACTGGCGAATAAAATCAGATTAAATTTGTCGCCTTTATCCATTTTATCCAATAAGTTCAAAATTGTTTTCTTTGCCATAACGGATGGAAATCCGTTCATCGAACCTGATACGTCGAGCACAAAAACATATTCGCGAGGTGGAATATAAGCGGGGTCAATGCGTTTCGGCGGTTGTATAGTTAATAGGAAGAAATTCTCGGCGTTTTTCCCCTCACCCTTACTTAAAAGCAATCCGCTGTTTATCAGGTCGCCGGCTAATTTGTATTTAACGACGAAGTCTTTAGGAGCGCCCTTTTTCTCAAAATCTTTCAGAGTGATTAAGGAATGATTCTCAGTTTCAGCCTTGTAATTAACTTCGTGGCTTATACATTCAATTCCGTCAATAGGGACGGGTGAAATAAGGTTAAATCGAATATCGAACGCTGTATTGCTTAGCAATCCACTTTTTTGCGAATCGGTGCTTTTGGTTTCATCGGTCTCTGTTCCGCCACCATAACGAGGTGCTACAACGGTCGGAAATGAAAAAGTATATATTTTATCGTCGGGTATCAGCATTTCTGTGTATTTCATTTCGATTTCGATTACATCGCCGGGAGCGATATTCGCCAGATTCATACTGAACAAATTCGGGCGGTCTTGCACAAGTAAACTCGCGCGCTTGCCTTCCAATTTCGCCTGTTCGTAATCCTTTCGGGCTTGCTCCTTTTCCTTGATAACCGCAACGATTTCGCGAGAACCGATTTTCATCTTCATCGAGTAAACAGCCGCGTGAACCGAAGCAGGGAAAACATAAACCGCTTCCAAGACCTGATTCGACACACTGCGATAGTACTGCTTAATAGTTACATCGGCGATTACTCCGCTTATATTCACATCAACGTCGGTTTTTGTGAGTTCCACATCAATTCTTCCGGGCTTATCCCTGATAATCATCAAATACGGTGAACCGGACATATCCGTTTGCGATGTTTTTTGGGAATAAAGGTTTATTGCTGTCAGAACAACAAATGCTAAAACTAAAATCTTTTTCATAATAGTACCTCTAATTTAGTAATATAATTACTTATAATAACTTTTTATTCGAGAAAATGTTTCATTTTGTGTGTAAACCTTCGGAAGGTTTTGAACCTTCGGAAGGTTGAGAAAATTGTTAAACTATTTTGTCAGGAATAGCTCTTTTGGTAACCCTGATTGGCGAATTATTGATTGAAGAGTGCCGGTTTTTAATTCAGAAGGAGATGCGAATTCGAAAAACAACTCAACCGCTTCTTTCAAGTTTGTTTTCGCTTCCTCAATCGAATTTCCTTGGCTTGCTATATCCAATTCAGGACACAAACCAACGAACATATCATCTTCTTTTTCAATTATTGCAGTAAAACATGGCTTCATCACAACCTCATTAATTTATTTTGATTTTTAGACGAAAATCTGATTATTTATATTGCATTCCATTAATAGGATAGTTAAAAATGAAAACCTTTTCTTTATTTAATTTTTTTCAATTATTTTGAGAAATTATCGTTTTGCTGAAACCAGCAAAACGTGTGAGCATAATGTCATCTACCTGCTTTTCCGACCCTAATCCTAAACTGACCATTTTGTTGATATCAATAAAATGGTCAACTGTTTTGTTACCTGAAGTTACACACGACTCTTGAGCCTTTTCGACCACTTTTTGATAATTACGCCATTCGCTATATCCCAGTAAATTCTGGAGTTCGCGAGCTAACCAATCCTCAACGCCGCCTTGCTCGTATGAGGCTTCTTCAAATGTTTGGTTGAGTTTTTGAATAATTAGTTTTTCCTTAATAATATCCCATAGCTATGGTTTAATTAACCATCAATTTATTTACAAAATGTATTATTTATCTTTTTCATAACAGTACCTCTATCAACAACGTTTTGCTTCAAATAACTTCTCCATTCGAGAAAAAGTTGCAATTTTGAAATTATTAATAACAAACTTATTTAAAATTAAGGAATATTTCATAATTTTAAAATTATTTTTATGCACATTTGAAAATTGTCGAGGTAACAATGAAAGAAATTAAGAAAATCGGTATCATAACGAGTGGCGGTGATTGCGGCGGATTGAACGCGGTGATCAAGGGTGCGACACGTACAGCCGAATCGCTCGGTATGCAAGCGTGTTTAATCCCAAATGGATACGCCGGCTTATATAATTTACGCGACATCGAACCGGTAATAATAGATTTCGCTCGTTCAGACCGATTTTATTCAGGAGCCGCGGGTAGCGAAGCGGGACACTCCAGAGTAAAAATAAGCAAAATCAAAGACCCTAATAAATATGACATCATCCGCGAAGGATTGGCGAAACACAAAATAGACGCTTTGGTTATAGCCGGCGGCGACGATACCGGCTCTGTTGTTGTTGACTTAATTTCCAAAGGTATTACCTGCATCCACTGTCCGAAAACGATGGATTTGGATTTGCAGACCTATTCCGTTGGCGGCGACTCGACAATCAATCGTATAGCGCGCTTTACAGACGATTTACGCACGACAGGTTTAACCCACAATCGCACTTTGATAATCGAAGTGTTTGGACGCTACGCAGGTCATACTGCTTTCCGCGGTGGCATCGGTGCCGATGCGGACGCTATATTGATACCGGAAGTTAATGTCGATTATGAAGTTCTTTATGAGCATTTTAAAAAGAATTACACAGCTCGTTTACTTGGAAGCGATGTAAAGGGCTCTACTTATATAATCGTTGTTGCCGAAGGTGTCAAAAACAAAGACGGCAAATATTTCAACGACGATACATCGAACCAAGACGCTTTTGGACATTCCAAACTTACAGGCGTCGGTCAATATGTGCGCAAACAAATGGAATTCTTTATGCGTCAAGACCCTCATTGGAAAAAATTGCTAAAACAAGAAGGTATATTCGTCGAAAACATTTATGAATATCCTGAGATTCGCGAAGTGGCTTTGGGGCATTTGGTACGTGCAGGGCAAACAAGCGCTTATGACGTGAGTTTCGGTAAGCAAGTAGGCGGTTCGGCGGTTTATTTGCTTTCGAAAGGTATCAGCGGTGTTACGGTTGTAGGATTAGAAGGCGGTGAAATCAGCTATATGCCGACAACGGAAGCCATAAAACAGCGTTTTGTTGACTTAGATGAAATTGCGTTTTACGAATCACTTGGTGTTTGCTTCGGTCGTGAACCCTTACCTTATGCTCCGCATTTTGTGGAAAAATTAGACAAAATCGAAAGATATATGTAACAACAGCAACATTAGATGGAGCTGTCTCAAAACTCAGGACTATCAAATTATTAGTCAATTAGGGATGATTGACCAACCGATATGTCAATGACTTGGTGGGATAGGCATCCTTGCTTGTCATCCTAAAATTAAGTTTTGAGACAGTTCCATCTTTTTCTGTACTAAAAATATTTATCTTTGCTTTTCGTTAATTATAAAAATATTAAGGATTCGATTATGTATAAAAATAATAACATTTCATTACCGGTAATTATTGAATTGGATGAAGATGGTGTCTTTATAGTTAGTTGTCTGGTTTTTAATGGGTGCCACAGCTATGGATATACCATTGATGAAGCGATGAGCAATTTAGCCGAAGTAATTGAAATGTGTATAATGGAATAACTAATCTAAAATATGGATTCCCGCTTACGCGGGAATGACAAATATAATTTTAATTACTAATCCAGGGGCTGTCTCAAGATTCTGATATTGATAAACATACGAGGGCGTATGTTCTACTATGTCATTAATAAATTGAGTAGAATAGACGCCCACGTCTGTTCTAAAATTGAACAATTCGAGTTTTGAGACAGCCTCTTTTCAAAAACAAATGCTAAACCAATATTATATACTTTTACATATAATCAAAGAATTACGCGCATTGCTCGGCTTTACGGTCGTGGAATGTTTTACACAGGATAAAGATTCCGTCGAGATACTATTTTCAAACGGTTTGGATACGCAATATCTTCATTTCTCAGGCGATGGCATAAGTGATTCGGTTTTCTTGCGGCAGAATTTTGCCCGAGCGAAGCGAAACACAAGCGATGTTTTTTCCATCCTTTCGGATGAAATCCTACAGAATGTGAGCTTGATTAATAATGATAGAATCATAAAATTTGAGTTTATTCATACCAATATATTTGCCGTTCTTTTCGGGCGTGGCAGAAGCAATATTTATATCTGCAATAAGAACAATAAGATATTAGACACGCTAAAAGATAAAACCTTATATGTTGGTGAACAGACGACTTTTCCAAAACCCAACGTTAAAGATTTAGAAAGTTTTGCTCCAATAACAACTGTTAAAGCGGCACTATCGCGTTCAATTTATAAATTGACCGATAATTATGCGGACGAAATAATCACGCGCTTGAATCTTAAGGATAAGATAAAACTATCGGAATTGGATTCATCGCAATTAAACGCTATCAAAACTGAATCTAACAAACTTGTGCAAGAACTCATAAATACAGACACATATTACATTTTATCCGATGATATGACCGCACTTTTATCCTTAATCCCTTTGAAAAAATTCCCTCAAATATTGGGACAGTACAGTTCACTCAGCGAAGCGATTCAGCGGATGAGCTCAAGTATAAGTAAGCTGTCGGATTTTGGTCCCTTATATAAGCAATTGGAAATGCGGCTCGATAAATTGGAGAAGAAACTTGTAAGAAAGAGTACCGATTTGGACGAAGCCGGTTATAATCAACGCGCGGAACTCTACGGTTTAATTGGCGCACTACTGTCTGGATATGAAAATCCGAAGCTAAAGGGGTTGGAAGAAATAGAGGTGGAGAATTATTCCGGTGAAAAACTTAATGTAAAGCTTAACCATCGGCTTACGATTATTGAAAACAGCCAAAAATACTTTCTGAAGGCAAAAAAAACGAAAGAAGAATTGAAAGCGCGGTTGCGATTGCTTCCAAATTTGGATAGCGAACTTAAACGATGCCGCGAAGCTCAAATTGAACTTAAAAATACGGTTGATATGAAACAGCTCGAAAAGCTCTATATGAAATTTGGGCACGAATTAGGAATTAATTTTCAGGATAATAAAATGGAAAGGGAAGATAAATTCAGGAAGTTTGAATTGGATGACGGTTTCGTCGCCTATGCCGGAAAAAACGCCGCTAATAACGACGAGCTGACTATGAAGTTTGCAAAGCCGAACGATATGTGGTTTCACGCTCGTGGATCGAGTGGCAGTCACGTAGTGGTGCCTTTGAACAAAGACCAAAAGCTACCGAAGAAAATTTTGGAACAAGCCGCCGGTGTTGCGGCATATTATAGCGGAGCGAAAAATGCGAAATATACTCCGGTCGCCTACTGCCTAAAGAAATTCGTTCGTAAACCAAAGGGTTCCCATCCGGGTTCTGTTACAATTGCTCGGGAAACAGTAATTTTGGCTGAACCAAAGTTACCGGACAGCCGAATGGAAAAATAGAGGCTATCTAAAAACTCAATTTTTAGGATGGGGTTGTCTCAAAACCCTGATTGTTAAATTTTAGAACAGACGTGGGCGTCTATTCTACTCGATTTATCAATAACCTAGCAGAACATACGCCCTCGTATGTTTATTAAAGTTAGAGTTTTAAGACAGTCCCATTTCTAAATGTATTTTGCGATTTCGTCAACTAATCTTTTTGCTTCTTCCATTGTTTCAGCTTCGGCAATGATGCGCAAAATCGGCTCAGTATTCGAAGCGCGAAGTTGCACCCAGCTATTTTCGAAATCAATTCTAATTCCGTCAATATCCGATATATTTGAGTCCTTGTAAATTTCACTCAATTTTGAAATGGTGCCCAACAAAGAACCTGTAAACGGTATTTTTGTTTTTAACATCGAATAATTCGGTACGGTAAGATTGATTTTCGACAATGTGGTTTCGTATTTCGCTAATAATAACAATATCAGAGTCGTTCCTATAACTGAGTCTCTACCGTAATGGAATGCCGGAAGAATAACACCGCCCGAACCTTCGCCGCCAATGACCGCTTTTTTCTCTTTCATCAAATTGACCACATTGATTTCACCAACCGCTGAACGATAAAAGCCGGCACCGAATTCTTTAGCCACATCTTCCACAGCTTTTGTGGTTGACAAATTTACACAAACGGTTTTTTCGAACTTTCCTTCGAATAAATCGAACATTGCGAGAACCGATTTGGTTGTTAGCGTAACCGTACGTTCTTCGCCGATTAGAGAACCTTTCTCGTCCACCAGCACCAATCTATCGGCGTCGGGGTCCACTGCGATGCCTAAATTAGCGGAATGCAACACAACGGCTTTCTCGAGCTCGGTTAAATTTTCAGGAATTGGTTCGGGAGTATGCGGAAATACCCCACTCGAATCACAAAACAGACGGACAACATCGCAACCAAGAAACTCTAGCAATTCGGGAATAACAACTGAACCGGAAGCATTTACAGCATCAACCACAACTTTTAGCTTCATTGCGCGAACTTTGTCGAGCAAATCCTTTGGAAATAGATTTTGAATTAATTCCAAATGTAGTGTTGGCTTTTCAATATTTCGAACCTGGTTAACGGCATTATTATTGGAGGTTAGGTCGTCTTCTAAGTGCGACCAAAGCAGTTCGTTCTCCTCTTTGTTGAAAAACACACCTAAATGATTGATAAACTTCAAACCATTCCACTCAGATGGGTTATGTGAAGCTGTTATTGCGATTCCACCTGAGGCTTTCAGATGCTCTGTATAAAGTTGAACAAACGGAGTCGGTACAATACCAAGATTGATTACTTTATAAGCGTTTTCCGCTAAAACAGAGCTAACGCATTGTTCAATCCATTTTCCGGAAGGTCTGCCGTCGTTTCCCAATATCACAGTACCATTGGGTATGACTTTCGAAAAAGCGGTAACATATTTTGTAACTAATTCTGTGTTAAGTGAGTCGCTCAAAGTTGCTCTTAAACCTGAAATTGAACTAATTATTGGCATATTTTCTCATTAAAATTTTGGGTCATCATTATAATCATCTAACTCGTCGTGCGAATTATTCCTTATTTGCGCGGCTATCTCGGGTGGAACGTCGGTATGAACTAAATTTTCAAATCGCGCGTACTCTTTAATAAATCCTGCTTCTACTGTTCCGGTTGGACCGTTTCTTTGCTTACCGATTATAATTTCCGCCTTATTATCGCCGCCTTCGCCCATTTCGCCGTGTTTATAATAATCATTTCTATGTATAAACATAACCACGTCGGCATCTTGCTCAATAGACCCCGATTCACGTAAGTCGGAAAGCAATGGTCGTTTTTCAGTTCTCGATTCCACACCACGGTTGAGCTGAGCTAAAGCTATAACCGGTATTTCCAGTTCCTTTGCCAACTGCTTGAGTTGTTGTGATATCATCGATATTTCACGTTGACGGCTTTCGGCTTTGGGACCGGTAACAAATTGGAGGTAATCCACAAAAACCGCTTGGATATTGTGTTCGGCTTTTAATCGGCGGGATTTAGCGCGAATCTCGAGGACTGATAGAATAGAACTATCGTCAATAAAAAATTTCGAATTTGAAAGTCTATTCATAGCCTCGACCATTTTTCCCTCTTCACTATGATTAATGAAACCACTACGAACTTTGCTAAGTTCAACACGAGCTTCCGCCGCTAATAAACGTTGAGCCAACTGCGACGATGACATTTCGAGCGAGAAAAATGCTATAGGTTTGTCATATTCGACAGCCATATTTCGAGCGATGGACAAAGCTAGAGCTGTTTTACCCATCGAGGGACGCGCGGCAATGATAATTAAATCCGAGTTTTGGAAACCCGCTGTCATTCTATCGAGTTGGAAAATACCGGTATTTAAACCTGTTATTCCGGAACTGCCCGTTTCGCGAAGGTGTACCAGATTTTCAAATACTTTCTTGGATTCTTTTCCCAAAGTTGTTACTTTCTTGGAAATTCTTTTTTCGGCAATATCGAAAATCTCTGATTCGGCTTTATCAATTTGTTCAAATACATCGTTAGTCTCATCGAAACAGTTTGTAATTATAGAATTAGCTGTTTTGATTAGACTGCGTTTTAGATATTTTTCCATTATCAATCGGGCGTGATGCTCCACGTTAGCCGATGTGGAAATTTCTTGATTGATATCGAGCAAATAAGAACGTCCACCAACTGTTTCCAATTCCCCAGTTTTAATTAACTCGTCCGACAGAGTTAAAACATCGACAGGGATGCGGCGTTCAAACATCGAAACTATAACTTCGAATATTTTTTTATTTGCCAAATTATAGAAGCATTCCGGCGTTAAAACCTCAATCACCTGCGGCACTGCTTCACGATCTATAAACATAGCGCCTAATACCGCTACTTCAGCTTCGGCTGAATATGGTGGCAGTTTGGTTGCCGATACAGATGTATAATATTTTGTATTCATTGTCATAATTATTCTTTTGATATTTTTAGAATGCAAAAATGTAGAATTTTTAGCTAATATATTCAGAAATTTATTAACTTTTTTTGAACATATTTGAGGGTTGCTCGTAATTTTTGCATCGAAATTTTGTTCTTTCAGCAATCCTAATATTTACCGCTTTATCGCTAGTTTGCCCTTTATCGGTGAAAAGATTTTATTAATTAGATTTTTTTTTCTACTTTTGTAATTATAAATTGATTAAAAACACTTTCACATTTAATAGAATGAGTAAAAAGATACTGCTAATCGGCGGTGACGAAATTTTAGGCGAGAGCCTTAACGCGTATTTTACCAAAAATACGGATAATGATTTGTATGTTGTTTGTTCGGATGAAAAATTCGAAGGCACCGGAAATTTGAATTATGCCGATATATTCGATAGGGAAAAGCTGAAAGATTTATGCTTCACATTAAAACCTGATTATGTTGTTAATGTTTGTGAAGCCAATAACATAGCTGAATGTGAGGAAGATAAGAAGAAAGCAAGTGATTTTAATTTGATTTTATCTCAAAATTTGGTTAGAATAGCCAATATAGTAGATGCGAAATATGTAGGGGTTTCCACCGATATGATTTTTGACGGCTCAGTGGGTTATTACAAAGAAGAAGCCCGTCCGGAGCCTGTGAATTATTATGGCAGAACCAAACACGCCGCTGAAAATATGATTAGAAGCGAGAACATTCCTTGGACGATTGTCAGAACCAGTATGCCTTTCGGATTTTCAAAATATGCAAAAAAAGATGATTTATTCGATATAGTAGAGCGATTACACCAAGGTGAAAAAGTTTTAGTGTCGGAACGCGTTACAAGGACACCGATATTTTCGGAAGATTTGGCGGAAGGCATCGCAAGAGTAATTGACACAGAAAAAACCGGTATATATAATATCGCCGGAAAAGATGTATTCGATATGTACCATTTTGCCGCTTCCGTTGCCGAAATCTTTGGCTACGATAGGAATTTGGTGCAGAAATCGAATGAAATTAATGAGCTCATACCACACAGATGCGGTTTGAACACTGCAAAAGCTATTCAAGAATTAGACTTAGTTATACCAAGCGCATTAAGCGCAATGGATTCCATTGCTTTTTTATATAAGCAATATAAAGTATTAGAAAATCAGTAGAGATAAATATGAAAAAGTATTTAATAGCGGGAAATTGGAAAATGAATACGTTACCTGACGAAGCGGCTGAATTAGCGGCGGCAATTCGTAAAGGTATAGTTGGAATGGATTTGACCAGGGTCGGAGTTTTGCTTTGTCCACCCGCGATTAATTTACTTCCCGTAACCCACATTACAGATCAGTCCGATATAAAAGTCGGCGCACAGAATTGTCATTTTGCCAAAAACGGTGCATATACCGGAGAAATCTCTTGCGATATGATTAGAAATGCCGGTGCTGAATATGTTATTATTGGTCATTCTGAACGTAGAATTTTATTTGGCGAAACAGATGAAATGATAAATAAGAAAATTCATTCCGCACTCGCCTCAGGGTTAAAAACTATTTTATGCGTTGGTGAAACTTTAGAACAGCGGAAGGACGACAGTACTTTACCAATAGTAATCGGACAATTGGACGCCGGTTTGGCGGGAGTTTCGGTTGAACAATCCGGTAATATAATAATTGCTTACGAACCGGTTTGGGCAATAGGAACTGGTGTTTCGGCAACTTCGGAACAAGCTGAGGAAGTGCATTCTCAAATCAGATCGGCTTTGCGTGTGATTTTCGGCAAAAAAGGTAATAATATGTTTTTATTATATGGTGGAAGTATGAACGCGCAAAATGCCGAAGAACTTTTAAGTCAACCAAACATATGGGGTGGGTTAATCGGCGGCGCTTCATTGAAATGTGAAGAATTTTTATCCATTATTAAAACTGCAGGCGAATTAACATTCAAATAATGAAAAGTTTACCTAACATATTATCTTGGTCGAGAGTAATAATAGCACCCATATTTTTATTTCTATTTTTCGTGCATTCACAAGAAGCCAAATTAATCGCAATCATACTATTCTTTATTGCGGCGGTTACGGATTTTTTGGATGGGTATGCCGCACGTAAATATGACGCTACATCGGAATGGGGAGCTTTTTTTGACCCACTGGCTGACAAAGTCCTTACTTGCGCGGCATTTGTAGCGTTTGGTATCTTGGGTATTGCTCCAATTTGGGCTGTTTGTTTGATTATTTTACGCGATATTTTAGCAACATATTTAAGGATATATAGCGATAAGAACAAGATTGAATTTAAAACGTCCTATGCGGCAAAATTTAAAACTTTTGTCCAGATGTTTTTCATTAGTTTTATTCTCTGGATAATATTTATCGAAAATATGCAAATTTCAAAAGAAGTTACACAAATGTGCAGGATGATCGTTTATTCGACTTACATTAGATATACAGTTATAGCAATTGCAGGTTTAACAGTATGGACTTTAATTGACTATTTAAAAAAACCAACAATAAAAAAAAGCGAAGGTTGATTAATGACTTGGTCGTTAAAAAGAATTTGGGATGAACTGCTGACGACATTTTTGTTTGTCGGGAAGGTTAAATTTGCTCCCGGTACAATTGCCTCAATTATTCCATTAAGTGTTCTATTCATACCGATGCCGTTGCGATTATATGTTATCGGAATTACAGCGATAGTATTGTTTGTTGTCGCATTGCCGTCTATTCGTAGAATGGAGCTTATTCACGGCGATGATGCTCCCCAAATTGTAATTGACGAAATTGTCGGTATGCTTTTGGTTTTATTCAGTCCCTACATTGTGTTTGGACCGATCTGGGCTTTAATCGCTTTCGGTTTTTTCCGTATATTCGATATATTCAAGCCCTATCCAATACATTTGGCAAATAATAAAAAGGGTAGTTTTTGGGTTATGTTCGACGATGTTCTCGCCGCGATTTTTGCTTGGGTGGCGCTTCACTGTATATACCAGTTATCGAACATCTTCGGAATCTATTATTTAATCAAACATTTAGCAAGCTAATATGAAAGCGGTAGTTTTGTTATCGGGCGGCGTGGATAGTTCTGTTGCTTTGGCTATGGTGAAGGAAATGGGATGGGATGCGGAAGCATATTACCTCAAGATATGGCTCGAAGACGATATGGCGTTTATGGGTGATTGCCCGTGGGAAGCGGACCTGTATTATGCCCGCGAAGTTTGTAAAAAGCTCGACGTACCTCTAAAAATAATAAATATGCAAAGGGAGTACTTCAACACTGTGGTTGAATATTCGATTACAGAATTGAAAGCCGGACGTACTCCAAGCCCCGACATAATGTGCAATAAAAATATCAAATTTGGACTGTTTTTCGATAAGCTCGAAACAACGTTCGATAAATGTGTGTCGGGGCACTATGCAAAATGTATTGAATCGGACGGGAAATTTCTACTTTATCAAGCGGAAGACAAATTCAAAGACCAAACATATTTCCTTACTTACCTCAATCAATCGCAATTATCGCGCATTTATTTCCCATTGGGTGATTACCAAAAATCGCAAGTAAGGGAAAAAGCCGCCGCTTTCGATTTGCCTACGGCAGTCCGAAAAGACAGCCAAGGAATATGCTTTTTGGGCAAAATCAAATATAACGATTTTGTAAAATTCCATCTGGGTGAAAAGAAAGGCAGAATTATAGAATTGGAATCGGGGAGAATATTGGGCGAGCATAACGGATTCTGGTTTCACACGATAGGCCAGCGCCAGGGGTTGGGATTAAGTGGAGGACCGTGGTATGTTGTTCAAAAAGATATTGATGAAAATATAATATATGTTTCTCACAGCGAGGATATATTAAATCTACCGAAGGATGAATATATTGTTTCCGATTTGAATTGGATTAACGAGCCGCCACAGAAATTGGATTTAACAACCAAATTGCGCCACGGACCGAAAAAAATTAATTGCAAAATTGAGTTTATAGGAGACAATTTGGTTAAAGTGAAATTAAATCAAACAGACCAAGGGATATCTCCCGGTCAATTTTCAATTTTCTATGACGATACGCTCTGCCTTGGTGGCGGAATAATCAGCGGAACGGTGTAGAGTACCAAAGTGCATATTAAATCCAGTTATTTTCATTAATAATTTGTTATTATAATATAATTATATTATTTTTGTATAAATTAAGCATTGAGATAAAGTATGAAAAAAATTATAAAAATATTATTACTATGTTTACCAATATTATGTTCAGCTCATCCAAAAGAAGCATATACTTGGATTATGGCACCAAATTATGGAATTCAATTTTATCAGAATCAAGATATTACAACTTTTCGGTTAGATACATTAAAATTTAGGGAATACCCTGCAAATAGGGTATATTTTTCAGTTATATCGGATACTAATGGAATATTAAAATACTATACATCCGGAAATTTTGTATTTGATATTAACAGTGATAAAATACCAAACACTTATCAATTGATTTATGCGAATACCTATTCTTGGATGTCAATGATTGTACGGAAACATATCAATCTGATAGATTTTTATTATTTAAATTCTAAATGAAATGGTATATTAGGTAATATACAGGTCGAATGCTTTGGTATTCGTGAACTTGTTTCAGACAAAGCCATTGACAAATGGTTTGCGGACTCGATAAATACGGATTTTAATTCTATATTTGCCTGTGTTAGAAATAAAAACACCGAAAATATATGGCTTTTAACAACTCGTGGTAATTTTATTTTTACTCATCAAATAACTGAAAATGGATTAGAAAAAAGAGTTGTTAAGAAGCAAAGTATAATCCAAAAACCTAATCATTTCAGAGTATCGCCCAATGGAAAAAAATCCTTTTATTAAGCAGAGTGGGTGTAGCCCCAAATTTGGAATTATTTGATTACAATAGCATAATAGGTGAAATAACTAAAAAACAGACCATTACAATTGACTACCAAGACGCGAGAAATGTTTATAGTGTTGCACAAAGTGCCGATTTCTCGTACGACAGCCGGTACATATACGTATATCAAGCCAATGGGCTGTTCTTGATTGATATTGAAGATGATTATGCAATTTATGAAATTAATATGAGTGAAATTGTAAACGACGACGTTTTCGATATGTCTATAGCACCCGACGGCAGAATGTATATAGCTTGTTTTGAATCAGGTATATACAGGATAAATTCAACACCCGAGGAAATCAAGAATAATGTTATCAATTTACAAAAAATCTGTGAATACCAATTCAACAATATGAACCACCCTAATAATTATCGCTTTCCAAAATTTATGAATGACTGCTTCGATTTCCATATCGAGTTTACTGTTGCTAATCCTTGCGATATCAGTAGCGGAACTTCACTTTCGGCTTATAAATCAAATATTCCGGCGGGGAGTTCTTGGCATTGGACTTGTCCCGACGGCACAACAAGCGATAATCTAATTTTGAGCGAGGCGGAGGTTTTACAACACGGTTTAGGCAAATACTATTTCGAAACGAACAACGAGTTTGTAAAATTGAAAGATTCGGGTCTGTAAGAATTTGTGTGGTTTTTTTTAAGTTTTATTTGGTAGTTTCGTATTGTTTTTGTATATTCGAATGTAAGATTTGTGAGTTTTTATGATTTTTCTTTTTTGTTTTTTCAAACGGGAAAAGTATGGCAAATTTTGAGGGGACGCTTTTTTTGTTTTACTTTTTTCATAGAGACACACATTTCTATTTTCAACACAATTTTGGACGATTGCAGATGGAAAAAGAGGAAAAAGTATGCCAATGTCGCAACACCATAAAGAATGGTAAACGTGAAGTAACGATTAGTGGCGCAATAGACGGCATAAATCTAAGTGATCCAATATTTATAATTAACGGGTCAACCAATGATTCGGTCGGCAGTTCTAAAATAGAAATTGTTAGTTTCAATTGGGATAATATGTAATTAACTATTGATTCGCTCAAATCACCCGTTTTATATATAGTAGCAACAAATATTAATGAAGGTTTGCTTAAAGGACAGTTCAAATATTCAAATGGTGAATTATATTTTTCGTCTTATGATTTGCAATCGAAAGTGATAAAAATATACGATGTTCTTGGGGGTTTGGTTTATGAAAATTCAATTTGTTGTAATTCTACTATAGATATTTCATATTTACCAATGGGTGTGTATTTTATTAAATATGCTAATCAAACCGGCAAATTTATTAAGGAATAATCCTTTTACTCATCCGATGACTTCCCTGTCATCGGATGAGTTAGAAAGCATATTAACAATATTTTTACTAATATTTTAGGAGCTTTATTATGAAGATGATTAAAAGTTTTTTTATGAGTTTTGCCCTGATAATTTCATTAAATGCAATTTATGCCTTAGAGGCAAAATCTGATTGTGAATGTTTAGGTAATTGTTTAATGGCAGGTAATGAACCGGGTAAATGGAACGCAGTTGTCGTTAATGGGGATCTAAAATCAATATCTTTACCTGATATTGAGTTTAGTATTTATACAAACGGCATTCCTTGTGAAATAGATGTAAAGTGGAGTAAGAGATTCAAAAGATGCTGTCCGCTTGTACATCAAACAAACCAAACAAACTGTGATCAAGTTGAATTTCCATATTATATAATTGACCAAATAAAGCTTGAGGGGCAGTGTATTGTTGATGAAAACCTTATGAAAAGAATTACTTTAGAAATTGCAAGATATATTTATGATAATCAAATTTATACTTTTGAATTATATAAAAAAGCCTGTTGGTTTTATTATACAAACACACCCAATCTAAAAATATTAACACCCTGTACTGAGAATCCTGGTTGTTGTACATATTTCGTAAATATGGGTTCGGATTTGAATGGAATTGTTGTAATGGAAATGGTTAACTTCATATATGAATCTTGTACCTCTATAGATGCTTCTTGTGAGGAATATTGCTTTGAAGAGTTGAGCAGTTTTGATGATGAGTTTAATCCACTGCGCGATATGTTCTGCAATTCTTCAAGTTGGGTATCAAATTCGAATGATGTTATCCCGATTATTGAAAATGGAGGTGTTACATATATCGCAAGATGGGGTTCTGAAGGTCTAGCAAATCCCAAACATTTTTCTATTGGATATATACAAAGAACCGAAATTCAGGGTAGTTCATTAACATTACCACAAACAATGCAATATACTTTAAAAAAAATATTATACCAATATTCATTAAACGTTGCTGTTCGAGATACATTTACTATACATATTCCAAGATGCTGGCAGAGATCACAATCCTATACTTCTGTTTGCTATCAATTTAATAATGATTGTTGTGATATAGAATATGAAGTCTATCGTAATGCTATTAATCAACCTGTTTTTAAGAATATTACTTCTGTTTCAGAAATAAATCCCTGCTCCGGTGAAGAATGTGTTTACATTTGTCCATATTTAATTTACCCAAATGAAACTGCTTTAACACCATAACCACCTACTGTTTCGAGGAAATAATGAAAAAGATTATAAAAATATTATTACTATGTTTACCAATATTTTGCTCAGCGCATCCAAAAGAAGCTTATACTTGGTTGATGGCACCAAATACAGGATTACAATTCAGTCAAACAGCCGACGTTAATCCGTTTGTTTTTGATTATCAGTATTATGAAGGTTATGGTTTCCGAGCTCATATTGCCGTTATCTCTGATACAAATGGAAATATGCTTTACTTCTCACCGGAAATCTTTGTATATAACAATAAATATGATACTATTTCTAAATCAATGTTAACGTCTTTTGGTAACGCATATTCCAAAACCTCTATGATTCTGCAATTCAAACAAAAGGATATTGATTTCCTTTTCCTTAACACCAATGGTTCAGGTTTGATTGATGCAGAGCGATATTATCATTCCTTTGGTATCCGTGAGCTATTCTCACTAAAAGATCCTAATTTGTGGTATTGTGATACTGTAAATACAGGTATTAGTCCAACATTTGTTTGTATAAAGGATCCCCATAAAGATGAAATTTGGCTTCTCACCAATTTTGAAAATACACTTTACACGCATAAAATAACCGCTTCGGGATTGAAGAAATACGTATTCAAACGGCAAGATATTTATCAAAGACCTAATCATCTGAAAGTATCACCCAACGGGAAAAAAATATTATCTTTGAGTAAGGTCGGCAAGAACCCAAACATTATTATATACAATTATGATAATAGCTTAGGTAAAATCACTAATAGCGAATCAATTTTCCTGAATTATGAGAATGAGGGAAATGGTTACAGTTTATCCCAAAGTGCCGATTTTTCATACGACGGACGTTATATATACGTATATCAAGCCAATGGGCTGTTCTTGATTGATAGTGAAGATGATTATGCAATTTATGAAATTAATATGAGCGGAATCGTAGATGACGACGTTTTCGATATGTCTTTAGCACCTGACGGCAGAATGTATATAGCTTACTTTGAATCAGGTATATACAGAATAAATTCAACACCAGAAGAAATTAAGAATAATGTTATCAATTTGCAAAAAATCTGTGAATACCAATTCAACAATATGAACCACCCTAACAATTATCGCTTTCCCAAATTTATGAATGACTGCTTCGATTTCCATATCGAGTTTACCGTTGCTAATCCTTGCGATATCAGTAGCGGCACTTCACTTTCGGCTTATAAATCGAATATTCCGGCGGGGAGCTCTTGGCATTGGAGTTGCCCAGACGGTACATCAAGCGATAATCTGATTTTGAGCGAGGCGGAGGTTTTGCAACACGGTCTAGGTAAATATTATTTCGAAACAGACAACGGGTTTGTAAAATTGAAAGACTCAATCGATTTGGCGGATAGTCAACCGTTAACAGTATCTATTGTTTCGGATAAGGATTACTTATGTCCGGGTGAAGAACTTAACTTAAAAGCCGCATCAACAGGACAAACCCAAAGTTACTTATGGTCAACCGGTAGCGAAGCACAGGAAATAGTTGTTACCCAACCCGGAAAATACTCGGTAGAAGTTAAGGATAAATTTAATTGTGCACAAACCGCGGAGATTGAAATAATTAACGCCGGCGATATGATGGATATAATAGGTGAAACAGTAAAAATCACTTCATTTCCTTATGAAAAATCACAAAACATAGATATTGAAGTAAAAAACACTTTGAATCAAGCGATTGGGATTCAAAGCATCAATTTCATAAATAAAAGTTTTATGGAAGTTGTTGATTTTCCGGCTCAATTAGAGGCCAAGGAAAGTAAAACAATAAATTTGAAAATATCACCTAAACAATATGGAAGTCTGACCGATACGATAGTTATAAAATATGAAAACGATTGCAACTTAGATGAACGCGCACTTTTCAAAGCCGATATTTATTTAAAAACAAAGATAATTTGTTACACCGTTAACTCTGAAACGAATCAGAGCATAGTACTGCCTTTTTACGCAATACCGGCCGGGAACTATAAAGGTACCAAACCGGAACATTTTATCTGTGTGTTGAGGATGGATACCACGTTTTTCTACTTCAAAACTAGTAATAAAACCGTTGAGAGTAATTCAATAAAGAATGGTAAACGTGAGGTAACAATTAGCGGAACAATTGACGGCATAAATCTAAGTGATCCTATATTTATAATTAACGGGTCAACCAATGATTCGGTCGGCAGTTCTAAAATAGAAATTGTTAGTTTCAATTGGGATAATGTGTTTATCTCTGCGGATACATTACACTCCGCTTCATTGAACATTTTTCGAACCTCAGTTGACGATGAAACATCAGATGAATACATTAGTTATACTAATGAAACGTTAAATCTTTCTTCAATAAATTTGGAGCAGAAAAACGTCAAAATCTATAACATTTTGGGCGACGCAATTTATAAAAATAGTTTTTCAAATAATATGACAATTGATGTAAGTAAATTCCAAATAGGAGTATATTTTGTTGTTCTTGAATCGAATGGAATGGTGTTAACAAGGTATAAGTTCATCAAAAATTGAGTGAAGTGTGTAAAGAATATAAATCAGGGATGATTGACCCACCGACATATCAATAACTTGGTAGGATAAGCATCCTTGCTTGTCAGCGTGGAATAATCAGCCATTCTATTTAGGCTCTTTCTTCTCGTCTTTCTTTTTGAAGAAACTTTCATCGAAATTCGCTGGTTCTATCAGAATCGGCCTTTCTTTTATAACAGGTTTGCGTTTTTGCAGATAAATTTGCTTGATGGAGTCTTGCTCGGCTCGGCTGGCGTTGTAGATTTTGTCTTTGGTAATTCGTATGTTATGAACTACAGTCCCTTTGGTACCAAAAGGTTCCATCAGTTTATTATTTCTATAATATTCAATCGCACCGGCGTTACCTTGGGTAAGCAATATGAAGTCCTTAGCACTCCATCGCATTTGGTTGCCGGATTTCAACAGGAATTCCACAGTTTTCTTCCCGTCAATATTTAACCGCACCCAAGCGTCGCCGTGAGCTTTGGCGGTCAAAACTAAGCTGTCCGACGCCAATGGGGTAATATTATCGAATAGGCTCGTTTCTGATTGGTCAATCACGGCGGTATCGTAAGCAGGCTCTTCGTTGTAAGCCACAACTTCGCGCTCGTCGGTATTAAAAATATCATTGCGCAATGCCAAAAATACCGCTACACCGATAATCACCAAAATAATCAGATAAATGTAGAAATTACTTAAAAAAGCGGGCCTTTCCTCTGCACTCTTAGTGTCGAAATGGGTATGGTTTTTAGGATCCACGGTATTGTTGATGGGCAAATTCAGTTTTTTTATTTTGCCGGGACCCGAATTTGAATCAATTTTGGTTTCTATAATATCGGGTTCAGCTTTTTCAACCGTTGAAGAAAACTTCTGCGGTATCAAAGTTGGGTCAATACCAAGAAAATCTGAATAGGTCCTTAAAAATGATTTTATGTAAACAGCCGGTAATACTGATAGATTCCCCCTTTCAATTTCTTGAAGAATATGCTCGCGTATCTTTATCCGCTCGCTAACTTCTTTTAGCGAGAGATTCTTGCCTATGCGTGTTTCCTGCAATATTTTTCCGAATTCTATCATTTTTTTACATTTTTATTTTAAGTAATAACAAAAATAATTATTTTTGAACTATAATAATAATCTTTTTTTAAAATGGATGAAAATTTTGATCAATATTAAATTGGTTATTGTAGTAATGGCATTATTATCAATAACATTAGTAAATTCGAGCGCAAATGAAATTATCGAGAATAATATTGCCTTCGCCGATACTCTGAAAGCAGAAAATAATTTGGCACTCACTCAAGCCGAAGATTATCCACCAAGCGGGTTTACCGAACAAAAAGCTGAAATCGTGTCTTCGGATGATCCGACAAAACCGTCTGTACAAACATTATTAGAAACAGCTGATACAGCGGCCTACGATATTCATATTAACCAAAAAGACTTTTTTTATGCCGATAACCCTCGGTTCACCCTTACGGGTGAGTTACCTTTGAAAAAAACCGATATCCGTCCTTTGCCATTTTCACTCTTCTTAGGTGCAGAAGCCGCCTTCGTTGCGACTCAGCATATTTATCAAGTCGCGACTATTTGGGATTCGACCACTCACTTTAAATTTCTCGAAGATGGGCTATATGCACAAGGTGTCGATAAATTGGGGCATCTATACGGCTCCTATATAATGGCGACTTATATACAGGATGGTTTGTATCTTTCCGGCTTGAGTAAGGAATCCGCGGCGATTTGGGCGGCGGTCTTCGGGCTTGGATACTCCACTTATGTTGAGATTATGGATGGATTTGGTGTAGGCTGGGGTTTTAGCCCGACTGATTGGTATTGCGATGCAATGGGCTCGTGTTATTTTTTAGCTCAGCATTACGTTCCGTTCTTACAAAACTTTTCTCCAAAATTCTCATATTTTCCCGGAGAGTGGTACGGAGAGCATACTCGAAAAGCAGCAAAAATATTTATTGACGATTACAGCGGGCAGAATTTCTCGTTATCTATAAATGTTCACAATTTACTACCTGAAAAAGCTAAACCATATTGGCCCGATTGGTTGCAATTAAACGTTGGTTATGCCGTTCGTAATCTGTCGGATATAGGCGACCCAAATTCAATTTATAGACACGAGTTCAATGCTTGGGGTGCTAAACAGTCAGTTTGGGGTGAAAGAAAGATAATTGTATCGTTGGATTATAATTTAGTAAAATTACTTCCCGATGGGAGTCCTTTTTGGAATTGGCTTCGTCAGAGCTTGAATAATTTCAAATTTCCATCCCCTGCGGTCGAATATGGGTTGGACGATAAGAAAGTAAAATTCTTGATTTTGTACCCTTTTCCAATATTTTAGGGAAAAAAAATAACAAATTTATATCTATTAGAATGTAGATATATTGGTATGTGGAAAAATTTTCGTAATTTTGCTACTCTAAAATTATGTATTTACTAAAAAGTAGATTGAACTATGGCTGAAAAAAAATCGGCGAAAACGGAAGCAGCAAGTAGGAAGCGCACTCGTAGAGCCAAGTACATTACAATATACTCACCGTTTCTTATGAAAGAAACGAAACACGAGTTAATTGGCGAACCGATTGAGACTGAACAGGGGCACCTTCAATGGGCTCGTTGCACCAAAAGTCGTCATTCACAGTTGATTAATCTTGATCGTATTCAAATAGAACAAGATAAAGCACAAGCTATTGAGCATTTTTCGAAGGACCAGTCTAAGAAATATGACCCACGCACAGAATATAAACAAGGGGATGTAATATTTCACGAAGTGTGGGATGATATTGGTGTTGTGCGTTCGAAAGAAGTTCTTTCAAGTGGTAAAAATGCCATAATCGTCGAATTTATGAAAAACGGCGAAAAGAAATTAATTGAACAATTATCTGAATAATTTTTAAAAACTCTAATATTCCGAGAAGGAGGTGAATCAAGGATATGATAGGAGTAACACTACAATCTAACGAACATATTGACCGTGCATTGAAACGCTTCAAGAAGAAATATGAACGCTCCGGAGTACTACGTGAATTCAAAAAACGTACAGCTTTTGTTAAACCGTCGGTTGAAAACCGTTTGATCAGGCAAAAAGCCGCTCGCCGTCAGCAAAAATCTTCTCGTGAGATAGATTAAATTTAAAAGAGCCTCTTCCAAAAGAAGAGGCTTTTTTTTAATTTTTAATTGGCAATGAGAAGCGAACCTCTTCAATCCATTTATGGATAAAATGTTTATAGAAAAAAGCTGAAAAGTTGCTACGAAGTGCCGTTAGGTACTAAATATACGAAGTATCTGAAAAAACCTTATTTCCCATATCAACCTTAGTAGAAAATCCGGCACCATCACCCTACGACCTTATTACCTTATTAACAGCACAAATAAGGTAATAAGGTTATTTGTTCGTACATATTGCCTTTCTACTAAGGTTTTGAATATAAACTAAGGTTTATTTTAGACCGAGTCTTCCTATCTTCTTTAATATCAATCAAAATACCAATACGCCGCATCGTGTCATCTAATCTAATCCTATGAATAGCATATATTTGTTAAAAAATAAATATATTGTAATTTTTTTGTTTTTGTTTCAAAAATAATTTGTAAGTCTCGTAAATATATTTAATTTTGCATATAGTTAAATTAATAATGGAACTTTTACTATCATTATTTGACTCTTTGAAATATTTGTAAGCGTTGTCTTACTTTCGTTCTTGATAGAAAATCGCCAATTTTTTAAGTTAATAGAACGCAGTAAAGGCACGCCCCAGAAATGGGGCGTTTTCCGTATTGATATGAAATAATGAATTATTAGAATTCACAAATTATAGATTTTTGTATTATTTATTTATTTACGGAGTTATTTTATGAAAAGATATTTCTTTTCCATATTAGTATTGTTGTTGGTAAGTGTTTCTTTATACGGACAGATAGTTGATACAATATTAACTGTTAAGCCGGATGGGACAATTTACCAAACAAAACCAACTGAAGATGGGCATACCTACAGAATAACTGTAGAAGGGACATATTCTATGTGGCCCGAGTTTACAGATTGCCACGGGGTTGATGCGGTATATATTTATGACGTTCCTGAAACTTTGCGCAAATCAGGTAAGTGGCCTGAATTTTCGACTTTTTCCAATCCTCACTGGGTAGGTGATGATTCTCTTTGGAAGGCGCCTAAGTACGAAGTAAACCTAAGGAATTACACCGGTTTCAGAATTGATGACGAACCATTAAAGAAATCAGAAATTTTATTATCAACAAATAGGTATGTGCTGGAAAAAGCCGGAACAGGCAAGCCGTTCACCTTCACGATATTAGACTTTATTCTTAATCCATTGACCCAAAAGATGGTTACAGATTATATAGGCAATTGTGGGAAACTTATTGTTACAATCCAGGAAATCATAACAGGAGACCCAGTTTTATGTGATATAAAAACTATTTGCGATGCAAATGGTCAAATCATCGGTTTACAAGTAGCTGCCGCAATTTTTCAAGACGATAGTACAAATATACACGGTAAAAAGAATCTTCTTAGGGATATTGATATTAGGCAACTTGGACTAATTTACAACGGAAAGTTTATTTGCCCTGAAGAGAGAATATGTTTAGGTGATACAACCAAACCAATAACAATAGGGATCTTATTAGATAGATCAGGTAGTATGGGTGATGCAATAAATGCCAACGATCCAACTACGAAAATGACAGCATCAAAAAAATCTATTAATAGATTTATAGATCATTTTAAACCTGCTGATTCCGCATTTGTAATGTCTTTTGCAACTGATTATAGATTGGACCAAAATTGGTCTCATGACAAAATTTTGTTAAAGGCTACAATTAATAAGCTTATACCTGGTGGGACTACGAATTTATTTGATGCTATTTTATCTTCATTGGACAAAATATCCAAAAGTTCTACTGAAAATAGAGCTTTAGTAGTATTAAGTGATGGAATGAGCAATGAAGGTTCACCTTGGAGTTCTAGTATTATAGATAGAATATCACAAAAGAATATTCCAATTTACATTGTTGCTCTTGGTTATCAAGCAGGAGATTTGGCAGCTAGAAAGTACCTCGACACAATTGCGAGCCGTACTCTTGGAAAAGTTTTTGATGTAAATACCGCGAGCAAACTTGACTCAGTTTACGAAAAACTTGCCATAGAAGTACGAGAAGGTAATTGTTGTACTATCAAGTTCCCATTTGAGGATGGATGTGATTCAACCGGAGAAAACTACATTAGACTGATATACTCACCGGGTGATACTGCATTTGTCAGTCAAGTAGTAAAATTCAATTGTACTTGTGATACAACAATTAAAAAACCAACAAAACCGATCCTTGTTTCACCTGAAGATAAAGCGGTGGATATCCCTATAAATACTTCATTTATGTGGAAGAAATCTCAATACGCTACTTTTTATAACCTAGAAATTTCTACCAAATCAGATCTATCTAACCCTGTATTCAATCAATATAATGATACAAAGGCTATCTGGAGTACCAATCTCATTCCTGGAACAACTTATTATTGGCGTGTACAAGCAACTAATTCTCAAGATAATAGTGATTATAGTGATATTTGGAGTTTCACAACAATCGAGGAAAAACTAGACGCACCAGTGCTAATATCGCCAGAAAATGGTGCGATGAGCGTTCCTATAGACTGCAAATTTCTTTGGAATAAAGTAAAAGGAGCCACAAAATATCGAATATTTATTTCAAGAGATCCAAATTTAACGAATTATGTATATGATGAAATTATCAACGATACAACGTTTATAGGTAAAAATCCATTATATATTTATGAGAAATACTATTGGCAGGTAAAAGCATTAAATGATACAAAAGAAAGTAATTGGAGTTACAAATGGAGCTTTTCAACAAAAGAAAAGTTACAATTAGCTACCCCGATTAATGGTGCAACAGGGGTTAATGATGTAACCAAATTCACTTGGTCTTCAGGGACACAATCTAATCACTATCAACTCCAAATAGCTACAGATAATAACTTCAGTGTAATTTATTGCGATAAAGATTTGCTTTACTTTGATTACACAAATTTAGCTAATTGCAATCTTGATGATATGACTACCTATTATTGGCGCGTCAGAGGTATTAAATCAACCACTAAAGATACAACCTATTGGAGCGATATTTGGAACTTCAAAACTGATATTCCATTTGTAGGAATTATTGATCCAAAATTTCAAAATATAAATATTTATCCAAATCCTACTGAAAACAAAGCTGTTTTGCACATGTATTATACTGAAACCTGTGACGCAAGGATTGAAATTAGCAACGCTGAAGGCAAAATTATTAAAACAGATACTATTCGAATAATGTTTGGCAATAACATATACGAAATAATCACTAAGAATTGGAATTCCGGGAGCTATTACGTTACTATTACAACACCATTGGGTCATATTACCCGAGAATTGATTGTCGCAAGATAAACATATTATCATTATTTCCACTACTTTCTTCCCACAAGCGTCAAACCACTAAGTTCGGCGCTTTTTTTTATTCAACCCCTTTGGGGCTGAATTCGGATTTCGCTTTGCCACGGGTTTCACCCGCGGTTATTGAGATTAAGGTACTTCGTAGCTTGAAGATGGCATCTCGACTCCGCTCGATGACCGGCACGACTCCGCTTGGGTGACCGGCACGACTCCGCTTGGGTGACCGGCACGACTCCGCTCGATGACCGGCACGACTCCGCTTGGGTGACCGGCACGACTCCGCTCGATGACCGGCACGACTTCGCTCGATGACCGGCAGATTCTTCGCGTTCAAAATTCAAAATTGTTGGACTGGACTCTTCGCAAGCTCAGAGTGACGACTGGTCTTCTTTACGCCTTCGCGATTCGCCCTTCTTGACAATTGCCAATAGTTTCGTAATTTTGTACATCACATAAAAGTAAAATATAAAAATAGGATAATAATGAAAGATGTACGAGTAAGATTTGCGCCGTCACCCACAGGATATTTGCACGTGGGCGGATTGAGAACCGCTTTGTATAATTACCTTTTCGCCAAACACTTTGGCGGTAAGATGATTTTGAGAATTGAGGATACCGACCAAACACGTTTTGTCGAAGGTGCTGTTGAAAATTTAATTAATTCCCTTCGCTGGGCGGGAATCGAGTTTGACGAAAGCCCTGAGGTAGGCGGCGCTTATGGTCCTTATGTTCAAAGCGAACGCTTCGATATGTATCGTAAACACGCTCAAATTGTGCTCGATAATGGACACGCATATTATGCTTTTGATACGCCGGAGGAATTGCTTGCGATGCGTACCCAAAAGCCGGGCGCTGTGGTTGCACCAAAATACGACCGCTTAGTTATGAAAAACCAATATACTCTCGGCGAAAAGGAAACAACGCGTCTTTTAGCTGAGAAAGCTCTTTATGTAATACGTTTGCGTATTCCTCCCGATGCAGAAATTATGTTTGAAGATATCATTCGCGGCGAAATCACTGTTCAAGGTTGCGATGTGGATGACCAGATTTTATTGAAATCCGACGGTTTCCCGACGTACCATTTGGCAAATGTTGTGGATGACCATTTTATGAAAATTTCGCATATCATCCGCGGTGAAGAATGGCTTCCGTCAACTCCTAAACACGCTTTCCTATACGACGCGTTTGGTTGGGAAAGACCGGAATTCGCTCATCTGCCGTTGCTTTTGAACACCGGCAAACAAAAACTGAGCAAGCGGCAAGGCGACGTATCGGTCGAGGATTTCCGCGCTAAAGGTTATTTCCGCGACGCGTTCGTAAACTTTATCGCGCTTTTGGGTTACAATCCTACAGCTGACCGCGAGATTTTCACAATTGAAGAGATGATCGAATTATTCGATATATCGAAGGTGAATAAATCGGGTGCTGTGTTTGATTTGCAAAAATTGGAATGGATGAATACCCAATATTTAAAAATAGTTCCAATAAGCGAAATGGTGGAAATGTGCCGCATAACCTTAGAAAATATCGGATTAGGCGGTTTCGACGATCAATATATCGCACGAGTGATAGATTTGCTGAAAGAACGAATCCATTTTATTCACGAGATACCCGATTTTGCACCATATATGTTCGGCGATATCAAAGAATACGAAATCGAATATATCAAAAAACGCTGGGAAGTGAATTCAAAGGAAATCTCTGTGGATTTATTGGAAATCTTCAAAAAAGACGATGTATTTAATCACGATTCACTTTATGGTGCCGCAAAAAGCTATGCCGAAGCGAAAGGAATTAAATTAGGACCTATCACTCATCCGCTTCGTATGATGACAACCGGCAAATCCGTTGGAGCAGGCGCGTTCGAAACGATGGAAGTTTTGGGCAAAGAAACCTGCATCCAAAGAATGGAAAAATTCTTAGAGATGATGGATAGCGGGAAGTTTAGTTTATAAACTTCAATAGGTATAAAGAGCAGTGAAACCCACTAAGCCCTTGAAACAAAGATAAACAAAAAAAACTCATCCGATGACTTGGAGTCATCGGATGAGTAAATCATATATTGTTCGCATTAAGGAACTTACTTCGCCATCTCATAGAAGAAATGAGCTGAAACTTTGATACCTTCGTAGAAGTTTTCTAATGGGTAATTCTCGTTTGGTGCGTGAATATTATTTCCTGGTACGCTCATACCCAATAAAATCGAATCGGCTTTCAGTACTGATTGGAATACACCTACTACAGGGATCGAACCACCTTCGCGCATAAATATCGGTTCCTTGCCGAAGACCTGTTTCAACGCGTTCGATGCGGCTTGAATACCTTTTCCGTCGCGTTTCACCATTACAGGATTACCACCGTGTAGAATTTCAACTTGAATTTGTACAGTAGGAGGAGCTAATTTTTTCAAATGTGCTTCTACTTTTCTTGCTATATCGTCGCTGTCTTGAAAAGGAACCAAACGCATAGAAATCTTTGCCGAAGCCCACGCAGGGATAATTGTTTTCGAACCTTTCCCTTGGAAACCGCTGGTCATACCATTGATATCCAAAGTTGGGCGAGCCCACGAACGTTCGATAGTTGTATATCCAAATTCACCATTTGTGGCATTGATACCGAGCAAATTGCAGTAATCCGTTTCATCGAAAGGAATACGCGCAAAACCCGCTCTTTCGTCGGCATCTAAATCCAAAACGTCGTCATAAAATCCCGGAATGGTAACTCTACCGTATTCGTCGCGCATTTTTGCAATCATTGAGCAAAGTACGTTAGCGGGATTATCTAACGAACCGCCGTAACTACCACTATGCAGATCACTGTTAGGACCGATGATTTTTACTTCCGCGAATGTCAATCCGCGCAATGAATAGCAAATTGAAGGTAAACCAACGTCCACCCAATCTGTGTCGGAAATTAAAACGTAATCGCATTTCAAAAGTTCAGCATTATTTTCGATAAATTCATCCAAATGACTCGAACCGGCTTCTTCTTCACCTTCAAAAATCATTTTAACATTAATCGGGAGCTTGCCGTCTGCTTTCATTATTGCTTCCAATGCTTTAACGTGCATAAAAAGCTGTCCTTTGTCGTCTGAAGTTCCGCGTCCCCACATTTTGTCATCTTTTATCGTTGGCTCGAACGGTTTTGTATGCCACAAATCCAGCGGATCAACCGGTTGCACATCGTAGTGACCGTAAACCATTACTGTCGGTTTGTCGGCACCCGCATTAAGCCATTCAGCATAAACGATTGGATGCCCTAATGTTTCATATAAACGCGCGTTTTCGAAACCGGCTGTTTTTATATTATTCATTAGCCACATTGCGGCTTTTCTACAATCCGGTTTATATTCTTCTAAATCCGAAATACTCGAAATTCTCAAAAAATCAAATAGTTCATCTAAATGATTTTGTTTTTGACTTGTCAAATAATCTAATACTTTTTGCATCGAAATTCTCCTAAAGATTTTTATGTACTATATATGGGTTAGCTTGATCAGTTGGTGTAAGCATTATATTTTGTATGTTAATGTGTTGTGGTCTTGAGGCAACGTAATAAACTGTTTCGGCTACGTCGTGTCCCGAAAGTGGCGTTAAGCCTTTGTAAACTTTTTCAGCGTTTTCCGAATCACCGTGGAAACGTACTAATGAAAACTCGGTTTCAACCATCCCAGGTTCGATATTTGAAACGCGGACGCCGGTCGAATTGAGGTCTATGTTCATTGCGTCGTTAAGCATTGCTACGAAGCTTTTGGTGCCGCAATATACATTTCCACCCGGATAAGCGGTGCGCCCTGCTATGGAGCCGATATTGATTATTGTTCCGCGTTTTTGCTGAAGCATTTGTGGTAAAACGGCTCTCGATACATATAACAATCCCTTGATATTCGTATCAATCATTTCTTCCCAATCCTCGAAATCACAATCGGGAAATTTCTTGGTGCTTCGTGCTAAACCGGCGTTGTTTACCAAAACGTTGATTTTTTTCCAATCTTTGTCCAGTGACTCAACGATTTCGAAAACTCTTTTTTTATCGCGAACATCGCAAGCGAAAGTCAGCACTTTAGCACCGTAATTATGTTCCAAATTCATAGCCAAAGTTTGGATTCTGTCCAATCTTCTGGCAAGTAAAATAAGTTTTGCTCCTTCGCGGGCAAATACCTCGGCACAAGCTTCGCCAATCCCCGAAGATGCGCCTGTAACCAAAACAATTTCATTTTTCATTTTATTTTTTACTTATTTAATAAATAATAATTACAAATTTAGCTTATTTTTTTAAAAAGGAATAAAATATAAACAAAAATATTATTTGAGCCATAAAAAAGATACGATTATAATCGTATCTTTCCACAAAAATATAAAAGATTAGACTATAATCGAATCTTTTTGCTTTTTTGCAAAAGATTAGAACATAATCGAAACTATTGCCCTTTGAGCGTAAAGAAAGAGACGTAAAAATTTTCTACGCCTCTTTTTACAAATATCGGTTCCAATAAAATATTTGGTTGAATTTAATGCGTCATAACTGCTTCAATTTCTTCAGCATATATAGGCAGGCGTTTGCCAATGACTTTACATCCATTTTCTGTTATTAAAATATCATCTTCCAAACGAATACCGCCAAAGCCGATATATTCACGCACTTTATCATAATTAATATATTCTTTATGAAGGTTTTCGTTTTCCCATTGGTCTATCAATGCAGGAATGAAATAAATCCCCGGTTCGTTTGTTATAACCATTCCCGGGTGTAGTTTTTTTGCCATTCTCAAGTAAGCCAATCCAAACTGAGCGCTTCTTGTTACAGTTTCATCATATCCAACATAGTTTTCGCCAAGATCCTCCATATCGTGTACATCCAATCCCATAGCGTGACCTAATCCGTGTGGAAAAAACAAAGCGTGCGCACCGGCGGTAACAGCATCTTCAACATTGCCTTTCATCAGTCCCAATTTTTGTAAACCTTCTGCAATAACCGCGCAAACTGCTAAATGCACTTCTTTGTACATAATACCAGGTTTTGCCATTGAGGTAGCTTTATCGTTCGCCGCGACAACCAAGTCGTATATTTCCTTTTGTTTTGGAGAGTATTTTCCGGAAACGGGTACTGTACGAGTATAATCGGACGCATAATGCATTGCCGTTTCTGCACCTGCATCGGTAATCATCAATCTGCCTTCTTCTAAAACTTTACTATGATCGTGATTATGCAGTGTTTCACCGTTCTGCGATAAAATAACAGGGAATGAGATTTGACCGTCGGCACCAAGAGCTATGCCTTCGACAACCCCCGCCAAATCGTGTTCATATTTACCCGGTTTGCACATTACCATCGATGCGATGTGCATTTTGTAACCTGTAACGCAAGCTTTTTCGATTTCCTCGATTTCGCAATCTTCTTTGATTTCACGAAGTGCTACAATACCTTTAATCAAATCTATCGACGCGTTCGCTTTCAAATCTTTAATTGGAATATTTAACAGCTCGCTTAATAAGATTTTATTTTCCGCACGGTATGGGGGTAAAAAATGGATTTTCCTTTTTGCGGCCATTGCTTTTTGGATATATTCCGATAAAGTAGAATATGATTGGGTTAATGTAACACCAATTTTTACGGCTTTATCTTTGATGGATTCTTGCGGTCCCATCCACACTATGTCTTCAATATCAATATCATCGCCAAAAATAATTTCCTTATTTTCATCAATGTCTATAACACCGCAAAGGTTTTGTAAATCGATTCCAAAGAAGTAGAGGAATGAACTGTCTTGTCTAAAGCGGTAAGTATTGCCAGGATAATTCATTGGTAAATCCGTATTTCCTAATAATAAAACTAAGCCGTCCGATAAGCCTTGGCTCAATTTAAGTCTTCTATTTGAATATGTTTCGGCTGAAAACATTTGTTCCTCACTAAATATTATAAAATGTGATAAATAAAAACTAAAATTAATTATTTTTTTCCAATTAAGCTAATAATGTCCGAAATTTATTAAATTTGAATTTTAAAAATGATAAAAATATCACAAGTGAAAATAAGGTATCTCGTACATATAATATTAATTTTGGCAGTTTTGCCAATTTTTAGCCAAGAATCTACTAAATTAGATAAGCTAAAAGCAAAATCTGCTCGGGTAAACAAAATAATTATCGCCGATAGTTCCTCCGCGGATACTGTTACAGTAAAAGAGAAGGTTCCTCTTTTTACACCGAATTATAATCACGGTAGATGGAGCATATATTCTAGTTCATTATCCAAAATTGACAAAAAGGATTTTCTAGATATCAACTATTCGTCTGTTAGTGATATAATCAATAAGCAATCAATTATCCATCCGCTTTCTTTAGGAATGTATGGGCAAAACCACAGCTTTTCGATTTTCGGAAGTGGTATTCGCGATGTGTCGTATGCATATAGTGGTCGAACAATAATGGATCTCGATTATGGAGTATATAACCCGGAAATGATGCCTCCTGAATTTATAGACAATGTTGAGATTTTCTGTGGTTCCGATGCTGTATGCTTTGCCGATAACGCTTCCGGCGGATTTATTAATTTTCAAGAAATTCGGTATAATTCGGCTGTTCCATATACTCGCTTATGGTACGAACAAGGCGGTGGCGAATCAATTTCCGCCGATGGTGTATTCTCGCAGAATATAGCACCAAACCTAAATCTTACACTCGGATTTCGCTCTATGCACTCGGACGGTTTTTATGAGAATGAGCAATTAGAATCGTGGAATGGGAGATTCAAATTAAGATATGACTTAAGCAATAGCAAAAGCATTTCTATAACCGAGAACTATTCTTATTTGTTCTCAGGTTTAAACGGTGGATTAAAGCAATCAAGCGTTGATATGTTTAATGATTTTTATGCCGATGTAAATTATAAAACTCTGGATGAAAGAAGTGTTATTCACGATATCACAGCACTATACAGCAATGACTCCGTTGGTTTATTCACAACATCAGTTTATTACAGCAATATTTACAGATATAAAAACTCCGATGAATTCGATATCGAACCTTCCTTGAATTCCAATAATTACGATGCTTACTATCATAGATTGGGTATGAATACCAGAATAGAAAAAGAGTATAACGGATTTACTTACATAGCAGGTGCTGAAGCAAATTATTTAAACATAGCAAAAAGCGAATATATAGAAGGATTTAATAATATAAACGCGGCGGAATTTTTAAAGGTTAGTTTTAATTTCACGGAAGCTATTCGTTTTTCGCTAAGCGAGAGAGTTTCGTATTTATACAATAAATTAGCTGTAAATTTCGGAACGAGGTTCACATTAAAAACTTCAGAAAAAAGCGCTATATTTGCCGATGCTTCAGTTTCGCAAAGAGTGCCAACTCCGGCGGAAGGTTTTTCATTGAATAAGGAAAACCATTATCTCGGGATTATATCTTATGAAGCTCGAGGCGAGAAATCCAATCTTCAATTAAATGCTTTCGGACGCTATATAGAGAATCCAATAAGAGCAGTTGCTATTGCAGATACGAGCAATTACATCACCAATTTCACACTCAGTAATTCAACAGCTCTTAAATTAGTTGGTTTGAGCGCGTCGTTTTATTGGAATGTATTTCCCAACGTATATTTAAAAGTAAATCCAAGTGTGATTTACGAATTGAATTCGTCAGCTAAGAGCAGGTTATTTCCACTTGTGTCAGGATATGCTGAGATTTATTATCAGTACTCGGTTGTAAAAAGTAATGCGAAACTGGGTTTATCGGGCAATTTCGTATCCCAATTTAATGGACAATCCTACAGTCCTTTACAAAGACTGTATTATACCATAGATAATAGCAACCAAGTGTTCGGAAATTCATTGAACGCTTTTGCGATTTTGAAACTTTCATCGGCTAATGTGCGAATTGAATATCAGAACATACTAAATTTCAAATTCTATTATGTGCCATTCTATCCTCAGATTGGCGGAAATTTAAGAATAAGTGTTTCGTTGCCGTTTTTGTAGGGAAGAAAAGAAATCAAGACCCCCACCTAAATCCTCCCCAAAGTGGAGGACTTGAAAAAAAAAGAAAGCCTTAACTTCCTTGAAACCAGGGGAATTGCCGATTCGTCATTTCCGCGGACGCGGAAATCCATCTTAAAATAATTTTTAATATTGGAAGAGAAGAAAGAAAGAGAAACCCCCTAACCCCCTTGGAGCAAGGGGGAACGAAGACAGAGAAGCCTAGTTGTCATTTCCGCGGACGCGGAAATGCATCTTAAAATAAATACGAATTTCGCATTCAAAATAATGAATGAGTTTTCACTTAGCAAAGCTTAGCACTGGAATAATCCAGAGCGCTACACAATTCCGGTATTAGCCTTCATCCGAAAATAGACTATGACTCGTCTTTGGTAACGCGGATTAGGCCGATACCCGAAATAAAAAATATAAGACCAAGCACCCCGAAAATGATTAATGATTTAACATCGCGGTTACTTCCTGAAGTGTTAACAAAAACCACAGCGGCATAAATAAGGCTAGCAACGCCGAGAATAGTCAATGTTGTTCCGAAGACTCTTTTAACATTCATAATATTTTTAGTGATTTAATAATATAAAAAGTAATTGTATTTTTCAATTACCACTAACTGTTAATTTACAAAAACAAATATACAAAATTTATAAATAGAAGGTTAGGATAGTTCTTATAAATATTCAAAAAAACATAAAATATTTTATATGATGATATTATTTTAGGTATTGGGGCGTTTTCCCAAACTATTTTGTTGAAGCCTTTCAGCCCCGAATTAAAGATGGGCTCTTCGCAAGCTCAGAGAGACGCAGCACTTTTATAAAGCACTCTTACTACGACTGCCAGTCATCGGATAAGTAACCCCCACCTTTTATGAAAATAAATTAATTTGTGTATATGCATAATTAGTGTTAATTTGCGTTTGATATTTTATTCATATTGAAAAAACTGAATGCTTCCACATATACCTTTTTTTAAATTTTAAAATAGGTTTCTATATTGCTCGAATGATACCGTTTTTGGCAAAGAATTTGTATAATCACATAAATAGTATTAACTTTGAATTTTTTTTCAATCAAATGCCAAAGAAGTACTGCTATTTATTATTTGGAATTAAAATGGGAATTTATATACGCATTAGTTGTATAACTTGCGGATAGAGCAATGAAGACATTAACACTTAATCAGTTAACTGATATAATGAAATCGACCACTTTGACACGCGAATTGCGGCCAAACGTGTCGAGGCGTAAAGCGATAGGAGCTTTAATCTACATTACGAGTGATGTATTATTTTTGATAATATCACTTCTTACATCTTTTATAATCCGAGACTTATTTTATCCGGACCATAAAATACTTTTAGATTTTTATCTAAATGTATTGGTTTTTATTCCGCTTTTCTGCATTGTATTTGCAGTACGGGGTTTGTATCCGAGTTTTGGTAAAGATGTTGTTGAGGAACTTCGTGAACTGACCATAGGTATTACATTAGTATATGCTATTTTGGCTATAGTTTCATTCTTTATCAAAGAATTCATTGATTACTCGCGTTTAGCCTTCGGTCTAAGTTGGATTCTCAGCCTAATTTCCTTGCCTTTAGGCAGGGCAATTGTAAAAGAAATGTACTCGAAGCGTAGTTGGTGGGGTGTTCCGGTTGTTATTGTTGGAGCTGAAAAATCCGGTCAGAATTCCATCTTATCGTTGCAAAATAACAGAAAAATCGGGCTAAGACCATATTTGGTAATTGATGAAGATATCGACAAATGGGGATATTTCAGTGGTGTTCCGGTTATTGGCGGTTATAATATTTTACCCGATTTAGCCGAAAAATTAGGAATTGAGCAACTTATCATAGCAATGCCCAAAGAAAAAAATGATATTCAAGATGAAATAATAAATTTATATTCAAAATACTTTATGCGAACTTTGGTTATACCTGAATACTTGAATCAAACTCATTTCTTTGTTTCGGTGAATGATATAAATGGCATCCTGACTTTAGAGCTGAAAGAAAAACTCCTTCAAAAACAAAATGTAGTATTTAAAAGACTTTTTGACATCGTATTCTCATCATTGTTATTGATTTTATTATCCCCAATATTTGCTATAGTGGCTTTGGCAATAAAACTTGATTCCAAAGGACCGGCATTTTTCTTACAAGAACGTATGGGTAAGCATAACGGAACCTTCAAGATAATTAAATTCAGAACAATGTATAAAGATGCGGAAGAACACTTAGAGCATATACTCAACAATAATCCCGAAATGAAATTAGAATTCGAAGTTTACCATAAATTAAAAAATGATCCTCGCTTAACCCGAATTGGAAAATTCTTGCGTAAATTCAGTTTGGATGAGATCCCCCAATTTATCAATGTATTGCAAGGAACTATGAGTTTAATGGGTCCTCGCGCTTACGTGCCTGCAGAAAAGATACAAATGAATGGTTTAGAAGAAGTTATATTGAAGGTAAAGCCCGGTATCAGCGGATTGTGGCAAGTAACGGATTTAGATTCAACATTTGAAGAAAGAAATTTAATTGATACTTATTACATAAGAAATTGGTCTATATTCTTAGATTTTTATATTTTTGTAAGAACAATTTCTGTGATTTTACACGGAAAAAACGGTTAACCACTAAAACAAGAGTTAATATGGCAAGTGCAATTTCCTTAAACAGAGTCGAATTAATCGGCAACTTAGGGCAAGACCCTGAAATGAAAACAACTCCGCAAGGCGTATCGGTTTGTACCTTAAGAGTAGCAACATCTGATAGCTACAAAGGACAGGATGGCAATTGGGTAGAAAACACCGATTGGCATACTGTTATTTTATGGGACCGCTTAGCTGAACGCGCGGCAAAAAATTTAAAAAAAGGCAGTAAGGTGTATATCGAAGGGCGACTAAAACATCGCAGTTATGAAAAGGACGGTGTAACAAGATATGTAACTGAGATCAGAGGCGATAATATGATTTCTATGATGCCTCGCGAATCAGGCGATTATTCCGGAGGCGGAAGCTACAATCAACCGCAAGCGGCGGCTCCGGCTTATCAAACACCTCAGAACCCTGCTACTTATAATGCGCCTACTGAAAGTCCTGAATTTGATGACGATGTACCGTTTTAATTCTGAAAAATGAAATATTTATTGCTTTTTGATATAGACGGCACAATTCTTAAAATGAAGCCTGGTGTTACGTTAAACCTGATAAATCAAATAATCAGTGAATTAACTATTCAAAAGCATAGTATTACAGAATTACCGCAGCTATATGGCTGGACGGATTTACAGATAATTAAGCAATTTTGCTTAAATCTGGGATATCGTTATCAAAACATCGAAAAACATTTGGAAACTATATGGGAAAAAGCTTACCATATATACCAACCGTATTCTACGATCGAATATATTGATATTTTGCCGGGAGTCAGAAGTTTATTAACTTCATTAAAAGACTCTCGGCAAATTACTTTAGGCTTAATAACAGGTAATTTTCAAAGAAATGCATATTTAAAGTTAAGTGCACACGAGTTAGATGGATTTTTTTCAACAGGTGCTTTTGGAAATGATAACGAAGATAGAAATCAACTTCCCAAAATCGCTATTGAAAGAGCAAATAAAGAAATCGGTTATAAGTGCTACGACAGCACAAACACCCTTATTATCGGCGATACCTGCAAAGATATCGAATCAGCACAGGTAAACAATATACCAATTGTATGTGTTGCGACCGGATTCGAAAGTGTTTCGTCATTAGAAGCTATGAAACCTAATGCCGTTTTAAACGATTTCGAAAATGTGGATTTAACTTTAGATACATTTTATTCAGTATTAAAGAATAATAAATGAAGAACATAATTATTGCGATCGATGGACCGGCGGGAAGTGGCAAAACAAGTTCCGCTAAAGCAATAGCCGAGAAATTGGGTTATAAATATATAGATACCGGAGCTATGTATAGAGCCGTATCATTAGCTTGGCTCAAGTCCGGTTTGCCGATTGATGAACAATATGCAAAAGAAATTTTAAATGGAATAAAATTAGATTTAGAACCTTCCGAGAATGGTCAAAAAACCATATTGAATGGAATAGACGTAAGCGATGGTATTCGTTCAAGCGAAGTAACGGTCGCTGTTAGCCCAATAAGCGCTATGGGGACTATTCGCAAAACGATGATTGCCATTCAACGTGAGTTAGGTAAAAACGGCGGCATAGTGATGGATGGACGTGATATTGGCACTGTGGTCTTCCCACAAGCAGAATTAAAGATATTTTTTACCGCTACTGTTGAAGAAAGAACCCAAAGAAGAGTAAATGAACTTACCGCCAAAGGTGTTAGTTGTGTTTATGATGAAATCAAAAATCAAATCATTGTACGTGATAATTACGATACAACACGAGAACTAAGCCCAATGGTACCGGCTGAAGACGCGATAATTCTGGACACAACTGGGATGAATCTTTACACACAGGTTGAAACAGTAATGAAAATCATTGAAGGAATAATTGCCTGATGCTACAAAGTTTATTAAATTGGTTTTTAGGAGCCGCCTTTATTTTATGGTCATTTAGAGTTGTTTATGTGCTATGGGGTACAAAACGCGAGAACTCTAAACCCAATGCCATTTTGGATGAAGATCATTTGCCGTTTATTACAGTTATCGTACCCGCAAGAAATGAAGAACAAAATATAGATCAATGTTTGAAATCACTTATCAGGTGCGACTACCCTAATGATAGGTACGAAATAATATGTGTGGATGATTGTTCGGAGGATATGACTCACGAAAAATTGGAGTATTATTCGCTTCATTACCCTAATGTTGTAGTAATTCGGTTGGGACATGAAAAGCGCTCTGCGGAATTACACGGAAAAACAGCCGCTCTGCAAGCAGGATTCGATATTGCAAAAGGTGAATATGTATTGATGACCGATGCGGATTGTGTTGTACACGAACAATGGATCAGAACATACATTAGTGCTTTTAAAGGTACCGAACCGGGCTTAATCGCCGGTATCACCAGAATTAAATATCACGATTTCTTTAGCAAAGTTCAAGCGCTTGAGTGGATATATATGAGCAAAATGGCCGCCGCAGGGGTTGGCTGGAGCACTCCGCTTGGATGCTATGGCAACAACTACGCCATTAAAAAAAGTTTGCTCGATCAATTGGGTGGATACCGAAAAATAAAATTTTCAGTAACAGAAGATTTGATGTTGATGCTCGAAGCCCACAGAATAACTAAAAACACTCGTTATCTTACTTCACCAGAAATCAGAGTGCTTACCAAACCGGTTAAAGATTTGAGAACCTATTTCAACCAGCATCACCGTTGGACAAACGGTGGCAAGATTTTAGGATTTAAAGCTTTTGTATTCGTCTTGTGTTCGTCGTCCTTATGGTTAGCATTTTTTATGTCACTGATAGCATTAAATCCTATTTATATGCTGCTTGTGATATTTATTCGTCTTCTTGGTGACTTTTTGGTATTAATTTTTCCATTGATAAGGCACAAGGAAACCAAGCTATTATGGCATTTTATACCTGCGGTATTGTTTTTCTTAGTTGTGGAATTAGTAGCTCCATTAATGCTATTATTTAAAAAAGTTGAATGGAAAGGTAGAGTTTTTAATATAGACTAGCCCTCTTTAGCTAAAAATAATTTTACCCTACACTAACAATATCTTTTATTCGTTTTTATATAAATAAAATAATTTTTTATTAATTATAAATGGAAATCTTATGATAAGAACAGCAAATTCGATATGGAAAGGCGCCGGTATGGACGGCGTAGGTGAATTAACAACACAAAGCAAAGCTTTTTCAGCACAACCTTACTCTTTTAAATTACGTTTCGAAAACGAAGACGGCAAATTGGGTACAAACCCTGAAGAATTAATTGCAGCCGCTCACGCAGGTTGCTACAATATGGCTTTAAGTTTCGTTTTAGGTGACAACGGTTTCGTAGCCGATGAATTAAATACCGATGCACGTGTTGCATTGGACAAAGACGATAAAGGATTTTTTATCAGCTCAATTACTTTGAATTTGAAAGCAAAAATCAAAGGTATTGGAGCAGAACAATTCAAAGCATTAGCTAACGCCGCTAAAGAAGGATGTCCAATTTCACGCTTAGTAAGCTGCCCTGTGACTTTGAATGCTGAATTAGTATAGGGCTTTTAACGAATAAAAATTGGAATGACGAGACGGTGCTAACGGCACAAATTTTAAAGGATACCCAATACCGTATCCTTTTTTTTTATTTTTACAAACCGATATAAACTATTTTTGTGCCACCATAGACTTTCTGTTTGATTATTTCCATTTCATCGGGAACAATAAGACTTTCGCCTGTTGAGATTTCGACAACGATTATTCCATCTTCCGCTAAGAGATTGCTTTTTACTACCAACGCCAATAAATCATTAGGGATTGTGGATTCGTAGGGCGGATCTGTGAAAATAACATCGAATTGAAGTTCGTTTCGTGCAGTGCTTAAGCTTTTTAGCCCAAATACGGCATCGGAAAAAATAATTTCATATTCATCGGGGGCGCATTTCAACTCCCTTGCGGCATTTTGTAGAAAGTCAACAGTCGTTTTGCTCTTTTCAATAAAATACACTTTGCCGGCACCTCGCGACAAAGCTTCGAATCCTAAAGCTCCTGTTCCTGCGCAAACATCGGCGACGACGGCATTTTCAAAATCAATCAAATTAACCAATGTGTTAAAAATGCTTTCTTTGACTGAATCTTGAGTAGGTCTGACGCCTTCGGGTACCTTACTTTTAATTACTTTCCCTTTATATTTCCCGGCTAAAATTCTCATTTGTTGAAGCCTATGATTGAGGATTGAGGATTGTCAATTATAGCGCTTATAACACCTGTGTAATTATGGAACATTCTGCCGGCGAAATCAAGATGTCGAGAATCTAAGTTATGTGATAGATTATCGAAAGCACCCAAGCGGGAAATCAGTTCTACCTTGTCGAAAGATTGGCAAATAAAATCATACTTTTGTTTATTCAAACTATTTCCAAAAACAAATACATTATCTACATTTTGGTGTTTTTCTAGCAAATCGGTAATCACATTTTCCCAATCGGACTCTGAAAAATTAATTGAAAAATCGGATATGAGTCCGTTTTGAAAAATCGCGTTGATAATTGAATCATTATTCAGCGATATCAGCAAATTTGTTTTAGATATCAGTACTGGATAATTAAATTCAAAAGCCCGTATTGAGTTGAAAAAGTTTGTTCCTGCTTTGATTATCGGAAAATTATTCAATCCAAAGGTTTTTAAAATAGTATAATAAACATCGGAGGGAACAAATGAAGATAAAAACAAAGCCTCATCGGGAGCGGAACTAAACAATGCCGATTCAATTTCAAAGTCCGACGTATCGTCGGAATTATATACTTGATTGACATAAAGTTTATAAATATCGTTGGATTGTTGAGACGGATTGCTGTCAATATTTGGAATTTTTGCAAAATCCGCATAGCTATCCCCCGGAGATATGGATATTTTATCAACATTCCACTGGGTCGCATAGTCCGTCAGAAGCAATCCTGCACGGGTTTTTGGAATATTTTGGGTTGTGTCGTTTTTGGAGGAAAAATCGAAACGGGCATAATCGATGTCTATAAGTGTTTGTTTATTCTCGCCATAGCATAATACAGCATAGTAAAAAGAATCACTATTAACTAAAATTGATAAAATTCGCATTGCTTTTCGCACTAATTAAAAAAGCAAATTTACACAAAGCATTTTAAGTGACAAAATTATAAGTCAAGAAAATGTTAAACATATCCGTAGTGAAAAATTTCATCAATGAATAAATATTAATTTATTTTCTAAAATAGAGAAAAATATTTTTTTTTAATTATAAATAGCTATAATTTAGAATATATTCGATTGACAATTTCAAAGAAAATAGTTTGACGCGTCTATTTTCTATTATTTAACAAACATTGTGAGGCTTAATATGGCACAAGGTAATTTCAATGCGTTTGAAATGGCACAGAAACAATTTGATGCAGTAGCAGAAAAGTTAAATTTAGATGAAGCTACTCGAGCATTATTACGTAATGTAGATCGTGAATATCATTTTAACATATCAGTTAGAATGGACGATGGAACTTATAGAATATTCCGTGGATATCGTTGTCAACACAGCGACGCACGCGGTCCTTGCAAAGGTGGTATCCGTTTCCATCCAAACGAAACAATCGATACTATCCGCGCTTTATCTATGTGGATGACGTGGAAATGCGCAGTAGTTGATATTCCTCTTGGCGGTGGTAAGGGCGGCGTAATTTGCGACCCTCATCATTTATCAATGAGAGAACAAGAAGGTATCTGCCGTGGCTGGGTACGTCAATTATATACTAATGTTGGACCTCTTCGCGACGTTCCGGCTCCTGATGTAATGACTAACGGTCAACATATGATTTGGATGATGGACGAATACGAAAGATTAAATGGTGCAAAAATGCCTGGTATGATTACCGGTAAACCTTTGGGCGTTGGTGGATCTTTAGGTCGTACAGAAGCTACCGGTTACGGTGCAGTTTATTGCGCTCGTGAATTCTTGAAAGAAGAAGACATCGAAATGAAAGGTGTTACAGCTTCATTCCAAGGCTTTGGTAACGTATCACAATATGCTGTTCAATTGTTACGCGAATATGGCGGTCTTCCAATCGCTGTTTCTTGCTGGGACAACACAGATCAAAAATCTTATACATTCCGTAGAATATCAGGTATCAACGAATTAGAATTGATGTCCATCACAAATAAATTTGGCGAAATTGATAAAGCAAAAGCTAAAGAAATCGGTTATGAAATTCTTCCTGGCGACGCTTGGATTGAACAAGAAGTTGATTTATTGTTCCCTGCCGCTATTGAAAATCAAATCCGTGAAGATAATGTTGGTAAAATTAAACCTTGCGTTAAATGTATCGTAGAAGGTGCAAATGGTCCAACAACTATCGAAGCTGATCAAGAAATCAAAAAACGCGGTATTTGGATTATTCCTGACTTTTTAGCTAATGCTGGTGGCGTTACCTGTTCATATTTCGAGCAAGTACAAAACAATATGAATTACTATTGGACAAAAGAAGAAGTTCTTACCAAATTAGATGAGAAAATGACTGTTGCTTACAAAGCAGTTTCTAAATTAGCACACGACAAAAAAGTTTATATGAGAGACGCCGCTTATATGATCTCTATTTCTCGCGTTGCTGAAGCTTCTAAATTACGCGGCTGGTGCTAAGAATTTTATTCTTAAATACACGCTTATGAATTTGACTGCCGTTTGGAAAAACGGCAGTTTTTTTGTCTGAACCCTGATTCAAAGGATTTTTTGGATGAAAGGAGACCTCTTCAATCCATTTATGGATAAAATGTTTATAGAAGAATAGATGACATTTTGCCCCATAAATCACGTAGTGATGAAATATTAGTTTGGCTAATGACGATTTTCGGAACGAATGCGAAGAAGAGAAACCGCTAAGAAGTTGAAAGTTGAAAATGCGAAGAAGGAAATTCCCCCCCTTGGAACAAGTGGGTTAAACCTGTACGCGGTCGAAACGTCATTCCCATTCGTAATTTATAATTTTTATTTCTTCCCATTGGCAATAAAAAAAAAGCCCCACCGTTTGTGTTGGCAGGGCTGTTAAAAACAAATATTGTAAAATGTTGAAAAAAATAGTGATTGTTTTTGTAGGAAAGGCTGATTTAGGGTCATAGCAA
>JBBRAO010000004.1:0-121284 GCA_038206725.1 Kapaibacterium sp. (SeqCode)
GGTCCAAATTCAGTAATCGGGGGTGGTGTTCAATTAGATTTAGATACCGATTTAGAAATTATAGCAGGATTGACACCAACATCAAGCGGACAAATAATAAAATGGAATGGAAGCGCTTGGTCGTTAGGAACAGATGATGGAGGTGGCGGTGCAACAAATATAGATGAATTAACAGATGGCAAATCCGATGCTACGAGCGTATTCCTCGGCTCGGGTGCTGGTGACAACGATGACGGTAATAATGGTAATGTCGCTGTTGGAATTTCTGCTTTAAAAGCTAATACATCGGGCTCTAAAAACATAGCAGTCGGTTATCAGGCTGGTGATAACATCACAACCGGCGCAAATAATTTAATTATTGGATATGACTTGAATGCTCCTTCGGCAACAGGTTCTAATCAAATGTATTTAGGTGGTGTTATTTATGGGGATATGGCAAATAAAAGAATCGGATTAGGTACAACCACACCGACGCATACTCTTGATATAGCACTATCTTCAAGCGATGGCAATACTACAAGTGCAATTAATGTAAATGTGAATAACACTTCCAATACTTCTTCAGCGTTAAGTATTACAACTAATGGAAGCGGTTCCGCGATTTCTGCTGAGAACACGGAAAACACCGGTAATGTCAATGCAATTTCTATCGCCGATGGAGGTGGTAGATTGAAACTATCTTATGGATCAGGTTCTGGTCCGGTTCCTCGGGATGTGTCTGTTTATAAGTTTACGAGTACAAGTGATCCATCAATAGATAATGGAGAAGTAGGTCAAGTTGTTTACGCGATAAATAGAACTGGTGTAGATATTTCGATGTACGGACGTACTATACGTGTGAACGAAACCGCAATTTTTATGTTTGACGGTACTACTTGGCGATATTTAGATACTTATTCAAGTTAATAGTAATTAAATTTTCTAAATGATCTTAATGAATTATTTGAAATAAATATTCTGAATTTAAAAAAAATGAGAAAATAATGTTAAAATATAGATATATTATTCTGACCACTTTGTTGCTATTCCTGTCTTTCTATTCACTTAGAAGTCAAAAGATAAGTAATTACGTAATAGGTTCAGGTGGGACTCAAGTTCGGGGATCTACCGTCATTGTAAACGGCACTGTAGGACAGTCAATGATAGGTCTTGTCAAGAAAAATAAAATTGTACACGGTTGTGGGTTTTGGTATTGCGCTACACCTCTTGCGAATCCGCCTGATCCTTACTTTTATATTTCTTTACCGAAACGCTCCGCAGAAATAGGCGATACTGTCCAATTGCCCTTGACTCTCAATGAGTCTAAAAATTGGGAATATGCTTTTGTGAAAAATTTTGTGGCTACAATCCGATATAATTCTACTGTTATTCAGCCGATAGGTAATACTCCGAATTGTGAAACTACTGATAATGATGATTGCTTAATAACGATAAACGGCTCTATGAATGATTCTGCTGGAGTTTTGTTTAATATGGAATTCTTGGTCCGATTGGGCAATGTAGAATTCACACCTTTGATAATTGAATCATTTAAATGGATAGAATCTGATAGAGGCGAGATATTTACCGAAAACGGAGAATTAGAAATATTAGGGATTTGTAAGGAAGGCGAGACTAACAGATATGTAAAATTCGGAACAAAAGAAGGTTTGCAGTCAATTAGCCCTAATCCATCGTCGGATAACATATTAATCAACTATACTATCAGGGAAAAAGGCGAAACAAAAATTGTTGTAATTAATAATTTAGGTAAAGAAGCCGCAGTATTATTTGAAGGTTTAGCTACTGTTGGTCATCAGAGCTTATTTTCTGACGTAAGCACCATCCCGACCGGCTTATATAATATCATATTAACAACACCTACTCAGATATTTAGTAAGAAAATTTTAATTACTAGGTAGAATAATTAATTTATTGAAGAATAAGCGTGAAAATAAGACGAAACAATATATTGAAAAAAAGTTTTTTTATAATTGTTGTATATTTATGTACATTAAGCAATTGTTTATCGCAAACCAACGCATTCATTAGTGATACTATCGTTGAAAATAATATCTCTCAACATAGCCTTTGGGTATTTGGAGTATTTGGCGGACTTCAACTAAATGCTCATTCAGTTGACTTTCACGGTTTGCCATCAGTTCCAAGTTGCTGTCCTAATTATAAATCCGGTTATGGTTTAGAACCTGAAATCGGAGCATTGATTAATTATGCTATTTCACCGAAAAGAGATCAGCTGATTGAACTTCGGCTTTCATATAACAACTTAGGTGGTCTTCTAAAAGCGCGGGAGAAACAATTGATGTATTATGGACCAAATAATTCAATTGAAGGGGTGATAGAACACCATATTAATACTTCAATAAATTATATCAATCTTACTCCATTATTCAAGATAAAAGCGTTCAATGATTTTTTTATAAATTTAGGATTATCGTTTGATATTTTAATTGATTCAAAATTTGAACAACGAGAAACATTAATAAAACCTGAAGATCTGCTATTCGAAAATGACCAGAGAACAAGAATGACATATAGCGGTACAATAAGAGGTTTATCAAGGAATCAAACAGCAATAGTTGGTGGATTAAGTTATGATAAGTGGATAAAAATCAATAAATATTGGTACTTGTCCCCTGAGATATTCTTTCACTATGGTCTGAATAATATGATAAGTGAAGAGAAATGGAAGGTGTATTCCGTAAAACTCGGTTTGTCAGTTAATTATAATAAGCATTTACAGAAAAAAGAATACGAAGAAACACCGGAAATTGATACCATTCCTGTAACCCCGAAAAAAGAAATAGAAGAAACAAGATTTGTGAGTAGAATTGATACGGTTAAAACTGAACTGTTAGAGTTAACTCAACAAAAATTTTTATTAGGAACTCCGGTCGTGTATTACGATACGACGAGGAAAAATAATGTAAAAACTATTACTCAGTATTATAACAGAACTGATACCATCATTGGACCAAAAGAATATGAACTAACAGCAAAAATTGGAATTTCCGCGATAAATGAAGTTGGCGAGGTAATACCGTTCCCAATATTTCAGGTTGAGGAATTCCTTTCAACCAGAATGCATCCGTTATTGAATTATATATTTTTTGATGAAAATTCTTCCGAAATTCATTCACGTTATCAAAAAATGGAAATAGATGAAATTGATAAGTTCAACATTAACCGTTTATTCAATCAAAATTCATTAGAAGTTTATTATCAGATTATGAATATAGTTGGTAAAAGGATGATAGAATATCCTAAAGCCATTTTGACTTTAACAGGGTGTAATTCGAATTTAGCCAACGAGAAAAACAATGTTAGTCTGTCTAAAAATCGTGCGGAATCTGTGCGCGATTATTTAGTTAAGGCTTGGAATATTTCTCCTATAAGATTAAAGGTTATAACTCAAAATCTACCAAATAAGCCTTCCAGTACTACAACTATTGAAGGAATTGAAGAAAATAGGCGAGTAGAGCTATCCTCTGACGAATTACAAATAATTTCTCCGGTTATTACAAACGATACCTTAATAAAAATAAGTTTTCGTACTGCGGGTGCTGACAGCTCCAAAAATCAAAATTTTAACGGTTTTAGACTATATACGAATGTTTTTCCAAATACTAAATTGAATGAATGGAAAATCTCGTTACTTCAGGAAAACGATACTACCAAAACAATAAGCGGCAAAGAAGAAATGCCTATTGAGCAAGATTGGATTTTGAAAACCGATAGTGAAAAACAAAAAATATTAAGTAGAACTATGAATTTTGTATTATCTGTTAAGGACTTTAAAAATAAAGTTGCAACTGATGGATTAGTTTTAAAAATCGAAAGAAAAACGATAACTAAAAAACAAGAAAATCGTGAGGGAGATAAAAAAATTGATAGCTATAGTTTAGTATTATTCGATTTTAGTTCTACTGAATTTACCGAAGCCAATAAGGATATCCCAAAATTTATCAGAAAATTAGTAGATAAAAATTCAACAGTGAAAGTGACCGGTTATACAGACAGAGTTGGTGATGCCGATTACAATATAATAATTTCGACAAATAGAGCAAAAGCAGTAGCAGACGCAATCGGTCATCCAAATACAAAGTATGAAGGGGTCGGTGAATCGGTACTATTATACAACAACGATTTGCCTGAGGGACGGTTTTATTGCAGAACAGTTGATATTATAGTTGAAACACCAATTCAATGGTAATTTTATCATTCACATTGATTAAATACGGACCTGGTCGAGTTATGGGCTGAATTTGCTGAATCTGGCATTAGTTATAAGCGCAAGCAAAAATAAGGTGAGAGCATATATATAAAAATAGCCGATATGTTATTATCATATCGGCTCATTAATCTGTTTTATCTACTATACAATTCGACCTAAAAAATATACTTTTCTGTTTTCTGTTCTTACAAATTTTCTACAAATTTATTTTTGCAATTTCGTAAGCCTTTATAATATTTAGGCATAGATGTATCTATAGTACACCCGACAGGAGTCGAACCTGTAACCTTCTGATTCGTAGTCAGATATTCTATCCAGTTGAACTACGGGTGCATTAAACTAATTAACTTTTAAAGCTGCTACAACTTTATAAAGTTTAGATTTCTTATTTGAAGCATTGTTTTTATGGATTATTCCTTTGGAAGAAACTTTGTCCAAAATACTTGTTGCTTTTTTGAAATTTTCTAATGCTACATCGTAGGTTTTAGCTTCGCGTACTGAGCGAACAGCTAATTTCATTTCTTTTTTATAAGCGCGGTTATAAAGTCTCCGTCTGCTAGCTTGTTTAATTCTCTTCAATGCTGATTTATGGTGTGCCATGAGCAACTCACAATTAAAAATTAATTTATAAAAATACCGAATTCAAAATTACCACTTTTACCTTAAATAACCAAATATTAAAGCAAATAATTACAACTTTTTTTACATTTGTTTATAACTTATGTTTAATCTTACCGGCAATCTTTTCTTTAACAAGCTCTTTAAGAGATTCGTAAGTATGGTTATTTGGATATATAGCCGGCATAAAGTCTATTTGTATCTTTGAAAATGGTTTTGGAAAGTGAGATCCGGCAGGCATAGCTAAAAAGCTTCCATTAATAGCAACAGGTATAATAGGCACGTTCAATTCTTTGCTTAAAATTGCAAATGTTCTTTTGAAATCACCAATCGCACCATTCTTTGTTCTTGTTCCTTCCGGAAAAATTATCAATTTTTTTCCATTTTTCAGCACTTCTGCAGTTCTTAGAATAGTATCCTTCATATTAGAATTATCTTCCATAAATATCACATTGTTTTTATTAGCCATTAACCGAAGAAACCAATTATTGATATGCTTTCGTTTGGCATAGAAATAAGTATTTTTCATCGTCTTAGCTTTAATAAAGGATGTAACTATTAAACCGTCTATATAACTTTGGTGGTTGGGCGCAATAATACAAGGACCATCGGGTATATTTTTATAACCGTTTGCTTTAATATGGAAATAAAGTTTCATCAAATTTTTCGCCGCAGTAGTAAAAATGAATAAAGTAGGCCAAGCTTTATGTATTTTTACATTAACTCTTTCTTTTAAAGCGGCTGTCCAATTGGTTAGGTCTGTGGTATATTTTTTCTTATTAAGTTTGATATATTCAGCTAATTCCTTGACTGATGTGAAACTTGCTAATAAATTCTCATTCAAATATACACCATAAGATTGCTCCACAAAGTACAACAAGCCAATTTTCCCTAAGGAATCCAAACCAAGATCATAATCTATATGGTCTTCGGGGTCAACAGTTTTGTCAATTTGGCTTTCGAGAAAACTTTTTAGAGAAGTATATTCAGGAGTACAATAGTCACTTTTTGTCTGCTTATTTTTTTTGCTGTCAGTAATCAATTCTTCCAATTTATATCTTTGAATTTTTCCTAAACGTGTTCTTGGTAATTCATCATTCACGAGAACAAAATTTGAAATTCGTTTATAGGAGGTCAATTTTTCATTAAATTGAGGCATCAGAGTATCGCGGAAATATTTTTGATACTCAGTAATACCGGCATTATTGAGCAATTCATAATCGGGTAAAATTATTGCGTGAAGATTAGCCTTACGGAAAGTAACACCGGATTCTTTGATATATTCGGAAAATCCATTAAGCTTTTCCTCCAATTCATTTGGATTAATGTTTTTTCCATTAGAAAGAACAATAATTTCTTTTGATCTTCCGGTTATATATAAATAACCTTTTTCATTTACATAGCCTAAATCACCGGTGTGGAGCCATCCATCCTTAATAACCTCAGCCGTTTCATCAGGTCTATTATAATAACCTTTCATAATGTTAGGACCTTTAGCTCTAACTTGACCATCCAAAATATCTATTTTTAAGCCCGGTAATGCTTGTCCGGCTGAACCAATGACTGATGCTCCGGGACGCGAAAATGTAATCATAGGGGCGGCTTCGGTCATTCCATAACCTTCTAATATTTCAAAGCCAACATTTTGGAAAAAATGTCCTACCTCAATTCCCAAGGCGGCACCACCGGCAACCATTATTTCAACTTTTCCACCAAAACCATCGTGAACCTTACTGAAAATTTTACGAGCTAATTTCGGAGCTTTGATTTTGGAAAATATGGCTAACATTATTTTTGCTTTAATGTCTTTATCAATCTTAGCTTTTATACCTTTATATAAGAGTTCGTAAAATCGTGGCACACCAATAAGAATATTTACAGAATTATTCTTTAATGTTTCGATAATAACTGCAGATTGCATAGAAGGCGCAATAACAATTGTTCCACCAACAAATAAGGGTGCCAACATAGAACCCGCGAGAGGAAAAATATGGTGAAGAGGCAATAACAGTAATACTTGTCTTTCCTTGGTAAAGATTTTTACATCTTCCGATACAGCTCGAACATTTGCAATTAAATTTTCATAAGACAGCATCACACCCTTTGGAGTACCTGTTGTTCCGGAAGTATAAATAATAACAGCAGTTTTCGATAAATCCTTAATATCAATACTATGTTTTTGAGTTTCAACTTCCTTTGATAAAGTTATATCTTCAAATGCTAATATTTGAGATTTTTGCTTAGTTTTAGCAGAAATTTCAGCTATCTTGTCTTTTAAATCGGTATTTGTAAATATTATTTCAGGTGAACAGTCTTTTAGTATGTGAAGAATATCATCTTCCGAGGCTAAATAGTCAATCGGTACTACAATGCAGTCGTTGACCCAAGCGGAGAAAAAAGCATAAAGCCATTCTTCTTTATTTTCTGAATATATTGCAACTTTGGTGTAGTTATTTTTGGAATAGAATTCTGAATATTGATTTGTATAATTAAATAACTCGCTATAAGTTACCTTATTTTTGCCGTTTATGACAGCTATTTTTTCTAGATAGTTGCTATTTATCATTAAAACCCTAATTGTTTGTGGTTTATTAATCAAATTACAACGTATTATTTTTAGGAAAATTTTAAAAATGAGAAATGAGTATAAAATATCAGATTAATTATATAAATAAACAAATAATAACTGTATTTTTGCATTTATTAATTTTACAAAAGTATGAACAAAAGAATATTTATAACAGCAGGAGAACCATCGGGTGATGTTTATGGTGCAAACTTAATGCGTGCCATATTAGATTTTAATCCCGATACAGAATTTATTGGTTTTGGAGGACCGCAAATGCAAAGTTGTGGATTGTCCTCGATAGCCGATTTTAATGAGCTTGCTGTTATGGGGTTTTGGGAAGTAGCCAAAAAATATAGTTATTTTACCAAATTGTTAACTACTTGTAAAAAACTTGCAATGGAAAGTAATATAGATTGCTTTATCGGAATGGATTTTCCAGGATTTAATCTGAAATTAGGGAAATACCTAAAAGATAATGGTATTACTACATTTCATTATATTGCTCCGCAGACCTGGGCTTGGGGTAAAAGCCGTGAGAAGAATCTCAATGACTCAATAGATATCCTCCTTACGGTCTTACCTTTCGAAAAGAACTACTTTGCAAATGCTGGTATAAATGCTGAATATATTGGGCATCCATTATTAGAGCATCCATTATTAAAAAATGATCCACCTTCATTGGAAGATCGCCAATTTAAATGCGCTATTTTAGCAGGCAGTCGAAAACAAGAATTAGAACATCATATTCCGATATTAATCGAAGTCGTTCAAAAGTTGCATTTGAAGTATCCGGATTTGAAATTTGCTACTTCAATTGTAAATGAAAGTCATAAAAAATATTTAAATAAGCTGGAAGTTGACGGAGTTGAATTGGAGTACTATAAGGATTCAAAACAAATGATGCAGGAATGTAAATTTGGTATTATTAAATCGGGCACTTCGACATTAGAAGCCGCTTTATGTGGTTTTCCTTTTTTTGCATTCTACAGAACTTCCATATTTACTTATGTATATGCAAAACAAGTTGTAAAAATCCCAAGTGTATCTTTGCCGAATATTCTTTTGGGGACACCTATAATAAAAGAATTTATCCAATATGAATTTAATTCAGAAAATGTCTTTCAAAATTCTATAGCTTTAATTGAAAACGAAAGCGCAATTGATAATCTAATCCAAAAATTCAAAGAGATACGAGAATTATTAAAATCTAATGATTCACCATCAAAAAATGCCGCTCAAATAATTTTAAATAAAATTTTGCCAATAAATAAAGAATTTATAAATTTGTAATTACATTAATTTGAAAATAAAGGAAAAATATGAAAATTTTAGCAATTAATCCGGGTTCAACATCAACCAAAATATCTGTTTACGAAGATTTAACAGAAATATTCACAAAGACTTTGCGTCACGATACTGAAGTGATTTGCAAATATCCTACAATCTATAGCCAATTTGAATTCCGCAAAAACATTATCGAAGAAGCGCTCATTGAAGCAGGAATAGGCGTTGAGGAAATTGAGTGTTGTGTTGGAAGAGGTGGTGTCATTAAACCTGTTCCGGGTGGAGTAATAAAGGTTAACGATGCGTTGATAGAAGACTTGAAAATAATTGGTCCTTTGGGTGAACACGCTTCAAATTTGGGTGGAGTTTTGGCACACGAAATAGCACTGGATACAAATTTTCCGGAAAATTGTTTTATCGTTGATCCTGTAGTAGTTGACGAATTAGAACCGCTTGCTCGATATTCAGGACATCCTGCTATTGAGCGTATAAGTATTTTTCACGCTTTAAATCAGAAGGCAGTTGCTCATACACACGCTCGTAAGGTACACAAAAAATATGAAGACCTTAATCTGATTATTGTTCATCTTGGCGGTGGTGTAACAGTTGGTGCGCATAGGAATGGGAGAGTAATTGATGTCAATAACGGTTTAAACGGTGACGGACCTTTTTCACCTGAACGTACAGGTTCTTTACCAATGTTCCAATTTGCCAATTTATGTTTTTCACCTGATTATGACTTTAAGGCAATAAAAAAGTTGTTAACCGGTAACGGTGGATTGGTGGCATATTTGGGTTCCAATAATGGAATCGAAGTTGAAAATATGATTGAAAACGGTGACAAAAAAGCTGAGGAAGTATATAACGCAATGTGCTATCAGATTTCTAAAGAAATTGGAGCTTTGGCGACAGTTTTAAGTGGAAAAGTAGATTACATATTAATAACCGGTGGTTTAGCTTATTCTGATATGATTGTTAAATATATATCTGATAGAGTAAGTTTCATTGCTCCAATTGAGATATATCCCGGTGAAAATGAAATGCAGGCTTTAACTGAAGGTGGGTATTACGCTCTAAAAGGCGAATATCAAATCAATCAGTACAATGGATAATGTTTACATAGACTTGTAACTCACATCTTAAGTGGGTTTACATAGTAAAGTTCTGAAGAATTGATAATGGCTCGAGTATGAAAACAGATAATTTCGGCATTGATTTTAATAAAGCGCTAAATCTAGATTTTTATTTGCAGGATACTGAAATAGTTGCAAAAAACCTTATTGGTAAGGTATTGGTGCGGAAAATTGATGGTATTATTCTGAGCGGTGAAATAGTTGAAACAGAAGCCTATATGCCCTTTAACGATGCCGCGAATCATTCGGCTAAAGGTAAAACCTCACGCAATTCGGCTATGTTTGAAAACGGAGGCATATTTTATGTCTATAAGATATATGGCGTACATCATTGTATAAATGTAGTAACTGATAAATCCGGTCTTGGGTCCGCTGTTTTGATTCGTGCTTTACGACCTTTTACAGGAATAGACGGTATGAAAACCCGGCGAAGAAAAACAGAATTAGTCGAATTATGTAATGGTCCGGGAAAATTAGCTCAAGCCTTGTCGTTTACAACTAATGATAATTGCAGTTCGATGTTACTTCCTGATCTTTATATTCAGGATTTTAAAAGCTATAATGATATTGAATTAGTCAATACGCCAAGAATTGGTATCAATGTCGCTACTGATTTGAATTTGAGGTACTATTTAAAAAAATGTGAATACGTTTCTCGGTTTAGAAAAAATTAATAAAAAGCAGAAAAGAATGATAATTTATATTGGGACAATACTACAAATCAAAGGGTTTAAGGGCGAATTGCTGGTAGGGGATTTGCTGTCGGATTTGCCGTTACTTAAACCGCAATTAAATATAAAAATTGGTTTTAGCGAACAATTTGCAAAAGAATATACTATTATCAAATGGACTCCGGCTAATAGAAATGCTTTATTAAAACTAAAAGAAATCAACTCCGATAAAGAAGCCAAGGAATTAAAAGAACAAGGCATATTTATTGACGATTCTATCTTGAAAACATTGGATCAAGGTTATATATCAATCGATGAAGTCATTGGTTTTATGGTTTATAATAATGATACAAATGAGTATATTGGTAAAATTGAAGAAATTTGGGAAACGCCGAGTAATAAGTTATGGTTAGTATTAGACGAAAAAGGCACTGAAATAATAATACCTGTGGTTGAACAATTTATCAAAAAAATAGACTATACGAACAAAACCGCAAGAATATTTGCAATGGAAGGATTAATAAATTAGGTTAGTTAAATATGCTTCATATAAATAATTTATCTGTACACTTCAGTGGAAATTATCTGTTCGATAATATTTCATTCACTATCAATCAAAATGACCGTGTTGCATTGATTGGTAGAAATGGTACCGGTAAAACTACACTTTTAAGAATAATATCTAAAGAAATGTTACCAGAGTCCGGTCAGGTTACTCATCCAAAGGAATACACAATTGGGTACTTGCCCCAGGAAATGACAATTGAATCAGAGAAAACACTATTCAACGAAATCAAAGAGTCATTAACAGAGATTTATGAACTGCATCAATCAATAGACAGAATATCGAATGAATTAGAAACTAGAACTGATTACGAATCATTGGAATATCATAAGATAGCCGAGAAATTAGCTCACGATAACGAAAGATTCCACATTTTAGGTGGTAATTCAATTGAAGCTGAAATTGAAAAAACTGTTAAGGGTTTAGGGTTTTCGAGCGAGGATTTAGATAGGAAGATTAATGAATTTTCCGGTGGTTGGAAAATGCGCGTTGAATTAGCTAAAATCCTTCTCCAGAAACCTGATATTTTGCTTCTGGATGAGCCCACGAACCATTTAGACATCCAATCTATAGTTTGGGTCGAGAATTTCTTAAAAACCTATTTTGGAGCGGTTCTGTTGGTTTCTCACGATAAGAAATTTTTAGATAATATTACTAATAGAACAGTTGAATTAAGCCAAGGGAAAATTTTTGATATGAGGTTGCCATATTCATTGTTTTTAGAAGCAAGGAAGCAACAAAAAGAACAATTGTTATCGGCATACAAAAACCAACAACGCGATATTGCCCAGACAGAACGTTTTATTGAACGCTTTCGTTCGAAATCAACATTAGCAACTCGCGTACAATCAAGAATTAAAGCACTTGATAAAATAGAACGAATTGAGTTGGAAGATGAAGACATTTCTTCTATGAAGATCCGATTTCCAGAACCTCCTAGAGCAGGTAGAACTATAATTGAAGCAACAGGACTTTCAAAAACTTATACTACAAAATTGGTGCTGGACAAAATCGATTTTGCCATTGAAAGAGAGGAAAAGATAGCTTTTGTAGGGAAAAACGGAGAAGGAAAAACTACTTTGTCAAGAATTTTGGCAGGTGTGGAATCTTACGACGGAGAGTTGAATGTCGGACACAATGTAGCAATCAGTTATTTCTCTCAAAATACTGCCGATGAATTGAACCCAAACAAAACCGTATTTCAAACCATTGATGATTCAGCTATAAATGAAATGAGAACCAAAGTTCGCAGTTTATTAGGCGCTTTTCTATTTAGTGGCGACGCCCAGGAAAAAAAGGTAAAGGTACTCTCCGGTGGCGAGAAATCAAGATTAGCACTTGCGAAACTCATTTTGCAACCGGCAAATCTATTGATATTGGATGAGCCTACAAACCATTTAGATATGATTTCGAAGGATGTTTTAAAGCAGGCGTTATTAAATTATAGTGGCGCTCTAATAATTGTTTCGCACGATAGGGATTTTTTAGATGGCTTAGTGAATAAAACCGTTGAATTTGATAAGCGTAAGACAAAAGAATACCTAGGCGGGATTTATAATTATCTCTTGAAATATGAACAAAATATAGCGTCTGAAAATCAAATCAATAAATCAGATATGGATAAATCCGACGAAAAGACCGAAGGAAAAATGTCCTGGGAAAAGCGGAAAGATCTGAATAGAAAAATCGAAAAGGTAAAGAAAGATATATCGAATTGTGAAAATGAGATAATGACAATCGAATCCAAAATAGAAGAATTAGAACTATTTTTCAGTACACCGGATTTTTACAATTCACCGGAAACCGATAAATATAATACCGAATATAACACAGCAAAATCTAAACTCGACGAACACATTGAGAAGTGGGAAAATTTAGAAAATGAATTAACTTTGATGAATAGTTATGAATAGAAGAGATTTAATAAAGGGTATCGTTGCCGCAACAGCCGCAATAAAAATGGTTAATCTTAGCAGTGATTTAAAAGCAAAAGATTTACTGCCACAAAATAAAATCGTTAAACCAAACGCGCTCAAAGTTGGTGACAAAGTAGGGATAATTGCTCCCGGAACAAACGTAATGGATCCTGACGATATCAATAAAGCGGCTGAAGTAATTAAATGGCTGGGATTAGTTCCTGTTTATGGTGAGGGGCTTCTCGAACAAATCGGATATAAAACACGAAAGGCTGAGTTAAGAGCAAACGATTTCAATAAAATGTTTGCTGACAATAGCATTAAAGCTGTCTTTTGTATAAGAGGCGGTTATGGTTCACAGCAAATTCTTAAATATATAGATTTTGATTTAGTTAAATCCAATCCAAAAATATTTCTTGGTTATAGTGATATAACAGCGTTACATCTTGCAATTAATCGTTATGCAGGATTGATAACATTTCACGGTCCTGTTTTGCTTTCCGCATACACAAACTTTACAGCTAATGCTTTAAAAACAATGCTTTTTGGTGAAGCGCAATATCCATTAAAACTCACTAATCCCGAAGGTTTATCCGGCATCAGAAAGAACTTTCCAATGCGAACAATAAAAGAAGGAAAAGCAACGGGAAAATTAGTTGGTGGAAACCTGTCTATTGTGGCATCGTTAATGGGTACTAAGTACGAAATTGAAACCAAAGGTAAAATTCTATTTTTAGAAGACGTTGGCGAAGCACCTTTTCGAATTGACAGAATGTTAGGGCAATTAGCAATGACGGGAAAACTTGAAAAAGCAGTCGGTATTGTATTCGGGAAATGCGAAGAATGTGATAGCAATGAATCAACTTGGGATTCTTCACTGGGTGAAGTGTTGGATTATTATTTAAAACCGTTGGAGATACCAAGTTTCTACGGCTTATTATTTGGTCATAGCTCGAACCAATTAACATTGCCTATTAATACTACCGCCGAACTTGATTCTATTAATCAGACTCTTACCATTGTGGAATCTCCGGTTGAACTTGTTTAGGCTAATACTATGATCTTAAATTCAGATGAGTTATTTAAATTAAAAGATGAATTGAATCTTTTGGCTGAGCAATCAGGTAAAGAATATAATACTTGTGACTATATATTAAAAGAGTTGAGCAGTTTAGAAAATGTTAACATTTATGAGATAGAAAACACTTGTAGCATTATAGCTGTTTTTCAAACCAATAGGATGGGTAAGACCATCCTATTAAGAGCGGATATTGACGCCATAAATTTTAATGGAGTTTTTCGTCATCTTTGTGGTCACGATGGGCATACAGCTATTTTATTATACTTAGCCAAAGTAATGGACGCAGAATTTGATTTGATGAGCGGTACAGTGATTTTGTTATTTCAAGCGGCAGAAGAAACGGGGAAAGGGGCTTATGAAATTATTAATTCCGGAATTATGAACCAGTATAAAATTGATTATTTATTCGCTTTACATAACTTACCAGGATTTCCCATCAACTCAATAATAGTTTCAGATGGAATATTCGCAAAAGCATCATCAGGAATAAGAATTGAGATAATAGGAGAGGCATCACACGCGGCGGAACCTAACAAAGCCAAGCCGTTAGAATATTGTATTTCGCAATTAATTAACAAACTACATAGTTTAGCTGAGCGATTAAGTTCATTGCCTGACGATATATTATTAACCGTAACTCATATAAATTTCGGGAAACCAAATTTTGGTACAATTCTCAATCAAGCGTTGATTTATTCAGTTGTTAGAAGTTCAAGCGAGGATGCTATTCAAAGATACAAAGATTCATTAAATATGTATATTAATGAAATGATATTAGATACTTCATTAAAAATAAATATACAATTTTTGGAAGAGTTTCCATTAACAAAAAATTCCCCAATAAGTGTAAATAAACTCAAAGAATCTTTTGATTTACCCATATTAGAACTTTCAAAGCCGTTTCCTTGGTCCGAAGATTTTGGACACTTTTCAAAAATAGGGGATATATGCCTTTTTGGTTTGGGAATAGGTGAGAATTCACCGGCGCTTCACACGGATAAATATTCCTTCCCAAAGGAGTGTTTAATCACAGGTTTAAATGTGTTTTATTCATTAGTAAAGCAAACTAACTTTATCGAAGAATTATAATTCTTTATAAAAGAAATATTCTTGACCTTCGAAAATGTACATAATCTGCCAAGGTATGAAGTTCTGAAGTTTGAATTCGTGTCGTAAACCGGTTTTAGCAATGAATAGTTCAGGATTATTTGGAAATAATGTGTTTAATTCAGCTTTTGCTATTTTTTGATTTTTATGTATGGTTTTTAAACTTAATGAATCATTAAGTTGGATGACAATTGAATCTTTCTTGTCAATAGAATAGTAAGTTCCGCAGTATTTTTCCAAATCTCTTAGTGTTCCATTATCGAATTTATAAATAGCACTCCCACCAACAAATCCATCAATTTTTGATCCTCCGGAATATGAACCAAATTGCTTCCCAGTCTGAATATCTACTTCATATTTATCAGAATAAATGGAGAAATAAAAGTTTTCATCGGTAAGATTAAAGTTTTTTGCTTCAAGATTATTAATTCCTAATTCCGGCGAAGTTAAAAAACAAGTTTTTGTTACGGAGTCTTTATCGGCAAGTGTAAAAAAAAGCATCTGTGGATTTTCAATCCCGAAATATATTCCAAAATAATCATACGGTTTGACATTACTTAAAGTCAACAACAATAATACATTGATAATTATAATAAATACTGCTTTATATTTCATTTAGAACCTTTTCTAATTTTTCTAAGAAAATATTGATTTCTTCGTAACTAACATTTAGAGGCGGAAGAATTCTAACAACATTATCAGACGATTTACATACCAAAACCTTGTTATGGAACAAGGACTCTACAACATTAGCGGCTGGAATTTCATTCAACTTAATGCCAACCATAAGACCCATACCCCGTACTTCTTCTATTAGATTATTTTTAAGTCTTAATTCACCCAATTTAAGCGATAAATATACACCTTTCTTTGTTACTTCACTTAAAAATTTATCGTCAATGTAATTCAAAACTGCCAATCCGGCCGCACAGGCTAACGGATTTCCACCAAAAGTGGTTCCGTGTTGGCCATACTGCCAAACCGATGAAACCTTTTCAGAGCATATTATGGCTCCCAAAGGCAAGCCACCGCCAAGGGCTTTTGCCGATAATATTATATCCGGTTTAATATCGAAATTTTCATAAGCAAAGTATTTCCCTGTTCGCCCTATACCGGTTTGTATTTCATCAATAACAATCAAAAAATCGTATTTTGCTTTTAATTTAAGCAGACTTTGTAGAAAAGCACTCGGGATTGTTCTAATACCGCCTTCACCTTGAATGACTTCAAAGAAAACAACGGCAGTATCTTCGTTAATTATTTTTTCAATATTATCGTTAGAATCAACAATTTTGCAATTATCTAAGAATGGATACATATTTTTCTTATATGAGTCCTGTTCCATCAATGAGAGCGCACCATAGGAACGACCGTGGAAGGCACCTTTAAGCGCTATGATTGTGTTTTTTTTCTTAGGATTAGCCCAAGCACGGGTTAATTTAATTGCCGCTTCAGTGGATTCTGTGCCCGAATTAGAGAAGTAAACTTTTGACAATCCGGTAATGGCAATCAGTTTTTCTGCTAAAAGAATTTGCGGTGATTGAAAGAAGAAATTTGAAACGTGGAGATATTTGGATAACTGGTTTTCGATGGCTTCAACTACAACTTTATGGCGATTACCAAGCGCATTTACGGCTATACCGGATAGAAAATCAAGATACTTGTTACCTTGATCATCATAAATATATGTACCGATAGCTTTTTCAACAAACAAAGGCTTTTTCGAATATATATTGTATATATATCCAGAATCCTTTTCAGTTATATTATTAAATTTTTCCATTCATTATATACGAATAAGTTAGATTAATGTTTATAGTTTGCCCAAGTGCTGTAGTTCAAACCATCATTTTTTGTGTTGGGAAGAAATTGGTGGACTCTACTGGATTCGAACCAGCGACCTCCACGATGTCAACGTGGCGCTCTAAACCAACTGAGCTAAGAGTCCAAAAGAAGAATGCAAAATTAATGAAAATCCCAAACATAACCAAAGAATCCGTCGGATTTTTATACTTCTAATTTTGATTCTATCATACGCCAAATCTTTTGGCAAGGGAATATGTTTTCATATAAAGCACTGCCCAGCATAGCGGAATCTATACCGTGTTTGATGATGAGATTCATACTACGAAGTATTTTTGAACTGCGAATACCTTCTATTAAAGTTATTCTAATTTTTAATCTATTAGAAATCAGAACAAGAGAGTTAATATCCCAACTTTTCTTTTCCGATATAATATCTTGATCACCATATAACAAACGATTTATTCCTAATGATTTTGCTTGCTCAACAAAGTACTCTAAGGTATAAGCTTTTAATTTTTGGGTTTGGAATAATTTATTATTCGATTCTATAGCTAAAGCGGCAATTCGAGAAGCTGTAAATTTACCAACTAGTTCTTTAAGTTCTTCCGGTTTTTCAATTATTGTTTCGTCAACGAAAACTCTAAATATTCCGTTTGAAAGCAAATAGTCAATTTGTTCTATACTCTCGAATTTGGAAACTAACTGAATTGGGATATCAATACTGTTTGCCATCTCAAGTATGGCTGTTAGATTGTTTTTATTATCAGTTCCTTCATAAGAATCAAGATCCCAAACAATCAGCGATTTGGAATTTTCTTTCCTCAGAAGTTTACACATAGCAATTGGGTCTTGCATCAGCTTTTCATAAAAATGCCGCATACTATCATCGGAAATTATAGCTTCGATAATATGTCCATTTCTAAATTTTAATGATGGGAATACTAAAAACATCACTTTACCTACGATATTGCGTTTTTTAATGCGGTTTTAATCAATCTTTCTAACTTCATCTCATCCGGAGCAATTTCTTTGATAGCCATATCCACAGATTTCTCTGCTTTAGCTTTGTTATATCCTAATGATATTAAAGCTGAAACAGCTTCGCTCGCTACACCCAGCTTGTTAAAAGAGCCTGTACTTGCAGAAAAATCAACATCTTTAAATTTATCTCGCAATTCAACAACTATCCGTTCAGCGGTTTTTGGTCCTATTCCCGGTAATTTGCTTAATGCTTTGTGGTTAGAAGTAACAATAAACTCGACTAATTCCTGTGGGTTTACTGCGGATAATATTCCAATAGCTGTTTTTGGTCCAATCTTAGACACTTTAATCAATTGCAGAAAAGCATTTTTCTCAATTTTATCGCTAAACCCAAATAAATCTAAAGAATCTTCTTTAACAGAAAGATATGTATATAATTTGACAGGATTGTCCAATGAAGGAAGATTTTCTGCAGTATAAACTGAAATAAAAATGTGAAAACCAACACCATTGCAATCAATTACCACATCATTGGAGCTTTTGTCTATTATTATACCGTTAATAATTGAAATCATAAAGTTACCTTATTATCAAAAGAAAAAAAATCCTCTCTTAACAAAAAGAGAGGATTTGTTATTTATTTTTTAACAACTTGTTTTACCCAAGATTTGTCGTTGCATTTAATATAAATCATATAAACTCCGGAAGATATATTCCCAAGGTTTATTGATTGGCTTATTGAGTTTGCGGCATTTAATTCAGTGGTTTCAAATACTAATTTTCCATTTATATCGAAAACTTGAATGCTTACACTTCCAGAGATAGCTAAATTAACATCTAATTTGAATTTATCATCAAATGGATTAGGTGTTATATTTATAAATTGTCCAGCTATTAAGTCATTTACAGATGAAACAACCTCCAAAGTGTCCGATATAGATTGGCAACCATATTCGTCCCAAATTTCAACTACATATTTACGAGATACAGCATCTGTCTGGCCTATATCCATCGATTTGGAATTTGATTTTGCCATAGGTTTACCGTCTTTGTACCATTTGTATTTAGTAGCTGTTATACTCGACCAAACGGAACCTTGGTAGTATAATACTAGAGGTTTTGCAGGACGTTCTCTTTCAATTACTGTAATTTCAGTTCCTGTAACACAACCGTCTTTTGTTGTTGCGGTAACAGAATATTTCCCGGGTTCTTTAACGGCTATATCGCGTGTGGTTTCACCAGTTGACCACAAATATGATGTAAATCCGGTTGATGCTCTCAAGAGAACATCTTCATTTTGGTCACGGCAAAATGCTAATTCGTCAGTTGCTTCGATCGTTATGGTAGGTGTTTCGTAAACGGTTACTTGAATTCCCATTGAAGTGGCAGTGCAATCGCCTTCTTTAATTGTATATGAATACATTCCACTTTTTTTCGCTGTTATTTCTTTAGTCCTTTCACCATTTGACCAATAAATATCTGTTTTATCGGTATTAGCTCGCAGTACTACACTACCGCCGTCGCAGAATTGACGTTCTCCCAAGGCTTCAATTTGTGGGTGTGGCAAATTACAATTTGTTAATGGAGCTTCCCATAAACCCCTACCATAAGATGAAATCCTGATTAAATTATGATCACTTAGTAGTTCAATATCGGTAACAATTGTATTCGGAAGATTATTTCCGTAGCGTTGCCAATATCCTGAATTATAATCACTGTAGTACACACCAATATCGGTACCAATGAAAATTCTATTTGGTGAATTTTTTTGATAAGCAATACAATTTACAGGAACATTAGGAATATTTCCTGATATATTTGTCATTGTACCGTCATCAAATTCGAAAACTTTGTTTCCATCACTAAAACCACCTTGAGTTATCCAGGCGTGTTTAGGATTTGCTGGGTCAATAGCAACGGATGAAACATTATACATTCCTTTAGTAGTCCAATGAATGCCATCATCGAATGAATAGTACAATGTTGAGTTATTTGCGGCGTATATATTTCTATTATAAGCAGTTAAAACTAGCATAGGATCATTGTTTGAGAGGGTAGAAATTGGTGTCCAAGAATCACTTTTGCCATAGTTTTCGCTTCTATAGATTTGTTTAAAACCTACATATAATCGGTTTGTACTTGCAAAATCAATTGACAGTGGTGAAATCCAAGCACCTCTTTCGTTAGGAAACATACCAGGGTTAACCATTGAGGATTTATTGGCACCTGAATTGATTGAACGATAGAATTCACCGAATACATAAGAATAATACCAATATTGTGGGTTATTAGGATCAATGGCGCAATCTGTGCCATCACCGCCAAAAACGATTTCCCAGTTGTCACCATCTTTTTTGATTGTGGAATTATCCTGTGCACCGGCAACCATACGAGCAGGGTTTTTATTATCACTGCAGAAGCGATAGAACTGAGTAATAGGTAATCCGTTTGAAATATCAGTCCAAGTACGTTGATCGGTAGAATAGTAAACACCGCCATCGCAGGTAAGATACAATCTGGACCCATCTTTGGTAAATTTCAAATCGTGAATATCTGCGTGGACGTAAGGTAATTGATATAGACCTCGTGAATGAGTTGCAATAGTAAATGATCTGCCAACATCTTTCGATGCCCACAAGTGAATACCACCGGAATATATTTTACTCATATCTCTTGGATCTATAGCAAGTGCTAAATCATACCAGCCTTGACCAGTTGCATCATCACCGTTTTTTTGCCAACCAAGAATATTTGTGGTTGAAGCCCTATCGGACATTTTTTCCCAATTTGTTCCGGCATCACCTGAATACCAAAATGAATGAAAACCATTATCCGTTGAGCAAACAAGTGCAAAAACACCATCCGGATCATCAGACGAAACTCCAACTTGAGTTCGGAACGAACCTGTAGTGGATAATGCTGATGTCCACGTGTCGCCAAAATTAGTAGATTTGAAAACCCGAGAGTTGTTTCCTCTTAATGTCGCGGCATATACTATGTTTGGATTGGTAGGGTGGACTTCAATATCATAAAATTCATCACCTGCTTGTTTTAATGTCCAAGTAGCTCCGCCGTCGGTTGTTTTGAACATTCCATTTCTTGTACCTGCTATGACTACGTTTTCATCTGTCTGGCTAACTTTGATAGCCGCGATTTTATTTGTATTCTCTAATTTTGATTGTAATTCTGTAACATTCCAAGTTAATCCCTTATCGGTTGACTTGACGACTCCCACAGAGTAAGTAGAATATCCTGAGGCACCGGCGCCAAAAGCGTCACCGGTTGTAGCATATATTACATTAGGATTGGTATAAGAAATAGATATATCGTTAATACCTTGTGTCATAAATCTTTCATTTGGATATGATTGTACCCAATTTGCACCTAAATTTGTAGAATGCCAGATTCCACCACCTGCGGCACCAATCCAAATATCGTCAGGAGTATTAGGATGAAATTCGATACAGTTGATACGTCCTAACCCGGTTGAATTTTGTAATTCGGTTGGGGTAGATACAGGACCAAGCAACTTCCAATCATAACCTTGCAGTTTAAGCCCTTTTGCTTGTGTATTAACAGATTTATCATAAGTCTGCATTAATTTAATAGCATCAGGGAAGGAGCCATCAGGCAATGTTCTGCTTTGCCAAAACCATAGCCATCTATTATATTGTTTATAACCAACTTTCTTAGCTCCCTCGGGAAAACTTTGAAAATATTGATTCATTTCATTTTTTATTAAATTGTAATTTGGAACAGTTTGACTTTCCACTCTTTTTATATACTCAGCATTTTGTGAAAATAATGCAGGCATACTCAAACAAAACACAAGTACAACAATAGTTAGTTTTTTTATAAGCATTGATACACCTTATATTAAAAAATATTTTATAAAATTCTAAATTTCAAACGTTTAATTATTAATTTTATTATAAAACTAATTAATTCTTTACAAATCTTTTTAGATTTACATTAGTTCCGGATTCGACTTTTAAAAAGTAAATTCCGCTTTCTAGTTTTTCTACATTTAAATTATAGTTTAAATGATTATCATAGCTAATAGGTTTAAGCTTCTCAATTTCTTTTCCTTCTATATTAATAATTGTTATAATCGCTGAACTACCACCATCGTGATAAAAATCGATGTTTAAGCTTTTATTAGCAGGATTTGGATAAATCTCAAATTGAGATGTCGAATTAACTATATTATTGACCGATACAACATCTTCAAATTCATCTGAAATTGCTGAACAGCCGGGTTCATTGAAAATCTCGACAGTGTAAAATCCCCTGGTTTTCGGTTGAATTTTCTGTTTATTTGTACTGTCAAGGAAAATTCCATTCAGATACCACTGGTATCTATAAGCAGTTTCACCACAGATCAATTCGCCATTTTCTTGACTGATTACTGGTTTGTTAGGGTATTCAGATTGTTGAATATTGAATAGTTTTGACCTACCTGAACAGCCGTTTTTAGCTGTTACTTCAAGCCAATATTCTCCCGGTTCGGTTACAGTGATTTTCCTTTCTGTTGAACCGGTTGACCATAAGTAGGTACGATAACCCAAATTTGCGGATAAAACTAAAGTATCGGGAAATACACACAAAGCAAAAGCGCTCTTGCTGGATTTCACAGCTATATCTTTAAATGGTAGTACGTTAACATCGACAAAGTCTGACACAGCACTGCAGCCGGCTTCATTATAGACCGATACGTAATATTGACCGCTTTTTCTAACTACAAAGTCAGTACCTTGGGTTCCATCCTGCCAGACTAATTTTTTGTATTCGGGACTAGCTAATACCGATATTTTTAAACTATCGCCATCACAAAATTCAATATCATTATCTAAACTTAATTCTGGAGAATTGATATCACAATTCAGCAGTTTGGTTTCCCAAATACCACGTCCAAAAGTAGCAATTCTTAAAGTTCCGGTTTCTTTTTGATATTCTAAATCATTACATAATAAGCTAGGCATCCCGTCGTTGAACAATCTCCAAGCTTTATTTAGACCTTCTTTTATGAAAACGCCAATATCGGTTGCCGCAAATAATGTTTTGTTATCATCCATCAATAATAAATCATTTATCGGTACGTTCGGTAAACCTGCCGCCATATTGATATTGCTGTTCGGTGTAATTAGATAAACTTTTGAATTTTGATTAAAGCCACTTGTTGATATCCATACTTTTTCGGGATCTACTTTATCCACAGCGATTGACGTTATAAACGATGGAGCGTTAAAAATCGATTCCCAATCATCTGTTCCGATTCTTTTTTGTAAAGTAGTACTGGAAGCGGCATATACATATTTGTTGTCGGTAGGAGCAGATGTTATATAATTTACATTACTCATAGCAGAAGAAGGAAGAACCCCATATTTTGACCAGGAATTACCTTGATCGGTGGATTGCCAAACATTTTGAAAACCAGCATATACTATGCTTGGATTAACAACATCTAAATATATTGGAGCGCACCAAGCTGCAGATTCACCGGTTATACCTTGATGCATAATGTAATTTGTTGATTTGAAACCGTCGAATGTAGCTGTTATTGATCCATAATAAGTAGAAAAATATACAATTGAAGGATTTTTTGGGTTTATTTCGCAATCCATACCATCACCACCGCCAACATTTAACCACTTAGAATCTTTATATATATGAGTTCCATTATCTTGAGCTCCGGCAATTAAAAATACGTCTGATGTAGTGGCAGAACTCATTTTATAGAATTGACTGATACTGATGCCACCTGAAATATCCATCCACGCTTCCGGGTTGGTAATATCATCGGATTTATAAATACCGCCATCATTGGCAATGAAAAGATCGCCGTTTCTTGAATCGTAGAGCATATCGTGTTGATCTGCGTGAATATAAGGAATATTATCTCTTCTGTACCACGCCGACATACATTCCCAATTATCGCCACCATCTATTGATTTCCAGGTGTTTACACCTCCAACTATGATAGTGTTTTCATCGAATGGGCTTACAGTAATAGCTAAATCATAATATCCTTGCCCACCTAAGTCATTTCCGTGACTTGACCAACCTAATAAATTTGGTGATTTTCCAATCTTTTCGGACCAAGTACTTCCATAATCTTCAGAAACATAAACTCCTAAAAGTCCATATTGTTTTTTATTGGTTTCTTGGGTTTTATCAGCTACTAATGCATAAATTTTGGCAGGATTATTTTGAGTAGTTGCCAAACGAATTCTAACCGCGTTATCATTTTTCCAAACTCTTTCCCAAGTTTCTCCAAAATCAGTTGACCGGTAAATTGAACCGTTTCCTCCCATACTTGTCGTTGTAGTATATACTATATCAGGATTATCGGTAGGTGAGAGCATATCACGAAAAAAACCACCGGAAGATACTAATTTCCAATTAGCACCACCATCTTTAGTCTTATAAACTCCACGATTTGTCCCGGCTAAAACAATATCCGAATTATCAGGATAGATATTAAGCTCAGAAATTAAAACACCATCCGGAATGTCGGAGTTATAATCGGTAACATTCCAAGTTTCACCGGCGTCTGTTGATTTTATAATTCCAATGGAATAGCCGCTCGACATTGAATATCCGTCGGCGTCACCGGTTGATATATATATAATATTCGTGTTGGATGGAGAAATTTCAATATCAGTAACACCCATCGATAAAAAAGTGGTAAAGTCGGCACACTTCCAAGTTTTGCCACCGTTTGTTGTTTTCCAAGCACCGCCCATTGATGAACCAACCCAGATTGTCCCGATAAGACTTGGGTGTAATTCAATACAGTTAATCCGACCTATTCCAGTACCTTCATTCATCGCATCAACAGGAACGTTTATAGGACCAAATTCTTTCCATTTAGGTTTATAACCTTGAAGAGAATTGTCATATTTGTTTTTTTGAGCTTCGTTAAAATCAACCAGCATTTCTTTTGGTGATCTAATGTAACCGTTAGGGTAGAGTCTTTGTTCCCAGAACCATTCCATACGTTTAAATGGTTTAAACCCTGAGCCTTTTTTGTAATCTATTTTATTAAAATAATTATTGAAGTAAGTATTTAATTCTTTATAATTTTTTGGATCCGGATTATTAAGCAGATCATTTACTTGTTTTTGTGCGTGTAAAACATTGCTATTTAATAGGATATAAATAATAAATATCCATAGAAACCCGTTTTTTTTCATATTTTTTCCTGTTTTGTACATTAGTTCAATCATATAACAATTCAAAAGCAAAAAAGTTACACTTTTATTTATTTTTTTATTACTCCAAAACCGGCAGATACTTTTCTACCTATGTTAGGGTTAGTTTTATATTTAACATTCTTCTTGTTTACAGTCATATAGCTTGAACCTCCGCCGTCCAAATTCATAGCATCCCAACAACCTAAAGCTTTCATAATTGCCGATAAGTCTTTCAAATCGGCACCTTTCACATTGCTTCTGTAATCGTTTGCTTCTACTGTGACCATATACATTTTTGTTTTTTCTTTATTGTACCCTATAGCTGTTCGAGCGAGCCTTTTACTTATAAACCTGCGTCCTTTAGAACCTTCTTGATATGCTTCGTGTTCCGGATTGCCGCTTCGTACTAAGCGCGGCGTTCCGCTAACTGCGTATCTAAATTTCTTCTTTGGTAGAATATTTGTTTGAAATTTGACACTAACTACATCACCAACTTTAAGTCTTTGGTCTTCAGGAAAACTTTTAGGAAATGAAATAACAAATCCATTTTTTGGTATTGTTACTACACCGTTTTGAACAGAAACAACTACGCATTCAATTTCTGAATTGATAGACGGGTAATCTTGATATTCCAATACTGCTTTTTCCAACTCAAATTCTTGTTCTTCCCGGTTCTGCATTGCTCTCAAACTGTCCTTCATCTGTAGTGTGTCAAACGCAACTTCAGTAGAGTCAACAAATGATGAGTCTTGTTCATATATTCCAAGAATCGTTTCTAAGCGTTCGAGGACATCTTTATCTGAAACGTGAGGAATTTCAGTACCTGCAAAACGATTGTAAAGAACTAAGCCAAAACTGTCCAACCTCCGATTAACTCTTGTAATGTTATAAGTACGGTCATTGAGATAAACATAAGTTTTGATATCAAAAGTGTCTATATATGGTACTCCATCAGTATCTATAAAACAGGAGCTCCACTTTTTATATTTATATCCCTCTACAACTTCGCAATCAACAACTAATGGACCGATGGGGAAATTAGTTATAGCGCGCCAGAAATTCGCATTAACACCACAAATTGAAGAACAATTATTAAACGAATCATATTTTGTTTGAATATATTGCAATTTATCCAAGCCTCTATTGTTATCTAATGCTTTATAGACACATAAAGACAAACTGTCATTTGTTAGGTCGGTTTCGATAACGTGAACAGAGTGTTTAATAGCTTTTTGTCCTATTTTAATATAAGAACATACAACTCCTGGAGTTATAGTATCTCTTCTAATCAATTCTTGAGAATTATAACCAGGGTTGAGCTTTGCAAACGTTAAATTGGAACTCAATAAAGTTACAATAACTAAAGATATTATTTTATATTTTGTCATTTTACAAAATTAATTATTTTTAATCGAATAAAAAATTCTTAAATTTGAAAATTGAAAATTTTACAATATAAAAAAGATGAAAAAAATAGATTTCTTTTATAATGCTTTTTTTATCACTCCCCTTAAGTTTATTCTTCCGGTGATAAATACATTTTTGCCTAAAATGAGGGAGAGGGAGTTATTTATCAAGCAAAATAATATTCTTTTACCAAAAAAATCTGAAAATAAACGTATTTGGTTTCACGCATCTTCGATGGGGGAATTTGAACAGGCGAAACCAATAATACAATTTATCAAAGAAAAATATCCTGATATATATATTATTTGTACATTTTATTCTCCAAGTGGGTATAATAATCAAAGAAACTACAAATATGCAGATTATATTTGCTATATGCCTTATGACAGTAAAAAAAATGCTATCAATTTTATCGAAACTTTAGAACCTGATATAGCCGTTTTTGTAAGATACGATATTTGGTTAAATCATTTGAACATACTTAAGAAAAAGAATGTCCCCATATACCTAATATGCGCTACACCTCCAAGCAGTAAAGTATATAAGTCGTTATTTCTAGGATTTCTTAGATATGTTTACGAAAAATTCAATTTCATTTTCACTATGACCCCTAAAGATGTAGAGTTTTTTCATAAACTCGGAATAGAATCAAAGATAATCCCATCATCCGATTCGAGATTTGATAGAATTATTGAAACTGTTAATGAATATATTAATAAACCACTTATTCCACGAGAAGTTTTTGCTGACTGCGATGTCTTGGTTTTAGGTAGTTCTTGGGAACTGGACGAAAAAATCGTATCAGAGAGTGTAAAATTGTATAATCTTACGCATCAAAAGCAAATAAAGATTATTTATGTTCCTCACGAGCCGACTGAAAAGCATATAGAAACACTAATAGGTATTGAACCAAATTTGGTTAAATATAGTTCAATTGAAAAAATGAATTCTATCTCTGAAATGAGTGACTCGATAAAAGATTCTCATATTGTTGTTGATAGCATCGGTAAACTTCTTAAGCTATATTCAAATGCCAATATTGTGTATGTCGGAGGTGCTTTTGGAGCTGGTATTCATAGTGTTACTGAACCTGCCGGTTATGGTGTACCCATTTTATGCGGAAGAAATTATCAGAATTCTCCCGATGCAGAGATTATGGTTAGACAAGGTATTCTCAAGTCAATAAGTAGTACGAACGAAATGCTTGAATTTTTGGAATATTTGTCGAATAACCCTGAAAAAGAAAAATCCTTAGCTTTCGAAACCAAGGATTATGTATTTAGTCAGGGAGGTGCATCCAAAATAATCTCATCTCATATTTTAGAAACCATATTCTCGAATAGCTTGTAATACTTCCATTTCAAATATGTTAAAAGACTCGCCATACCAACCCTCCTGCGGAATAAAAATTAATGAACCGTAAGAAGTGGGGTTGTAGGAAACAAAACTTGAATTTGCAATTTCGGTTTTTTCTTCAGAGCGAAATTTATTATCATAATCAATAACACTCAACGAAGCACCTATTTCGAATTCTTTTTTATCTTCAACGGGGCTTCCAATAAATCCTAAAACAGTAAACGGGATTTTAAATTTTACTATATACCCTGTTGGTGTTAAATCAGAAATCGCTTTCATTTTTCTTGTTTCAAACCATTGCAAAGTAGAAAATTCATCATTCGTATTAATCTCGATATTGGCTGAAGTATTTACAAAATCACCCGGTTTGATTATGAATTTAATGATGCCTTTTTCAGTTGATGAACGGAAGAGTATTCTATTATCTTTTCTGGTCATAAATCGGTCGCCTAGAGAATCAGGTTTGTTCAAATCGAGCCATAACTCAATATGATCACAAATGCACGTATCGCATTGTTCTGAAACTATTTTGTCGTCTTTTACATCTACTGTAAAATACAAATAATCGTCATCGTAGGATGATTTTGCTTGATATGAAAGGTCTTCTGCCCCTGTCCAATGCCAAGCACCTGCATAAACGAAATCAATGTCGTCAATAGTTGTAGTTGTTTCATAACCCTTAAATATTTTTTTATTTCGTGGGTAAGAAATAATTGAATTATACTTTCGGAAAAATGCCTCATCGCTACTTTGGGTATATAAGTACTTTTCAGTACTGTTTAGTTGTTGGTAATTTCTACTTTGTTGATATGTAAGATCCCCAATACGTCGAGTATTATAGGTTTCTGTTTTTTGAACAACACCATTATCAAAAGTATATGTATCAATATTCCAATTAAAATCTTCATTTTTTTGAGTAATTGAACAAGTGTTGTTTTTAATTGCCACACCAATTTCTAAAGGAGTATCAATGAAGTTATAGGTAAAATGTCCAACTTTTGTTAAAAATCCATCAATATCTGTAAACAGATAAACGTGCATTCGACGTTTTTTATCAGCCTTCAAATTGAGGGAAAACGCGCAATCAACAATGCCATCACCGGAAAAATCACCAACGTCCCAACCCCAAATTTTATAATCACTCCCTAGAGGGAGTTGCTTTTTGATATCTTCGATCATTGTTTTATCAAAATACTGCTCTAAAGTTTGAGCAAATTCTGCAAACGATTTACCGGTTTGCGCTTTGACAAACGCAAAGGATGATATTAATAATAATATAGTTAGGATGGTGAGTTTTTTCATATTTATTTTAAATTTGGAATAATTTCATTATAAACTTTATTTTTCAATTCTATCATATTATCGTTAATTCTTGCTCCATATTGAGCAACTATTCTACCGGATGCAAAGGAAGCTAAATGACCTGCTACGATAGGTGAGTAGTCGTTAATTAATCCGAACAAGAATGCACCGGCGAACATATCACCCGCACCTGTGGTATCAATAACTTCAGCGGAATAGGCGGGAACGTAATAAACTTTTCCATCCCATTTATAAATGGCACCATTTTTACCTAAAGTAACAACAACATTTGGACAAGTCGCTGATAATTGATCAAACGCTGACTCATAATTATCTGTTGCAGTAAAATTCATAGCTTCGCTTTCATTACAAAAAATCAAATCTGCTTGTTGGGCGGCTTTTTGAAGATTATCTCTAAAAACTGATATTATGAAGTCTGCAGAGAAAGTAAGAGCTACTTTTGTATTATTCTCTTTAGCACATTTAATTGCTTTAAATATTGCTTCAGTGCTCCATTCTTGAGAAAACTCATATCCTTCGATATATAACCATTCGGATTCTTTAATCAAGTCTTCATCAACGAATTCTGGACGGAAATAAGCAGTTGCACCTAAATAAGTATGCATTGTTCGTTCACCATCAGGAGTAATCAAGATAACACAAGTTCCGGTTGAATATTCATCAAGAGATTTATATCGCAAATTAATATTAAGTTCAGAAAATTCATTGGCATAGAATTTACCATAATCATCATTGCCCAATACAGTTTGATAGGCAGATTTGCCTCCTAACTGAGTAAAAGCAATAATACTGTTAGCGGCGCTTCCACCTGAGCAACGATTATGGGTGATATTTGATAGTTTATTAAGCAGAGCATTTTGTTGTTCAGAATCTGCAAGTGTCATATCACCTTTTTTTAAACCTAATTCAGATAGTTCTAAATCAGTTACTGTGTATTGAAGATCAACAAGGCCGTTTCCAAAACCGCATATTTGTATATTTTTTTTCATCTATGTTCCAAATCGAAATATCATAAAAAACGAAAAGCTTTAATCATTATTTGATTTGTTTATCTTTTCATCGCAATATCAATAATTATCTGGCAGAGATCAGCAAATTCAATTCCTTCTTGCTTAGCCGCCATCGGTACCAAACTGCGCGAGGTAAATCCAGGGATGGTATTTATTTCTAAACAATAAGCTTGAAATTCGTCATCCATACGGAAGTCAACTCTTGTAAAACCTTGACAACCTAATAAATTGTTTAAATGTAAGGCTTGTTCTTGAGTAAATTCTGTAACGTTTTCATCTATATCCGCAGGGCATTCATACACAGTTCCACCACCCACATATTTGGCATCATAATCATAAAATCCGTTTTCGGCTATGATTTCCACGATAGGATATGCCTTACCTGCAATGATAGCAACCGTAATTTCACGACCTTCGATAAACTTTTCGAAAAGAACTGTTGTTGAATATTCAGCGGCTTTTCTTGCTGCTTCCTGCATATCGTCTAATATTCCGCTTTCGAGATGTGTTATTCCAATAGTAGAACCTTGGTTGCTTGGTTTTATAATTAAATTTTCACCAAGATAAGAACGGATTTCTTCGAAAAGCGTTAAATCATCAATTTGATCCTTATGGACTATAGTCCAAGGAGGAGTCAGAATACCACCTGCTTCCATCATTATCTTAGTAGCGGCTTTGTTTATGGCTGTAGAACTAGCTCTAACACCACTACCTGTATATGGTATTTCTCTCAGCTCTAATAAAGCTTGAACAAGACCATCTTCTCCGTTAGGACCGTGTAATACTATGAATGCGCAATCTATATCATCAAATAAACTTGAATTTATACAATCAATAATTTTCTTAGTTGAATAAGCGTGAAGCTCATCAAGCGTAGGGAATTTTGATATATCATTTAATATGTGTTTTAATTCATTTTGCTTTACTAAATCATCACCATAAGCAGGGTCTATTGGGATTGCTTCGTGACCTAAAGTTTGTAAAGCTTCTACTACAGATTTTCCACCTGCTAATGAAACGCTTCTTTCTGAGGAGATTCCACCGCATAAAACTGCTATTTTCATATAACCTCTTTTTTTTACTTTGTTTTTAAATGTTCTTCGTAAAGTGTTTTTAAATTTTTCATATCTTCCCAAACGAATCGTTTCCAATTTGGATTACGTAATAATGCCGCCGGATGATATGTGACCAGAAGTTTTTTTCCTTGATAATCCAATACCTGGCCTCTAATATCCGCCATTTTGTTCTTAGTTTTCAACAATGTGTTTATAGAGGTTAAACCTAATGAAAGAATGAAAGTTGGATTAATCAATTCAATTTGTTTTTTCAAATAAGGTTCGCATTTGTCAACTTCACCGGTTTCCGGTTGGCGATTTTCAGGAGGTCTGCATTTACAAATATTCCCGATAAAAACATCTTCACGATTAAAACCGATAGATTCTAAAATTTTTGTCAATAATTGACCTGCTCTTCCAACGAAAGGCATTCCTTGAAGATCCTCGTCCCGTCCCGGAGCTTCACCAATTATCATAATATCGGCATTTGGATTACCTTCACCAAATACAAACTTATTTCTTTGATTTCCTAACGGGCATTCTTTGCATTCGTATATGGCTAGTTTAAGCTCTGCTAAAGTGGTTGCATTTTGCCAATCGCCCAATTTGGATGGGATGTTTTGAATGATTGCCGGTTTTGGAATAATATTAATATTGTCAACCTTGACTTTTTTTGGAGGAGCGGTAGAAGGTTTCAATACGAATTTATCTCCCCGCTCTTTTTGATATTGCAAGTAGTTTTCAACTTTATTTAAAACTGTTTCTTTTGGCAAATTTATACCTGATTAATTAACTTTTACAAAGCGCTTAAAACTATTACCGATCAGAATTGTATATGTTCCATTCGGTAAATTTTGAATATTAACTGTATTAATATTTTGGTCGGTAAGGTTACATTTGTCAATAATATATCCATTAGAATCAATTATATATACTTTATCAAATATATTCTCGGATAAATTCAAATTTTCAATATATAAGTTGTCTTTAGCCGGGTTTGGAAAAACTTTAAAAGAGTTTTCGCTCGTTTCATCTTCGACATCTGTTAAATTGAAACAAGTAGTTGCTCCTGTTAAGGCATTTGTGTAGCACATTACAGATTCGCCATTTTCCTTAGAGCAAGATAATAGCCAATATGCACCTACTTTTAAATCGCCCATACCATCTAATTCGCCTGCATCCTGATAATCTAATGTTACAAAATCAAATATAGCCTGATCGTCTTTTACAAAGCCGCTAAAAATTGAATTTGAATTAAGTTTTTGACATAAGACATCTGTATCAATCCAATTGATTACAATAGGATTTATATAATTAATGGGAATCGACGATAAATCTATATCAATCTTCATTGATAAAAATCCATTGAAAAACTTGATTACTCCAATGTTGATTGTATTAGTTATATCAGTCTTTTCTGCAATCATATATAGCCAAATCGAAGCTTGTCCATTAGTCATATCTAACTCGGATTTCAATGCACCAAATCCAGGAATCACGTATTCGCCGGGAGCTATACCAATACCAACTAAGACAGGTTCATTAATACCTTCGCTTTTGGCTCTTGTAAATACTTCGTTAATAGCTTCTTTAGCTGTGAACGGTTCTTCCAATCCTTGAGCGAATATTGAATGGCTAGATAATAGAAGAAATATTGAAATTATCATTAGTTGCTTCATTTAACCACCCTTTTGTAAAGAACTTTTTAAAGACATCCAACCGATGGTACCGAATCCCAAAAAGAATAATAATTGGAAAGGCAGGGCGGCGATTTCACTATAAAATATAGAAATAACTATTCCAAATAAAAAGTAAAGCATAAGGAAAAGTTCCACAAAAACTACAGATTTAACTTTTCTTTGCCCGTAATTCTTTTTGACGCTGACTTGCATATTACCAATGGCGCCGTCCTTTGGTGTTCTCGTAAATTCTGATTTAATGCCCAAAACAGCTTCTAAAACAGCTTTAGAATTGTTTACCGCGAGACCCATACTTCCTGCAAGCATAAGAGGGAAGAGCAGTAGTCGTTTTCGCCAATCGGCGTGTAAATCTCTTTGCGCATAAGCATAAAACAAGAAGGTTGAGCCTGTCGCCAAAACAAATACAGACATAAATGTGTAAAAATTCTCGAAACCACCGACTTCATTTTTAATAATAACTATTGGTACATTAAGAATAGCAACCAATACAATCATTGGAAAAACAAAGTTACAAGTTAAATGGGTAAAGCATTCCATTTTTACTCTAAGCGGTATTTTTGATTTTAAAACTCTTGGTAAAAGTTTAAATGCAACCTCAATTGCACCTTTAGTCCAACGAAATTGTTGAGTTTTGAGTGAATTAATATCACTCGGCAACTCTGCGGGAGAGGTTACGTCATTGAGAAATCTGAATTTCCAGCCCTTTAACTGCGCGCGATAACTTAAATCAAGATCTTCAGTCAGAGTATCACCTTCCCAATTACCCGCATCAAAGATGCACGATTTTCTCCAGATGCCCGCTGTGCCATTAAAACTCATAAAAAATCCCGCTTTACTACGAACCTGTTGTTCCAAAACAAAATGTCCGTCCAAAGCTAAGGCTTGAGCCTTCGTCAAATATGAAGCTTCCTCATTTAAATGTTCCCACCTTGTTTGTACTAGGCCAATTATGGGGTCATCAAAGTGAGGAATAGTTTGCAAAAGAAAATCTTTTTTGGGAATAAAATCGGCGTCAAATATACCAACGAATTCGCCTAACGCGGTTTCTAACCCTACTTTTAAGGCACCGGCTTTATATCCCGAACGGTCAACCCTATGGTGATAATTGATTATATATCCTTTTTCGGAATATTCCTTTACTAATCCTAAACAAATTTCTTGAGTGTCGTCAGTGGAGTCATCCAGGATTTGGATTTCAAATTTATCTTTAGGGTATTCTATTTCGCAAACAGTTCTTATTATTCGTTCGGCAACATTATATTCGTTGAATAGGGGAATCTGAATTGTCACCATTGGTGGGTTTTCAGGTAAAGGTCCCGCAACAAATTTAATATGTCGGGTTTTTCTATAATGATATATTAGAAATAATCCGTGTACGCCGAACCCAAAAAGCATACAAAGTGCTAAAAAATAGCAAGCTAGAACGATGGTATTAATATCCATAAACCTTTTCTAATTAATGCATAAATGAAAACATCAAAAATAATGCTTTTTTTTTAATTTACCAACCCGAGACGATAGCAAACATAATATCTTCTGCGGCTTGTTTTAGAGCTAAATCTACTGCTTCGTCCCTGCCGGACTGGGCTTGAGCAATCGGATAGATCCCGTAATTGCTTATTTTCTTTTCTACTAGTGTTTTTTTATTTATATTATCAACAAATAATATGGCTAGAGAAACTGTTATTTTTCTTTCAGTTTCCAATTCATTTTGATTTATAGAAACTGAAGATTCTGTAATTGATTCGATTGTCACTGAAACTTCAGAGTCACCCTTTGTGTTCGTTACCTTTAGCGAACCGTCACGGTTCATATTATCTATTACATATTGGTGTAAATTGTCTTTATAAACCGGATTTCCATAACCGCTTTTATCTATTACCGCAGGAATATATATAGTTTTCAAATGCTCGGGTAATGAACCTCCCGTGAAAGAATAGCACGAAGTTAACAGGACGCTTATTGAAATAAACAGAATAAAATTGACTAATTTCATTAAATTACCTTAAAAAAGAATTATATTTTTTTTCAAATTCGATAGTAGTTTTATCGCCGTGACCGGGAAAAACTTCAGTGTGACTTGGTAGGATTAATAATTTATCCTTTATCGATGAAATCAGATCTGAATGATTACCGCCGGGCAAATCTGTTCTTCCAATACTTGATTGAAATAGAGTATCCCCGGAAAAAAGGCTATCGAAATTCTGCGAATATAAACAAATTCCACCGGGCGTATGGCCGGGTGTATGTAACACTTTCAATTCAATTTCGGCAATAGAAACCATTTCATCACCGTTAAGAAAAATATCCGGTGATGTTTGGTCTAGATTAATGGGAAACATCATAAAATCGTGTGATTTTTTATCTGTCAAATAATGAGCATCAAATGAATGTATCAATATTTCAGCTTGAGTAGCATTTTTAACTTTGCCTGCGTCACAAATATGATCCCAATGACCGTGTGTTAAAAGAATTTTCTTTAATACTATATCTTCTTGCTTTAGCAATTCTAAGATTTGCTCGGCAGAATCCGGCGGTGTATCAATTAAAATGGCTTCACCTTTTGAATTCAGTAGTATATAGGCGTTCGCATAAAAGAAACTCGAAGTTAGTTTTATTATTTTCATATTACATTTTTAACTTTTTGAAAATTGATTCAGGAATATGAATCACAATAAACATAATTATACTCCAGTAAAACGGGGTGTATGCGATACTTTTCTTTTTATCAATAGCTGATTTGATACATTGTGCTATCTTATCAGGCGAAGCGAAAAGCAAACCTTTAGGCAAATGAGCTGTCATTGGTGAATCAACAAAACCCGGCTTTATGGTAAGAACGTTGACGTTTTTGCTATTCATTCTGTTTCTCAATCCGCTTAGGAATATTGAAACAGTTCCCTTGGCGGCACCGTAAATATAATTACTTTGTCTTCCACGGTCTCCGGCTACGGATGAGATAACACAAATTGTACCCGAACCTTTGACTTCGAAGAAGTTCGCGGCTTCTGAACAAAGGGCAATTACACTGTTTGCATTAATCACCATTGTGTCGAATCCATAAAGTAGATCATTTTCAGCACGTTTTTGGTCGGGTAAAACACCGTGAGCAACGATAAAAACATCCATAAAACCTATGATATCAATTGCTTGATGGATGGTATCCTGGATAGTATCAATATTCATAGCATTATGTGTAAGTGTATTAACTATAACGTTATATTTGACTTCTAAATTACGTTTAATACTATTCAGTTTTTCTGCTTCAAGTGCAATTAATAACAGTTCAGCTTTTTCAACTGCGTAAATCTCTGCAATTGATTGAGCTATGGCAGATGTGGCACCATAAATAACAACTTTTTTCATAAAAATTCTCAAATTTGATTTAATTTTGAATATAAAATTAAAGAAAATAATTTAATTTAGTATTTATATTGTTTTAATAATTGAAAATTTTAGTAGGAGAGTAGATGGAAAAATTCAAAAATTTCATCAACGGTCAATGGGTTGAACCTAAGACAAACAAATATTTTAAAAACATAAATCCAGCAGATATTAGAGATATCGTTGGAGAATTTCCCGAATCAGGTCAAGAAGATGTGAATGATGCTGTGAAAGCGGCGAAAGATGCGTTTAAAACGTGGAAAATGATGCCGGCTCCAAAAAGAGGCGACATTTTACGTAAAGCAGGTGATATTTTCACTCGTAGAAAAGATGAAATCGCCAAAATAATGACTCGCGAAATGGGAAAACCTGTTTTTGAAACTAAAGGTGATATACAAGAAGCAATTGATACCGCTTATTACGCCGCAACAGAAACTCGACGCTTATTCGGTCATACAGCCCCGAGCGAAATGATGAATAAAATGAATATGTCTTTTAGAACTCCGGTAGGCATTTGTGGCGTTATTACCGCGTTTAATTTCCCTTTAGCAGTTCCTTCTTGGAAAATTTTACCAGCTTTAGCCGCAGGTAATACTGTAGTTTACAAACCATCCAAAGATGTACCTCAAGCTGGCGTTGTATTTGCTGAAGTAATGGAAGAAGCAGGGATTCCAGCTGGTGTATTCAATGTTGTTCTTGGAAAAGGCAATATGGGTAATATGATTGTTGAGCATCCTGATGTGAATTTAATCGCCTTCACAGGATCAACAAACATTGGTTTTAAATTAGGTGAGATTTGCGGTAGAACAAACAAAAAATGCTCATTAGAAATGGGTGGTAAAAATGCTCAAATAATTATGCCGGACGCAAATTTCGATTTAGCGATCGACGGTGTTCTTTGGGGTGCTTTTGGTACAACCGGTCAACGTTGTACAGCAACATCGCGTTTAATTATCCACAAAGACTGTTATGAAGAAATAATTGCGAAACTTGCCGCTAAAGCTTCAAAACTAAGGTTAGGACCAGGACTAGACGAAAAAACTGAAATGGGACCGGTTATTCACGAAAATCAACTACAAACTTGTATTGATTACGTAAAAATAGCATTAGACGAAGGTGGCAGATTAGTTACCGGTGGTCATAGACTTACTGAAGGCGAATATGCTAATGGATATTTCTTTGAACCAACTATTATTGCTGATGTTACAAAGGACAAGAGATTGTTCCAGGAAGAAGTTTTTGGTCCTGTTTTGGCGGTTACTAAAGCGGAATCATTCGACCATGCTATTGAATTGGCAAACTGTTCCGACTTCGGATTATCATCATCTGTTTACACTAAAAATGTCAATGATGCTTTTAGAGCCATTAGAGACATCGAGGCAGGTATTACATATATTAACGCCCCAACTATTGGTGCGGAAGCTCATATGCCTTTCGGTGGCGTTAAAGGCACAGGAAATGGTCATAGAGAAGGTGGGTGGACTGTATTTGATATCTTTACTGAATGGAAAACCGTTTATGTTGATTTTTCTGATGAATTGCAACGTGCGCAAATTGATAATTACGACGAATAAAAATTCAAAGAATCTATAAAAAAATAGGAATTGTTTTTTGCAATTCCTATTTTTATTTTAACTCAATTCGCTTTCTTACATATTTATCAATTCCAATCCTAACCTCGCCGATATAATCTCCGGGTGGTTGTACAATACCGTCATCATTTTTACCGTTCCAATTATAGACGTAATTACCAGCCGGTTGACGTTCTTCAGCCAAAACAGCGATTACAATACCCTGCATATTATAAATTACAACTTGAACCTTAGTGTTATATTCTAGAGTGTATCTTATTATCGGTGAAAAATCCTCAACTATGCCCAAAAATTTTCCAATTGACTCAAGCGGTATTTGCATTCCGGATGCACCAAGTGTTCTTGTAAATGGCACATATTGCGAACGCATTCTATTTTCTTGAAATTGTATAACTTCAACAGGATTGGGTTTATATAAGTCCGGATAACGTCTCTCCATATCCCTTAACGCGGCATCTAAAGGAATTCCTTGTTGTAAGGCAACTTCTAAGCGCCATTTGATTTGGGTTTCTCTTAAATCATTTGAAAAGCGAATTTCAGGGGGAAGCATTAATCTCATAGCTTTTTGAAAAGCAGTATCTTGTGCAGAGGAAAAACTTTCAGGAACACTTACTTGTTGGTCATTATTCAATATCGGTAATTGAGAATAAACATAAGTGCCTTGTCCAAAAATTGTTAGGTAAATAGAGATGAGTAATATATTCTTTAGTACTTTCATATTCCGCATAAAAAAAAGAGATACAGAGAGTATCTGTATCTCTATTATTACAGACTAATTATTCATTATCCATTAAATTTTTAAGAGCCGCTTCCGAAAGTAAGTCAGCAAAAGAAAATGAGCTATTACCGGTTGGGATTTTGACTTGTTCTTCTTTTGGTTTTCTTTGCGGTTTTGGTCTATTGCTATCAAATTGTGGACGCGGAGCAGAACTTTCACTTTGTTTTGGAGAAAGGATCATTGTACCTGTTTCTTTATTCACTTCTTCGATGATAACAGAGATCTTATCACCATTTTGGAATGGTAATTTTTTTCCGTGAGCTACATTCTTTATACGACTTCTTGGAATAAATCCATCAATTTCATTATCAATACTTATTATTGCGCCTTGTGGAAATACTTGTTTAACTATACCTTCCAATTCCATATCAGGATGATATTGTTCAGCATATTTTTCCCAAGGATTTTCCTGCAATTGTTTCAAACTAAGAGCTATTTGCATATTTTTCAAATCCACTGATAGAACTAAAAGTTCTAATTCATCACCAATGTTTATCAGTTCATTTGGTTTGCTAACTCTTTTTACCCAAGAAAGTTCTTGATTACGTAACAAACCGTCAATTCCCGGTAACACTTCAACAAAAGCCCCGAAATCGGCTAAACGGCGAACTATACCTTTGACAGTTTGCCCTTCTTTCAAATCAATATTTTTGTCAGTCCAAGATGAAGGAGTTTGATCTTTTCTGCTTAAGGAAATCTTTTTAGTATTTCTATCACATTCTATAACAACGGCATCAAGTTTATCACCGACTTTTGCATAATCTTTGATATTATCAACTCGAGTATTGGATAATCTAGATATATGAATTAATCCTTCAACGGGACCTAAATCAAGGAAAACACCAAATGTGGTTATTGCGGTAACAGTACCGTGTACTTTGTCACCACGTTTAATGTTAGACCAGAATTCTGATTCAAGTATCGGACGGCGTGTAACAACAACGGTTTTTCTCTTTGTCTCGTCTTCTTGCATTTCAAGAATTGCAACATTAATTTTTGTTCCAACAGCTTGATTTAATTCTTCGTCCGAAGGACTTCTTTTAAATCCGAAATGCGAAGTTGGTAAAAACATAGGTACATTATCGTATAATACCCTAAAACCACCGCGAATTTTGGCTATAACATCACCTTCTATAAATCCGCCGGTTTCCTTAATTGTTTTTAGATAGTTGAAAACTTCATTGATTTTTTCATCAGCCAAGTTTGAATTTGGTTCAGTTAATATTGGTGTTTCTACTAATTCAGTTTCAACAGTAATAGGTGTTTCTACAGTTTCAGTATTAACTTTAATCTCGACTGTGTCTTGTTCTTCAACAATTGGTAAAGCGGTAATTGTTTCACCTGTATTGTCTTCTGAAGAAATTTCTGAAGTTTCTAAATTATTGATTTCGATTACGTCGTCAACAATTTTTGTTTCGTTGTTATCCATGATAGTTATTTGATAATTAATAAATAATTCATTATAAAAATTCAAAAATACGAAAATTATAAGATAAATTATAATTTTTTAGATATTTAATTTAGAATATTCTCAAAAATTAATTCTGCAATATCTTTTACTTTGACGTTTTCGACGTCCTTTGCTTTTAAACCGTCTTCAATCATTGTTAAGCAAAACGGGCAATTCAAGGCAATACAATCGGGTGATGATTTCAGTAATTGCTCTGTTCTCTCGACATTTACACGTGTACCAATATGTTCTTCCATAAACATTTGTCCACCACCTGCACCACAGCAAAAGCCTTTTGATTTAGTTTTATCTGGTTCTAAAATATTTATTTTAGGAACTTTTTTTAGAAGCTTTCTGGGTTCATCATAAATCGAATTGTATCTACCGAGGTAGCACGAATCGTGATATGCGATATTTATTTGTTTGTCATTGCTAACAATTAATGAACCGTTATTTATTAATTCATTTAGGAAAACCGAATGATGAACTACTTCAAATTTTGCTCCAAATTCAGGATATTCATTTTTAAAAGTATTATAGCAATGTGGACAGGTAACAACTATTTTATTAAATTTATATTGATTAAGAACCTCAACATTTTGTTGTATCATCGTATCCGCCAAATATTCATTTCCGGTGCGGCGTGCTAAATCGCCATTACAAGATTCTTCTGTTCCTAATATCGCAAAATCAACGTTTGCTTTTTGCAAAAGTTTTGTAAATGCTACTGAAACTTTTTTTGCTCTGTCATCAAAGCTACCGGCACATCCAACCCAATAAAGAACGTCAAATTCCTTTTTGTCAGAAGCAAGAGGCACATTTAATCCTTCAGCCCAATCGGCTCTTTCCATCGGAGAGAATGCCCAAGGAGCTCCATTGTTTTCCAAATTAGCAAATAATCCTTGTAATTCTTCAGGAAAATCCGATTCCATCATAACTTTTGCGCGGCGCATAGAAACTATCGCCGGAACATGCTCAATCATAACAGGGCATTCCTGCATACAGGCACCACAACTCGTACAATTCCAGAGTTTTCCAGGTTCTTGGTAATCGCCGACATATATTTTGTCAATAATATTTTGTTCTTTTTCTGTTAGTTTGTATTCTTCTTTGCTTTTAGAAGAATTCTGTTTTAATAATATAGGTAATTTATCAAATGAGCGATTTCTGATTTGAACCATTATATCGCGCGGATCTAAGGGTTTTCCGGTAACATTGGCGGGGCAAACTGCAGTGCATCTTCCGCAATGAGTACAAGTAAAACTATCTAAAATTGATTTCCAGGAATAATCAGTAACATCGGATACTCCGTATTGTTCTATTGTTTCATCAGCAAAATCAATACGATCAAGTTTATTCACCGGTTCTAAGGAAGAAAAATATACATTCGGAATTGATGAATATACGTGGAAGTGCTTAGAATAAGGCAAGTAATTCATAAATGCCAGTATCATTAAGCTATGTACCCAAAAAGCAATATTATGGATAGCTACAGCATTTTCAGGATTCAACAATAAGGCTAAGGATGATGATATTGGTCTAATAGCATACACAGCATCAACGTGTAAAACTATAGCGGATGCGTTTTCGAATAATAATCCTACAACAATCGTAAAGATTGATAATAAAACAATTAATGCATCTAATTTTTCGTGTTTATCATCCATTTGCAGACGTTTTACTTTCACAACATATCGTCTAATTAAGGCAAATAAAACAGCAATTATTATTAAACCACAAAACAAATCTGTGAAAAACGTAATTAAATAGTTGATTGCTCCTAAATTATCCCAAAAATTCGCTATCCCAAAACCTTTAAAAACAGAGGAAGAAGCAGAAAATAGCAGGATTAAAAAGCCCCAAAAAATGGCTAAATGGATAAATCCACCGGTAGGTTCTCTATAGATTTTCTTCTGGAAAAAGGCAATTCCCAAAACTTTAGCTAACCTTTTAGGAATATTATCGAAACGATTTTCGTTTTTCGCTAATTTTAAATATTTGACATAACGTATTAAATTATAAGTTAAAAACGTAATTGCCGCCAAAAATATGACCATATAAATAATGTTTTTTAATTCGAATTCCATCTTTTTTTCTTGTTAGTTTTGTAAAAAATATTAAATTAATTAGCGCTATATTCTTATATTTGAGAATTATTTTCGCCAATTTTAAGAATTTAAAAATAATAAAAAAAGATTAGAAACAAGCAAAATGTATCAATAATTTTAGGTGATTAGTATGAACATCGTTTATTTATTTATAGGAATGTTATTAGTTACATCACATAGTATATTAGCACAAAACAAATTATACTATGAAGATAACGGTAAAATAACCGGTGCTTACACCGAACAAATTAACTTTGAAGAAACTTGTATTTTAAAACCGAATGTACCCTGTATGGTTGATACGGTTTATGTGTACTTGAAAGGTGGTTCCTCTTGCCGAGATACTGTATGGCTGGCTATGGATCCAAGCGATGGTTCATATCCGCCAACAGCTTGGGTGTTACATTACGCCGCTTACGCTGAATTAATTTTTCAATATACAGGTGAGGGTTGGTACAAATTCGAGGTAAAAGATAAAGAAATAAATATAGGTGGATTTAATAGATTATGTATAATGCATCATATCAATGCTAATGGACCTGCGTTAGCATACGATAATGTACCGCAAGGTAATGCTTATAATACAATACAATCGTGGATGTGCGATGTTTATAAGCCTAATCCCGATTTTTATAATATAGCAGGTACTTTAACACAAAAAGCCGGCGGCCACTTTTTAGCACGCCTTTCAGTAAGATATCTTTTTAATGAAGAAGGAACACCACCTGCACCAACCATGGTTGATGCGACGATCCAAGCCAAGCTTACTGATAATTCAAATAACCCTCTATTAGATGCAATTGCTTCAGTTGCAGATTGGAATAATGATGGTTGGGATGATTTAGCTTTTGCTGGTTCCTTTTTTCAAAACAATAAAGATGGCACTTATACAAATGTAACATCAACAATAGGTATTACTGGAGGACAAACAGTATGGGGTGATATAGATAATGACTCTTATGTTGATTGTTTTGTTGTTGGAGGCGGATTGAATGATAAAATTTTCTGGGGTAATGCTGACGGAACTTTTACGGAAAACACAGATGTGGTTATGAAAATTGACCAACCAACAGTAACTCCACTGCTGTTTGATTATAATAAAGATGGGCTTTTGGATATTTACATAGCTTATGGCAGGAAAGAAGTAAATGGAACAGAAACTTATTTTCAAGATAGGCTTTACAAAAACATTGGTAATAGAAAATTTGAAAATGTAACTGTTTCTTCAGGCATTTCGAAAGGAGAGGTTGCACCGTTTTATGATTGTTGGGGAGCAAGTGTTTGCGATTATAACAATGATGGTTGGGTTGATGTTTTTGTTGCGACATATAGATTAGCACCCGATTTATTATATAAAAACAATGGAGACGGTACATTTACTGAAGTAGGTAAATCAACAGGTGCAAGAGGTACGGCTACAACAGATCCAAACTATTTCGGACACGGAATGGGATCGGATTGGGGAGATTATGACAATGACGGCGATTATGATCTTGCTATTGGTAATTTAGGTCATCCCGATTCACGAGGTCAAGTATCAAACCCTTCTTTGATTTTAGAAAATAATAATTCACAGACATTTACAAATGTTACTAATAAAAGAAGATTGCTTTTCTTCGAGATGAATGCGGGTATCGTTTGGGCGGATTTAAACAATGATTCTTGGTTAGATTTAGTTCACGCAGAGTATTCTTACAATAGTAAAAGCACAACACCTGCACCCAATCATTCGCGATTTTATTTGAATACCGGTAAAGATGGAGAGTTTAAACTGGTAGATAAAACTTGGGAATGGGGTGCTTCAATTCACGGAGCGTGGTGCCCGATAAGATTGGATTATGATAACGATGGTGATTTGGACATTCTTGTCGCAAGTAGTAATGAATCGGTTAAACTATTCAAAAATGGACTTCCTGACAAAGGTAATTGGGTAGAAATTAGATTAAAAGGCGATAAAACTTCAGGAGTGAATTCATTAGGTTATGGTGCATCAGTGATTCTTGAATCAAATAATAACAGTTATATTAGAAATTTACCCGGTTCGGTTATTAATGGTCGCGCGGCACAAAGTTCTAACATACTTCATTTTGGTTTAGGGGAGTCAGCAAAAGTGGATAAGATTACTGTTAATTGGAATAACCCTGCCAAAGATGTTACAATAATCGAAAACCCTCCTGTTAATTTAATATTGGAAATTGGTAAAAATGGACTCCTCAACCAAGGGAATGCGGCATTACTAGCACTTGATAAATCAATCCTAGATTTTGGAACCATTAATTGCAACGAATCTAAGGAAATGACTTTAAAAGTTTCGAATATTGGAGTTAACGATGCTAATTTATCTGATATTAAAATTGAGTCTGACAATGCTTTTAAGTTAAAAACGACCTTTACGCCAAAACTTTTAAAAGCAGGAGAAACTACTGATATTAGTGTCATTTTTAATCCTACTGAGAAGAACATTTATAAATCATATTTAACAATTACTAATAATGCAATGAATTTTACTGTTGGAAAGGTTTTATTGAAGGGTTTTGGATATAAGCCATCAGGTGAAATTAAATCAAAAACTCAATTGATTGATTTTGATACTGTTTTAGTTGACGATGAGAGAACTCAAATTATTCCGATTGAGAACATTGGTGAAAACGTACTAACTATAAATACTATGAACGTTATATCAAATTCATCAAATTATTTTACTATTGAAAACAGTGCATTACCGATAGCAATTCCGGTTGGTGATTCTTATGACTTAAAACTGAAATTCAAACCTCTTTCTGAAACGGCTATCAATGGTAAGTTGGTTATTAATTCCGATGCGTATTTATATTCAAAATTAGAAATTCCCTTAAAAGCTTTCGGTGAAGAGAGAAAACCAATTATTACAACATCTGAGAAAGTTATTCAATTTGAAAAAACAAAAATAGGGGATACAACGTATAAAGAACTTCAAATAATCAACAAAGGTAACAAAGATCTTGAAGTAACCGGGATGGAGATTATTATGAATAAGAAATCCGAATTTGGACTTAAAGATTTCAATCCACCATACATCATACCAATGTCCGAGACATTAAAGGTGAATTTATTTTTTACTGCTCAAAAAGAAGGATTAGCGACCAAATCTTTGGAAATAACCTCGAACTCTTTTGGAAGTTCAAAATTTAGAGTTCCTCTCGAGGGTACAGGGTATAATCCGGATGCTGTTAATGATATAGATTTTAAATCTTATAATTTTTATATAACTCCAAATCCGGTTAAAGATAAAGCCAAACTAATTATTAATATTAAAGAAACCTTGAAAAGTCCTTTCAGATTAAACTTATACGACTTTTCAGGTAAAGTACTGGATAGCTACGAAACAAAGAGTCAAGCTATTGGTGAGTATGTGATTGAATTGAATTTTTCGGCTTATAGTACCGGTATGTATTATATAGCTGACGAAAAAGGAACCAATTTTTTACGTTTTTTAATTAGTAAATAAATTTAATATAGTAATTTAGATTGTTTCGAACTAATCTATGATAAAAGGATGAAAAACTAGAATTTTCATCCTTTTACATTTTATTAAAGTCATAAATGTTATTATTGCTAATCTGATAGCTGCTATTATTAAAGTATAAATAGATGGATTCTATTGACAGATTATTTATAAAAAAAACCTGAGTTGTTGAAAAGTTCTATCAGATTTACTATACTAATTAGCAATTTTTCATTATTTTTGAAGAATATGAAAAAAATAATACTAATATCTTTATTGCTTTTAATTTGTTTCCAGCCTTGTTTTTCACGTAGTAAAATAAAGCTGGGGATAGATGTATTGTTGGATGAAAATTATAAACCTATTGAAAACAAGAACATCGCCTTGCTATCGAATTTTGCCGGAAGATCGTCCGATGGAATTCTAACAGCTGAATTATTATCAAAGGCAAAAAACTTTAAATTAAAGATGATTCTTTCACCGGAACACGGCTTTTTTACTACTATGCCCGCCGGTCAAAGTATTTCTGATACAATTATTGATGGAATTCCGATAGTTTCGCTTTATGGAAAAAATCGTGAACCTAACAAAGATTTGCTAAATAATATTGATGTTATTGTTGTTGATATTCAAGATGTCGGAGTGCGATCTTATACATATATCAGCACATTGTTCAATACTATGAAATTTGCTGCTGAAAACGATATTAAAGTTATAGTTTTGGATAGACCTAACCCCTTAAATGGTATTATTGTAGATGGGAATGTAATTGAACCGGAATGGTTTTCATTTGTTGGGATTATCCCAATTTCCTATATTCACGGGTGTACTATTGGTGAATTAGCATTAATGATTAATAGCGAAAATTGGCTTTCGAAAGAAAAAATCTTGAAATGCGATTTGGAAATTATTAGGATGGTAGGTTGGAAGAGAGAAATGGCTTGGGAAGACACCGGATTGGATTGGTATCCAACATCCCCACATATTCCTACAGTCAATGCCGCACGAGGTATGGCAGTATTTGGAGCATTTGGAGAATTAGGCATTACGAGCTTGGGAATTGGAACCACAACTCCATTTCAGATAATTGGTCATAAAACTTTCGATTTTTTTTATGATAATCACATTTCCGATACCTTCGAATATTGTTCTTTTTCGACTAGCCCTATGATATTCAGACCGTTTTATGGTAAATATAAAGATGAAAATATAAACGGTCTATTTTGTAATTTCCATTTTGATGTTGACTGTAAACCCTACCAAGATGGTATAAATTTCTTTTTGAATCTACGAAACATATATCCAGATCTTTTTAATGAGTTTCTTTACAGACCTGAACAAATCAAGATGTTCAAAAAGGTTACAGGAACCGATAGAATTTTTAAAATTGTTTTTAATAATTCTGAAAATAATATTACCGAAAGTATAACAAACGATTTATACAAGTTCATAATTTTAAGAAATAACTACTTATTGTATTAATATGAAATCAATTTTAATTTTAATTTTTCTTTTATTCTCAACTTTAGAATTATATTCCCAAGAATATGTTGAAGTTAAACCAAAATCAGGCGATGGTACTCAAAGGCTTTTTGAAAGATATATGATTTCCTATACCAATGATAATATCAAGTTATTTACAGAACTTAATATTGGCAAATTTGTCGGAAAAAATATTTTAATGACACACAACAAATACAAACTGCCAATAATAGAATATGCTTACAATGGTCAAAACATCAGAACATCGTTAAATATTACTGATTATGAAATAGCAAAAAAAGTACAGGCTTATAATGATAAAGTATTTGATAAAGATATCAAACCTAAGAATTATAAATCTGATAAGATCCTTTGGGTTCCTTGCGATTTAATTAATTATATAAAACCAGAAACGACCACAGCTGTAGAAGTAAAAGCAACAAAGGAGCCAAGGATTTGGAAAATATTTGGGTCTGATTATGAAAAAATCACACCGCAAGACAAATCATTAAATGGTCATATTTATTATTTAGTAAGTGGGCACGGTGGACCGGATCCGGGGGCAATAGGTTATTGTTCAGGACATGAACTTCACGAAGATGAATATGCTTATGATGTTACACTACGATTGGCAAGAAAACTGCTCCTTCACAGTGCAACGGTTTATATTATTGTACAGGATCCGAAAGATGGTATCCGTGATCAATCATATTTAGAAACAGGTAACAGGGAAGTATATTTGGGAAACATTCAAATTTCTTCGAATCAAAAAGAAAGATTGCAAAAGAGTGTCGATATAATCAATAGTTTATATCATAAAAACAAAAGTACCGCTTTGTCACAGCAAGCTATTATAACCCACGTTGATTCACGATATACAGAAAAACGTATTGATATATTCTTTTACTATAATGAAGGAAGTGCCAAAGGTGAGAAATTAGCTTATACCTTACTTAATTCGATTGAGGACAAATACCAACTCGCCCAACCCGGACGCGGTTATGCCGGAACGGTAACTACTAGGAATCTATTTATGCTTAGAAATACAGTACCACCTACGGTCTATATTGAAATTGGTAACATTCAGAATCCTATGGACCAAATAAGAATATTACAAGCTAATAATCGTCAAGCAATGGCAAATTGGCTTTGTGATGGGTTAATTAATTATATGAAAAACCGTTAGCTCGGAATTTGATGTAACCTAATAAGGTCAGTTAAAATTCTAAAAAAAATATAATGAATTTTAATAGAATTATGTAACACAATTTCAAAAAATGTGTTATTGTTAATGTGAATTAGGTATTTTTTTTTGATTGAAAATTAGAATAAAATTTTAACATATTTGAGAGTAATTTATGAAATCTCTACTATCTTTATCATTAATGATAATTATATTAACTTCACATCTTTTTGCTAATAAAGATGTAAAGATCCAGGATTCTTGGTCGAAGTATTTTTCGAAGGATCCAAGTTTAAGTTCTTGCACAAAAGGTGATTTGCTCGAATCTGAAAAACAACTTATATTGAATAAAGTCAATTCAATTCGCGCCCTACACAACCTTAAACCCGTTACTTATGAAACATCGTTTGATGCACCTGCTTCAGAAGCGGCTTTAATGATGGCAAAGAACGATCAATTAAATCACCAACCTCCAAATTCGTGGGGTTGTTGGTCACAAACCGGTTATGATGGTGCTGAACACACAAATTTGTATATTTCTTGGCATTCTCCGTCTCAACCACCTAAAACAGAAGCTTCGATTGTCAATTGGATGATTGATAACTTTTCAGATAGAGTTGGTCATAGACGTTGGATTATCGATCCTTTTTTGAAGAAAATCGCTATTGGAAGAGCTGATGGATTATCTGCTAAAAATCAAGGAATGGGAGTTTGCGGAATGGCTTTATATGTAATTGACGATGACAAACAGGATATTTCTGATTGGCAGGTAAATTATGTAGGTTATCCTTATCAATACTATTCTCCTGAATATGTTTTTTATAATGATGGTGGAACTATAAAATGGCATTATTTGTCATTTACCTTCGTTGGGGACAAATACAATTATTGGAATAATCAAAACGTTGATTATTCAGCCGCTACAGTTACTATGACCGATGAAAATGGAAAAAACATTCCAATTTCAACAACATTTTTTGATAATGAAGGTTATGGCGTACCAAATTGTTTAAAATGGATGCCGACCGAACTTAATACCGAAGTGAAATATACAGTAAGAATTGCAGGTGTAAAATATGGTGGACAACTGAGTAATTTTGAATATTGGTTCAAATTAACAAATAATATATATAGTACGCCACCTGCAGTACTGACTCAAGTTGCTCCTCTAAACAATGCACAAAATGTTCCTACAAATACTGCGATTTCTTGGTTACAAAATAATAATGCTACAAGATATCATTTACAAATTTCCAAAAAATCCGATATGTCGAATCCTATTGTGAATAATCAAGATCTAACTACTTATGGTTATCAACCAACTTCCGGTTTAGAAAACAACGTTACATATTATTGGAAAGTTCGCGGATGGAATGATGCCGGATTTGGTACTTGGTCAATGGTATGGTCGTTTAAAACCGGTGCATCCGCACCTAATAAACCTGTTTTATTAACACCACCGGACGGTGACTTACAAGCAGGTTTGAAACCATTACTCACTTGGGAAGCTCAAGGCTTGGCTGAATCTTACGATGTGATGGCATCGGAAACAATTGGTTTTGACGGATGGAATGTAAAAGTCTCTGAGACGGTCACAGAACCTCAATATCAATCACTTTCCGGCGACTTTGACTTAGACACTAAGTATTTTTGGAAAGTTCGTGCAAGCAATTCCAGCGGTAAAAGTGATTGGTCAAATATATGGACATTTACTACCGGTACAGCTATCAAAGCGGATGTAACATTAATTTCACCTGCAAACTCTAGTACTAATATGACACTTGTTCCATTAATGAAATGGAATGCTGTTCAAAATGCTTCTAGTTATGATCTTCAGATATCGGAAGGTGATCAATTTACCGGCTCATCTATTAAGGTTATTAAAACAAAAATGAGTCAAACAGAATACCAAGTTTTAGAGAAAACTCTTTCAGCTAATGTAGAATATGCGTGGAGAGTTAGAGCTTATATTGAAGATGCTACCGGACCTTGGTCAACAGTATGGCATTTTACAACTATGAAGGATGTTGATAAAGTACCTCTATTGGTTGCTCCTTTAGATTCAGCAATTAACGTCCCTAAAAACCAAGAATTTTCTTGGGGACCTATCGAAAATGCAATTAGTTATGAACTTCAAGTTGCTAAACGCGAGTCTTTCGTTGGTCAATATTTGCGGATTGACGAAGTGGGTTTGACCGATAGAGTTTTTGCGGCAACAACTCAATTAGAAGATTCAGTTGTTTATTGGTGGCGTGTAAGAGCAAAAATAAATAATATAACAACTTATCCTTGGTCATACCCAAGAATATTCTCAACTTATGATAAATTTCCAAAACAATCTGTAATGGATAAGGTTTCCAGCGTTGAAATTAACGTTTATCCAAACCCTGCTGTACAAATGATAACATTTGATATGAAATTAGTAAATACTGATAATATTACAATTATTATTTTCGACGAAGCCGGTAAGATAGTAAAAACACCACAAAAAGGTGTACTATATGCAGGTGCAAATAGAATTAGCTTTAGCGTAAACGATTTAGCGAGTGGAAATTATAATTACTGTATTTTTGCCGGAGACGGTTATAAATACGGAAAATTTATTGTAAATAAATAAGTTATTAAAAACAAACATTAGGGTTATTGTGATTCATTTATCGCAATAACCCTATTTATTGGAATAAAATTATGAGCGAAAACATTTCGGATATAAGAAGAGATTATAAAAAGTATTCATTAACTCGTCATTCCTTAGACAAAAACCCATTTAACTTTTTCAAAAAATGGCTTGAACAAGCAATTGAACAGGATTTTTATGACCCAACATCATTTGCACTTTCAACAGTAGGGGAGAATGGAAGACCTTCATCTCGAATGTTGTTGTTAAAAGGCTATGATGAAAATGGTTTTGTATTTTACACAAACTACAAAGGTAGAAAAGGATTGGAAATAGAAAACAATCCGTTTGCAAGTATGCTTTTTTTCTGGGATAAATACGAACGTCAGATCAGGATTGAAGGGAAAATCGAGAAATTATCGAAAGAAGATTCCGAAAAGTATTTTGTTACGAGACCATATACAAGTAAAATTGGAGCTTGGGCATCGAAGCAAAGTAAAATACTTACGAGTAGGGGACATCTTCTAAAAGAAGCCGCTATGTATATGGTGAAATATCCATTAAACGTTCCGCTTCCTGATACTTGGGGTGGTTACCGATTAATTCCGGATGAATTTGAATTTTGGCAGGGCAGAGAAAGCAGAATGCACGATAGATTCAAATATACTTTAGCTAATGATATATGGGTAATTAATCGTTTGTTTCCATAGGTTTATTTAGAATGTACTTCATTTTAACCATAGTTCCATTGTCGCAGTTGTATTTCACTTCATCCATCATTGAATGAATAAGGAAAATCCCACGACCGCGACAATCGCAAAGATTGTCGTCACATTCGATTTTAGCAAAAGAAGCCTCAACATCGGGTAAATATCCATCTCCCTCGTCACGAATTGTAATTTCGAGATAATCGTCATTCCCATAAATATCAAAATAAACATATTTGTTTTCGTTGAATTTATTTCCGTGTTCAGCAGCATTATTTATTGCTTCAACTGTACTCAAAAATATTTTGAAATATTGTTCTTCATCTATTTGCAAGACTCTTTTAAGGTCTTCCATTATTTTTTCGATATTTCTAACTATATTTTTTTCGCTGACAAACTTTTCAGATATCTTAAATTCCATTATTTTGCCTTATATTCGTGTTCTACATATTAACTTTATATTTGGTATATATCTACTTTTATTATTTACGGTTTGTTTTTCGTACCAACCGGATAAATTCAAATCTGACTCTTTCAAAAATGACAAATTGATTTGTACCTGAGGACCGAATGAGAAATGTTCGTAAAGTTTCCCGTTAATTTTATTTTGCAGATCATTTCTTTGAAATCCATAAACCCTTATACCTGCACCAATAGTTATATCACTAAATACTTTTGTTACTAAAATTTTATTTTCAAATTCAAAGTTACCAATTTGCGGTATCTCTGAAAATTCTTTCCAAAGTAAAATTCCATTTACAAAATAACGAATAAAATTGATTCCTTGCAAATGAATTGTTGGAGTCAGTTTAAATAGTATTGAATCACGATATGATATTTGTCGGAAACTATAGCTTCTTGCAGATGCTGAAGTACTCTCATAATCATATATTGTGTAATTTGCTAAAACTTCAGTCGCAGGAGCGTATTCAAAATTTTTATATTTTAATCTAACAAAAGGGGAGAAGCGGATAATTCGGTTCTTATAGTTTTGGGAACTTCGTTGACTTTTTAAAAAAACTAAATGCTTAAAGCGTATTTCGCCAAGTAAACCCATTGATATATGAGCATTAACCTTTCGATAATAATTAAGCAGAAAGATTTCATTTAATTCATCCTTATCATCATTATTTATGTTTTCCGGAGTGTCGTATCTATAAATCGAAATCAATCCATTCCAAGATAAACTATCTTTATTTCCGATAAGCCAAAATCCATTTGATCCGATAGATGATGATAAAGCACTATTGTTTAGTGATGTTTCTTGTTTCTTGAGATTCTGATATTCGTTATCTTCGATAGCAAAAAGTTTGTTTAAGCGATAATTCTCATTTCTATTGAAAACCTTTGCGTTTAAAACAGCTTTCAACTTTTTAACTGAATATACTATATCTAAGTTTAAATCAATAAAAAAAGTGTTATTCACTCGTTCTAATGAAGAATAGGAGATAGGTTCATATTTCTGCATAAAAGAACGATTTACGGAGCTGTTTGCAACCATTAACTTTGAGGATACAAAAAAGTTACTAGGTAATTTGAATTTCATAAACAAATTGGTTGCCAGATTATTTTCAAAACGATTTTCAATAAGGCTGGTGGTTGCATTTGAATAATAGGATATATAATCTTTATTCAAATAATTATATTCTAAATCGAATGATAAAATATCATTTTTAGAGTAAGTTCCTGTTATTTCACTTTTTAAGTTCAAGTCATTATTATTTCTTTTATCCCTCAATTGCACTGATTCATAGCAGAAGTTAGTTGCGATATTATACACATCAGAAAGTTTTTCATCTATATCAGTATTAATACCATATACAATCCCGTTAGATTTCAATGTGTTCTGCTGATTGTATTCAAAACCGGATAATGCGGAGATTTTTGAGTTTTTAAAGAAATCATACTGAAGACCGAGATTAGAATTTGCTCTTTGAAAAGTATTGTTATCGTTCTTTACATTGTCGGAGGTTAATTGCCAATTATTAGTGAACAAGATTTTAAATTTTCCAATATCCTTCGACTGAAAATAAAGAGAGAAGATCTCTTGGTCACGAAAGTTTACGCTTTCGGTTTCAACAGCATCTCCTCTATAATTTTGAAATAAACCAATTTCTCCAATATTTGTTTTGAATGATTTACAAGCATCCATATTAAAATTATATATGTTCGAAATTTTATCGAAGCCATAATTCAAATATTCCGCATTAATATCATCATATTTATACTGGAAAAGTAATTCTGATTTTGTTTCATTGCTAATTACTACTAGCAGAACAAAAATAATCATTATGATAGGTTTATTCAATACTCTATCTTACAGAAATTAGTTCCCAAATTGCATTTTTCAACATTTCAGTATTTTTATGTGCTACTGAAGATATGATGAAATGCTTGCTTTTTCCGGCGAAGTCGATATTCTTTAATTCTTCAATTCTAACATCGTCAATTGTATCGGATTTACTTATACAAATGATTTCAGGTTTCAGTAATAACTGTGGATTATATTTCTTAAGCTCATTTTTTAATATATTATAATCGTTTAGGTGATCTTCGGAATTACAGTCTATTAAATAAATCAGAACTTTAGTTCGTTCAATGTGCCTTAAGAATTGATGTCCAAGCCCTTTTCCATCGGAAGCTCCTTCAATCAATCCCGGTATATCGGCAATAACATACGATTTATAGTCACCGACGCGAACTAATCCCAAGTTGGGTTGAAGAGTGGTGAATGGGTAATCCGCAATTTTTGGTTTAGCTGATGATAATACAGATATTAGTGTTGATTTACCTGCGTTTGGAAAACCAACAAGTCCTGCATCGGCTAACAATTTCAGTTCTAGAACTAAGTTGAATTCCGGTCCATCTAATCCGGGTTTTGCATATCGAGGTGCTTGATTAGTAGCAGTTGCGAACATTGCATTACCAAATCCGCCATTACCGCCTCTTGCTATTACAAAAGTTTGATTATCCTCGTTCATATCTGCAACAATCTCGTCTGTAGCTTCATCTTTGATAACAGTACCGACCGGTATTCGGATAGTAATACTTTCGCCATCTTTTCCCGAACAATCAGATTTCCCACCATTTTTACCATCGGTTGCAATGTATTGACGGTGATATCGGAAATCAAGTAGAGTATATAACTGTTTGTCGGTTGTGAATATTATATCGCCGCCTCGTCCGCCGTTTCCACCATCGGGACCACCCTTTGGAATGAATTTTTCAGTACGGAAACTCACGTGACCGTCGCCGCCTTTTCCGGCTTTGATATATATTTTTGCATAATCAATAAATTTCATTTTATCTCAAATTTTACTTTATAAAATTACAATATACTAAATTAAAAGATATTACCGTTACCAAATATGAAATTTGGATCAAATTTATTTTTTACATCTTTCATTTTATTTAATTTTTCTTGGTTAATCATCCGATTAAAATACTGATTTTTTAATTTTCCTATACCGTGTTCAGCGGATATTGTACCGTTTAAACTAATAGCATTTAAATTAATTGCATCTATTATTTTTTTTGCCAAAAGAACTTCGTTTTCACACTTGGGAATAAAATTGCAATGCAAGTGTGAATTTCCAATATGACCAAATGTATAAGATTCCAAATTGTTGTTTTTAACTAGATTGCAGATAAATCTATAATGTTCATCAAAGCAATCATCAGGTACCGCAGTATCGGATGCAATTTTGAAAGTATTAATTGAGGATATCTTCTCGTTAATATACTCAGGAATCGAATGACGCATATCTATGAATTTCCGTTTTGAAGCAGGATCAATAAAAGTGATTGTATCGGTAATCAGAGGGATTTGTTTTGATAAAAAATCATACCATAAGTCTAATAAATCATCAATTTCCTTGTTTGAACACTCTTGTTCTAACCATAAAGCACAATTAGCTTGCTCGGGAATATTTGGGATACCGCGGGATAAAAGCGTTAGTGACGCTTTATCGAAGTATTCTATCAAACAGGGGTCTAGATAGGCAGGGGACTTATTTTCAATATTATTGAGATTTTTAATTACTTTTAAAGCTTCCAACATTTCATTATCATCTTCGAAGAAGACCATAAACATTAACGAATTTTCCGGTTTATCGGTAAGCTTTATTTTAACATCTTCAATCACTCCTAAAGTTCCTTCGCTACCGAATAAGTACCCATAATTGTTTTCCAAATTATAACCGGAGGCATTCTTTAGAGTGGTTTTAGTATTCGTATTATCAATGTTATAAGTATTCTTAATTAAAGCTTTGTCTATGCTCAAACTGCATAGTGCAATCTGTTCAATATGATTGTAGATAGAACCATATTTATAGCTTTTGGCTCCTGAAGCATTAGTTGAGATATTACCGCCTATGGTTGCATTTTTCTCTGTGGGGTCCACCGGCAAATAAAGTTCGAAAGGAGAGAGGTAGTTTTCGAGATCAATTAATGATATTCCACTTTGAACTAAAATTGTTTTATTTCCCAAATCAAAATCTATGACTTTATTTAACTTCTCCATAGAAATTATAATACCGCCATCGGGAACCGATGATCCGGTCGTTGAAGTTCCTCCACCTCGGATAGTGATTTTTTCATTTATTTTTCCACATTCCTCAATTATTCTTTCAAGCTCATAGTAGCTTTCAGGAATGAATAATTCATCGGCAATCCCTTTATAATTAGAGGCATCGCTTAAATAGGATATAAATTCATCACTGTTATTTTTAAATATCATAAACTTAAATATTATTTTTTTTTAGTAGATTGTTTCCAAACTTTTATAAAAATTACTAAATTTGCACTTACAAATTTACAATATTGTTTTTAATCAATATTTTGAAATGTTATTTTTTGAGCAAAAATGAAATTATTTTTCGAAAATATAAGAATCATAAACCCTGAACAACGTATAGATGGAATATTCAATTTACTGATTTACGATGGTATTATTGAGTATTTTGGTAATGAAGAACCAATTCTAGAAACGGATGTTCGAATAATCGATGGTAGTGAATTAGTTTGTACACCGGGCTTTTTCGATATGCACGTACATTTCCGTCAACCTGGTTTTGAGTATAAAGAAGATATTCAAACCGGTGCTGAAGCCGCCGCTAATGGGGGATTTACAGGTGTTTTGCAGATGCCCAATACGGATCCTTGTGTTGATAATATCAGTATTGTAAACTATTTAAAAGATGAAGTGAAGGGGAAAACGGTCGATGTACATTTTTCTGCCGCGATAACCCAGAGAAGACAAGGTCATATTTTAAATCCTATGGTGGAATTGTCTGAAGCAGGCGTTTTGCTTTTTACTGATGATGGTGGCTGTATTTCTTCAGCCGAAGTAATGAGAAATGTTTTCGAATATGCAAATGCAAATGATTTATTAATTTCACAGCATTGTGAAGAAACGTCGCTTACAAAGGGCGCCTCAATGAATGAATCATTATTGTCGGAACAATTGGGTTTGAAGGGTTGGCCAAGTGCAGCAGAAGATATCATTATTGCACGAGATATAATACTTGCTGAATACTACGGAAATGCTCGTTATCACGTACAGCATTTATCAACTAAAGGCGCTGTGAGCTTAGTTAGACAAGCTAAATCAAGAGGTTTACGGGTTACCGCAGAAGTGACGCCACATCATTTCACGTTAACAGACCAATCATTAATGACATACAACACAAATTATAAAATGAATCCACCTTTACGCAAGTTGGAAGATATCGAAGCAATAAAAAATGGACTAAAAGATGGTACAATTGATTGTATTGCTACCGATCACGCACCACATACTACTGAAGAAAAGAATGTTTCAATAGGAACGGCACCTTTTGGAATAATTGGCTTAGAAACATCGATAGGAGTGACTCTAACTAATTTATATCATACTAAAGTTCTAACTTTAAATGATATTGTTATGAAAATGTCAATAAATCCACGAAAGATGTTAGGATTAAAACCAATTATTATTGAACAAGGCCGCACCGCAAATTTGACTTTTTTCGAACCAAATAGAAAATGGAATTATTCAAAAGAGAATTCAAAATCAAAATCGCAAAATTCACCGTTCGAAAATTGCGAATTTATAGGAAAACCTTTTGGAATAATCAACAATAAACAATTTATAGAAACAGAGTTATAGAAGATAGATTGATACAAATGAATATATGTTGTTTTGCAATATAATCTACATTATGTAAACTAAAATTTATATTCCCATACTCCCCAATAACTAATTATGAATACTAAAACTAATCTGGAGTCATATATGAACAATAAGAATTCTACTTATGTATTAGCTATAATACTGATTGTTATAGCTTCGCTTTCTCGATTAATTCCTCACCAAGAGAATTTTTCGCCTATCTTAGGAATAGCATTATTAGGAACAGCCTACTTGCAAAAAACTTGGTTAAAGTACCTTGTACCAATTGCTGTGATGTTTATTTCGGATATATTCCTGGGGTTACACTCAACTATGCTATTTACTTATGGTTCAATAGCATTAATCGTTTGGATATCTTCATTTATCCTTCGAAAAGTTACATTTAGGACTGTGTTAAACAGTTCATTATTAGCTTCAATCATATTTTTTGTAGTAACAAATTTTGGATTTTGGCTAATGTCAGGACTATATAGCTTAGATTTCAATGGCTTAGTTCGTTGTTATGAATCAGCTATACCATTCTATCGTAATACTTTAACAAGTGCTTTGATTTCTACAGCAGTTTTATTTGGAGTTTACCAGGGTAGTTTAGCTTTAGTCCAGAAATTCGCATTGAGCAAATAACTATAAAATCTCCCTTGGGAGATTTTTTTTTGTATTATTCTTAACAAAAATCAAAAGAATTATTAATATTTCTTAATTTTTTGTTAATTTTGTAGTTTATTTTGATTAAAATAATAATAATTATAAATAAGGGATGAAATGGGAAAATTTAAATTTAAACCTTTCGACCAGATGACACCAGAAGATTATGCGGAAATCGGCTTTATGTCCGGTTTAGAAGTACACCAGCAGTTGCTAACAGAATCTAAACTATTTTGCCGCTGTCCTGCCGGTCATCTTCATAGAGATGGCTACCACTCCGAAATATTAAGGCATATGCGCCCTACCCTATCTGAATTAGGTGAGTATGACGGCACAGCTTTAATGGAGTTTAAAACCAAAAAAAATATAACCTATCGAGTACATTACGATACAGTCTGTACTTATGATATGGATGATACACCTCCTTTTATGATTGATGAAACAGCTCTCGATATTTCTATCGAAGTTGGTTTATTATACGGTGCATCAATAACAGATGAATTGCATATTGCGAGAAAACAATATTTGGATGGTTCTATTCCTACTGGTTTTCAAAGAACTGCAATCACTTGCGTAGGTGGTTCTGTACCATATAAAGATAGAGAAATCAAACTAATCCAAATGTCAATCGAGGAAGATTCGTGTCGAGAGCTAACCGATATAGGTCACGATAGAGTATATCTACCTGATAGATTAGGCACTCCTCTAATCGAAACAGTTACTCATCCTGAGATGAAAACTCCTCAAGAAATAGCAGATGTAAATAATATTATTCGCCGTTTAGCACGTCAAACCGGAAAAGTAAGGACCGGTATGGGTGCTGGACGTCAAGATGTTAATGTTTCTGTTCGCGGTGGAACCAGGATTGAAATTAAGGGTGTATCAAAAATCAACTATATTCCAAAATTAGCCTATCACGAGTCGATGCGTCAATGGAATTTACTTTTGTTAAGAGACGAGTTACACGCACGTGGAATAAATAAAGATACATTTAATGCGGATACACTTGATGTAACCCATTTGTTAAAAAAGACCATTTATCCCCCACTTGCCGAAGCAATCGCAAGAGATTGGAAAGTATATTGTGTAAACCTGCACGGGTTCAAAGACCTATTAAATTGGGAAACACAGACCGATACCTATTTTTCAAAAGAAATATCAGATAGAGTACGTGTAATTGCTTGTTTAACAGTATTACCAAATATACTTCATTCCGATAATTCACGTGAAAAATTAACTGCTACAGAATGGACCAAACTCAAAAAAGCAGTTAGTGCTACTAATGAAGATACAATCGTATTGGTTTGGGGTGACGATAGAGACGTAGTAACAGGTGCTAAAGAAGTAATAATTAGAGCTAAAGAAGCGACAATAGGTATTCCGTCTGAAACAAGACAAGCTCTTGATGATAGCACAAACGGTTTTGAAAGAATACTTCCGGGACCTGAGAGGATGTATCCTGATACAGATTTGCCTCCTTTGACGATAACAAAAGAAAGATTAGACAGAATAAGAGCTCAGATGCCTGTTCCTTATTGGGTTCGCGAAAAATGGCTGAAACAATTAAACGTTCAAGCTGATTTAGTTAGCGAGCTATCTGTTTCGAAATTTTTTGTTCTTTTCGAAAAAGCTGTTAAAGATTATCATATATCACCAAAGGTTGCGGCAAACATTTTAATAGGATTCCCGAGAAGACTAAAGAAAAACCGATTCAACATAAATATATTAAAAGAAGAGATATATCTAAACATTTTTGAATTGATTAATAACAAACAATTGGTCAAAGACGGTATCTATTCGTTGATGCTAAAAATTTGCATAAAGGGTGGTTTAGATGAGGCTATTTTACCAAAAACAGTTGATAACGTAGAAATTAATAAAACTGTTGTTGAATGTATTAATGAAATGACAAAAATGAAAGTACACAACTCTGACAAAGCAGATCATGTATTAATGGGATTAGTTATGAACAACCTGCGCGGAAGAGTTAACGGATCGGATATATTTAATTTTATCAATAATCGCAAACAGGAGGCTTAAATGTCACAAGATAGTGAAGATTATAAAGGATATCGCGGGATAGCCTTAGAGGTTTTGAAAAAATTTAACACTCTTGTTTGGTGTGATGTAATTTGTGATCACGAATCCGGAATATTCGAAGGTTTTATATTACCACGTTCAGAAACCGCAGATGATGCCCATATCGTTATCAAATTGATTACAGGATATAATGTTGGTTTAAAAGCGGATAGGATTAAAAATATAACCGTTCGTGGACGTAAAATTGCTGTTTATAAAATTCCTGAACAAGATTTCCCTTATGAAAAAAATAAACCTAGAGTAAAACTTTTTGGAACTGGTGGTACAATTGCATCTCGTTTAGATTATCGTACCGGTGCTGTAATTCCTGCCTTTTCACCGGGTGAATTATATGGCTCTGTACCTGAATTAGCAGACTATTGTAATTTAGAAACAGAAAAGCTTTATGGAGTATTTTCTGAAAATATGGGACCTGCCGAATACATCGGTTTAGCAAATGGTATAGCCAAAGAAATCGAAAAAGGAGTTGCCGGCATAGTTATTGGTCACGGAACCGATACATTGCATCATACTTCAGCAATATTATCGTTTATGATCCAAAATTCTCCTGTTCCTATCGTTATGGTTGGTTCACAACGTTCATCAGACAGACCTTCATCCGATGCGGCACTAAATCTTATCCATAGCGTTAAAACTGCCGGCGAAAGCGATATAGCGGAAGTTATGGTTTGTATGTTCGGTCCAACATCAGATGAGTATGGTTTATTACATCGTGGTACAAGAGTTCGTAAAATGCATTCCAGTTATCGTTCAACATTCAGAACTTTGAGCGATATTCCAATAGCAATGGTCAGTAGAGATAAAATAACACCACTACGCCAAGATTATGCGCGCAGAAGAGATGATAAAAACTTCAAACTGATGCCGTACTTTGAGGAGCGTGTTGGCATTGTTTATTATTATCCAAATATGCACCCAGATATGATTGATTCTATGATAGAGAATGGTTATAAAGGAATAGTAATCGCTGGTACGGGTTTAGGTCACGTCAATAAGCCTCTTTATCCTGCATTAGAAAGAGCTCAAAAAGCCGGTGTCGCTGTTTATATGACAGTACAAACATTGCACGGTTATGCTCAAATGTATGTTTATGAAACCGGTCGCGTAATGATGGACTTAGGTGTAATAGCCGCAGGAAATATGTTGCCGGAAGTAGCTTATGTTAAATTATGTTGGGCATTAGGTCAGACCAACGATTTAGAAGAAGTGAAAAGAATAATGCTTACCCCTATTAATGGTGAAACTACTCCACGTGAACCATCAAACGGATATTTGATGTTCCAAGGTGGCGTTCCTGAAGTTGAAGCATTTATTGGAAGAAACCGTAAATAATCGGAATCTTTCAAATAAATATTAAGGGCTGATTTGTTTTAAACCAGCCCTTTTTTATATAATTAATCGCCATTATTATCAATGCCATACATATTGTCTATGAAAGTCGAATACTTTCGTTCAACAACGTGCCGTTTAATGCTTAATTTAGGACTCAATTCTCCCCCATCTATTGAAAATTGAGTTGATAGAAGATGAAATTTCCTGACTTTTTCATAAGGGGCTATATCTTTTTGATACCAATCCAATTCTTTTTTTATAAATTGTATGATTTTGGGATGAGATATCAGTTCCGTTTCTGAAGAGTAATTTATTGAGAATTCTTTGGCTATTTCTTTCAGTTGCTCATAATCAGGTGTAAGTAATGCAGTACAATAATCTCGTTTATCCCCTATTAAAAAACAATGTTCGATATACCGACTCGATATCAATAGATTTTCTATTGGTTGAGGAGCAATATTCTTTCCACCTGTATTCACAAATATATTTTTCTTTCTATCCGTGATTTTGATATTGCCACGAGTTGTAATTAGGCCTATATCGCCGGTGTAAAGCCATCCGTCCTCATCAATTGCCTGCCTTGTCGCTACAGGATCTTTCCAATAACCCTTCATTATATTTGGACCTCGTACTAATATTTCCCCATCTTCGGCAATTCTAACTTCGACAGATTTCAATGGCTTCCCAATAGTACCTATTTCATTATCAATAGATCCGTTAGACGATATAACCGGAGATGCTTCTGTTAAGCCGTATCCTTGAAAAACATCAATTCCAAGCGCCATAAAAAACAAGCAAACGTCATCGCTCAATGGTGCACCACCGGAAATAAACTTATCTATATTTCCACCCAATTTTTCTTTAATTTTGTTCAAAATTCTATTATACGCAAGAATATATTTATATTTCAAAGGAAATGACAAAGTATTATCCGCTTTCGCTTTTGCGTATTTTATACCGGTATCAATAGCCGATAATATTAAAGCTCGTTTAAACGAATTTTCGCGCTCAATGTTGCTAAGTATTTTTTTTCTGATAGTTTCTAATAATCTTGGAACAACGGTCATCACTGTGGGTTTAATTATAAGTATATCAGCCCCGACCGTTGAAACTGAACCGGCTAATGCAATAACGCAACCGTGTGAGAATAAACCATAAAAACCGCCTGTCATTTCATAAGAATGGCATAATGGTAGAAAGCTAAGAGAAGTTGCTTTCGAATGATCCCCAAAAATCAACATAGCTTCGAATACATTTATTGTAACATTCTTGTGAGTTAGCATAACGCCTTTTGGATTGCCGGTAGTGCCGCTGGTGTAGATAATTGTAAGCAAATCATCTTCAGTAATTTTGTTCATTCTTCTTCTTAGAATTGCTTTTCTTTCTTTTTCATCACGTATTTGTGCGCCTCTTGTTATCAGCTCATCAAATGTTTTAAGGCTTAATAAATCGCCATCACTAACATTATCCATAACTATGATATGCCTTAAACTGGATATATCATCGTACATAGATTCAATTTTGGTCAATTGGTTTTTATCGGAGCAAAAAACAGCGCTTACATCGCTTTCTTCAAATATGAATTGTGCTTGTTTAGCCGTTAATACAGGAAAAATCGGCACAATTACGGCTCCAATTAAAGAAATGGCAAAGCTGGATATAATCCATTCTATTCTGTTTTCAGATATAATACCAACACGATCACCCTTTTGAATACCTAATTCAAGCAATGCTAATGCTAATTTTTCTACTTTTTGATTTAGTTCACTATGCGACAGTGCTATAAATTCGCCATTTGACTTATAATAGAAAGCCGGCCTTTTTCTTCCCGAAAATTTATCACAGACATTATAAAATAATTCAGGTATAGTTTTGAAATCATTTATCATAAGAAAGTCTTTTTATGAAAAAACAAAAATAAAAAAAAATCCTTAAAGTAAATTGTAATTTGAATGCAATGTTGACAACTGATAAAAGAAAAGTTTTCATATATCAAAAAAAAATAGTAAATTTATTTTTTTTTATACAATATTATAGAAAAAGTGGAACAGAATTATATAATAGTACTAATCGAAGAAGATAAAACTTTATGCCATAAAATCATAGACTTATTATCTTCAAAGGGTTATAAACTGATTGTTTTCAACAATGCAGACGATGCAATAAATGAACTACATACAATAAGTCCGGATTTAATCTTATTGGATTTGTTTGTAGGCCATACTAATGGATTATATGTTCTACAACAATTAAGAATGCAGGGTTTTATAATGCCTGTTGTAATCCTCACCCCATCAAGCGATATAAAAATGGCTGTACGAACTATGAAATCAGGTGCAGAGGATTTCATAGTCAAACCAATAGATAATGAACAATTGGAAGTTACAATTCAAAGAGCATTGAAAAACTTCGAATTATCACGACGCGTTCAATTGCTTTCCGAACAATTAATGTTCGAACAACCGAGTGAAATAATTGGGAAATCACAAGGAATGTTAGATGCTTTGGCAATGGCAAAGACTTTTTCGGCATCATCGGATACTACCGTTTTGTTACTTGGGGAGAGCGGTACCGGTAAAGAATTAATGGCAAAGTTCATACACGAAAATTCACCGCGCGCTCCACACCCATTTGTTTCTATCAATTGCGGAGCTATACCACGAGATCTTGCCGAAAATGAGCTATTTGGTTATGAAAAAGGTGCTTTTACCGGTGCTACTGAAAAAGTAAAGCAAGGGAAATTTGAATTAGCCCATCGTGGAACTATTTTATTGGACGAGATTGCTGAACTAAGTCTGGAATTACAAGTTAAGCTACTTAGAGTGCTTCAGGAAAGAAAGTACTATCGTTTGGGAGGTGCTAAGGAAATTTCCGTCGATGTTCGGATTATAGCATCTACAAATAAAAATTTAGAAGAATTAACCTCGAAAAATCATTTTCGGGAAGATTTATTTTACCGATTAAATGTAGCAAGAATCGAACTACCTCCTTTACGTGATCGTGGTGAGGATATATTAATATTGGCAACAGAATTTATTAAAGAATTCAATAAATCAACCGGAAAAAACATCAAGGGATTTGATAGTGAAGCTTCCGTCCTATTAATGAATTACGGTTGGAAAGGTAATATCCGTGAATTGAGAAATGTTATAGAGCGAGTGGTTCTATTAGAGAACAATGAAACTATAAGTAAAACATCGTTAGCTTTTTTAAGCCAATCATATTTCAATGTAGTAGAAAAGAAAGATATCATTTCCATTCCAGACGGGAAGCATTTCTTAAAAATTTCGGATATGGGTGCAACAGCGGCGGCTGTTAATAAAGATTTAATAATGCAAACAATGAAATTAGCTTTAGGAGACAAGTTTAAAGCCGCAAAAATGCTAGGACTTTCAGAATCAAAAATTGATTTTACATTAGAACAATATGGACTAGATTAGATTTCAATTTTAGTTTTTAAATTGATTTCTTCAAGAATCGAACTTACAGTTAAACATTGATTATAATTGTTACTAAATACTACAGCAGAACCTGATTTATGAACTTGAGTAGTTAATAGATAAGCCTTTTCCTCACTGCAATTGATAGCTATGATAAGTTGATCAATAACTTCATCGAAATCGTGTTCATTATCATTGAATAATACTACTTTGGCATTGAATAGATTGTCATCTTCAGTATCTAATTGGATTAAAGGTTTTTCTATAATATTGGGTTTTGTTGTCATAACATCAATCAAATTGGAAAAAATAATTTTTGAATTAATACTTCTACTTTCTTTTAACATTAAAATAATAGATATGCAAAATTATGGATAATATCGAAAATAATGCAATTTTTTTTAATCTAACGATAATTATAATATTTCTACCCCTACTCGGATTTATTATAAATGGAATATTCGGCAAAAAAATTAACAATGAAAAAATTATTGGGATTATCGGTACATCAACAGTTTCGATTTCCTTTTTTGCTTCATTATATTTATTTATTTATACAAACACTTATCATATTCCCCGAATAGTTGTCAATCTTTACAAATGGTTGAATATCGGAGATTTTCAGATAAATGTATCTTACCAAATTGATAATCTTTCCCTGATTTTTATGATGGTTATAACCGGTGTCGGTGCTTTGATACATATTTATTCAATCTCATATATGCACAAAGACCGGAGTTTCTATCGGTTTTTTGCATATCTTAACTTGTTTATATTTATGATGTTGAATTTAGTTGCTTCAAGCAATTTACTCCTGACTTTTTTTGGTTGGGAAGGTGTCGGTTTATCGTCATATTTGCTAATAGGTTTTTGGTATGATCGAGAATTCAAAGGTTATAATATTAAATTAACTAAAGATGCCGCAAATAAAGCATATATAGTTAATAGAATTGGCGACTTCGGTTTTTTAATTGCTGTCTTTTTAATCTTCACTGTTTTCAAAACATTCGAATATTCAAATATCGCTCAACAGGCAATTGATAATAAGGCACTTTATCAAAACTCAACCAATGCGCTGTTAATTAGTTTGTTTATGTTCTTAGCTTGTACAGGAAAGTCAGCACAATTACCCCTATCTGTTTGGTTACCGGATGCGATGGCCGGACCTACACCTGTTTCAGCATTAATACACGCGGCAACTATGGTTACTGCCGGTATTTTCTTGGTGGCACGGAACTCGGTGCTTTTCGCAATGTCGGATGTTACTATGGGAATTGTAACGATAATAGGAATATTAACAGCACTTTATGGTGCATTTTCGGCAATAACACAGACAGACATAAAGAAAGTTTTGGCATTTTCAACAGTCAGTCAACTTGGCTTTATGTTCGCCGCTTTAGGTATGGGAGCTTATTCCGCCGCTGTTTTTCACGTAGTTACACACGCTTTCTTCAAGGGTTTGTTGTTTTTGGCCGCCGGGTCTGTAATTCACTCAATGCACGACGAGCAAGACATATTAAAAATGGGCAATCTAAAGAAATATATGCCTGTTACATTTATAACATTTTTGATGGGAACGTTAGCTATATCAGGAATACCGCTTTTTAGTGGATTCTTCTCCAAGGATGAAATATTATGGAATGTTTATTCCAATGGGAATGTACTCTATTGGTTGTTTCTATTAATTGCTTCTCTTACAACAGCATTATATATGTTCCGTATGTTATATTTAGTATTCTTCGGAAAAGAAAAATTCAATACAGCTGAAGTACATCCTCACGAATCACCACGATTAATGACAATTCCTCTTTCCATATTGGCAGTTTTATCAGTGATTGGTGGTTTTATAGGAATACCGTATAGTCTTGGTTTTTGGTTTAGCAAACATCCGAATCTATTTGATGGAGCTCTATTTAAAATCTTCAGTGACGCTCGCGCTGTACTTCTATTAGAAAACCATAACAGTATCGAACCAATTGAATATGTTTTGATGACGATCACAGTTATATTAATAATATCCATTATTATTATAGCGAGAAAGTTCTATTTAAAACGCGAATACTCTATTAGTAAAAAACTAGCTGATAGTACAATTTATAAATTGTCCTTAAATAAATTTTACCTCGATAATATTTATTATACAATCATCGTTAATCCTTTGATTTGGGTTTCTGATAAGGTATTCAAAAATATTGTTGATAACATTATGATTGACGGATTAATACACACAATATCACAAAAGACAATTGACCTCGGCTTATCTATTAGAAAAATACAAACCGGAAAAATAAAGGATTACATATATAGCCTTACATTCGGAGTAATTTTAATTTTAGTAATTGTCATAATCGCATTTCTATAATTTATCGAATTAAAGTATGAATCCATTATTAATAACTCTTCTTATTCCGATATTAGGTGCAACATTTATTCAATTGTTACCTAGAGATAAACCGAAAATAATTCACAGATCAGCCTTGATTTTTTCAGTAACTGCATTTTTAATTTCGCTTGTTTTATTGTTTGGGTTTAAAACAAATATTGAACAATATCAATACTACGCATACTATCCCTGGATTAGTGATCTAAATGCAGGTTTTAGAATTGGTATAGATGGTCTTTCCTTAATGTTAGTTTTGCTTACAACATTTATTATTCCGCTGGCGATATGGATTTCTTCAGATTCGATTAAGGTAAATATAAGGCAATATTATAGTTTAATTCTTCTTTTGGAATTCTCTATAATTGGTGTTTTTATTTCGTTAGATTTGCTTTTATTCTATGTTTTTTGGGAATTGATTCTCATTCCAATGTATTTCATTATAGGTATTTGGGGTGGAAAGAACAAGATTTACGCAACCGTCAAATTCTTTATATATACAATGGTTGGTTCACTCATAATGATAATCGGAATAATCTGGTTGGGTCATTATGTGGGAACTTATATCATTCATAATTCGGTGGGTTTCACTACCAGTTTGGTTGAAATTCAACGATATGCTAATCAAATACCTATCAACATACAAAATATACTATTTTGGATGTTTGCCATATCATTTTTAATTAAAGTTCCAATTTTCCCGTTACACACTTGGTTGCCTGATGCCCATACAGAGGCTCCTACAGCCGGATCTGTAATACTAGCGGGCATCCTGTTAAAAATGGGAACTTATGGTTTGATTCGGTTTAATTTAGGAATTTTACCCCAGGCGAGTCTTGCCTTTGCACCATTCATAGTATCTCTAGGCGTTGTGGGAATCATTTATGGCGGATTGTTAGCAATGGTGCAGAAGGATATGAAGAGGCTGGTAGCCTATTCTTCTGTAGCTCATATGGGGTTTATCATAATCGGTATTTTCTCTTTTACGGTTATCGGTATGCAAGGTGCCATCATTCAAATGATAAATCACGGCCTTTCGACAGGTATGCTTTTTATTGCGGTTGGGTTCTTGTATGACCAACGACACACACGTTTAACCGAAGATTATGGTGGTATAGCACGATTAATTCCGCGGTTTTCAGTATTTTTTGGATTGGCAGTATTTGCTTCAATCGGCTTACCGGGCTTAAACGGCTTCGTAGGAGAGTTTATGGCTTTATACGGAACATTCTCTTCCCCATTCCTGAATAATCACACATACGCAATTGTAGCGAGCTTAGGAGTTATCATAGCGGCGGTTTACTTACTTGTAATGTATAAAAAGGCATTTTTTGGAAAAATTACTAATCCTGACAATAATATTTTAAAAGATATAAACTTGAAATATGGGATAATCTTTGTAATTATTACTTTCTTTATGTTCTGGATTGGTTTATTCCCGAGTCATTTCCTAAAATTTTCAGAAACAACAACTAACAAATACATTAACAACATTGAATTAATTATTGATAAATAATTGGATTATAAATTTTATGCTATTTACGTTTTTACCGATTTTATCGCTTACAGCTTTTATTTTAATCATAATTATTATTGAAGCTTTTGTTAAGAATAAAGATATTGTTTATCATTCAACTTTAGTTGCATTAATATGCGTTGGATTGACAGTAATATTCAATTTTAATAAGAACACTGATTTTCTACCGGATTTTATCTCCAAAATGCTTGTATTTGGCAATCTACCATCATTTTTCGATTTGCTTTTTATTCTTTCCGGTTTATTAATAGTCTATTTAACAAAAGGGTATTTGGCGAGATTATATTCTCATTTATCTGAATTCTATCCCCTATTGCTTACCTCAATTTTCGGAATGATGCTAATTTCACATTCAAAAAATCTATTAGTTTTGTTTATAGGTATCGAGATAATGTCTATATGTTTTTATGCACTGTCCGGTTTTATTCGTACCGATATCAAGGCAATAGAGGCATCCATAAAGTATTTTATCATTGGTTCATTTGCAACAGGATTCTTACTATTTGGCATATCTTTTATATACGGCGCAACAGGAAGTTTGGATTATCAAGCAATTTTTCAAGGGGTTATTTATAACCAGTTGACTAATAATCTATATCTATTAATTGGTGTTAGTTTATTAATTATTGGATTAGGGTTTAAATTAGCGGTCTTCCCTTTTCATCAATGGGCTCCGGATGTTTACACAGGTGCTCCGACAATAGTATCCGGGTTTATGTCCACTGCCGGCAAAGCCGCCGGATTTATAGCATTAATCTCCTTTGTTTCAAGAATATTAATGAACATAGAGTACGTTCATTCCTCGATTCAAGGTAATTTAATAAATCTTCAGTATATTATTGCCGGAATAGCCGCTTTAACAATGATAATCGGTAATATCACAGCACTAGTACAAAAGAATTTTAAGCGTATGTTGGCTTATTCATCAATAGCACACGCCGGATATATGTTGATGGGTGTGGTTGCGGCAAATTATGCAGGAATAAAAGGAATTGCATTTTATTTGTTGGCATACACATTTATGCAGATTGGTGCTTTTGTTGTTGCGGCTTCGCTTGAAAATGATTCGTCAACGGAAGTATCATTAATACATTTCAAAGGCTTGGCGAAAAAACAACCTTTGTTAGCCGCGTTAACATCTGTTATGATGTTTTCATTAGTAGGTTTACCACCTTTTGCAGGATTCTTTGGCAAATATTTATTATTTAAATCCGCCATCGAAGGTGGATTTATGTGGCTTACAATTGTAGCTATCATAGCATCTATGATTTCCATATATTACTATATTAGGATAATAATAGAGATGTATTTTAGCAAAGAAGAGTCAGCTATAACTGTAGTAAATTTAAATTATAATAAAGTTGTATTGATTTTTTGTACTGCGGCCATTATAATCTTAGGAATTTTTCCAAATGTAATTCTTAAATTATTCAACTAATTATAATTTTTATATTATTATAATTTTTCAAATTTCTTGTTGAGTACTCAAAATATTCGTAATTTTGCAGTTGTCAAATAATAAGAAAATACCAATGATTTACTATAATAGAATTTTATTAAAGCTAAGCGGCGAAGCGTTAATGGGTAAACGCGAATTCGGAATAGATACTGAAGTTTTAAAATCATACGCAGAACAAATTGCGGATATACATAAATTAGGTGTCCAAATAGGGATCGTTGTCGGTGGTGGCAATATTTTCCGTGGCGTTCAAGCCGCCACACAAGGAATCAATCGAGTATCAGGAGATAATATGGGTATGTTAGCGACTGTTATCAATAGTATAGCTTTTCAAAACGCATTAGAAGACCTTGGTATTGATACCCGTTTGCAATCCGCAGTAAAAATGGAACAAATAGCTGAACCCTTGATCAGACGTAGGGCTATAAGACACTTAGAAAAAAATAGAATAGTTCTATTTGCCGCAGGGACAGGCTCTCCATTTTTCTCGACAGATACCGCCGCTAGTTTGAGAGCCATAGAAATTGACGCTCAAGTGATTATCAAAGGTACAAGAGTTGATGGTATTTATGATTCGGATCCTGAAAAAGATCCTGATGCTGTGAAATTCGATTCTCTGACATATCAAGAAGTTATTGCTAAAGACTTAAGGATAATGGATCAGACCGCAATTACACTTTGTAAAGAAAATAAATTACCGATAGTAGTGTTCAATATCAACGTAAAAAATAGTTTAAAACGCCTTATTCACGGCGAAAAAATTGGAACAATAGTTAAATAAATAGATGAGATTATTATGCCTGTAAAAGAAGTATTGCAATCAACTAAAACCACGATGACTAAATCACTTGATTATTTCAAGGTGCAATTATCGAAAGTAAGAACCGGTAGAGCATCTGGAAATTTGCTCGATGATATATATGTAGATTACTACGGTGCTCCAACACCTTTGAGTCAAGTAGCTACAGTTTCTGTACCTGACGCACGCTCAATTATGATTCAGCCTTTTGATAGAACTATGATTAGCGCGATTGACAGAGCTATTCAATTAGCCGGATTAGGGTTTAATCCACAGAATGATGGAACCGTAATAAGAATACCCGTTCCACCGCTGACCGAAGAAAGACGGAGAGATTTTGTTAAACAGTGTAAAAAATATGCTGAAGAATGTAAAATCGCCGTTAGAGGCGTTCGCCGAGATTCAATGGAAGTATTAAAGAAATTGGAAAAGGGCAAAGCCATAACAGAAGATGATAGAAAGCGTGGTGAAGATGAAATCCAAAAAGCGACCGATGAGTATATCAAAAAAACCGATGATATTCTTAATGCTAAAGAAAAAGAATTAATGGATCATTAAAATCAAACATCATAAAATGAACAAGGATTTTACAATCCTTGTTTATTTTTATATCCTTTATAAATGATATTTGATTAATTCCCAATTCTTTTTACCAATGAAAAGTAAATATATTTTATAATTATAAAAAAAATCAGTAATTTTGATTGTGTTTCAATAATATATTTATTAAGTAAGGATTCAGAATTGAAATTAAAATTGTTTTTTCTTGTTTTGACATTTGTCATTACTTTTGGTGCCACTAAAGCACAAATCACTGTATCTCCAAATAAATTTTCAGTTAATGATAGTATAACTATCTATTTCAATCCAACTTTAGGCAATAAAGGTCTTAGTAAAGTTAAAGACATATATATATATAGTGGGTTGATAACTTTAAAAAGTCAAAATAAAACCGATTGGCAATATGCTCCTATGCAATGGTGCGATACTAGAGATGAATACAAGTTGACTCGTATAAGCGATACCTGCTATTATTTTGGAATTAATATTAAGAAATTTTATCATCCAAATAATGATGATTCGGTATTTAACATCGGTTTTTATTTTAGTAACTCTGATTGTTCACTTCTTGGAATGACAGAAGAGAATGAGTATTTTCATATTGATTTAGTTCAACCGGGTTTAGATTTTAAATCTTATTATATAAAAGACAATCAATTAGTTATTAAAACTGAGCTATTTGAATACACATTAGATATGTTTGACAACAATCGATTAAAAATCGATTTCCATAGAAATGCTATGCTTTCAGCATCGCAAAAATTAAGCGTTTTAAAAAAACTGCCTAATATCAAAGTTACAGTCACTGAATCAGATTCAAATTTGCTAATCAACAATTCAGATTTTATTACGATTATTAATAAACAGCCTGTCAGTTTTACAATCGTTAGACATACGGATACTATTATAAAGGATTTAAAAATTAATAGTAACTTTGGATGGCATTATGAATTTGATCCCCTAAGTAGGATTTACGGTGCCGGTTCAATTGATAGTAGCATTGATAAAAATAACCGATATATTTTTCTTTACAATTGCGCAAATTTTGGGTATCCCTCAAAACCCGTTTACACATCTTACTCTTATCCTAAAATCTCTCCTTATTCAAGTTGGAATATACCTTTTTATGTTTCTTCCGATTTGTATAGTATTTATTTTGATTCACCCGGCAATTCAAGCATTGATTTAGGTAAATATACATCCGGTGTGGCTGAATACTATAGTTATTCTATACCGCTTTCACTTTACATACAAATAGGTAATACCCTCGATGAATTAGTGACAGATTTCAACTTGCTTACTGGTCGTCCACCACTTCCGGCTTATTGGTCATTGGGTTATTTACAATCGAATTTTGCATATTGGAATGCTGATGATATTATAAGAAGGTTGCCACTTTATAAGAAAAATAGAATCCCTTGCGAAGCTTTTATGATCGATTATTCTTGGTGTGGAGGTGGCGAAAAAATTGGCGAATTTGATTGGGACTATGAAAATAACTTTAAGCATCCTGCCGAGTTTTTGGACTCTATGAAAGCATATAATATCAAATGTCTATTGATTTCCCACTCATACTTAACTTTAGAATCTAAAAACTTTCAGAATTTTTACGACAAGAACTTATTGGCAACTACATACGAGGGCAAGCCATATATTTTAGATCAATTTCGAGCTTACGCTTTTACTTTGATAGACTTATTTAATCCAGCAGCTAAAGACGAATTTTGGGAATTATTTAAAGCCAAATATGATGAGGGGATTGCGGGTTGGTGGAATGATTTAAACGAACCGGAAATGCATCCTGAAAATCTATATCATTTTGGCGGATATAGTGCCTATGAAATCCACAACTTATATCCTTATTTATGGTCTGAATTATTATATAATAAATTTGCTTCTTACAGACCCAATGAGCGCCTTGTGCATTTTTCGCGTGGTGGGTCAACAGGAATGCAAAAATTTGGAACTATTTGTTGGTCAGGAGATGTCAAATCATCTTATGACGGCTTGAATAGACAAATTCCTATAATGCTCGGTTTGGGTATAGCCGGTGTTTATATGGTTGGATCTGATGTTGGTGGTTTCGATGCTATTCGCAAGAATTCTGAGTTATATACACGTTGGATACAATTCTCGTCCTTCACCCCACTTCTAAGACCACATAGTAACGGAGTCCAACCTCCTGAACCATTTTATCACGACGAGCCATATCTCTCTATATGTAGAAGATACATCGAATTAAGATATAAACTTCTTCCGTATATTTACACATTGTGTTATGAAGCTACTTCAACAGGCCATCCGTTAGTTAGACAAATGGATTATTACGATATACAGAACAAAGATCTGCAAAATATTAATACGCAATATTATTTTGGTAATGATTTTCTCGTAGCTCCAATTATGGATTCAATTACTAAACGCGGTGTTTTATTACCCAAAGGGACGTGGTATGAGTTTAAAAATAACAAACGCTATATAGGTGGTAAAACAATAAATGTAGATTATGATATTAATGATATGCCTATATTTGTTCGTGGTGGAGCGATTATCCCTACAACTTATTCCGTATTTGCCACAAATCTATTCAAATACGACTATTACAAATTTATGTGTTACCCGGATTCAGCGATATCGGAATCAGAAGGAAAAATGTATATTGACGATGGAAGAAATCCTAAGGCTCTTGAACAAAAAAACTATGAATTGATTAATGTTAAAATGAATAATCAGAGTGACAAATTGACCTTTGAATTACAAAAAGAAGGTAATGGTTTTCAAGAATTTTCCGATGCTGTATTTGAAATGCAAGTCTTCAACATTAAGAAATTTATATCCGTATATTTAAATACTCAATTATTAACTATATTTGACTCTTATGACAAATTTGTGAATTCCGGTTTGGGTGTATTTTATAACAACGAAGATAAAACTTTGTACATCAAGTATCCTTGGAATCATCAGTCGGAGAATTTAATTGAGTGCATAAAATCCAATGACGTAACAGATGAAGATAAAATCAATATTTATCCAAACCCTACGAATGGCAAATTAACAATCAACCTTTCAAAATTGGATACAAATTCGGCAAGCATAAATCTATATTCTGTAAATGGTGATAAGATTACTTCCTTGAACTCATCAGCACAAAAGAGTATTGAATTGGATTTGACAAAACTTAAGTTAAGTTATGGAGTTTATTTCGTTGAAATAAAAACGCCTGAAAAAACTTTCAAATATAAAATTATTTTTGATAGATAAGAAAAACAAATAGAATTTTGGTTAAGAGTTATTTTATGTGTGCTTTTAGTGCAACAACAGAATCAGGGTAATATGCGTTTGTAAATCTTAAAGTTAGTTTAAGATTTGAATAATTCTGTTGTTTTGGCGAGAACATAATGTATTTAACAATCTGTGACTTTGAAGGTATATCCAAAGGCAAATCGAAATCTTCTGCGAAATCAAAATCAGGATTTGAAAATTGGAACTCTTTTAATTTGATAATACGATTAGTATTATTGCATATAACCAATTTTCGGGTTGCTGTTTCCAAAATGCTTAAATTGAGAGTATCAAAATCAACATCGAAAGCGTAAGCATCGTGTACAATTGCTCTCATCAGAAGATAAGGGTAATTTTTACCATTAACAAACAAGGTATCAAAATATGCCCCACTCTCTTTAGAAGAAAATCTGATTTTAAAAGGTAAATTATCCCCTACAGTATTTATAGGCTTAAGAATACCCGGAATGAATTCCTGAACGGTAAATGCAGTCCCCCATTTGGGCAACATATTGTTAATAGATAAATCTGTTTTAAGCTTGTTAAGTAGCAATAAATCAGTACTAACAACAGAATCCGGATAAACAGATTCATAAATGAGACTATCTTCTGAAAAGTAAAAATCCATTGGCTTATTGCCGATTTTTTCTTTATCTCGATTATCAGTTACATCCATCGGATTTTGACATCCGGCGAATATTATTGTCGCTAATATTAATATTTTTTTTATCGTCTTCATCGGTTCTTAACTTTTTTTGAATATTTTTGAATATACTTATTTCAACAAATCAAAAATACAATATTGTCTATGAAAAAAAAATTAAATATCTTAATTAGTAATGATGACGGATACAATTCAGATGGATTGTTAGAATTATCAATAGCTCTGCAATCGTTAGGCGAAGTTACTATAGTAGCACCAAAAAACCAACAAAGCGGTGTAAGCAGTAGTCTTACTTTTATCAGTCCACTGATGGCTTATGAAAAGGTTTTAGAAAACGGTGTCAGGTGCTTTATTATTGATGGTACTCCTGCAGACTGTATTAAATTAGCCATAGGGCAATTATTAGATAGAAAACCGGATATAGTGGTTTCCGGTATCAACCACGGTCGAAACACAGCAATCAATATTCTTTATTCCGGTACGGTAGGTGCCGCAATTGAGGGTTATCTTTTAGGTATTCCATCAATAGCTGTTTCGATAAATAATCACTTCCATTCTGAGTATCTCAAAGATGCCGCAGAATTAACCCGAGATATAATTCTTGATTATCTCCTGAATGAAGAAGTCAAGACAACTTCATTTTTTAACATTAATATACCCGATTTACCGAAAGACAAAATAAAAGGTGTCAAATTTACTCGAATTGCAAATACCCGTTGGGATGAACTTTATGAGAAACGTACAGCCCCTTATGGTTGGAATTATTATTGGTTTGCCGGTAAATTTGAATATAAAGAAAATGATATGGATACAGACGATGGCGCCTTACGTAATGATTATATATCCATAACACCACTGAAAATAGATTTTTTCGATGAATCATTGTATAACTTTTATAACACGAATAGTAAATAGAATTGAAGACTAAATCAAAGTGGCAAAATTATAAATCTGCTTGGTATATGTACGACTGGGCTATATCGGCGTTTTCTACATCGGTATTGACAGTTTTTTTAAACCCATATTTAACATCAATCGCGACGAAAGCCGCAGATGCAAATGGGTTTATATACTTGTTTGGACTTCCTATATTTGCCGGCTCTTTTTTTGAATATGTAATTTCAGCATCAGTATTATTACAAATTGTTTTGCTCCCTTTGGTAGGTGCGATAACAGATTCATCGCCTTCAAAGAAGAAAATTTTACTATGTTTCTCTACCTGCGGAGCATTAGCATCAACTTTAATGTTCTTTATTAGCGATCAGGGTTATGTTTTAGGTGCTATCCTACTATTGTTATCTAATATTTGCTTTGGTTGCGCTATGGTCATTTATAATTCATTTTTAAATGATATTTCCTCCGAAAGTGATAGAGATGAAATGTCTTCAAAAGGTTTTGCTTGGGGATATATTGGTGGTGGATTGATGCTTGCAGTGCATTTGGCTTTGCTTTTCTTTCATAAAGAAGTCGGTATAACCAATACAAATTTTGCTATTCGTATAGCGCTTTCGACGAGCGGTTTATGGTGGTTAGGATTTGGAACTTTTGCTGTACTTCATTTCCTTAGTAAAACAGATAGGATTAAACTTAAGTTAAAAACTACAAATTATTCAGTTGTATTCAAGAACCTCAATGAAACATTTAAGAGTTTGAAATCATATCCAAACGCATTATTGTTCCTCATTGCGTATCTTTTTTATAATGACGGCATCCAATCTGTTATAATAGTTGCAGGCAAATTAGGTAGTCAAAAATTGGGTATCTCTGTTACAACTTTAGCCCTTATTATTTTAATGGTGCAATTTATCGCTTATGTCGGTTCTATTGTTGTTTATAGAGTGGCACACAAAATCGGGTCGAAGTTAACATTAGTGTTATGCTTGCTAATTTGGATTATAACCCTTATATTTTCGTTCTTCTTCCTTAATGATATCTATAGCTTTATTGCGATGAGCATAATAATAGCATCAGTTTTAGGGGGTTCGCAGGCTTTAAGCCGCAGTATATTTTCAAAATTAATCCCACCGGATAAAACAGCGGAGTACTTTAGTTTTTATGAGCTTAGTGAACGCAGTACTAGTTGGATGGGACCTTTTGCTTTTGGTTTAGCTCTTCAAATAACACATTCTTACAATATCGCTCTATTGAGCTTGGTTTTCTTTTTCATTATCGGGACAGCTATCTTGTTACTAGTTAAAGCACCTAATACTATAGATAAAATAATCGTCGAATAAGGACGTTGAACTTATATTAATCAATAAAAAAGAAGTATTATGAAAAGTTTGATACTATACTTTTCGAGAAATGGTAGTACTAGAGATTATGCTGAATATCTCGCCCAGAAAACCTATTCTAAGCTATCTACAATTAAAGATATAAACTTAGATGAATTATCTTCCTACGATCATATAATACTCGGTACAAATGTCAGATTTGGTCAGTTAGGTATAAGCCCTTGGATAAAAAAGAACAAATCAAAGCTTAAGGGACTTAATCTTTATTTATATATAGTTCACGGAATCCCGAATGAAAAACAGAGCAAGACAGATATTTTTTTACGAGATATACCAAAGGGTTTGATACCAATAGAAAACGTTTTTGCTTTTAAAGGAAGACTAATTTACAAGCAAATGCATTTATGGGACAAAATTCAAGTTTTATTTTCAAGATTGCTATTGAAAAAAATCGGTGATACAAACGTGGTAGCGGAAGATTTTGATGATTTTGACTCCAACAAAACTAGTGAATTAATAAGAAAAGTCTATAATTCTTAATTTTTTCGTTGATTTTTATACCAAATATCAAACCTTTAATGAAAAAGACTTGTATATTTGAAAAAAAAGCATTAATTTTGAAGTTCGTAAAGTTTGTAAAATAATATAAGTATTATCATGGCAAAGACACAAACCTTTGGCGATAAAGTCAAAAAAAACAAAGAAGCCCAAAAGCCTGTAGTAAAAGTTATTAAAGGCATGAAAAATGAAGATGGTTCAACCCGTTTTATCGAAAAATTCGTTAAAATTGATGATTTGAATAATGTTACACAATTAGATATAAATTAAGGGACGCCAAATGAAAAAAGGAATTCATCCAGCATACCATACCGTAGATGTCTTAATGACAGACGGTTCTACATTCCAAACCCGCTCTTGCTATAAAAAAGAGAAAATGGTTTTGGAAATTGATTCTAAATCTCACCCTTTCTTTACAGGGAAACAAGTATTTGTAGATACAGCTGGTCGTGTTGATAGATTTAACCGTAGAAATGAAAAAGCTAAACAAATCAGAGGCAAAAATGATGAATAATCAGATTTACACTATGCAAACCGGTAATACATTTAAAACAAATAAACGTTCCGGGAAAAAAAGACCTAACCAATTAGGCAAAGAAAAAGTAGTTGATTATCTTGATCCTAAATATTTGACTAGATTTACTAATGACCAAGGAAAAATCTTACCACGCCGTATTACAGGTTTGACAGCATATCAACAACGCAGAGTTGCCAAAGCGGTAAAATATGCACGTCATTTAGCTTTAATACCATTTGTTGCTCAAGACATAGCATAAAAATAAATAAATAATAATTGGGGAGTTGTATTAAATCAGCTCTCCATTTCTATATTCAAAATTTTATTAATTTTTGGAAATCATTTATGAACATATTAGTATGTATTTCACGCGTTCCCGATACAGCGACAAAAATTATTATCGGAAGCGATAGAAAATCAATTGATGAAACAGGTGTAAAATATATAATAAATCCTTATGATGAATTTGCAATTGAAGAAGCACTACAACTTGTTGAGAAAAATGGCGGTACTGTTACTGCTGTTACAGTAGGCAATGAAAACGCTCAAGATGTTTTGCGTACCGCTTTAGCTATGGGCGTTGAAAACGCTGTTATAATTAAAGCCGATAAATATGTAGATTCGTTTTTTGTGGCTTCAAATTTAGCTGAATATGCAAAGAAAATGAATCCGGATTTGATATTTTTAGGACGCCAAAGTGTTGACTTTGATTCATTCCAAATGGCTTCTACCCTATCCGAGATTTTAGGAATTCCATCGATTTCAGTCGTATCGAAATTTGAAATTAATGGAAGCACTATTACTTGTACACGCGATATCGAAGGCGGAAAAGAAATATTAGAAACTTCAATGCCTTGTATTATTTCAGCACAAAAGGGTTTAAACAGTCCTAGATATCCTAAATTACCGGATATTATGAAAGCAAAGAAAAAAACTATTGATATTATAGAAAATTTCGGTGGAAGTAATAGAGTTGACTTAGTAGATATGCAATTACCACAAAAAGAAAGACAAGGTATTATACTCACTGATTCTGACGCAGATATTGACGAATTCATTCGTTTATTGAGAGAACAGGCTAAAGTAATATAGTTGCAATTAATTTGAGATTGATATGAATAAGATATTAGTTTTTTTAGAAACAGAAAATTCAGTAATAAAGCGTACTTCAAAAGAGGCCGCAACATTTGCAGTTCAAACTGCAGGAAAATTAAATTCAACCGCAATAGGATGTATTTTAAATGCAAGCGATGACGATTTAAAATCCGTAAGTAAATATGGTCTATCAGAAATTTACAACATTAAACATAGTTTATTGAAAAACTATTCTTCAACCGCTGTAGCGAAATCAATTTTTCAACTATCCGAAAAAGTTGGTATAGATTGCGCAGTATTTTCTGCAAATTCCAAAGGTTTAGAATTAGCTCCACGCGTTGCCGTTCGTTTAAATGCATCTTATGTACCTGATTGCATTGGTTTTGTAATAGAAGGGACCGATATAAAGGTTAAAAAACCTATATATGGCGGTAAATCTATTGCGACCATCAAAACAAACACAACAAATCAAGTTTATACTCTTAGACCAAATGTGTTTTTAGCTGAAGAGGGTGCTACCACTTTAACATTCCAAGAATTTGCTCCTGATTTGAATGCAAACGATGTCAAAGTTGTCGTTAAATCTGTAGAAAAACAAGCAGGAAAATTGGACGTTGCCGAAGCAGATATCATTGTTTCCGGTGGACGCGGAATGAAAGAAGCTGAAAATTTCAAATTGTTAGAGCAATTAGCGGCTAAACTCAATGCGGCAGTTGGTGCTTCACGCGCTGTAGTAGATGCAGGCTGGCGTGAACAATGTGATCAAGTAGGTCAAACAGGTAAGACAGTTTCCCCGACTCTGTATATAGCTTGTGGTATTTCCGGAGCTATACAGCATTTGGCGGGAATGTCAACATCCAAGATAATAACAGCAATTAATAAAGATAAAGATGCACCAATTTTCAATGTTGTTGATTATGGCATCGTAGGAGACGTATTTACCGTTCTTCCTAAATTAATCGCTAAAATATAATTTACCATTAAAAGAAGCATTCTGTAAAATGGATAAAATAGAATTAAGTATAATAAAAATCGCTACAACGCCATCTGGTAACAATGCTATTGCTCTTACTTTGAAGGAAGTTGATGGAAACAGACGAATCGAGATCGTCATCGGCGCGTATGAAGCTCAAGCAATAGCACTCGAGTTGGAAGGTATTACACCCCCCCGCCCGATGCCACACGATTTATTGAAAAATGTTATTGATAAATTTGGTGCTACTGTTAGCGAGATTTTTATTAATGATTTGAACGATGGAATTTACTATTCATTAATCATTATTGACGCTATGGGTATTGAAATTGATTCCAGACCGAGCGACGCTATAGCATTAGCCGTCCGCTTTGGTTGCCCTATATATATCCGCGAGGATATATTGGAAGAAGCGATGTCGCAATCCAGTCCAAATGATGAATTAGAGAACATTGAGGGACACACTAAAACTCAGAGAACCGCACCGGCCGGTTCGAATCCTATTTCGCAAGTTGATAAACTTAATAAGCAATTAGACAAAGCATTAGAAGATGAAGATTACGAAAAAGCGGCATTAATCCGCGACCAAATAAAAAATATTTTGGATATTTCATAAAATAGTCGTAATTTTGAATTCTTGTTTTTCGCCGGAGTAGCTCAGCTGGTTAGAGCACTGGAATCATAATCCAGGTGTCGGGGGTTCAAATCCCTCCTCCGGTACACCAAAAAAAATATCCCAAGGTATGATATAAAAATCATACCTTTTTTTTATTTGTTTCCGTATTACTATTAATTTTGAAATGAATGCATTATTTTGTAATTTCGCATATCATTTATTGAGAAGATGTAGGTAAATGAGTGCGTGAGTTATGGTCTTTATTAGAAAAAGACGCTAATCGCAGTAAATAACATAGAAAAAAGGTAATTAGAGCAACTGATAAAATTATCAATATCGTTTGTTTTTGCTTTCGACCAAAGCGATTTGGAAACAGGATAAATTATGCACACTGATTGTGGGATTTCTAACTTAAAAATATAAGAACAATTATGGCTTTTTATCAATTAATTAAAACACAAAAATTACCTGTCTCCATCAACGAGATATGGGATTTTATTTCAGCTCCAGGCAATTTGAAGGAAATAACACCAAAGCAAATGGGCTTTATTGTAACAAGCAATACTGGTGAAGGCAAAATGTATCCGGGTATGATCATTACTTACAAGGTGAGTCCCTTGTTTGGTTTAAAACTAAATTGGATGACAGAAATTACTCACGTAAAAGACCTAGAATATTTTGTTGATGAGCAAAGGTTGGGTCCTTACACTATGTGGCATCATCAGCATAAAATTGAAAGTATTGAAGGCGGTGTGTTAATGACTGATATTGTTACCTACCAACCACCATTTGGAGTATTGGGTGCAATTGCTAATTCACTATTAATTAGAAATAGACTTCAACAAATATTCGATTTCCGAACAGTTGCTTTAGAGAAAAGATTTGGGAAATTTCATTTATGAAAATACTACTAACCGGTGTAACCGGATATATTGCACAAAGATTATTGCCTATTTTACTGGAAAATGGGCATACGGTTATTTGCTGTGTAAGAGATAAAAATAGGTTTAATAGCAAAAAATATTTGACTGCAAATCTAACCCTTATAGAGACAGATTTCCTAAAAAAGGAAAGTTTACAGCATATTCCAAATGATATTGACGTAGCATTTTACCTCATACATTCTATGTCAACGCAAAGCGGTGACTTTGAAAATATGGAAGAAATATGTGCAACTAATTTTAAAAATCGCATTGCAGAAACAAACGCTAAACAAGTTATTTACCTTAGCGGTATCAGCAACGCTGACCATTTATCTAAACATTTATCATCACGAAAAAATGTAGAAACTGTTTTGTCAGGTTCCTCTTTTGCACTCACCACTTTAAAAGCCGGAATAATAGTAGGTTCGGGAAGTGCTTCATTTGAAATCATTCGCGATTTAGTAGAAAAATTACCTTTTATGATTGCACCTCGTTGGCTAAAAACAAAATGTCAGCCCATCGCTATTAGTGATGTGGTAGATTTTTTAATTGGCGTAATTGGTAAAACAGAAACATACAATCAAAGTTACGATATTGGTGGTCCGGATATATTAAACTATAAGGAAATGCTTTTGCGATTTGCAAAAATACGGGGCTTGAAGAGGCGAATCCTTATTGTACCGGTTATGACACCCAAAATATCGTCCTATTGGCTATATTTTGTTACTGCTACGTCATTTGCTCTTGCTAAAAATTTGGTAAACAGTATGAAAATCGAAGTGATTTGCAAACCCAATGATTTAGCTACACTGCTTGGCATTGAATGTTTAGATTATGACACATCTATAAAAATGGCTTTTGACAAGATAGAACAAAATCAAGTACTTTCAAGTTGGAAAGATGCACAAACAAGTAATATATTAAGCGAAGGTATTGCCAAATATATTGAAGTGCCTGTTAACGGTTGTTTTAAAGACAGTCGTTCCATTAAACTTAAAGACAGTACTGCTTCCGTTGAAAAAATATGGGCTATCGGTGGAAAAACTGGCTGGTATTATGGGAACTGGCTTTGGGAAACCCGAGGCATTATAGATCAGGTTTTGGGAGGTGTTGGTATGCGGAGAGGCCGAAAAAGTGAAACAGAAATAGTTTCAGGTGACGCCCTCGATTTTTGGCGCGTGCTTTTAGCAGATAAACAAGAAAAACGCCTGCTACTATATGCCGAAATGAAACTACCCGGCGAAGCTTGGCTGGAATTTAAAATTGACAAAAATGATATCCTATCGCAAACAGCAACCTTCAGACCGCTGGGTTTGTTAGGTAGATTGTATTGGTATTCTGTACTTCCGTTACACGGATTAATTTTTAAAGGAATGATACATAAAATAGCTGAAACAAAATCATAGTGCTATCAAACGTCCGGCAATATTTCAGTTCTGCGATTGAATCGGCATTTGTACTTGATTTGCATTTCTTGTACTGAAACAAAACGATTCTCTTATTTTTGCCGGTTAAAATAAATAGTATCGAATATATTTTGAAAATCATTCTTTATTTTGTAATTTCGCATATAATTTATTGAGAAGATGTAGATAAATGAAGAATGGCGACGGAAATTTAAAGAGCATATAAAGAATGGAAACTGAAAAGAAAGACGTAATTCTATTAAACAATTTATTCAATGGAGAATATGTCAAGGAAAAAATTGGTGGAGAAATTATTAATATGTATCAATCTGACAATGATAATTATTATATTTATAAGGTCTGTTGGGAACGGTGTTGTAAAAATAATAGGAAAAGCTGAAATTGAAGAACAAATCTGCCTTAATGCAATAAAAAAAGTAGGTGAAGGCATTGATGATAACCAAAAAAAATATATTGATGACAACAATATAACCTACGGAAATTGCAAAGTTTATGAATTAGGTTCTTGGTCAAATTATTTTGTAACATTCAAGGCTAAAAGAATATATAAAGCTAAAGAAAATATATATTTAGCAACAACAGAAAATAAAATAATTCCACAAAATATATATATTTTAAAAGAAACCACGCGTATAAATAATCAGTCTCAAAAACTATACATAGAGGAAGGTAGCGATAGTTATCGAACATTATTGAAAGTTGTTGAGACTAATTATCTTTGGGAAACAAATACAATAAGCAAAGTAGATACTTCGAAAAAAGATAATATTTATAAAAGTTTTCTATCAATAATTAAGAAGGAATATGATGAATTAGTTAATTCAAATTTATTAGCACATTTCCTTGAAACTGACAAAGAATTTTGGTCTGATTTCGCTACAAAAGTATTAAAAATAGATGATGAATGTGTGATTAATGGCACTCCAAAGATAACTAGAGAATCAATTAGCAACATTGATTTATTCATTGAAGTTAAACAATTCGTAATCGTAATTGAGAACAAAATAAAATCAGGGATAAATGGCAAAGGAGAAAACGGTTATTCTCAGTTAGAAAAATATATAGATGAAACGAAAAAGCATCCATTTCTTGAAAACTTAGAGAGAACATTCAAATTTTATCTATTGAGGCCAAATTATAATAATGAAGATTATAAAGAATTCGATAAAAACGAAGAGTATAAAGTAATTAAATATTCAGAAATTCACGAGATTATTAAAGATCGCGAATCTGAATCAGATTTTTATTTTAATGAATTTAAGAGAGTTGTAAAAAAACATTCAGCTGAATACGATAACGAATTATTTGAAATAATGGATAAAAGATTTATTGAACAAATAAAAGCAAAAAATAATATAACAATAAACAAGTGCAACACCTAACATCGTGTGAAAAATATTGGGGCTTAGGTGCGTTATTAAAGCCTTCTGCCCCACTTCAACTCTTCTTGTAATCAAAGAAGGTGATTTAGACAGAGAAAGCAATATGCAAAAATTGCATAATGCACGCACCGCTAACAACGTCTTATAAGCAATCAGAGTTTCAGTATTTTACGAGAATTTTAGCTCGAAGCAAAATAATAGACCCAGGATTTAGTTTAACAGATGAAGAATATGAAGCTATAAGTAAGCATTTGGCTAATATTTATGAAACTGGCGAATTACAGCGGCAAACAACTATTTCCATTTTGGAAACAGTTCAGCAGGAAGGAAACCGCTACCCCAAAATCTTGTAAACAACATTTATGAACAGAAATCTAAAGAACTAACATAAAAAAGAAATATGGCAAAACAGAAACTTGAAACCGTGAGAGAACTCATTTACTACTCTTATGCAAACTTAGCAATGGCTCATACCGCAGTTGTTAAGAAACAAGAAAAATATGGACCTTTTAATTTTATGATTAGATCCAAGCTATTCAAGGGTCTTAAAGAAGGAACAATGAATATGCGAACAATTTTTGATGATGAAAAAATCAAACTACAAACCGGACAAATATGTAACTACTGTGGTGCGGCGGACAAATTGGCATTAGACCATATATTCCCCCAAAAATATGGTGGATTAGATAACGCGGAAAATTTGATTTTTGCTTGTAGAACTTGCAACAGCTCCAAAGGAAAGAAGGACTTAATGGAATGGATGAACTATCGTGGACATTTTTTGCCATTAATGATAATAAGACGGTATTTAAAACTAACTTATAACTACTGCAATGACAATGGACTGCTCGATATGAAAATAGAAGAACTAAAAAAAATGGAGCTCCCATTTAAAATTGAGCTAATACCGACGAGTTACCCAAATCCAAACGAACTGACATTAACAATAAAGGAAAGGCAAAGCTAATATAAAAAGTTTTTGCAACTGGGCAGGCGTGTACTCCCACCCCACCCCTTAATAACCCATATAACCGTTTAAAAAGTTGTTATTTTCCATTTTATGATTAATTTTGTACTAATTAAATTTATAAAAATAATAGATTAAATTTTATGTTCGGATTGGTTAGAAATATTGATAAAAAAAGCCTCGAAAACGCCTACCGCCTATTTGACTCGGGCGATATAGACAGTATCGAAATTGGCACTACCAAAGGTTTATTGCAAATACACAAATATCTCTTCGATGGTCTTTATGCTTTTGCAGGGCAAATACGCACAAAGAACATAGCCAAGGGTGGTTTTAGGTTTGCAAACGCCTTGTATTTAAAGGAAGTTTTGGAAAAAGTGGGGCTAATGCCTGAAAACACTTTTGAAGAAATAATTGCCAAATATGTGGAAATGAATATAGCCCATCCTTTTTTGGAAGGTAATGGCAGAACGATGCGTATTTGGCTCGATATGATAATGAAAAAGAGATTAAGCAAATTAGTGAACTGGCAGTTTGCGGATAAAACACCTTACCTGCAGGCGATGGAACGCAGTCCTATTAACGATTTGGAATTACGCACCTTGCTCGATGCTAATTTAACAGACGACATCAACAACCGAGAAATTATATTTAAAGGCATAGAGCAATCCTATTATTATGAAGGATACGAAAAAGGTAATGATGACGAATAAGAGGAATAATAATATCAATGATTTTGTCTAAAAATTTTAGTCCGCCTGGTTTTGTATCGGAGTTATTGTATAAATCTCTGAAAGCAATCAACTTCTCAGAAAAAGTTTTCACCAAAATGCTGACCAAACCCGACAGAGGCACAAATCAGCTGGCGGTAAACAAAATAAATAAGAAGTTATCGCTTGTCGAATCTTATATAGACGGATTCAGAATAATCACCGTAAGTGGCAAAACATCCTCTAATAAACACATAATTTTTTTGCACGGTGGTGCTTATTTTGCTGAACCGGTAAAAGGTCACAGACAATTGGTAGAGCGTTTGGCATTGTCGGGCTTTGTTGTCAGTTTTATCAACTACCCGCTGGCGCCCGAAAACAATGCTGAAATCACTATTGGTTTGGTTGAAAAGGCATTTAATGAAATTGCGACCCAATATTCCGGTGATGAATTCTTTCTTTTTGGCGATTCTGCCGGAGGTGGGATTGCTCTCTCACTATTGCAGATTTTGAGAGATAATAACCATCCAAAAATCCCGACAAAAACTGTTCTTGTTTCGCCGTGGCTTGACATATCAATGTCAAATACTGATATTTCGGACTACATCAACAAAGACGTACTTTTAAGCTGCTGCGGTTTAATTCAGTGCGGTAAAATTTATGCTCAAGATATTGACTTGAAAGACCCAAAAGTTTCACCTATTTATGGCAAGCTCGACGGACTATCGCAAATAAAAATATTCGTTAGCGATTATGAGCTTTTCTATCCGGATTGTCAACTATTGAAACAGAAACTGGATTTAGCAACCGGAAGTAGCGCAACATTAACTATAAAGGAAAAAATGATACACGATTGGATAGTTTTACCAATAAAAGAGCGAAAAGAAACAATTGACGAAATTGTTGAATTTTTTTAGGAAAATCATTCTTTAATTGGTAATTTTGTATATCATTTATTGAGAGTACATAAATAAATGAATTCTAAGTAATTTTTAAAAATAAACATAAATATGCCAATATGGAAAAATTAAACAAAGTAGCCAAAATAACACTTCTTTTCTGGTTAATGAAAATCGTTGCCACAACGTTAGGAGAGACTTTGGGTGATTTTATTTCAATGACATTAAATTTAGGTTACGCAATAGGAATTGGAATTACACTTTTATTTTTACTTATTGCGCTGATAACTCAATTATCGCTAAAGAAATATATCCCCATTATTTTTTGGCTCGTAATTATCGGAACCACTACATTGGGAACAGAAATTTCGGACTTTATTGACCGAAGTTTGCATTTAGGCTATGCTTGGGGGAGCTTTATATTGGTTATGTGTCTAATTTTAACATTATCCTTTTGGTATAGAAAATATAAAAACCTTGAAGTATTTCCAATTATTGAGCGGTCAAAAGAATTTTATTATTGGGTTGCCATTCTATTTTCTAATAGTTTGGGAACGGCATTTGGCGACTTTTTAAGTGACAATATAAGATTAAGTTATTTACAAGGAGCAATTGTAACAGGTGCAATAATTGTAATTGTTGTCTCGTTGCATTATTTCACAAAAATTAATCATATCCTATTATTTTGGATTGCATTTATATTCACGAGACCATTCGGAGCAACTTTTGGTGATTTCCTTACTAAACCAATTGCAAAGGGAGGCTTAGACCTGGGAACATTGCCTGCTTCAATGGTATCCCTTGCTTTAATGGCTTTATTAATTTACTTATCAACTAGACAACATAAAAAAACACTATTAAAAGAGTAATTAAGTCCATCATAACAACAATTATACGAATCAAATGTTTAAACTATTAAAAAACATAGATAAGAAAGATTACAAACCTAAACTTGGCGGTTTGGAGATATTCAAATATATAGGTCCAGGGTTATTAGTTACTGTCGGCTTTATTGACCCGGGAAACTGGGCATCAAACTTAGCCGCCGGCGCGGATTATGGGTATGCGCTATTATGGATGGTTACCCTATCAACTCTGATGCTTATATTATTACAGCATAATGTTGCCCATTTAGGAATCGCCACAGGGCTTTGTCTATCAGAAGCTACAGCAATCTATCTTAAACCTCGGTACTCCAATTTTCTTCTTTCTTCCGCAATGTTAGCTTCAATCTCCACATCACTTGCTGAAATTCTTGGTGGCGCGATTGCTCTTAATATGATGTTCGCCATACCAATTAAAGCCGGAGCCGTATTAGTTACTGTTTTTGTTATGATTATGCTTTATACTAATTCATACAGGCTAATAGAGAAATGGATTATCGCATTTGTTTCTATCATCGGAATATCATTTCTATACGAGCTTTCATTGAGCAGTATTGATTGGAATAGCGCTGTTACCGCTTGGGTTACACCTACATTTCCCAAAGGTTCTATGATTATAATTATGAGCGTATTAGGTGCTGTAGTAATGCCTCACAATCTGTTTTTACATTCCGAAATCATTCAAAGCCGACAATGGAATTTGAAAGATGAATCTGTTATTAAAAAACAATTAAAATATGAATTTCTTGATACTTTATTTTCAATGATGATCGGTTGGGCTATAAATAGCGCGATGATTCTATTAGCGGCGGCAGCTTTTTTCAAGTCAAAGATAACAGTTTCCGCACTCGATCAAGCTCAAAAGCTATTAGCTCCTTTACTGGGTAGCCATTCCGCATTAGTTTTCGCGGTAGCTCTTTTATTTGCCGGCATAGCATCCACTATTACTTCAGGAATGGCCGCGGGCAGTATCTTTGCCGGAATGTATAAGGAACCTTACGATATTAAGGATAACCATTCGAGACTGGGTGTTGGGATCTCTCTCTTGATTGCTTTGGGTATTATATTTTTAATCTCTAATCCATTCCAAGGCTTAATATTATCGCAGATGTTTTTAAGTATTCAACTCCCTTTCACTATATTTTTACAGGTTTATTTAACATCTTCTGCCAAGGTAATGGGCAAGTATAAAAATACCCCCCTAACAAAATACACTTTGTTGTTTCTCGGTGTTCTCGTAACCATATTAAATATAGGTTTATTTATTAGTTTCTTATAGTTATAGCCGTGTATTATTTTATCCTATTTTCTTGTTATTTTAATTATATTTTTAAAATTATTAGGAATATAATAATTATTTATTAATTTTGTGTATATTATTACTACATTTTTTGTTTTTCAATAAAGGTGCTTTATGAAAAAGTTTTACTTCTTCTTGCTTACTTTAGGAATGATTATTGTATTAGCCTCTTGTAAAGATAATGGTACAAATCCTCCCGCTGACCATTTTGATTTATCGGGTACTTGGCTCGTAACACGCACAATGGTTACTTCTAACCCTGATTTTCCAAATGGTTATCAAGACCAGCAGTCTTGGACTTTTACAAAAAATGGTGATGGATGCACATTGACTACATCAGCCGGTTCTGTAGCCGGTGAATGGAAAAGCTCAAGTGTTTACAGTCAAGCTCATTGGGTATTCGATATTTCTTGGTATGACCAAACGTATCAAATATACTCGAGAGTTGTTGTGGAGGTTATCAATAATAGCCCTTTCAAAGGAACTAATGATACATATTACAAAGATCCGAGTACAGGAATTTGGCTATTGTTAGACTCATTTAGTCTCGCAGGAGTAAAACAATAGAATAATTGATAAACAGACAATAATTCAGTAACCTAAAACGTCTAGTTAACCTTATGCTGAGCTAAATATTTTATTTTAATGAGTAAATTATGTTATTTTTTAAATTAAAATATATTTAAGATAATTCAAGTCAGAATTTTGTTATTTATAATAAATTAGCGAGGTCAATATATGTTCAATCCTTCTCACATCCATCCAATGTTTGTGCATTTCCCTATTGCTTTATTAATGGTAGGTTTTTTAGCAGATACTGCTTTTTTATTCTTTAAAAAAGAAAAGTGTCTTTCAAAAATCGGATTATATTTACTAACACTTGGAACTTTAGCTGCATTAGCGGCATATTTGTCAGGGAATTTTCTGACTGCACACCCAACAAGTGGAAGTATTTATCCGGTCTTTGAAAATCACGAATTATTCGCATTACTCACACTATTATCAGCAGTAGTTACTTTAACTCTCAGGTTGTATGTTGTTATAACTAAAAAAGAAGATGCTAAAATCAAATGGTTGGTTTATGTATTATACGCTATAACAGCAGGTTTTGTTAGTATTACCGGCTTCCTTGGTGGAAGTATGGTATATGGTTTTATGATATCAATTTAGATGATACATTTTTTAAATTATGTTTTTGAGGTACAAATGAAGAAGTATTTATTATTAATTGCAATGATTGCGTTTGCAGGATTGTTTATGGCTTGTAACACAAGTAAACCAACCAAAACAATAGACAATTTAACAGCCGCTTATAACGGTGAATCAACAGCTAGTGCAAAATATGCCGCTTTTGCCGCTAAAGCCAAAGCCGAAGGTTACGATACAGTAGCTGTTATGTTTAGAGCAACTTCACAAGCAGAGGCTATACACGCTGAAAATCATAAAAAAGTTTTGAAAAAACTTGGCGTGGTTATCGAAAAACCAGCATTAGGTAACTTTGAAGTCAAATCAACAAAAGAAAATTTACTTGATGCTATTAAAGGCGAAGGATATGAAATCGAGACAATGTATCCTGATTTTATAAAAAGCGCTGAATTAGAAAAAGTTCCGGATGCTATTAAAACATTCACTTGGGCTTTAGACACGGAAAAGAAGCATAAGGATCTCTATCAAAAAACTTTCGATGAAATAAGCGCAACCGGCGGTGAAAAAGAATTAGCTATCGAATGGTATGTTTGCCCGGTTTGTGGGAATACTTACGATATTGGCTCTGTTAAAGAGGCTTGTGATTTCTGTATGACTGCTAAATCCAAATTTATAATATTTAAATAATATTCTTAAAGAGTATTTTACATAGTTCATTTGATAATTTGTCTGAAATTAATTTCTCATTCCAATAATAATTAATCAAAACTATTGTGCCCAAACAGCATTTGACGATTAATTAATTATTTTTAGACTGGCCAAATATATAATTATAATAAGATATATTTAATTATGTTTGGTCGAATATAAAAGAGGTTATTTGTGAGAAATATCAACAAATTATTTACACTACTTGCATTCATTTTGTTTGCAACGAGTTCACTCTTTGCTTATGATAAAGAGATTACCTTAGGTATTGGCGGTGGTTTAAACCGACCAATAAACGAGACATTTAATGCAGAAAGAGCTAATGGTCCTGCTTTTGGGATTTTTGGTCTTTATGCGAACGGTTTAGGATACGGTTTAACCCCCGAGATTAACGTATCCTATTTTATTGAACAATCCAAGACTCTTGGCTACCATACAGAGTATAAAACTAACACTTTGACGGCGGATTTACGCTTGAGATATTATCCGATGAATAAGAAGCAATTTGCACCTTATTTATTTGCCGGTGTTGGTATGATAAATTGGAAAGTAAAGACTTTACCGGGTCAAACCCCTATTCCATCAGATATGTCAATGGACCAACCCCCTGTGATTGATGGTACAACTGCATACTTCCCTTTGGGAATTGGGTTGACTCATTATTTCACAGATATCATTGGTGTTGATTTAAACCTTGGTTTAAATTTAACTCTAACAGATGATTTAAATCCAGTACACGATGGAATTAATGATGGACATTGGTTAGGTAAATTGTCAGTATTGATTCGTTTAGCCGAGATTAAATCCGATGTTGACGGTGATGGTTTAATTGATGAAGAAGAAGCAAGAATTGGTACCGATCCAAACAATCCAGACACGGACGGTGATGGATTACTTGATGGAAAGGAAGTTTACACTTATAAAACGGATCCTAAAGATAAAGATACCGATGATGGTGGTATTAACGATGGAGCCGAAGTTCTTCACGGCACTGACCCATTGGATCCTGATGACGATATTCTTTGTATCAATTTAGGTGAAAAAATAATTCTGCGTGGTATCCAATTTGCAACAGGAAAAACTGATCTTACTCCTACTTCTGAAAGAACATTAGGTTTTGCCTTAAAGGCTTTGCAAACTGGAGATAATATCGAGCTTCAAATTGTTGGTCATACTGATGATATTGGAACTATAGAATTCAATTTGGTTTTATCACAAGATAGAGCTGATGTTGTTAAAAATTGGCTTGTAACTCGAGGTGTTGATCCAGCACGTCTGACAACACGAGGCGCAGGATTTAACGAACCTTTGGTGTTAAATAGCGACGATGCTAATCGCGCTATCAACCGTAGAGTAGAATTTACAAGAACTAAATAATTATTGCTTGAACGGTAGAATAGTATTCTGCCGTTTTTTATTTAAAAACTTTTACAATACTAATTTATTATTATTTATTAAAATAATTTTTTTTAGAATTTAATTATCATTTAAAAAGAGGTTTATTATGAAAACTTTTCAAAAGTTATTCATTATTATTGCCATTATTGGCAGTACATCGGCTACAGCCTATTCTTATGAAAAAGACATCTGTATCGGTGTTGGAGCAGGCTTAAATTCATTCACTTATACTGATTATTTTGACCAAACTCATGATTATGCGGGTAGTCTCGGCAGTATTTTTGCAATTTACAGCAATGGTATTGCCAACGGATTCACTCCGGAAGTCTCATTTACTACACACTTCGACGAATCTTACAATGCAGGGGTTTTCTACAATACTTATGCCATTGAAGGCAAAGTTCGTTATTATCCTTGGAGTCAAAAAAAATTAGCACCCTATGCCGTTGCCGGTTTAGGTTATTATATTTGGGATACTCATTTTGCAAGTGCTAAAAAAGTATATATACCTTTAGGTATTGGTATCACTCACTTTTTTACACCCGTCTTCGGTGCTGATTTGAACTTTGCTTATAATGTTGCCGATCCTAGTCTGTTGGTAAGTAAGTTATCGTTATTATTTAGAGTTGCTAGTTTCGCTAAAGACACCGACGGTGATGGACTCTCCGATGAAGATGAAGTAAAATACGGTACTAATCCGAACAAACCTGATACCGATAATGACGGTTTGCTTGATGGAAAAGAAGTTCACAGATATAAAACTGACCCGAAAAATAGAGACACTGATGATGGTGGTATTAGTGACGGAGTTGAGGTAAAATACGGTACTGATCCATTAGATCCTGATGACGATATCTTATGTATCGCTCTTGGTGAGAAAATTTTAGTCCGCAATATGTTGTTCGAGACCGGAAAAAGTACCCTAAGTACAAGTTCGGAAAGGACATTAGGATTTACTTTAAAAGCAATGCAATCGAAAGATAATATTGAACTTCAAATTGTTGGTAATACCGATAATGTTGGAACTCAAGAGTTCAATCAACAATTATCTCAAGATAGAGCCGATGCCGTTAAAAAATGGTTAGTATCTCGAGGTATTGAATCAGGACGTCTTACAACACGTGGTGCAAGCTTTAATGAACCTATCGTTTCAAATACCAGTGATGAAAATCGCCAAAGAAATCGTAGAGTAGAAATCTATAGAACTAAATAGATTTGCACGCTAAGAATAAATTTAAGGTAGGAATGAAAATTCTTACCTTTTTTTTGGTTATATTAAAAAATAATATTATTTTAGTTAAAGTTTTATTTGCTAAAATTTTTATGAAATTACATTAATATTTCAAAAAATTGTTTTTTAATATATTTTTAATTTTTTCTGAGGTTTTTTATGAAGAGTATTCACAAATTATTAATCATTTTGGCCGTTTTCGGCTTTACAAGCACAATTGCTTATTCCTACGAGAAGGACGTATGTATTGGCGTAGGACTGGGTTCTTATTCACAGCAATATAATTATATGGGATATGATTATGTATATTCAGGCGGTCTTGGCAGTATTTTTGGTATTTTCACCAATGGGTTTGGAAAAGGTATTACTCCCGAAATTTGCTTTAATACTTATGTTGATGGTGACTATAGTTCATATAGTGCTGATTTCAAAGTTCGCTATTATCCTTGGGCACAAAAGAAGTTAGCTCCTTATGGCTTTGTTGGTGCCGGCTATTACAGTTATGATCCTTATTACTCAACAGCAAAACCATTATTTATACCTATTGGTATTGGTATTACCCATTTTTTCACACCTGTATTTGGCTTGGATTTTAATCTTGGGTATAATATTTCAAATGATAATGTGACTGTTGGGAAGTTATCGGCTCTAATTAGATTAGCAAGTTGGGGTGGTGACCCTGATTCTGATGGTGACGGTCTTTCCGATGCGGACGAAGCAAAATATGGCACTGACCGAAATAATCCCGATACAGATAATGATGGATTGTTGGACGGTAAGGAAGTCCATAAATACAAAACGAATCCCAAAGACAAAGATACTGATAAAGGAGGCATTTCGGACGGTGTAGAAGTAAATAGAGGATCCGATCCGTTAGACAAAGATGATGATATCCTAAGTATCAATATTGGAGACAAGCTTATATTACGAGGCATTGAATTCGATACGGGAAAAGCGGATATTACAGACCGGTCGGAACGTATTTTGGGATTCGCATTAAAAGCTTTGAAATCCGCTCGTGATATGCAGATTGAAATTTGCGGTCATACCGATGATGTTGGGTCTCTGCAAACTAATTTGAAATTATCATTGGATAGAGCAAATTCAGTTAAGAAATGGTTTGTCAGTCGCGGAATTGACGGAAGTAGGTTAAGCACTCGCGGTGCCGGTCCAAATGAGACGATGGTTCCGAACACTAGCGATGAAAATCGCCAGCGCAATCGTAGAGTTGAATTTTACAGGACTAAATAAAGTAAAGATGAAAAAATCTTTTAATAATTGGGTAGAATTATAATTCTACCCTTTTTTATTATAAAAAAAAATATTAACTTGCATTCAATTATAAATTAATTTTTCCGAACTACGCTAATAACATCTTAATATAGTTTTATTATTTTCCCATAAGAGGTTTTTATGAAAGTCATATACAAATTATTAATTATTATTGCCATATTGGGCTTTACAACAACAATATCACATTCATACGAAAAAGATATTAGTTTGGGTGCAGGACTTGGTAGATTTACGGTTCAGAAGGATGCTGATTATAATAAATTCAGTGGTGGCTTAATAAATTTTTATGCTATCGGTACAAATATTTTTGGAAAGGGATATACACCTGAAATTGGTGTTTCTACTCTTTTTAACACAAACGGTGATTATTTGAATTCAATCGATGCTAAATTACGTTACTATCCTTGGACTCACAAAAAGTTTGCGCTTTATGGATTTATTGGTTTAGGATATTATACTGATACTACTGATATTGTCACACCTATTTATTTACCGGTAGGTGTTGGTTTAACCCACTTCTTCACAGAAAAAGTCGGTGCAGATTTAAGTGTAGGTTACAATGTATCATCACCAATCATTTTGGTGGCTAAATTATCGGTATTATTCAGAGTACTAAGTTTTACGAAAGACTCTGACAAAGATGGTTTATCTGATGCTGATGAGTCTAAATATGGTACTGACCCAAACAATCCAGATTCCGACGGCGATGGATTGTTAGACGGTAAAGAAGTCAATAAATACAAAACTGATCCAAAGAATAAGGATACCGACGGCGGGGGAATTAATGATGGTACCGAAGTGAATAGAAATTCCGATCCGTTAGATATGGATGATGATATTTTAAGTATCAACATTGGTGATAAATTAATATTACGCGGTATTGAATTTGATTTGGGCAAAACTGACATTACTCCACGTTCTGAGAGAATTTTGGGATTCGCATATAAAGCCTTAGAAGCCGGTGAAAATATGGAAATCGAAATTTGCGGACATACAGATGACATTGGAAAGGTTTCAGATAATGATAAACTGTCGTTAGAGAGAGCTGATGCTGTGAAGAAATGGTTTGTCAGTCGCGGAATTGACGGAAGTAGGTTAAGCACTCGCGGTGCCGGTCCAAATGAGCCTATGGTAACAAATACCAGCGACGAAAATCGTCAACGCAACCGTAGAGTAGAATTCTATAGGACAAGGTAATTAACTTCTTTATAAATTAGTAAACTTAAGGGCTGTCTCACAACTCAGAATTATCAAATTATTAGCCGATCAGAGATGATTGTGCTACCGATATATCAATGACTTGGTGGGATAAACATCCTTGCTTGTCATCCTAAATTTAAGTTTTGATACAGCCTCTTGAGTTTCTTGTTGAATTTTCAACTATTTTTTCAATTTCAGAAGCTTCTAAACATTTTACAGCAAGTATTCAAATTTGTGGAAAATCTTAATCAAAAAAAGCGTAATTTTGTACATATTATTTTTGAAACTTTAGTTTCTTAATGAACTAATGTTTTAAAAATAATGCAATTTTTTAATATTCTTTTGAATAAATATGTTTTTTTTAATATTAATATTAGGAATAATATCCGGATCGTCGTTTTTAGCTATAACCGCCCTTGGCGGGAATAATATTGAATTTATCATAAACGGCGGCTATATTTTGGGAAATATCCCATTAAGGATAGACTCCCTATCAGGATGGATGATTCTGATAATTAATATAACTATGCTTACCGGAGTACTGTACGGTAGAAAATACATAGAGCATTATAAAACCATCCGCGCAAATATAAAACTACACTTAAGTCTTATTGTCATTTTTCATATATCAATGGTCCTCGTATGCGTAGTCCAGAATTTCTTGGCATTTCTTGTTGTATGGGAAATTATGGCAGTAAGTTCCTTTCTCCTAGTGATTTTTGAATATTGGAAAAAAGAAACTATTAAAGCTGGAATGAACTACCTTATTCAATCGCATATCGGTATATTATTCCTCACAATCGCATTTATTTGGGTAATTTCGATTACCGGCTCTTATGATTTTAAATCTATCGAGACATTTTCAACACAAGTTTCTCCCGCATTTGGAATTACACTTTTTGTTCTTCTTATGATTGGCTTTGGTTTCAAAGCGGGATTAGTTCCTTTCCATACTTGGCTTCCTTATGCTCATCCAGCGGCACCATCACATATTTCCGGAATGATGTCAGGTGTGATAATCAAAATGGGAATATTCGGAATACTTCGATCACTTTTACTTATAAAAGGCAATTATCTGATTATCGGCGAGATTATTCTAACCGTTTCGGTTGTTTCAGGTTTATATGGAGTAATCCTCGCGATTGTCCAACATAACTTAAAAAAATTACTTGCTTACCATAGTATTGAAAATATCGGAATTATCGGTATTGGAATTGGAATTGGTACAATCGGGCTTGGTTTAAATAACACTTTCCTCGCTATTGCCGGCTTTGCCGGAGGTTTATTACATATTCTAAACCACTCTTTGTTCAAATCATTATTATTTTACGGAGCCGGAAGTATATATCAAGAAACCGGTACACTGAATATAGAAAAACTTGGCGGACTTATAAAAAGTATGCCCCAAACCGCCGCAATGTTTCTTATCGCTTCCCTTTCAATCTGTGGTTTGCCCCCATTTAACGGATTCGTTTCTGAATTTCTTATTTATTCAGGTTTATTTGCCGGATTAAAAACCGGCAGTTTCGCATTATCTCTTTTCCTTATCTTAGTAATAATTGGATTGGTATTAATTGGCGGTTTAGCTCTTTTATGTTTCACCAAGGCATTTGGAATAATTTTCCTTGGAAGCGCAAGAAGCGAGTATCCACGTAAGCCGAAGGAAGTTCAGACAGCTATGCTCATTCCTCAATATATAATAACGTCTATAATTTTAGCAATCGGATTGTTTCCACAGTTGTTTATGATGTTGGTTTTAAACCCGGTTTCCCTCTTTGTTCCTGCTATTAAAACGAGTGGAGCCTCAATATACTTCTCACAAATTTCGATTTTATCAAATATTGGAATTGCCGGAGCAATAATCATAGCGTTGAGTGCCGGGATATATTTTATTAAATTGAAAGTCCAAAAAAACAAAGTTATTGAAACTTCTCCAACTTGGGGATGCGGTTATACTGCGCCAACTTCAAGGATGCAATATACAGCCAGCTCTTTTGTAAAAACATATTCCAGCTTAGTTAAACCAATCCTTATAACTAAGAAGAAGGAAGCAAAAACCACTAATATTTTTCTTGTTGAAACAGAACACTCTTCCGGTACTTACGATAAAATTGAACATTACTTGATAGATAGAAATATTAAAGCTTTCAAGAAGTTCCTTTATAAATTCGATTTCCTTCAGAATGGGAGAATTCCATCCTATGTGCTTTATGGATTGCTGTTTATTCTTCTGATTATACTTGTTTCTTATTCTGAAGATTTAACCAAACTAATTTTTAATTTTTTTTAAGCTATTAAAATGCTAAGTTTATTGCTAATTATAATATCAAGTTTATTTTTCGTCGGGATTCTTGACAAGACCAAGAGCAAGTTGACCGGACGTAAAGGCGCCCCTATTCTTCAACCCTTGAAAGACATTATCCGTTTGTTCAAAAAGGGTTCCGTTTATAGCGTTACTACAAGCTTTATTTTTAAAATAGCCCCAACAATTTATCTAGCAACAACAATTACGGCGGCAATGCTTATTCCATTTTGCAATATGAAAGGTATTCTTTCTTTTAATGGTGACTTCATCTTATTTGCTTATGTGCTTGGTCTGGGTAAGTTTTTTAATATTATCTCTGCCCTTGATACAGGAAGTAGTTTCGAAGGAATGGGCGCAAGCAGAGAGGCTTTAATGTCTATGCTCGCCGAGCCGTCCTTTTTTATTTTTATTGGTTCGATTAGTTTATTAAGTGGTAAAACTTCATTTCTGCAGATGTACAGTTCAATTAGCCACGCGGCATTAGTCTCTCCCATTGCTTTTTATACATTAATTGTTTTAGGAACAGCAGTATTCTTTATGTTGGGATTGATAGAAAACAGTAGAATGCCAATTGACGATCCAAAAACACATCTGGAATTGACGATGATTCACGAAGTAATGATACTGGATAACAGTGGCTTTGACCTTGGATTAATCCATTACTCAGGATTTTTGAAATTTGGAATTTACGGTGCTTTAATCGCAAATCTGTTTTTAGCTCCGGTTTTCCCACTCTACTTGAACATTTTGATATTTTTTGGGATTCAGTTTCTATATGCTGTATCAACCGGCTTTGTTGAATCTTTTATCGCACGTTTCAGGATTAACCAAAATCCACAGTTTATATTTTCATTATCTTCCATAGCTCTACTTATATTTATTGGAGTTATGATTTTATTGGGTATGTTTAATTAATTATTAGTTAAAATGATAAATGTATTAATGTTGGTCTTTATAATGTCTCTATTTGTTTGCTCTACAGCAATCAGATTGAGTACTTTTATAAAAGTTCTTGTTCTGCAGGGGCTATTGCTATTCGGTTTCTTTATCATACGTTTGAATGAAATCAATATAACGAACCTTATTTTATTATTGCTTGAGACAGTTATATTTAAATCAATCATAATCCCTTCTTTCCTTAAATACATTATAAAAAAGAATAAACTAACAAGAGAAGCTGAGCCGTATATATCTAATTTTTCATCAATATTCATTTTTACTTTTGCTAATCTAATACTGTTTTTCCTTGCTAATACATTGGAGGGCGGAGTATTTCAAAATATATATTTTGTCGGCGCTGTTTCGACCATTTTCAGCGGGTTTTTCCTGATTATTTTACGGCATAAAATCATTACAAATGTAATTGGATTCATAATTTTGGAAAATGGAGTGGTTATTCTCTCACTCGCTGTGGGTAAAGAAATGCCTATGTTAGTAAACTTAGGAATTCTATTGGATATTTTTGTAACGGTTCTTGTTCTTGGAATATTTGCCAATAAGCTCGGCGACGTATTCAAAGAAGGTGAAGTGGATCAATTAAATCAGTTGAAGGATTAGTTTTATGGCAATAATTATATATTTAGCAGCCGTGGCAATATTTATTTCTGGAATTCTAATATTTAGAAAGAAAACTACAAATTATATTTTTTCTATCCTTTTTATTGCTTTGCAGTGGACTTTTAATGTTTACGAATATAATCATCGTAATATCGAGCAGCTTCAATATTTTAATCCGGATTCAATTGGATTGATCTTATTGTTTGTTTTGAGCATTGTTAGCACAGCATCATTGTATTACAGTTTTATATTTTTCAAGCATACCAACGATACACCTAGGTCTAAAAGTATTTATTTCGCGGCTTTAATTACCCTAATAACTTCATTAAGTTGTGCGTATATCGCTAATCATATAGCCATTATGTGGATTTTCGTGGAATTGACGACGCTTAGCTCGGCAGTTCTTGTTTACCATAACAGATCCTCCAAAAGCCTTGAAGCCGCGTGGAAATATCTGTTTATAAGTTCAATAAGTGTAGCTTTGATTTTTATCGGGATTTTATTTCTTGGCTTAGCTGTTCAGGAAGCTAAATTGGATGGAATATTCTTTTCCGTACTTTTGAAAAACGCAACACTTCTTGATCCATTCTGGTTGAAAGCCGCTTTTCTTCTTATATTCACAGGTTTTACCGTAAAAGCCGGATTAGTGCCAATGTACACTGTTGGTATTGACGCAAAAGATAAAGCCCCATCTCCCGCCTCGGCTATTTTTTCGAGTGCGATTATGAATATGGGCTTTCTTGGAATCTTTAGATTATTTGAAGTGATTTCTAAAACAGGTATTCATAAATGGGCTTGTATGGTCTTAATTATCAGCGCATCATTATCAGTTTTTATATCAGCGGCGTATATGGTTAGAGTTAAAAACTTTAAAAGGATGTTTGCTTATTCGAGTATTGAACATATGGGAATAATGATGTTAGGTATGGCAGTCGGTGGAATTGGATATTATGGGGCTATCCTTCATCTCATTCTACATTCATTTGCAAAGTCAAGTTTATTCTATCAAACTGGAGCCATATTCAGAGTTATGAAAAGCAAATTAATTAAAGATTCCGGTAATTATTTCGGATATAATACGTTTGGAGCGATCACTTTAATATTGGGATTCTTTATTATTACAGCAATGCCTCCTTCCGGAATGTTTGTAAGTGAATTTATGATTTTTCGTTCGATGTTCGAAGCTAAATATTTGTGGTTACTGATTATAATAGTAATTCTACTTTGTTTTATTATTTGGGCTATGGGTAAAAACCTCTTTAAGTTGCTTTTTAGTAAATTGGAAAATGCGCAAATCATCGAAAAAGATATGGAAAAAATTAGCTTTGTTGAATCAATCCCACAGTTGATACTTTTTTTAACAGTAATTTACATAGGGTTTTATCCCCCACCTTTTGTACAAAATCTGATTCAACAGGCTTTGGTTAATTTGAAATAACAGGTTTAAATAGATTAAGTAAGATGAATAAATATATAACAATTAATAACAATCAAGCAATTGACTTCGACACAATACCATTATTGAAATACAAAGATTTTTTAAAAGTCAATACTACATTTCTCAATGACGCCCTAAATCATTGTGTTAATTATTACGGTTTTCATCATTGTGGAAAATTGAGATTAATAAATTGTATTGCAAACGACGAGACTGAATTAATCTATCTTACTTCAACCGAAATTAATCCTAACTTAGATGTTGCTTACAATTCTTTGACTGCTCATAACACAGCATTCCATCTATTTGAAAGAGAAATCAGTGAGAATTTCGGAGTCCGTTATATTGACCATCCTTGGCTCAAGCCTATGCGATATCCAATTGATAATGTGAACAATCCAAAAATGGACGACTATCCTTTTTATCATATAAAGAGTGAGGAAATTCATGAGGTTGGAGTTGGACCAATTCACGCGGGGATCATCGAACCGGGTCATTTTAGGTTTATCTGCAAAGGTGAACAGATTCTGCATCTTGAAATCCAACTTGGCTATCAGCATCGGGGTGTGGAAAATCTCTTTATAACCAAGAACAACCTTCTTCAAAGGACTATTTTAGCGGAATCCATAGCGGGTGATACTACTGTTGGTCACACAACCGCATTCGCAAATATTTGGGAATCGCTTTGCGAATGCCCGCCTAATTCTGAAATTAAATTTGCAAGAACACTCGCTCTTGAATTGGAGCGGATAGCAATCCATACAGGCGATTTGAGCGCGATATGTTCAGATATAGCCTACCAGCAAGGTTCAGCGGTTTTTGGACGCTTGCGTACTCCACTAATCAATTTTTTCCAAAGCTGGTGTGGCAATAGATTGGCAAAGGGATTGATTCGAGTGGGAAATAGCAATCATCATTTTACAAAAGAACTGGGTAATTCGTTAAGAAAAATTCTGATTGATTTTGAAAAGGATTTTGAAGAAATGATTGAAAAGTTTCTTCATCATCCAGGTAGCTTATCTCGGTTGGAAAAAACCGGAGTTGTTTCTTACGAGCAAGCATTAGCAATAGGTGCGGTCGGATTGACAGCTCGATCGTCAGATTTGGAAAGGGACATTCGAGTTTCCCATCCATTTTACAACTATAAAAAGTTAAATCATCAATATGAAATAAAACATCACGGTGATGTTTATTCAAGAACGCAGATGCGCAGAGAAGAAATAAGGCAGTCATTAGGATATATTTATCAAATGCTTGAAGATATACCCGCATTTTCGAATGAACCGACTGCATTAAAAAATCCGAAACCTAACACTTTCACATTATCTTTGGTCGAAGGATGGCGTGGCGAAATTTGCCATTGTGCTATAACTGACAAATCGGGTGACCTAATTCATTACAAAATTAAAGACCCGTCATTTCACAATTGGATGGCTTTAGCACTATCCGTAAGGAAAAACGAGATATCGGACTTCCCTATTTGTAACAAAAGTTTTAATCTCTCATATTGTGGCTTTGATTTATAGGTATAAAACATGATAAATGCACTGAAAATTTTAATCCATCAAGGTAAACAATACATACCCGATGTGACAAAGGTCGAACTGAAAAGCCCATATCGTGGCAGACCTGCAATAACCTCCGCTTATGTTAATGAAAACGAACTTGCAACATTATGTCCTCTAAACGCGATTTTAACCAAACCGGTAAGGATAGACCTTGGCAAATGCAATTTCTGCGGTGAATGTGCTATGAAATTCCCTGATAAAATTTCTTTTACGGCAGATTATAAACTTGCTACAAACAATCGCGATGCATTAATTATCAAAGAAGGCGATGAAAGCACTATCAAGTTTGATGAAAAGGCCATCAGAAAAGAACTTCCATCGTTATTCGGTGGTTCTTTGAAATTGCGTCAAGTTTCCGCTGGTGGTGATAACAGTACTGAATTGGAATTAAATGCCGCGGGAAATGTAAATTTCGATATGGGAAGATTTGGAATAGAGTTTGTGGCTTCGCCAAGACACGCCGACGGCATTGTAATCACCGGTCCTATAACCAATAATATGTCAAAAGCCCTACAAATCTGTTATGATTCGACACCCGCACCAAAAATTATTATTTTATGCGGGGTAGATGCAATTAGCGGCGGTATTTTTGCGGATAGTCCCGATATTGACAGAACATTCATTGAAAATCACAAGGTTGATCTTTATATTCCCGGGAGCCCTCCCCATCCGCTTACTTTTATAAATGCTATATTAGATTTGATAAAGAGCAGAAAATAATAGTCAATCTTTTGTCAAACTGCCAAGTATTCGTTATTTTTGATTGTTAAAAAAGAGCAAAAAGTCGTTTTAATTTTCAACCAAAGGATTTAAGATATTGAATTAGGAGATTTATGTATAGATTTAAACTACAAATACTTATTATATTGATTATATGTTCACAAACAATTGAAGCTTATTCCATTTCGGATAAATGTAAAAACTGTTCTGATAATGTTTGCAAATCGAAACAACTAACTGAAATAAAGGTAACTAAAACCGCCCAAAAAGACGAATTTGAAGAGTTCACTCCGGCAGATTCGTCCGACCAATTTCAAAGTACAGACGAATTTCAAGAATTCTCACAAGATACTTCCGCAAAAAAATCTGAAGTGAAAGAAGCTTCATTATGGCAAGACCCGCTATTTATAAAAACACTAATCATATTTTTAATTACCGCGTTAGCGGGAATTTTAGTACGATATCAGTGGGGGCGTAATCTAAGAGGGATATTTTTAATTGGAATGATTGTTTGGCTTGGTTTCATATCCGGTGCTTGCCCTTGTATGATTTCAAGTATGAGTTATCTAATACTCTGGCTTCTCGGATTTGATGTAACGTGGGTTAAATTTCTTTGGTTTTTGGGCTTAATACCTTTGACTTATCTTTTCGGGAGAGTTTGGTGCGGATGGGTTTGCCATTTAGGGGCATTGCAGGAAATACTTCATATACCCACGAAAACCAAGTTTTTGAAGAGCAAAACAGCTCAACGCGCTTTAAAAATTTTACAATATGCCTCATTGGCGGCATTAATTATACAATTACTAATTACACGCACATATTTATGGCAGGAAATAGACCCTTTCAAAGTGGCGTTCAATCTTTATTCATCCACTATTACAGGTTATATCCTATTAGGTGTTTTAATCATATCATCACTATTCTCGTATCGTCCATTTTGTAGAGGCTTCTGCCCTGTCGGGTTAATTCTGAGTTGGGTAGCGAAAATTCCTGGTGCATCAATATTAACCATTAAATCGGAGTGTAATGGATGCGGCAGTTGTGATAAATCTTGTAAATATGAGGCTATTAGAAAAGATAAAAACGTTTTAATCCTCGATAATAAAGAATGTATTCGCTGTGGTGACTGTATGAATACTTGTAAAAAAGAGGGATTGTTGTTTAGTTTTAAAAAAGCGAAACAAGACAAAATTGTATTGTTCAATAGGGAGAGATAATGAAACAGCTATATATAATTTTACTTACTATTCTTATATCTGTTCCACTTTATTCACAATGGGAGTGCCCAAGTGCATTAGGAGCTAATTTAAAGCCCCTTGCGGACTCTATACCGATTTCTTGGGGAATTGAGTTGATTACAGCCGGAGGATTGATGACAGATAAATCATACCTCCAGGAAATGGTTTTTGCCGGAGTTGATTATACCTTGGGGAAACATCATTTTTATGCGGAGGGTGGTTATAAATTTTGGTTGAAGAAGATGGAGATTGATAGTAAATCTCTTACAAATGATAATTTTGGATTACGCGAACTGTTTTATAATTACTCAAGCGAAAAAACTAACCTTATCGTCGGTTTTCATTCTATGACTATGGATGACCATTTCATATTAAGCGAAAGGGCTTATGGAGCATCGTACAGACACGATATAAAGAAATTCAGGTTAAACATAGAGGTTGGGTCTGTTACAAAAGACTTTGCACGCAACGGTACCTTCTGTTCAAAAGGCTTTGTTTATGATGTTATAAAAGACCTTCCTCGAGCAACACTTGGAAATTCTTTGGGTCAATCAAATTTTGCAGGTGTAGTTTTAACTTACGACCCACAAAAAATTGTTGAAGAACCGAAAAAGCAGTCAGACTCTATTGAAGTTATAACTGAAGATGAATTTTCAAGTGGTGATGAATTTTCTTCCCAGAATACTATTAAGCCTGAAATTCCATTAATCACTTTAGACGATATAGGTGTTGTGGTTTATAACGAATTTGGAAAAATATTTCAAGAACGAAGATTATTAGCCGGTGCATTTGCAACATTTGAATTACCTGTGGGTTTTTATCTTCTGCCTGAAGTTTTATTCCAAAGTTCAGACTCAAATAATGCCGTCATTTATATGCTACATTTGTATAATGAAATTGAATGGGGAAACCGTCAACGTTCCACCATATCTCTCTATTATTATGGAAAATATAATATAAATAAAAATGCGGTTCCTAAAATATCCTTTAACAACATATTTGCCGGTGAGGTTTTTCGTATGGACGCTATTAATATGCCGTTTTATCAAATTGATCTGAAGCATAGCTTTATGAAATATCGTTTAAGGCTGAAACTGCAATATACAAAGCAAATTTTCGATGAAAAAATGGAAGAGCTCGATTTTTCAATTTCGAAGAAAGTGGGTCATAACTTCGATTTTATATTTATCAATTCACTATTCAAAGCTGAGAGCCTAACCAAAACAAATTTTATGACAAAACTGGAAATTCGATTTAGTTTTTAAAGAGAAAGATGTCCAATACCGCGTAGGTATTGGACATCTTAGTATCTTATATTATGCTTTCTAACGCTCGATTATGCAAGTATTTATATTGATTTCTACAATTATTTATCAATAATTATCGGTTGGCACAATGTGCTGATATCATTTGTGATTTGAATAAAGTATGAACCGGAACTAATACCAACGGTTGTTAAATCATAGGTATAAGAACCTTTTAAGAAGTCACCTTTAGTAATATTCTTTATTAAGCGTCCCTCGATATCTATAAGATTAAGGCTAACGTTTTGAATATTATTTTCAAATAAAACCGTAATTGTTGCCGAATTTGTTACAGGGTTCGGTGAAGTTTTTATTGAACTCTGAATTTGTAAATCATCTTCTACTGATGTGCGTCCCTTACCTGTTAAAGTTACCGCAATAGAATCCCTGTAAGCATCATTCGTTTTTAGGTAGAAATAACCTTTAGCTTGAACCTTAGTATTAGGAGTAAAGCGAATTTGATAAATTACCGAATCTCCAGCCAAAAGGGATTTATATCCCATAGTTTGGACAGCAAAGAACTCTGAGGTTTCGCTGACCACATTTTGAGATGATAATTGTAATGATTTTGTACCGATATTTTTGAAAACAATATCCATTGTATCGGATTTACCTAATTCAACTAATTTAAAATTCAAGTCCTTAGCGCTAACAGTTAAATGGGCTTGTTCTTCCACCCCACCATTCATTAACCAATTAATAGACTTGTTAATAAAATCCATTCTTTGCTCTTCATCTTTAATATTAAAGAAATTAAATGCGGAAATTAAAGCTCTTTGATTGTTCATCAATGTTCTGAAAGTAATAATTGAATTAGGATCTTGAGTGATGGAATAAACCGGACGTGCTTTGTCGTAATCAATTATCCCGAATGTAGAGAAATTTTTATGAATAGCTGGTGTAACTAAAGTGTATTTGGTAGCATCGCTAATAGGGTCACCGTTATATCCGCTTATACTCATAGTCTCATTAACTAAGTCGTCAAATTTTGTGTATTGTTCATTGAACCTGAAACCCATACTAGACCAAAAAGTCAATAATTTTGGATTGGATTTAGTTAAAGCCGCAATACCATTTCCTATAACGAAAAGTTTTTTCCCGTTATTTGTAATTGAATTGAATTGCTCAGGTGATGAGTTAGACAAAGCGGTTTTATCGGAGAAATCAAATACTACCAACTTTGACTGCGGAAACGAATCTATAAGTTCATTGTATTGATAGTCTGAAAACGAAATAAAATCATTATAATTAGCCAAAACCAATTCATCGAGATTTGATGATGTTGATGAACTTTTCTGGTCAGTAACTATAATTTTCTCGGAATTTGTATTATAAACTGTAATCTCACAGAATGAGTTAAACATTTTGTTATCTTTGTCCTTTAATACCACTCTGAATTTTCTCATTCCTTCGCCTTTTGGAGTAACATCAACATTAAATTCGGCAGATTTCCCTGCATTTATGGCAAAAGCACTTTTTTCTACATTGACTAACCAATTTTTGGCTCCATATCCTAGGTATTCAATTGTAATATCATAATCATTATCAATTTCGGTAAAGTTATCAATTTTCATTTTAATTGTAACCTTATCATTAATAAAGTGAGTATATCCATTTGTCGAGTATAAAAATGTAGTTTTAGGACTCTCTTTAACTCCTTTGACACAGTTTAAAATATCCGATAAATTAGGTTCGTCAATCAACGATACACCAATAAGTTCTACATTATTAATATTTACCGGATTTCCAACAGGTGATTTCGGAACTTCAACGCAAAAACTCCATTGATAAGTCTCACCGGTATGTCCTGGCTTTTTGATGTTAAGTTTTTCACCCCATAAGCCACCAATTTGATATCTGGCAACTTTGTTGTGCTGATAACCTACAATAACGGAAGGTTTTTTATAATAAGGGTGCTTTTCAGAACCTTGTAATCCTGAATAATAATTCTTTTGGTCGAAAAGCTCTCCAGTTCCTGTTACGTTATTCTCAGTTATAAAAATGTTTAATGCTTGTTGATACGGTAATTCTTTCAATAAAGATGAAGTAACAAGTCCTTTGATTAGTTTTGTCGATTCATCATAGTACCAAGAACAAAGTACATCGGATGCAGGTGTCTCTGTTAAAATGGTTTTAACCAAGCTGAACCAAATACTTCTATTTGTTAAGAATGGATTTTCACCACTAGGTACTTTACCAGTAAAATCAAGTCTGTTTATTGTAGCGGTTGGTACTCCGGCGTCCGATCCAAAAGCGCTGAATAAATCTTGGCTTTGTTCGGTTGCCATTCCATCGCCAGTATGCTGTCTAACCCCGATTATTTGATTAGGGTATTTTTTTATTAGAGAATCAAGCATTAAGGTGCCATCTACGCACCATCCGCACCAAGCGCCTGTGTATTGCTCTAAAAGTATCCTCTTTTCAGCAGTTTGTCCTAAATTTGAGGCTAAAATAAGTACCATCAAAAAAAGAAGTAATCGTTTCATAGTTTTCTCGCAATAGTTTAAAAAAAAAGTTGCATTAACAAAGATGCAACTTAATAATTATTTCTGATATTTATTGAAAAAATCAATCTTTTTTGTATTTATTTTTTTTTAATTCTTTAAATTCAATTATTCCACTATTATAAAGCATACGTAAATACGTTATTATTCTTTCTTGGGCTTGCTCTAAATGCAAATCAGATCCATCATTTATCATTTTGAATATATCGTAAACAGTTCTTTTTCCGTCAATTAACAAATACACTTTTGACCCGTTACTATCCAAATCAGTTCGTATTTCTTTTTTTGACGATTTTTTTTCAATCAATCTACCGATAAAATGCTTATCGAACCGTGGAATTAATACAACAACCACACCATCACTATTTCTTTCGTGTTGATAATTCGCAACCGGAGTCAAATCAAAAAAGTTTTGTTGACGTTTTAATTTATATCGCTGGATAAAATTCATTACTTATTCCTACTTCTAAATACTTGAGCTGATTTGTCTTTTTGACTGATTTTTAAATCGTTTGATTTTATAATTGATTGAATTCGTATTTGAGTTTCATTATCACAAAGCGCCCAATCTATATCGTCTGAAAAAATTGATATTTCTTCGCTGGAGTCGGAATTCCATTCAGCGGAACATAAATATTCCAACCTTGAATCCTCTAATAGCAGTGTCCCGTGGGCAATCCCGGCTGGAACCCATAGCCATTCAAAAAATTCTTCTTCGATTTTGCTAATTATTTCATAAGCTAATATTTTTCCATAAGTCTTTGATTTAGGACGTAAATCTAAGGCTAAATCAATCAAATGACCTTCGATACAACGCACACATTTTGCCTGTGGTGGATTTAATTGATAATGTAAACCCCTGAAAGTGTTTTTAAAAGAAAAGGATTCATTTATCTGACATAAATTGAATTCTCTGATTTCTTCAGGCAAAGCCTCGCTTTTGAAATCAGAATGTCTGAAAACTTCAGTAAAATATCCTCTAGCGTCGAATGTTTTTTTACATTTAATTGTTACTACACCCTGGATAGATAATTCATTATAACCTATAATATTCATTATCAACCTTTATAAGGCTTATCTAGATAAACTTTAGCTCTTTTTCGAGATTGCTCGTAGTCTTTCATTTTTAAAACCTTTTTGTAAACCTGTACAGCCTGGCTTCTTTTATCCTGAGCATCCAAAATCATACCTAACTTGATTTCAGCTTCTATCCAAAATCCGGTTTCTTCTTCTTTATCAACAACTTCACTTGCTTCTATACATTTACGCATATATTTCTCTGCAGATCCGTATTCTTTTCTACGCATCAACGCCCACCCTATATCGAATAATGCCTCTCTTGCTGTCAAATTATCGTAACCGGCTTTTTTGTTCATATGTTTAACCAAGATATCACGCCAAGTTGCTTCCATATTTTTCCAATCCCCCAACCTGATGAAACATCTGCCTACGTAGCGATGAAAATATGGATTATTAGGGAATCGTTTATATAAATCCGAAGCGACTTTGTATGCTTTATCCGCATCGGGATCGAACGAAAAATACAATTGCATAAGAGCTACATCAGCTTCAACACCAGCGTAACGCGCATTTTTACTACAAGCTTCAAGTTGCAAAACCCCTAGCTCTTTATCACCTTTTGGTAAAAAAGATAATATCGTTTTGGTTGCCGGATATTTTTCGGGAATAGCAACGGTAAAGTAATTGAATAAACCCATACCAAGCATAATATCGTGGTTGTCAGGCGCAATTTCTATACACTTAAGAAGGATTTTGTATGCTGAATAACCATCTCTGCCGGATTGAAGCCATTTTTGATTCTCACCGTAAAATCTTCCTCGATATCCTAAAATACCACCTTTGAAGAATAATGCGGTTATATCGTTCGGATTATCATCAAGGATTTTATCACAAACTTTAATTGTCTTATCAACCCTATCTAAAAAAGGTTTGTTATAATAGTCAGTAAATCTATATACCGTAAGTTTCCAATAATACACCATAGCATCTAAAAAGTAACCTACAGGATGCTTTGGGTTAATATTGATGACTTTATTAAAACATACTTCCGCTTGCTCGAATTGACAATTATAAATAAAGGTTTTTCCTACTTGAACTAAACTATCGGCTTGAGGGGTCATAATAGACCACTGTGATTGAGCCGATGTATAAAAACATATTAACAGACCGATTGAAAGAATTAACTTTTTCATTTTGCTTTTTTCTCACGTAATTTAGATTCTGCCAAACTTCTTTTAAATAGTAATGAATTAATTTCTGGTTTTGCTTTCGGAACTTTAAGAACAAAAATAAATATCAAAATTTCCAATATTAGAACTATTAAACCACCTTCTATTCCATACTCACCACCAAATCCCCATTTTTCTATTAAACCCTCGGGTTTAGAAATTAGAAGATATTTTGTAAAATATAGACCGCTTACATTGGAATCAAGGAATAATATTTGCATTAAATTCCAGAAAAAATGAAAGGAAATTGGTAACCATAGCGACTTAGTTTGTATATACATAGCACATAGAATTATGGATGCTAAGAAAGTCACGAAGAAGGAAATTATCGAAACGCTTGGATTAAATAAATGCATTATGGCAAAAATAACAGATACAAAAATGGATGAAGTGTAAACGCCAAATTTTTCTATAAGTGCTTGTAAAATAATTCCACGAGCGAAGATTTCTTCGAAAATAGCGACTAAAAGACAAATCACTATCGTCTTTCCAAGAAGAGCTTTAGTAAACTCAGGATTGACGGTAAAAACAGAGCCTGTAAAATGACGAACAGCCAATACTATAACATAAGTAATGGATACTAAAATAAATCCCAAAAAGATATTTTTTAAGAATTGGTTATCTATTTGGATACCAAAAAGAAAAGCTCTACTTTCTGCTCGCCAGGACTCAATCATCAGTGAAGCGGTTAGCATTGAAATCACTAACACCGGTTCGTAATATAGGGCATTTAGAATGCCTATTTTATCTGCTATAAGGCCTATTGCTTCGTTAATTATGTAAAATAGAAGTAAGAATGCAAAACTTCTTCCCCACCAATATGCAAGGAACTTCTTCATAAATGCCATAATTTTACCTTTTAATTATCTTAAAGAGAATCTATGTGTTTTTGGATTTCGGCTTTGATTTTTCCTTCAACTTCAACGTGCTCAGTGCCATCAATCATAGTATTAATCTGTGGACAGTAAGCCGAATAATCTGTTTCGCTTCTTCTTTTGACAATTATTTCGTAGTCTTCAATGTTTTTGCTTGTGAATGGTTTAATTTCCATTATGTTAATTCCTATATAAGTTTTAAAAATATCTTGCGATGTCATTGTAAAATGTGAAAACCATCAATAATAATATAATAGCTAAACCTACCTGTTGTATTACTATTTTTGTTTTTTCGCCTAATTCACGTCTAATTATTTTTTCAATAAATATAATCAATATATGACCACCGTCTAATGCCGGTATGGGTAAAATGTTTAGAATTGCTAAAGATATAGAGAGCATAGCCATAAAGCTCAGGAAGTCCATCAATCCACGGCTTGCCATTTGATTAGCTTGATCAGCTATCATTATTGGACCACCAAGTGAATCCTTCGCTTTGATAGTTCCTTTAATTATTTGGCGGAATGATTTGAAAATTAATTCAATCGTTTCATAAGAGGTTTGAGCACCTTTTGCCAACGATTGGAAAAATCCAAATTTCTCTTTTTCTATTGGACCAAAAGTAAGACCAATACCTATTAAACCGCTTTCGTTTGGACGAACCTTTGATTTAATTACATTAGTTTTACGTTTGTATGTGATTTCAATTTCTTTACCTTTATTAGCTTTTACTGTTTTTTGCAAACTCGATAAAGTAGTGATGCTTACGTTGTTCATAGTCAAAATTGTATCACCAGGTTGAATGCCTGATTTCGATGCAGGTGAGTTTTGATTAACCGTCAAAGCGGCAGTGTGAATTCCACCAGGCATAAGTCCTAACGATTTCTTTCCTGCAACCATATTTAGAAATGCTTTATTACGGATTTCTAAAATTGTATCTTTATTGTTCCTTTGAACCTTAACTTTCAAATCATTCCCAAATTCTTTGGATGTTAAGTTAAGAAGAATATCATTCCAAGTTTTAACTTGAGTATTATTGATACTTATTACTCGGTCGTTCTGAACAAAACCAATTTTTGCGGCTATAGATTTTTTCTCAACTTCACCAATGATTGTAGTTTTTAGTACTACATTTCCAACGGAGTAAGTAATTCCGGTGAATATAGCAATCGCTAGAATAAGGTTCATTATCACACCGGCGGATAATACTATCAGTTTTTGCCAGGTTTTTTTTGCTCTAAACTCATAAGGTTGGATTTCGCCACTCTTAGCGAATTCGGTATCCATACTTTCATCTACCATACCGGAAATCTTTACATATCCGCCAATTGGCAATAAACATAATCTATAATCTGTATTACCTTCTCCATCGAAGTCTTTGGGTAGTTTACCAAATGAAAATCCGGTTTTCTTATTATAACCCAATAATCGCAAACCCATACCAAGCGCAAAAATTTCAGCCCGCATTCCGCAGAGTTTTGCCGCTATAAAATGTCCAAACTCGTGGACAAATACTAATATGCCCAGAACTATAACTAAATAAAAGATTGATGATAACACTTCCATTAAATCTATACCTATTTTATTTTAATAATCTTTGTGTAAATATTCTTGCGTTTTTGTCAATTTCTATAATCTCATCTAACGTTTCAGGATAATTAATATTAGAATTATCCATCGTTTTCTCAATAATTTTAGGAATTTCAACAAATGAAATCCTTTTATTTAAAAAAGCATCTACTGCTATTTCATTTGCGGCATTTAATATAGTAGGTAAACTACCACCATACTTTAAAGCATCAAAAGCCAATTTTAAACACCGAAACTTTTCCAAATCCGGTTTAAAGAACTCAAGAGAAGACGATTCAGAAAGGTCTAATCTTTTAAATGAATACGATAATCTTCGCGGAAAGTTCAGGGCGTACGAAATAGGCATTCTCATATCGGGTAAACCTAATTGCGCTTTTATTGAAGAATCGCTGAACTGAATCATTGAATGAACAATGCTTTGAGGATGAATTAAGACTTCTATTTGCTCTAAAGTCAGACCGAATAACCAAAATGCTTCAATTACTTCGAAGCCTTTGTTCATCATAGTCGCGGAATCAATGGTAATCTTTTTTCCCATTGTCCAATTTGGGTGCTTCAAGGCATCCTCAAGGGTTATATTCTTGAATTCAGGTTCAGGTTTTTTCCAGAAAGGACCGCCTGAAGCCGTCAGAATGATTTTCTCTACTTCATTAATGTCTTCACCGGCTAAACACTGAAAAATCGCGCTGTGCTCGGAATCAATCGGTAATAGAGCTGTTTTTGAATCATTAACTGCTTTGGTGATGATATCCCCTGCGGCTACTAATGTTTCTTTATTTGCTAAAGCAATATCAATTTTGTTTTTTATAGCGGCTAATGTCGGTTTGACTCCTGCAAACCCAACAAGTGACGAAACTAATATATGATTTTGTTTTGATGAGGCGGCTTCAATCAAACCATCTTCGCCGAATAATATCTCGCCTTTAAAACCACTTTCACTTATAAATTGTTTATAAGCCTTTTCGTCAGAAATTACTACGCCAATCGGATTATGCTTTTTGGTTTGCTCAATCAGCAATTCCACCGAATTATTAGCTGTTAAATAATTCAATGCAAATTTCTCGGGGGTTTCGGCAATTACATCAAGTGTTTGCCGCCCTATTGACCCGGTAGAACCCAATATGGTAATGCGTTTAATTGGCATTAGAAATCACTCGTAATATCCCGTTGCTGGCGTATGGAGAAAACTTTAAACTTGTCTATTCTAATTGCAGTATCTTGACGAACAACAATTTTAACGAAGTATTTTAACATCAGCTTGGAAACTATTGATATAGCTCCTTCGGTAATATAGTTTGCAATATTTGGATGAACATATACGATCAATCTGAATTCTTTTGAACTTCTACGAAAATTTCTTAACCAACGTTCTATGTCGTTAATCAAAACAGATTTAGAAGTAACTCTACCCGTTCCCTTACACATCGGGCAAACGTCAGTAATCTTTTCTTGGATGTTTTGGTTAATTCGTTGACGGGTAATTTGCATTAAACCTAATTGAGTAACAGGAAAAACAACGGTTTTTGCTCTATCTCTCGATAATTCAGTCTGCATATCATAATAAAGTTTTTTACGGTTTTGTTCTCTACCCATATCAATAAAATCAATTATGACCATTCCACCTATATCTCTCAATCTTAATTGTCTTGCAATTTCAACTAATGCTTCCGAATTGGTTAGCATAGAATTCTTTTCTTGATCGCCTTCCATAGAACGACCCGAATTGACATCAATAACAGTCATAGCTTCGGTTTGTTCTATCATTACATCACCACCGCTCGACAAATTGACTCTTTGCTTAAGAGTAGTTTGCAGGTCTTTTTCTACACCGAACTCTTCGAAAATAGGATTTTTACCTGAGTAAAATTCAATTTTATTTTCTAAATGCGGAGATACTCTTCGGATGTATGTAATAATTTCTTTATATAATTTTTTAGAATCAATTGCAATTCTTTGTACTTGAGTTGTAAACAGATCTCGTGCGACGCTTGCGGCAAGATTAAAATCTTGATAAACCAAGCAAGGACCATTAGCAATAGCAACTTTTTGTTGGATATCATTCCATATCTCTAACATCATTGACCAATCATTAAGCAGTTCTTCTTCTGTTTTTCCATTTGCGGCGGTTCGTATGATACAGCCAAAACCTTCAGGTAGAGCGTGTTTTGCTAATTGCCTTAGGCGGCGTTTTTCTTTTGTTACGCCAATTTTCTTAGAAACGCCTACATTGTTTTCAAAAGGTAATAAAACGGTATATCTTCCCGGAATTGCAACCTTGGTTGTTACTTTTAAGCCTTTATTTGCATAAGCTTCTCTTGTAACTTGAACCAGTATATATTGTCCGGTAGTTAAATTAATCTGAACATCACCGGATTTTTTTGTACTGAATACTGCTAAATTTTTTCCTTTGAAACTAATTTCGGGTTTAATTCTTTTTAGGGCTTTGTATGGATTTAACTTTCCGCTATAAATATCGGCGGAATTTTTACCTAAAGTTGTTTGAGGGCTTTTTTCAGGGGTTTCATCTTCTTCATCATCTTCGACTCCGTCATCTTCGTCGAATGGATTTTCCAATGTTTCATCAACATCCGAAAAATGAAGAAAGGCATCACTTCGCAAACCAATATTAACAAAAGCCGCATTGATACCTGTCACTATTTTGCTGACTCTGCCTAAATATATATTACCAATATATCTTTCTTTATCGGGTAATTCGATGAAGTATTCAGCTAATCGCCCATCTTCTGTTATTGCAACTCTATCTTCATTGAGAGCAGAATTGATAATTATTTCTTTTTTCATATTATTTAGCAATTATTTGACAAACAAAAATAGCAAAAAATAAATAAAAAAGGTCAAGTTTGCCGTGGCACCCTAAGAACAAACTTACCGCTGCTTCCTTCCGGATCTGACGGGGTTGGGCTTGGCTTAGCCGCACGGGACTTGACCCATAAAACTGAATTCAAAAATACGACTATTTTTTGAGATGACAAAATTATTTCGACTCCGATGCCCAATTAAATACCTCTATATATTTTTTTGCCGATTCTTCGGACGTAAAATTCTTATTCATACAGTTCATTCTTACACTATTCCAAAGAGGTTCTTTCAGGTAAATTGAAAGTGCCCTTTTAATAGCAAATTCTAATTCATCACTTTTATAGCCAAAGAATGTATAGCCGGTGCCGCTGAGACGTTCCTCGTTATACTCTTCTACTGTATCGGCTAAACCACCGGTAAGTCTTACAATGGGTATAGTGCCGTATTTTAATGCGTATAATTGAGTTAATCCGCAAGGTTCGTAGCGTGACGGCATAAGATAATAATCAGATGCAGCAAAAATTCTATGTGACAAAGAGTTATCATAACCTATTCTAATCAAGACATCTTTAGGATATTTTTCGTTCATATAATTAAAGAAACTTACGTACTTGTGGTCCCCCGACCCCAGTAAAATGATTCTCATATCTCCGTTGGCGATAAATTTTTCGAGCACTTCAATTATTAAATCTATACCTTTTTGTTCAGTTAGCCTTGTCACCATACCAAAAAGAGGTTTATCTAAATTATCTTGATTCGATAGTCCAAAATCCTTTAACAATTCGTGCTTATTTATCTTTTTATCTTCCAGAGAAACAGCACTGTACTTTTTATAAATAAAATGGTCGATACTTGGCGACCACACTCCGTAATCAGGTCCGTTCAGAATACCTATTAAGTCCGCCGCTCTAATATTAAGTTCATCCCTTAATCCCTCACTGTAGTAATCAAGCCGTATTTCTTTAGAATATGTAGGGCTGACAGTCGTGATTTTATCGGCAAACATTATCCCCACTTTCATAGCGTTCACAACACCGAATTGCTCGAACCAAGAGCCAATGTAAAATGCCTCTCTATCAAATCCGGCATAAGTTAATGAATTAATCGGGTCAAATTTTCCTTGATACGCCAAATTGTGAATAGTATAAACCCCGGCTGTTTTATTGAATAGCGGCTCATTATGGTAATGAGTTTTTAAAAATGCCATTGTGAAAGCGGTGTGAAAATCGTGCGCGTGTATGACATCAGGTCTAAAATTTAGAGCTTTACAGGTTTCCATTATAGCGCGGCTAAAGAATATAAATCTTCGGTCATTATCGGGATATTCCTTGGATTCGCCATAAATCTCATTTCTATCGAAATAAACATTATGTTCAATTAGATAGACAGGGATATTCGTTTCCGGTAATGTGCCCTGCCATAATTGCGCGAATTCAGTCCATTTACCCATAGGAACAATCAAAGTTATATCAGTAGGTTGAAAGTTACCTTCAGGACAATCTAAATATCTATATTTTGGTAAAATAATAATAATATTATGTCCTTTTGCCGCCCATTCCTTGTTTAATGCCGAAACAACATCCGCCAATCCGCCTGCTTTAGCAATACCTGCCGCTTCTGTTGCCGCTGTAACAATATTCATAAAAATTTTTGCCTATAAAAATTCGCATTTAAATGTTAAATAATCTTCGAAATATGAATAGAAATACTCATAAGCTTTTTCGAACTCACTCAAATTGTCAAATAATCCAAATACTGTCGAACCGCTACCTGTCATCATTGAAAAGAAAGCGCCTTGTTCATACATTTTTTTCTTGACGTAATTAATTTCAGGATATTTATTAAATACCAGATTTTCGAAATCATTTCTAAAAAAATCAGAAAATACTTTTTTGTCGTTTATGGACCGATAAAGCAATTCCTTCAAATCATTTTCCGTGTTTTCTTTGACCAAATTCAAAGATTGATATGCCCAAGAAGTACTTACAAAAACATTGGGATGGACTATTAACACCTTATAAGGTATGTTCACGTCAATATAATCCAATTCATCACCAATCCCCTTTCCAATCGCGCATGAATGATTAATAAAAAAAGGAACATCGGCGCCCAATTGCCTGCCTAACAGCATCAAATCCTGCTTTTGAGCTTTTATATCATAATATTCATTTAACGCATTAATTATAAAAGCGGCGTTTGAACTACCCCCGCCTAAACCGGCTCCGATAGGGATGATTTTATTTAAACTTATGCTTAATTTCGGGTTAATTATTTTATACTTTTCGAAAAAAAGCTGAGCTCCACGATACAATAGATTCTTGTAAAGAGGAAATTCAGTTTTAGGAAGTATTTCAAATTTCAAACCGGAATTATTTTCTTCTATTGTAATATCATCGTAAAGGCTTATTGGAGCGAAAATTGTGTTAATATTATGATAACCGTCCTCCCGCTTTTTAATAATCTCTAACGATAAATTTATCTTCGCATTCGATTTAATAGTCAACTTTTTCATAGTTTTTTCGTATTTTAGGTTTTCTTTAAATACAAAAATACCTTATGAATATGAATGAAAAAAATAATGTTAAAGAAAATGCTGAAACTTCGAGTAGCAAACAAATTACTTTTAGAGCGGAATTAGCGCGTAAAGCTATACATTTATTATCATTAAGCATTCCAATAGCATATCACTTTGTTGATAAAACAACTGCCTTATTAATTTTAATTCCGGTTGCATTAATATTCACCGTTGGTGATATTATTAGTAAGAAAGTAGCTTGGATTGGAAATTTGGTTAATTTCTTCTTTGGGAAATTATTACGTAGGCACGAAAAACCTGATTCACCACATTTGAATGGTGCGTCTTGGGTTACTATTTCTGCTGTTTTAGTTGTTGCGGCTTTTCCAAAAATGATTGCTATGACAGCAATTACGATTCTGATAATATCCGATATTTTAGCCGCTATCGTTGGACGGTCTGTGGGCAAACATAAGATTTACGATAAGTCCATCGAGGGTTCCGCGGCATTTTTCTTCTCGGCACTTGCTATCATAGTCGCCTATTATTTCATTTATTCGCTTCCGATTACTTTCCTTTTTGCAGGACTTTTCGCGTCGTTTTTCGCTACTTTCGCTGAATTACTTTCTAACGAGTTGGATATTGACGATAACATTTCAATACCCTTTACCGCCGGTATGGTTCTATGGTTGGTCAGTAGTTTAGCCGATAATTATGGCTCGAGTTTCGCCTATTTTTTGAAATAAATCATTAAAATATTTAATAGTTAAAAAAGGGATAGATTACAAAATAATCTACCCCCTAAATACTTGATTCAATTACAATTTCCTATACTCCTTCACAAATTTTTTGATGTATTGCATTCCATCGGATTCGAGTGTGATGATAACGTCATTAGAATATTCTTTTAAAATACACAAATGGCGTTATAATTGTGTGATTATGATGCAACTTACACGTTTGACTCCTTCG
>JBBRAO010000005.1:0-109481 GCA_038206725.1 Kapaibacterium sp. (SeqCode)
CGGTATTTTTCTCTTGGTGGCAAGAGTTTCTTCCTGTCGCGATGTAAAATTCTTATGTATTTAGAAAAATTCATTTCACTTTTTTAAAATTTGTACATATCATATTAGTATAGACAACTGAAAAGTCCATTTCTTTCTCTCGTCAGGAAAAATAATAGAAATAAATTGAAAATAAATTAATTTATTCTACTCATCGGATGACTGCCCGGTCATCCGATGAGTTCATTGAAATTCTACATCTTCACAAATTTTGCAGTTTCACCGCCCGCTTTCACAATATACATTCCTTTTGGCAAATCGGAAATGTTGATTTGTAGAGACGTTGCATGCAACGTCTCTACGGACATCACTTTTTCGCCAAGCGTGTTATAAATGGAAATCGTAGAACCTTCCGAAGGTTCGAACCGACGGCAAGGTTTCGTAGTTATAGTTATATAATCGCCTGCGGGATTAGGAGTAATATCAACTTTAAAATTTTCTGTTTCTTCTATCACACCATTTGGCAGACTGAAATCAATTTCCGCTATATAAAATGAAAATATAAGATTTTTAGTATCCTGTATTATTCCTAAAGCTATGACTTTGTCATTTTTTAAAGGGTGCACACCCATAATATATTTTGTTAAGGAATCTTTCTTCCAAATTAGTGATTTTTTTTGAGTATTTTTATACTTTTCTACTTGGAAACTTCTTAAAGGATATAATGAATTATTCATACCAGAAAGATAATACACTCCTTCATCATCAACAGTCGCAAATTCACGCGCAAACTGCACATCATTAGTCAATATTGTATCAGCTTTTATCCGTCCAATTTCGTTATAAGTTCCCAAAAATACCTTATCGATATTTCTTGATTTATCTCTATAATTAATAAACATATTGAAAGTATTGTCTATAAGTCCACTACCAGGTAGGATACGGCCAGATGTAAATTTAGTTTCAAGTGATGGAGTAAAAGCTAATGTTTCTGTCCACTTTAGTTCATGGTTAAAATAGTAAGAAGCGGCGTGGTCCGAACCCGAACTACCCCCACCCCACCATAGTTCAGTATAGCGAAACATATTATCATTATCTTTGATAAACATTTTGGGTGATAACGATTCATGACTAAACTTTTGGACACTATTACTTACTCCGGTTCGTGAGATATTTTTCTTTAATTGATACATTGTATCGTTAACTTGTTGCGAAACAAAAATTATTAAATCTTTGCCGTCATATTTTACACTTGGAACCCCAGTGTATATATCAATATAGCATAATTTTGAATTTTGTACATTTGCATCTGCTATAAAATCACCTAAGTATCCTACACTATCTATTATTTTCCCTGTTTCTGAATCTATGTCAAGGAAAAGCGGATAAAACATTGCTCGGGTTGGGTATTTAAGATTTACACTCTTTTGGTACAAAAACACGGCTTTAAACTTTCCATTTTCAACTGTCATATCTCCATAAAACCCAGTAAATGAAGTATCCAAGTACTGTTCGGACTTCCATAGTACTTCAAATCCATTATTAGTTCTTTTAATTTTATAAAAAACCGGCTGAATTCTTTCAAAATTTTTTGCTGTTGTTTTATAAGTAAACTGTGTTATTAGTAGAAAAGTGCTATCATCTAAATCTATATGTTTTATATATTCTGGCAGACCGGAATATATGATGTTTATTTCTTTTTGTTCATATTTGTTAGGTATAATTAATTCTTTAGTGATTTGCTGTGAAAAAGCATTTAAGCATAGCACAAGCATCATAATATTAAATATAATAATGTTCTTCATAAATTCAATCCTTATATTAAAACGAAGCGGATTAATATAAATTAACCCGCTCCATATAGTTAATGAATAATTACTTTTTTAGTAATACAATTATTTATAAATTCGAACCGAATAAATAATACATTTGTATTAATGTTTTTAACATTAATTCGGCCTTCGATTTGTAATTCATTTGTTCGTAAAAGTTCCTTACCCGAAACATCAAATAATGAAATTCCATTAATATTCGGGTAATCTTTAGCATTAAGTTGATATTGGATGGTTTCATCATTCTGATTGTAATAAGCAATTATATCTACATTGTTATTATCTTCGGCTTCAGTAATTTTAAACCATTTTAAACCTAAATCATAGCTTACATCTTTTGTTCCGTCTTTCTTAATTCGAAGAATGGTATTTATAGATTGGCTTTTTTTCGAATGTTTTTCCCAGCTATTATTTTTTATGTTAAATACATATACATCATTGGTTAGAAAATCATGAATTAGGAAAAATTCTTTTTTTGTCCAAATACCGTTATCATTCTTTTCGATTAAATAATCTGCCTTTTTAGAGTCGGCAGGTTTCACATACATAGAAACCGCCATAAGGTCGGAGCAGAAAATCAAACAAAACAAAATTACGAGTATTAAACGATAATGTGCCATGTAAACCTCTTTATTGACAAAAATATGCACAAGAATCGGTTTGTGCTTCCCAATTAAATTCAGGTGGATATGATCCTACTTCAGGAATACAAATTGTTTCATAAGAACCGCATGTTCTTGGATCATAACCCCAGTCGTATTCTTCAGTTACGCCTTCACAAAATTGAACCTGTAAGTTTAAGGCATCCCAGCAATATTTGTTTTTATGAATACAGCATTTGTATAATGAACAAGCGGTATGCATATAATATGTAATTCCTTCTTCGACTGCTTTACATACGCTGAAACAATACGGAGCACTATAAGTAATTTGTAAAAATGTTTGACCGGTTACACAATTTGGGTTACAAGCATAGGCCGTTTTATTACTTTGGTCTAAGAAAAATGTGTTTGCATAATTAAGTGATTTTTTTTGAGCTAAATCTTTAATTATAGCTGAATAACGGTCCGCATGGAAGTAACCGCCTTCATTCAAATAACTATTTAAACATGGTTGAGTAAAAAAATCAAACCCATATATGTAAAATTCCATAGATGTTCTTCCAAGAGGGTCGGTACAAGTTCTCTGAAATCCCTGATAAGTTAGCATTATATTGCAAGGCGGCGGTCCGGGCAATGTATATTGTATTGTTTCTTCGAACCAAACCCAATTTGTGCATGTTAATGAAGGGTCATCAGGGCATGGCGGTGTTGCTTTGGCACTATATGAAACTAATGTAATTAAAAGTGCCACTATGAGTAGTGTATTTTTCACTGTAAAAGTCTCCGAAATATTCATTTTAAATTAATTATTTATGTTTTTTTTGCAAATATTAAAAATAATGTCTTAAACTTATTACTTTTTGAACTATGTATTCAATTCCAAGGATTCTTTTAATTAGGGCGGAATAAATTCGAAGCAGAGGTGTCTGTAAAATATTGTAGAAGATAAGCACCAACAGCAATGATAAGCATGGTTGCAACATAGACCTAAAACTGGTAGCCGGTAGCCGGTAGCGAGTTGACGCTTCTTAGTAATTTTATTGTAAAAAACCAAATATAAGTTTTGAACAATACCCAATATTTGCAATAATATCTTTCGGTATTTTTCTCTTGGTGGCAAGAGTTTCTTTCTGTCGCGATGTAAAATTCTTATGTATTTAGAAAAATTCATTTCATTTTTTTAAAATTTGTACATTCTATAAAGTATAGACAACTGAGAAGTCCATTTCTTTCTCACTGCTCGAAAAATAATTTAAATAAATTGAAAATAAATTATTTTCTTCACTTTTCGACTCTTTTTATGTGCTAATTTACAACAACTTTTATTGTTCTTGTTTCAGTTCCGTGTTTGATTACAATCATATAAACACCAGTTTCAACACCTGAGCAATTCCAAATCAAATAGCCATTGTAAGAAGAAAGCTTATCGAAACTTATTTTACTTCTGTCGCTTACTTTTGCACCATAGATATTGTAAACACCAATTTCATCGAGTGCTATATCACTGCTCATATCCCAATAAATCAGCGAGCGTACTTCTTTTGTCGCCGGATTAGGAAATGGCGGATAAGTATAAAGATAATTGTCTTTTTCTGTAGTATTTTCTTCAACACTCGTTATACCGAAGTCTGAGAGTCGGGCGCGGTGTAAACCACCACCAAAAGTTCCGGCATAAATAGTATCTCCTATTACTGATAATGCTCGAATATTAGTAGATTTTAAACCATCATTTCTTTTTTCCCAACTAATTCCTTTGTCAGACGAAAAATACAATCCGTAATTAGTACCAAGAAAAATATTATTACCTACAACGGCAATTGCATACGAATATTCCCCAGCTACGCTATTCCCACTTGGTGCCTTAGTAGTCCAATTGTCACCTAAATTAGTTGTAAAAGCCATTGTTCCTAAACCGAGGCCGGCATATATTATATTTTTAGCGAAAACTAATGAATAAATATTCAAGGTATGCCCAGGATTCTTTGCTATCCAATTTTCTCCATTATCAGTTGAAATAAAGAAACCGCCATTGTATGGACTTGATCCGGCAAATAAATTTGTTCCATCAGTTGCCAAAGAAGTTGCATTGTTAGTTAAGCCAACTTCTTTTGATTCCCAAGTATTGCCATTGTCACTCGAACGCCAGACTACTCCCTGACTTAAACCTGTAAATATATAATTATCTTTTCTAACAAATGATGATATCCTCTCAGGGCCAGATCCGATATTTTTTTTTACCCAATTGTTTCCTGTATCAGTAGATACATATAAGCCATCATCTGTTCCCGACAAAATAACATTGTCTTTGGCATTTAGTGCATAGACCCATCCCGACGACATATTATTTTGAAATCCTTTATTCTTTTCTACCCAACTATTGCCATTATCTGTTGAAGAAAATATTCCGCTTCCAAAAGTCCCAACGAAAATATTGTTTTTATCGTTAGCTATCGTCATAATTAGTGTATTTTTTAAATTCTTATTTTTTTTGATCCAAGTGTCGCCCCAATCGGTTGATAAATTTACACCACCATAGGTGCCAGCATAAATTTTATTATCTTTAATTAATAATGTTTTGAATTGCTGATTGTAACTTTTCTTTTCCCAAGTTGCACCTTTATCATTAGATACAAATATATCGTCACTTCTTGAAGCAACAATTAAGCTGTCACTAACTACAATACTTTCTATTTGTGCTGATAAAGTTGTTACGTTTAAATTAATCCATTTTTCTCCATGATTTTCAGATTTATATAATCCGCCGCTTGTTCCAATATATAGCAAATCGTCTTTAACTACAATTGAATACACAGTAATAGGTACATCCGATATACCGTTGTTTTTTGGTGTCCAATTTAAACCATCGTCGGATGATACAAAAACTCCTTTGTTCCCAGTACCTGCAATAATATTACCACCGCAAACCGCGATTGTATTAATGAATCTTTTTTTATCTGCGGTATCAATAGGGTTTTCATCTACCCAATTTTCACCATTATTATCCGATATATAAATACCACCACCATAGGTACCCGCGAATATTTTATTGTCTTTTCTAACTATACTTCTTACGTCAAGATTCAAAAATCCTGTGTTTTTTGAAGACCACGATTCTCCATTATCATTAGATATAAAAACACCACCACCAGAAGTACCTGCAATAATGTTATTTCCATTAATTTCAAGACACATTACTTTTAGATTAGTCAAACCGTTATTCTTTTCTATCCAGTTTTCACCCATATCTGTTGAAATATAAACACCGCCCCCTGAAACTCCAAGATACAATGAATTGTTTTCATAAATAATCGTTCGGGTTGATGCTCCAAATAATCCATTATTGCAAGGTTCCCATTGGGAATAAGCTGTTTGTATAATTACAAACAAAAATAGTAAAATTAATTTTTTCATTAATCTCTCCAAAATAGTTTTAAAATTCATCATTTATTTTTTTAAAATTATTACTTACAAACATCTTTTTATTTTTTTTAATTTATTCAAATCTAAGGTTCTTCCAAAGCATTTTCTCAATTAGGGCGGGATAAATTCGTAGCACAGATGTTTGAAAAATTTTGTGGTGTGAAAACACCAAAGGCAATGATAATTGTTCCGGCGGCAAAATGATATAGTTATAGCTGTGAGCTGTGAGCTGTGAGCTGTGAGCTGTGAGCTGTGAGCTGTGAGCTGTGAGCTGTGAGCTGTGAGCTGATTTGACGCCCTTTAGTGATTTTATTGTAGAAAACCAAAATATAGTTTTCAACAATACCGGATATTTGTAATAATAATTTTCTCCATTTTTCTCTTGGTGGCGGAAGTTGCTTCCCGTCGCGAAATAAAAAAGATATGTAGAACGAATTTTTCATTTTCTTACTTTTTGTATTACTTCACTTTGCAAATATAATGTAATTCTATTCCAATGCAAGCATTCATTTCATTTTTTTCAAATTTGTACATTTCATATTATTATAGACAACGGAGAAGTACATTTCTTTCTCTCTGCTCGAAAAATAATTAAAATAAATTGAAAATAATTTTTTGATTTCTTGTAGTAGTTTTTAATATTGATACTTATAAAATTAATAATTATTTTTAATAATCCTCATTTTATGAACCCAAACTCATCCGATGACTCTCCGTTCATCGGATGAGTTTTTATTTTTACTTTTCAGCTTTTTTCATCCTTCATTCTTTATTTCTCGTTATTAATTTTCAAATAATTTTTTTAGAATATGAATATTAATTAATTTTGATAATTATAATTGTCAATTTAATTTTTTTTGGAACAGTTAGATGCCTCAAACTAAAATAATCCCTGCTAAACGTACAGAAAACGTACGCTATGCCATTCGCGATATTGTAGCTTTAGCCAATCAAGTTGCCGCTACCGGCAAAGAAATGTATTATTTAAATATAGGTGATCCAAACGTTTACGATTGGTCCACCCCACCTCATATAATTGACGCGATTGATAAAGCTATGCGCGATAACTATAATGGATATGCTCCATCGAGCGGAACAAAGTCTGCTATAGACGCAATCAAAAGAGATGCCGCACGCAAAGGTATTGATAAAAACATATTAGATGTATTTGTAACCCACGGAGCGAGCGAAGCAATCGAATTATGTCTAACAGCTTTATTAAACGAAGGTGACAACTTCTTGATGCCTACACCCGGTTACCCACTCTATACTGCTGTAGAAAGTAAGTTAATGCTTCAATCCAATCCTTATTACTTGGATGAAGAAGATGGTTGGCAACCTGATATTGCAGATATTAAAGCGAAAATAAATTCACGCACAAAAGCAATCGTTGTGATCAATCCGAATAATCCAACCGGATGTCTTTGCCGAAAAGAAATATTAGAGCAAATCATTGAAATAGCTTTGGAACACAATCTATTGATTATTTCCGACGAAATCTATGACAAACTCCTTTTTGATGATAATAAATTATTTTCTATGGCGGCTTTAAATTCCGAAGTGAGCTGTATAACATTCAGCGGTTTATCAAAAAGCTATATAGCACCGGGTTTTAGAATTGGCTGGGGTATCGCTACCGGTCGTTGCGATATTATGGACGATTATTTAGAAGGTGTAAACAAGCTTTTGAGAGCAAGACTTTCCGCAAATCATCCTATTATGCGTGCTATTCCCGCCGCTTTGGAAGGTGATCAAAGTCATATCGCAAAAATGAATAGTATTTTAATGAAACGCCGAGATATAGTTGTCAACGCAATAAAAGACTTTGAAGGAATAAGTATGGTTAAACCGCAAGGTGCGTTTTACGCATTCCTTTCGATTGATGTAAAGGATGATGCACTATTCTGCCGCGAATTGGTAAAAGAAACAGGCGTGTTAGTTGTTCCGGGCTCGGGTTTCGGACAAAAACCGGGTACTCACCATTTCCGTATCGTAATTCTTCCACCCGAGGAAGTAATTGAGAAAGCTTTTGCACACATTAAGAGCTTTTACAAAGAATTTAAAAATAAATTTGAATAATTTAGGGAAAAGCAGTAGTCAATCGAGGTTACTGCTTTATTTTTGTAAAACAAATACACTTCAAATTCGTTAAGTAAAAATATTATTTTAACAAGAATAAAGAATACTATGGGAACACAAAGGCTTTTTATCGGGACATCAATTCCAGAAAAACTTGTAGCAAAACACTACGAGGAAATTCAAAATAAATTCAACGAGGTTTGCACAGGCAAATGGGTTGAATTGAACAATATGCACTTTACCTACAAATTTTTAGGCAACGTTGAAGAAGATTTAATTCCTGATATCAAGGATGCGCTTAGCTTCGCTCTTACAAAATACGATGCTCCTATCTATTTGAATAGCTTACGATGTATGCCCAATTTAGATAATCCAAAAATACTTTACACGAGTATTTTTTCTCCGGGATTGTTGGTTCACAAGATATATGACAGAATCGAGGATGTGGTAACGACTAAATTCGATATTAAGCCTGAGTTTAAGAAATATATGCCACATATGACTTTATGCCGTATAAAAGAAACCACGCCCGAGTTTGCAAAACGACTTGAAGAGTGGACCGATTTTAGAATGGGGCATTTAAAGTTTTTCCGTGTAAATTTGTATTCAAGCCAATTGACCCAAGAAGGGCCTATTTATAAAATTATAGAATAATCCGAATATGAGTAAAGAATTTACCGACATCGAGAGAATTGCACACTTAAAAGCATCTTTCGGTGAGATTAAAAATGAATTAAAAAAAGTAATTGTTGGACAAGATGAGACCATCGAAAACCTAATGGTTTCCTTATTTGCAAAGGGACACTGCCTGCTTATAGGTGTGCCCGGCTTAGCCAAAACATTGTTAATCAAAACATTAGCCGATATAATAGATTTGAGGTTTAATAGAATTCAGTTTACACCCGATTTGATGCCGGGTGACATAAGCGGTTCGGAAGTATTGGAAGATAATATATCAACTGGGCAGAAGAATTTTCGCTTCATAAAGGGGCCTATTTTCGCGAATATAGTTTTAGCCGACGAGATTAACCGTACACCTCCCAAAACGCAAGCCGCTTTACTTGAAGCGATGGAAGAGCACCACGTAACAAATGCCGGGGAAACTTATTTCTTGGACGAACCTTTTTATGTTTTGGCTACTCAAAACCCTATCGAACAAGAAGGAACTTACCCACTACCGGAAGCCCAATTGGACAGGTTTATGTTCAATATTTGGCTGGATTATCCAAGTGAAAAAGAAGAATTCGATATTGTTCAATCAACAACATCCGATTCAACCCCCTCTTTGAAAAAAATCCTTTCCGGAAGCGATATCATTGATTTTCAAAAATTAGTACGCCGCGTACCTGTTTCGGACCATATCATAAATTATGCCGTTAAGCTGGTTCGTTCAACACGTCCTGAAACCACAACTCACGAATTGGTAAAGAATTATATTTCTTATGGTGCAGGACCTCGAGCTTCCCAATATTTGATTTTAGGTGCTAAATCGCGCGCCGCTTTACACGGTCGTTTTACTCCAAACGAAGACGATGTAAATTCAGTAGCTATTCCGGTTCTAAGACATCGTATAGTAACGAATTTCAATGCGGAAGCCGAAAATGTATCCGTCAGCCAAATGATTACTACTTTAATCGAAAAACTCAGGGTTAAATAATGAAAGTTGTAGCGTTTAACACAAGCCCCAGACCCGAGGGCAATACCGCATATATGATTGAACAGGTTTTCGAGGAGCTCGACAAAGAAGGAATCGAAACCGAAATGATAAATATAGGGCAAGAACTGCTTTGGGGTTGTCAAGCCTGCGGAAAGTGCAGTCAAAACAAAAATATGCGCTGTTCTATCGATAGCGATATGATAAATACTTATGTAGAAAAAATGATTTCAGCAGATGGTATAATAATCGGCTCACCTGTTTACTTTGCCGGATTAAACGCTCAAGCGAAGGCTCTGATTGACCGCGCGGGTTATGTGATACGAGCTAACGGAAATCCTTTAAAACGCCGCGTAGGCGTTTCTTTGGCGGCTGTACGACGTGCCGGCGCAATACCTACCTTGGATGCAATCAACCATTTCTTTCTGATTTCCGATATGTATCTTGTGGGTTCATCGTATTGGAATTTTGCAATCGGAAGAAATGAAGGTGAAGTTGCCGACGATGTTGAAGGTATGCGCGCAATGCAAAATCTGGGTATGAATATGGCACACCTTATGAAGAAATTGAATATTGATAGTTGATAATGAGAAGAATATTAGCCGTCATAAATTTAAACTCGTTCCAAAGCTCCTGCTTTGAAACTCTTTATTTATAAGTCGATACGTCATTCTGAACGAAGTGAAGAATCCATCTTTAAACGATTTTAAATAAAAAGAAAGAACCACCGTAATTCGTTTTTGAAATTTTACGAATCTTTTTGCCCAGTCAAAAGAATCTCGATAATTCTCTCTTTTAATTTAATTTTTGTACCGTCGAATAATTCCTGGAGATGAATTTCATCTGAATTTTCTTGTACAAATAACCCCCTATTAATAATTGGTAATTGAAATGCTTTAATATTAATAACAACACCATCCGCCAATTCATCTTTTATAATTATTTCGCTTCCTTTTTCGTTATATCCTTTAATTGTATCAGGATAAAATAGTTTTATCTCATCTATTTTATATCGAACAGCATAGGCCATCATTTGATATAAATCGTTTTGTGATATACCGTTTTTGGAATCTGTTTGATCGGAATAAATCATCTTATACTTTGTATCTGCAATTATCTTTTTGGAATCAGTTTCAATATATAAATCTGGTCTGATTGGGAAGATTTTGCTTTGATCCAGATATTTAGACGATTCTTGTGCTTTGGCTTTAACATCAGGTATTTCTTTATCAATAAATCCAAATATAAAATCTTCAAATAAATATTCCATTGGAATTAAGAATGCAAAGAGTTTTAAATCGTTTTTGTACTCTAGCGAAATACTATTTTTCAAAAATAAATAGCAATAGTCTCTTACCGTTTCGAAATCACCGAACATTAGATTAAATTTGATAATTGAGCATTCTTCGGCTGTGGTTTTTTCATCACTCACTTCGTCAAGAATGAATAATATTTCCCCGAGATATTTTTTATTATCTGGATTGACTGTAACATTAAATAGAAGCTTTGTAACATATTTAATTATTCTATTGAATTTATTGTCAACTACAAACTCATCATAAACACAGTTTAATTTATGCCACCTTCCTTTTACTATATTTTCATTAATATATTCATTAGTATTGAGACGACCTTTGATGAAAGATAGCTCCCTTTCTACTTCTTCATACTTCTGATATACGGAATTCAAAAGCAATTCTCTTGTATATTTTGAGAATAAGTATATTAATATCTCAAAGAAATCACTTTTTTTCCCACTTAATGTTGTTTGATAATTCGGAAATTTAATCTTCCTGCAGTAACTCAGCCACCATAAAATATGATTTTGGATGTAATTTATTTGGGTATCTGAGTAGTCTTTTTCATCCTCAAAAAAAATCTTTGGAAAGAGATTAATTTTCTGCCCTTCAAAATGTATAACACCAACATATTTATTAGATTTTAATTCCTTAGTTCGATGCAGAAACTGAAGGAATTGTTGCACATCCACCCTATCTGATTCATCATCTGGATAATAGGACGATTTCTCTCTTTTTTTCCAAATGTCATCTAAAAATAATTCCAAGCCCTCGAAAGAACCTTCAAATTCCTTTTTGTTTTGATATTCAAAGAGATTTATCATAAAAGCCCGATTACTTTTAATGGCCAAGAATCTGTTTCTATTGACAAACCTGCATTCACTAAAATTCCGCGTACCTCCTTTTCATCGTTCATAAAATATTCTAATAGAAGTGGAATCACTTTTTTGTTCATTCTTTCAACGAGATGATAATCATCTCCCATAAAATATGAATGCCCAATTTGGAAATCATAACCCTTTAGCTCTTTTATGCGCTTATTGATTTTCTGTAAAATTTCGACATCGTGTACTTCGCATCCTTCAATTTCATATTTCGGATACATTGATTCAAATTCGAATCTACGTCTAAGAGCAATATCCAATAAAGCTATGGATTTATCCGCTGTGTTCATAGTACCAATCAAATGCAAATTTGACGGAACAATAAATTCTTCGCCAGAGGGTAGAGTACATTTCAAAGGAATCGCACCGTGTGAGCGTTTGTCCGGTTCGATCAATGTTATCAATTCACCAAACACTCTTGATATATTAGCTCGGTTAATTTCATCAATGATTATTACGTAGTTTTGCTTATTTACTTTGCTAACATTTGTTTTACCTTTTTCTAAAAGTACTGCCATTATTGGGTCGTAATATAATTGGAGTCCGCCAATAATATATTCATTACTTCCTTTATCATACATCTTTTTTAAAGTTTCAAGACTTAACGAATGTTTTGAATCGCCATCATTTTTTCTAAATTCAATTGATTTAAGGCCAATACCAGTAATATAGAAAGAAACTTTTTTCATTTTGACTTCAAGTTCATCAACTTCACCCAAACTCAATGGTAAAATATATTCATTTAAAACTTCATCAAATTTCCTCTTAACATCATTTGGTTTTGAAGAGTCAATTATATTCTTCAAAGCTCTATCAGCTATCCTTTTAAAAGCACCATCCTTTCTTTCAAAGCATAAATCTCCATCGCTTTCCACATCGGGTCTTAATCCCTGAATGAAATCTTCATAGCTATAGTTCTGATGAAAGGTTATAAACTCGATTCTATCACCCAAATTACTATTGAAAACATTCAACGCTTCTGAATAATCTTTAATTACTCTGCATTCAATTATTTCAGCCGCCCTGAGAATTGTGTTATACGTCTTCCCTGTTCCGGGTGGTCCGTAAAGAATAGTATTTAAAGAGTAGGTTTTTTGAGGCATCATTATTTTTAGTAATCTTTGATAGTACTTATCAGTACTTGAATTCGCATCAGGATACTTTGTTATGTCAGTTAGGGTTTTTACAGCTAAATTATCTTCTATTTTCCAGTTCCCTTTAATTTTCCAATCGACATTCCTACAACTTTTGAAATGCTCATAATTATCGTTAAAATAATAATCTGATGTTACTTCACCATAACCAACAAGTTCTTTCTGCCCTTTTTTGACGATAATTATATCACCAATAGATATTGAATTCTTGAATTCCCAATTAGCCAGAGAATCATTCACTTTATTACTCGAAGTATTTTCCAATTCTTGTAATTTAGATGTTATTTCTTCCTTGGTTTTATAGTTATTTAAATCGCCTAATAGGCCCCAACCCAAAGCCATAATACCATTATTATAAAATTCATCCCACAGTTTTGCACCTTCTCCGGGTGCATAGAGCCAATATTTTTTTTCTTTCGATTCTGCCATATCTTTTAACCTTAAATATTCTTTTTCTGTTGCTTGAAAGTTAGTCCCTTGGTTACCGACTTTTAAATTAGATAATTCATCGATATTCTTAATCATTTCTTTTGTAATTGGTTTTGAGACCAAATTATGTGTTATCTTAATTTTGACTTGAGGAGATTTTTCATTAGTATGATTATCCCTATAGTACTTAATCTCTGTTTCGTTGTCAAAATCTTCAAAAACTTCTGAAATTACTTCGGCTAATGCGTAGCATCCTGGATTTTCGCCTGTAACCCAGAGAATTATCTTATCCCCGGTTTTTATTATATTTTTATGATTTTTTACACTCCAAGTTTCAAGGGTATTATCTGTAATTGAACCAACAATGTCATATATTTTTGGACTACCTTGGAAAATCCAATAATTAACATCTGTTTTGGTTGTTTTTTCCAACATCTGATATAATATATCTTGTGCCAATAACTTATGATTCATATCTTTAAATTCAAGATTTTCAATTTTATTATTTATTAAATCTAATAGTTCTTGGTCATCATTAATGTATTTGTGAATCAATTCATGAATTAAATCAAGATAATGAACATACTTTTCATCCTTCTTTTCGGTTTCTATGCCAAGAAATGAACAATACTTTTTATAGTATGAATCTTTGTAAAATGCATATTTATCAGGGTTATGGAAGGTTAATAGAGTCCCAGCTGTACGTTCATCCTGATGATGTGAATGTTTTTCATTAGCGTCTAACTCTATAAATTTGCAAGGTTTGTTCGCAATAATATTTTATTCTTTCAGCAAGTGGTTTGTTTTCATCAAATAAAACTTTTAAACATTCTCGGTATGGCTCCTGCCTTTCCTTAGCTAACGCAATCAAAACAGTTTTTGCATTGAAATATAGTAGATTCCCAAAGTCTATGCTCTTTATATTATCATATAAATCAGCGGCATAGACATTTAGTTTAGCTTTGTATTCAGCGAGTAATTCCCATTTATACACTTCATCTTCGAGCCCACCGGCTTTGATGTGTATTTTGTATTTCTTTATTAGATCAGCAACATTATCCGTTTCTTTGTCCTGTATTACAAAGTTAGGGCTGAGACTTTTCAACAATCTTTGAGCTTCATAAGTGTCAAAATCTTGATGAGATAAATAAACTTTGTTTGCATACTCATTTGCTAAAGATATTATATATTTCGGTGGATATGTTTGATTATTAAATACTAAATCGAATTTCTTTGATCTAGCCAATGGGTATCTAATTCCATTTATGTTAAAATCCTTAATTGCGTCTAAAACGTTTTGCTCTGTAATATTATTCGGTATCATAATTCATTCCTAAATTTTCAATTCGGCAACTTTACTGTAATCAAACTTAGCACATTCTGTGCCGTAGTTAGTCACATACAAATCAATTTTGAAATAATTGAAAACAATTTATTAATTTTCTTATCCTTTAATTTTCAACATTCATTTTCGCCCTTTCAGGGCTTCCATATCAAAAAGTTACACTTACCATAGGTTTCACCTACGGCTAATCATTTTAAACCGCTTCGCGGTTGGAAGAAAAACATCCTATAATCCTAAAATCATTGAATCCTGATTCTGACAATGTATTACCAACCTTCAGAAGGTGCGAAACCTTCTGAAGGTTTATTCGCTCAATTCTCCAAATAACGTTGCACTCGTAGCTTTTGTTATTCGGACATTTATCAAATCGCCTTGCTTATATGCGCCTGTTTCATTATTGAATATAACGACTTTGTTGGTTTTAGTTCTACCCTGCCATTCGGATTCTTTTTTCTTGCTCACTCCATCAATTAGAACTTCGTGAACTCTACCGACTTCGTTTTTATTCTTCTTTCTGGCAATCTCGTTTTGTAAATGAATTATCTCGCTTAATCTCCGACGTTTTGTCTCGAAGTCAACATCGTCTTCCATTTCAGCGGCTTTTGTTCCCGAACGCGGTGAATAATTGAACATATATGCGCCGTCGTATTGAACTATTTTAAGCAATTCCAATGTGGCTTGGTGGTCTTCTTCCGTTTCCGATGGGAATCCTGAGATTAAATCAGTAGATAGTGCTATATCCGGCATTGCCTCACGGACTTTTCTGATTCTTTCTAAGTAATGCGCCACCGTATATTTGCGATTCATCAACTTCAAAATTTTGTCCGAACCCGATTGAATAGGTAGATGCAAATACTCGCAGATGTTTTCGTATTTCGCCATTACGGCTATCAATTCATCGCTCATATCGTAAGGGTGTGAAGTAACAAATCGAATCCTCATATTTGGAACAGCTTCGGCGGCTTGCACTAATAATTCGGGAAATTTAACATTTGCCTCTTTGTCAAAATAGCTGTTTACGTTTTGACCCAGCAGAGTTACTTCTTTAATGCCTTGTTTCTCAAGCCGTACCAAATCATCTAAAATTGCTTTTATCGGCTTAGAACGTTCGCGCCCGCGTGTATATGGCACAATACAGTACGAACAGAAGTTGTTGCAACCGCGCATAATGGATAACCAAGCGGAAAGCCCTTCTGTTCTGAGCGGAATAATATCGCTGTAAGTTTCAGTAGTGCTCAATTCGATTGCTATGCCGGGCGAATTGCTCAATGCTTGATCCAATAAAGCGGGCAATGAGCGGTATTCGTCCGGTCCAATTACTAATCGAACTAAATTTTCCAATCTTATAAGCTTTTCGCCCAAACGCTCTGCCATACAACCCATAATACCTACTATAAGTTTTTTATTGGTCTTGCGTTTGAAACCTTTTAAATGTTCTAATCTATGTAATATTTTCTGCTCCGCATTGTCACGTACGGAGCAGGTATTAAGCAAAATTACGTCTGCGATATTTATATCTTCAGTTATTTCATAGCCCGATTCTTTTAATATACCTCCTGCGATTTCGGTATCGTTTAAATTCATTTGACAGCCGTAAGTCTCAAAATATACTTTTTTTTCGCTCATCTACTTTATCATTTCCATAAAATGGTCCACTACACCGGATTCCATAAATGAATGGTAATCGTGATGAATGATTCGACCAATCAGTTCAAGTTTTTGTACTTCTTCTTCACTCATTCTGCATTGTAAGAATTTACCTGAAGAAATACCTACATAAACTCCGGCAAATAACAAAAACTTTTTAAAATCAGCCGCTTCCTTTGGATCCAACACTTTTAGATAAGTTGAAACATCTAGCAAACCATTTTTGATTTCAGCATCGCTGGCTAAAGTTACTTGGTCAAAATCATCTTCAGCAATTGAATTTAACAGTTCCTTTACGAAAGGAATATCAAACTTATTTGCAGATTGGTGAATGATTTTGACAGCGTCTAATTCTTTTTGGTCAATTTTACCATCTGTGCCTGCAACAGCACCCAAAACCCATTCTATTGAGCTTTTTAAGGTTTCCCACTGTTCGGCGGTATATAAACTTTTATATAACATAAAGCAACCTATTTATTAATGATTAATTTTGTTGTATTAACTATAATTCCATTTTTAAAGACTATATAATAAACACCACTATGCAAATCGCTAACGTTTAACTGATAATTATATTTATCGGGTTTTAGACTTTCATATACGATACTTCGGATATTTTTTCCAAGGTTATCGTATATACTGCAATTTGTAAGTTCGTCGCTTATTACTTCTATGGTTAATGTAACGTTGTCGCTTACCGGATTTGGTACTATGGAGATTATACCGCCCTGCTGACCGTTCACCTGTACGAAACGATTTTCAGAAGGACAAATCCCGGTAACGGTTACACTACCGTTTTCAATTTCTAAATTTATTGTTCTTGTATCACTCATAAGTTCCGGTGATACTATTTCTATTGCTGTTCTACTCGTATCGCCTAATAAACCAAGTAATTCGATTTCGACAAATGTCCCCTCGGCTATATTATGATTCGCATTTATATCAAAATAAATATTGGACAAACCCGGATAGGGTTTATCAAAAGTAAATCCGTGAGTTTGAGAAAGTACCGCCGTGCCCACATTCGCATTTAATATATCAATGACTTGTGGATTATACTGTATTCCTATTTTCACTTTCCGGATTCCGCAATTCCCTAAATAGCTTGTATCGCTCGAATGAATTTCTATCGGTACTTTTACTTTTTTTCCTAATCCAATATCTATCCCTTTTTGAATAGATAATTTAATATTGGCAGGAAAAAAACCAAGAGATGCTGTACCGTTTAGCTGAATAACTTGATTAAAATCGCAGTAAGAATCGTAAATAATCTTAATATCTAATTTATCAGATTTACTTTCAACTGTTCTTTCATATCGGAATGTATAATTCTTAGTCTCCCCAGCTTTTAATAAATATGGTATATCACTATTTAATAGCACATAAGGAACGGCAATACCTTCGAAATCCTTAATTATTATATCGCGAGTATCGTTGTTTGTTATACTTAAAACTTTCTCAACATAAGGAGTTCCAATAATATAATCTCCGAAATTGAGAATTGTCTCCGAAACTAATGGTGCGAGAGGTGTAAAGCGTTCCCCTTTTACCTTTATAACTTTCTTTATATCGCAAGGTGTTAAAGTTATTTCGATATTATCGTCTAATATTCCTATAAAATCGGATTTGAATTTTATATCAAATTGCCCACCTTGTGTTGATATATTATCCCCAAGATTTAACCCTTGTATTTCTATTCCTTGAGGCACTGTTATATTCGCTACTGAAGATGAATAAGCATTTCCATAAAAAGATATCCTTTTCAGACTATCCTTAGGAAATTTGCAATTATTAATAGAACCAAAATCCAATTCGTCATTTTTTAGATTGAAAGTCATATCCGGGGCTACAGCTGAAATCTCAACAGTAATTTCCTCGGAATTGACCAAACAAGGTTCGTAAGTAAAAGTTGTTGGAGTGTAGATACCGGCCATTAATGTAACGTTCAAATTGACTGTTTCCTTTGGATGAATAACCTGAGGCAGAATTTTGAATTGAATGTGGTTTGCGGCAAAATTGTCTTTTATTGTTATATCAAAAGGCGATTTATTAATAACTCTTATAATTGTATCTAAAGTATTGTCACACCCGAACAAATCAAATCTGAAATTTGTAAAGCCATCCAAAACATCAAGATTAGGAACTTGAGTTTCACCGAATAACGATACTCGGATTGGTTCAGCCGCGTCAACACCATCAACAGTATAGTCTAATAAAATCTCTTCATTATAAACAGCAGGTACATTATTCGAAAATGACACATATACAGTTATTTCTCCCTCGTTTAATTTCCAAGGGAGAGAATTTGGAATCTGACCGGTGTCGTATTCCACAGTATAACCTTTATATTTATCTTTATTTTTATCGGATTTTATTATTAACTCATCGGTACCTTGAATTCGGATTACAAAACTGGTGTCTTTCATCGTACAATTAGGAATTATCCCAAAGTCAATATTTGTAAGTTCTGATATAGGGAAAGTTGAATTCGGTTTTTTCCGAGTACCCGTTAAAAATACAACGTATTGATTTCCACAAGGAGCATTAACTTCAAATTTTCCCGTAACGGTTTTATAATCAGGAGTATCAAAGCGAATAGCTACTGCTAAATAATCAGAAGCAGGAACAAGATACGGTTCGGAAGCCGGATTGACTATTGTAAACTCTGCCGGTAAATTAATATCCGCGGCTTTAAGTATTAATGCCTTATTCTTATGATTTACGATTTTTATTGTATCAACCGGATTTTTATCATAGTCCAAGTTTATAATATTAGGAGTTATACTTAAATCAATATCGTTTATTATTACTGTAACAACGGCTGATTTTCCCGGGCAATTTCCTGCATAAGCCTCCACTTGATAGCTTCCGCTAACTAAAACCGTATGAGCCGCTCCGTCTTTTTGAATAACAACGCCATCTTTCAGCCAAAGTGTGCTGTCCAATTGACCTGATATTTGCGCAACCAGTTTTAATTGATCACCTTTACACAAATTTAGTGTAGTATCGTTGAGAAATTTTCTGAATTGACCCCCACCTTTATCTTCTTTAAGTACAACCGACGGTGCATCGCGCACTAAGATTTTCAAACCGGTTGATATGCTTTCACAGCCAATTGCGTTGGCTGTTCGAATTGAATAAACTCCGGTTTGAGTAACAATAACTCTATTTTTTGTTTCACCAATCATATCGTTACCATCTTTAATCCATTGGAAACTAAATCCTTTGAAATTAATTGTATCCTTTACGAAAATAGTTATTTCATCTCCGCCGCATATTTCTCTTTTATTGCCAATAGTAAAAACAGCCGGTACTTTGGGTTCGTCTAAAGTGATGACGTGAGTGGTTGCAAAATTCGTTTCGTTATATGCTCTTCCTCTTGCGGACAACTCTTTTTTGTTTTGGTCTTCAGCAAAACCATCCGCATTATAGCGATAAGCCACTAGTGCATAAACATAAGAATGTCCACATTCCAATTTTGTTTTATCAACATAAGAATCAGATGAAAAATTTTGGATATGGTCAACAACAACAGCACTACCTATCATATCACCCTTTGCATAGATTTTACTGTCCAAAGGCAAAGATCCGGAGGGCCAAGTTGAACCTTCTGCTCTTAATAAAATGTAACCTTCGATAGGATCGTTCGCGGTATTCGACACCGTGCGCCAAGTTAATATTACTTTATCGAAGGACGAAGCGTCGGAAGTAGAAAAGGTCGCATTACTCCATTCGGGTTCCCTTAATTCACGCCAATAATTTATATTAGTTCTTGAATATACAGCATTTCGATTCGGTAAACCGGGTGTAATTGCTGATGCACTTTCTCTTGTTGTCCATACTTTAGATACATCAAAGCCCATATCATAGTCGCTCAATTTAGCACCGGGTAAGACAGCCACTCCCGTATTTGCTATAAGATCATCGCTATAGCAAATTTTCGGTACAGGGATAGCATTAAATAGTGCTTCATCACCGATTTTTGCGTGCCCTAAAGTATGGATAGGATTATCGGATTGGTCTAAAATCTGCACCATATCTCGAACTTGATTTAAGTTCAAAGACCTCACAAGATCGGTACCTAAAAATGTAAAATACGTTGTGTCTTCGACACCGACCTGTATATAACCATCACTTTTATCATCGTCCGTTACAGGTGAGGTTTTCAAATATATCAGAATAATTGTACCTTCGTGAAGATTTTTCCATAGTGGGATATCTATAAATTGAAATGCCGGCATCCACTCACCGGTACTGCTGTTATCCCGTATTTTAAAACCAACTAAGCTGATTCCATCCTTTGTTACAAGCAATTCCGCCCACTCGCTATCGGGTTTAACATTACCGGTTTGAGTTTCATTATAATATTCACTAACCAATACACCTTGTGAATGCAACGATAAGCAGTTTGTTATAATAATGATTGCAAAAAAGAGAAAACGCTTCATATTTATCTGATAATTCCATAATTATTTTTTGCAAAATAATAAATAATTCCCAAATAATTATATTAATTGGTATCGGCTTTCAATTTTTTAGATTAAATTATTTTAGAAACAATAGAAAAAAGTGTATTTTTGGGATAGTAGATATTCAAAAATTGTTTGTTAAGGTAAAAATTATGACCGCTTTCGAAGAATACGATATTAAAAAGCCTACCAAATCGGGCTCAGTTTTCAAGTTCTCAGCTCTCGCTATCGCTGTATTACTTTTAGCTCAAATTCCCGCTGCAGTAATTATTTTAATTTGGCCCCAAGGTATAATAAGTGGAATGATATTCTGTATTTCGCAGATAGTTCTAACTTTGCTTATTATAATACCTATTTCCAAAAAAACTTCGCTATTACCTGCTCTGGATGTATTTCGGCTAACCGCTAAACCAAAGTTAAAAGTATATCTAATCGCGATATTAGGCTTGATTGCCGTAAATGCAATTGGTTCTGCTATAATGTCGCTCCAATACCACTTTTTGCCGGACAGTGTAATTGTCTGGTTAGAAAAGATGTATGCCGATACCGCTCGTTTATATAACAACCTGTTTTATACCGGTTTTAATGCTCAACTTTTACTTGCCGTTTTTGGAGCCGCTATCATAGTTCCGGTTTATGAAGAGCTTGTTTTTCGGGGCTATCTGCAAAAAAACTTGGAAGCGATAAAAAAGCCTTCTTCAGCAATTATAATAACAGCTTTGGTTTTTACAATCTTACATTTTAATTTGTCCGAAATCATCCCTCTTTTTGTTTTAGCTTTATATGTCGGTGTTATAACATTTAAAACGGATAGTTTAAAAATAGCGATAACTTGCCACGTTTTGAACAACGCTTTTGCTATAATAAAAATGAACCTTTCTTCTTCAGCAGAAAATCTTACAATGACTTCCGATATTATGTCTATTTGGCTATCGGGAATTATTTTACTTGCAGGTATTGGTGTATTGTATGTTATTTTTAAATATTTTTTCAAAACTAAACTATTATGACTACAGAGATAATAAAAATCGAGAAAGGTTCAATTGACAGCGAAATTTTGAATTCAATTTTCGAAGGCTACCCAATTGCTTTTCCAACGGAAACTGTCTATGGATTGGGAACACCGATTAGCAATGTTCGCGGAGTTAAAGAGATTTTCAAAATTAAAGGCAGGGAGCAAACCAAACCTTTAGCGGCTCACATTTCCGATATTGATCAAGTAACCGGATTATCGGACGAAATTCCGCATAGCTTTTTCTTATTAGCTGAACATTTTCTGCCCGGTCCATTAGCGATGATAATATCAAAATCAGCTAAAATTGATAATATTGTAACCTGTGGTTTTGATTCCATTTCTATCCGCTGGCCTGATTCTTTAGTTGCTTGCGATTTAATAGATTTGATAGGACACCCGCTTGCGGCAACTTCTGCCAATCTTTCGGGGAATTTATCTTCAACATCAGCAGAAGCCGTTTATAAAGAATTAAATGGCAAGATAAAATATATTATTGACGATGGAATAACTCAATATCAGCAAGAGTCAACAGTACTGTCTTTAGTGGGCGCTCACCCCACAATTTTGCGTCAAGGTGTTATCAAAATAATCGAAATTGAAGAGATTTTAAAAACAATTATAGGTGTGTTATAAAATTATTGATTATATTTGAATTTTTTAATTGAATTATAGAACCAAATAAGCAATATGACCATTAGTGATGTAAAAGTAGTGAATCGAGCTGGCATCCACACTCGCCCGGCCGCCAGTTTAGTGAAACTTGCCTCAGAATTTAAATCTGAAATCCAAATAATGAGAGATAGTTTTGTTATAAATGCAAAAAGTATTATCGGTGTTATGACCTTAGCCGCCGAGCAAGGAAGCACCTTAAAAATAAAAGCTGACGGCGTGGACGAATCCGAAGCGGTGGAAGCTATCGTAAAACTTATACAAACAGGATTTGGAGAGTCATAATGAAAACTCCTTATATCAATTTCGAGCTAAAAGGAATACCGTCTTCGTCAGGAATCGCATTCGGTAAAGCAGTTGTTTTGTTACCTGAAAATATAGTAATTGATACAAGTAACATTTTAGTAGAAGATATAGAATACGAGAAAAATCGTTTCGAACAAGCCTGTGAATCCTTATCAAAGGAAGTGGAAAATCTGATTGCGGCAGTTCATACAGACTCAAAAAACGTAATTGATATACTTGAATCAAATATGCTAATTCTGTCGGACCCTGTCTTAAAAGAAGGAATTTATAAACGTATTGAAGAATTATCAACAGCCGAAAGCGCTATTGTCCAAGAATTCGACGAACAGAAAGCGCTATTCCTATCTATAAAAGATGAATACCTTCGATTAAGAGCCGATGAACTCGAGCATATAAAAAAGCGGCTAATTTATATACTTAGACACAAGTTAATCGACTATCGAATTAATGATAATTCTATTGTAGTCGCGCAAAATCTTACTCCTGCGGATATCGTAAATTTCCATAATGCAGGAATAACCGGTATAATAACCGAATCGGGCGGAATTGTTTCCCACGTTTCAATTATGGCTCGCGCTTATAAAATACCTTCCGTAATCGGCTTTAAAAATATTACATCCGTTATTAGTGACGGTGATGTGCTAATTGTTGACGGATTTTCAGGAAGCCTGATAGTTAATCCTAATCAAGCCTCTATTGATGATTATCATAAAAAGCAAGCTAAAATTGCGGAATATCATAAAAAATTAGGAAAGTTAAAGGACGTAGAATGTAAAACGTTGGATGGTTTTCCAATAAAGATCTATACAAACATAGATTTACGCGAGGATGCTATAGCAAGTGAAATTGCGGGCGCCGATGGTGTAGGATTAGTTCGTTCAGAAAGCTTAATAATGAAATCCGGCGGAATGCCGAATTTAGAATTGCAGGAGCAATGGTACAAAGACTTAGTCAACATAACTTTTCCCAAACCACTCACTATTCGCGGATTTGATATAGGAAGCGATAAATTTTCTGAGGGCTTGCCCCACCAAGAAGATAATCCCGCACTTGGTTGCCGCGGTATCCGTTTTTTGTTACTTCGAAAAGATATTTTTAGAACTCAAATAATTGCTGTTTTGAAAGCATCTGTCAACAAAAATGTGAAGTTTATGTTGCCGATGATTTCCAATCTTCAAGAAGTTTTAGAAGCAAAGGCGATTATAGCAGAATGTAAGGTAGAATTAGATGCCCAAGGTATTAATTACGATAAAAATATGCCTTTTGGAATAATGGTTGAAACCCCTGCGGCGGCTTTAACAGCCGATAGTTTAGCAAAAGAAGTTGATTTTATGAGCATCGGTAGCAATGATCTAACTTCCTACACCATTGGGGCGGACAGAGCAAACGACTTGGTTTCCGATATATTTAATCCTCTTCATCCCGCTGTGTTTCGCTTGATAAAAATGACCGCCGAAGCCGCAAAGAATAATAACATCCCGCTGAGTATGTGTGGAGAGTTAGCCGCTTATCCCGAAGCGATTCCACTATTAATCGGTTTTGGAATTGACGAATTAAGTATGTCTCCGGCAATGGTCCTTGAAGCAAAAAATATTGTGATTAATACTAATAAACGTGAAAGTGAGATTTTTGCTGATGAAATGCTTAGCATTAGCGATAGTATTGAGTTTGTTCGTAGATTAAAAGGATAATTCTAATAATTTGCAACTTTTTTTCATATTAATCGTTTCTATATTATGAAAAAGTTTGACAGAATATCTACGGAAACCGTGGATAAAAACCCGTATTGGGAATATAGAAAAGATATTTATATGCTTCCTAATAAAAAGGAAGGTTCATATTATTATGTTCATTCTGTGGGTTCGGTAATTATTATCGCAAAAATAGACGATAAGTATATCTTTGTGGAACAATTTAGGTATTTGAATCAACGTAGAAGCATTGAATTTCCGGGCGGTGGAATGGTTTCTGATTATTCTATTATTGAAAACGCTGTAAAAGAATTTTCTGAAGAAACAGGATTTATTTCAAAAGAAAATGTAATCATAGGTGAATTCAATCCATTTATAGGTGTTACAGACGAGATGTGTTATGTAATAAAATCTAACAAAATTAAGCCTATAACATCGGAATGCGATGAATCCGAAGAAATTAAAGTAATGTATTTAACAGCTCAAGAAATTGATGCTTGTATAAAAGAAAATTCCATTTGGAATGGACAAACAATAGCCGCTTGGACAATTTATAAAAATAAATATATGGAGTAACAAATGATAAAGTTGAAATTGGTGAGTTTATTAGCAATATTGATAATATTCGGATACAACGGTGTTTCAGCGCAAGTCGCCGCCGGTAAACCAAAAGAACCTATAGAAAAATTAGAGTTTCAATTCGTAAACACATTTCCTGTAAATATAGTACATCAATATGTGTTCATTGATTCTACTAACGTTAACAGAGTCTATAGCGATAGCTCAATGTTTAACTATCTTCAAAACATAGATAATAATTTCAGTGTGAAGGCACCAAACCGTCCGGACAAAGAAGGAAATTATAGTCTTGATGTATCTATTGATTCAATATACTTCCGTTTCGACAGTCCAAAGAAAAAAGTTGATTATAATACTGCTTGGGACGAAGGAAGACCACCATTCGATATCAGAAACTATGAACGTGCTTCTGTTCCATTAGGATTAGAATATACTATGCAGTATTCTCCTTATGACGAAGTAACTAATATTTCTGGTAATAGATTGGATGAAAAAATCCGATCATTGAGCGACCCTAAAAATGGTTTGACCGATTCTGTAAGAAAGTATATTTGGCTTGGTGGAATGAGTGACAGAAACTTAGAATTTATAGCTGATGTCAATAAGAATTTGCTTCCCGATACCAAAGTTTCTGCAGATACATTTTGGATAACTACAGTAAAGTGTCGAGTTGACGATGTGTTTTTTATTGACACCGTTAAGATGAAAATCAAAAGCTACACCACTAAATTGTACAAATTGACCGGTGAATCCATTGGCAGATATCTGATAAAAGAACCTATGATGGTGTATAACATCGACAAATTCGTAGTTCCGTCTTTTATTTCAGGTACAAGTACTTATAATATGGACTTAACACCAAAAGGAACAATCGATAAATTAGAAGTAAAATATGATTTGAATTTATTATTAAATTACAAACAAGAGCCTATAGTAGAGATTATTAAATCAAGCCAAAAGTGGGTATTGATAAATAGATACAATTATTAGACCTCGTTAGTAAACTAATATATTGGGAATTATAGAATTCATCCGATTGCCTGAAGTAATCGGATGAGTTTTTTTTTGCATAATGACACATTTGGCATATAAATTGGTAGTTGTAATATATGAAATTAATTAATTATAGTTTTTTCAGGAGAAGAAATTATGAATACAGAATTTATAAAAACAGCATTTGTATTAATTGCGGGATTATTAATTTCGTCGATGACCCGCATTAAACTGAATAATAATAATAGGATACAAAAATAATAGTTTTAATGCGTAACAAACTAATTTATATTGTAATAATAACAGCCATTATCGAAATCTTGAGCGGATGTTCACCATCTGTTCGATTCTCTAGTAATAAATTTGTGGAAAAATCAAATTTCCCAAAGGTTAAATCACAAACTATTACTAAAACTCAAAAAAGGATTTTATATCCAAAAGTTGAAAGTGAAAAAGCTGTGCTTATCCAAAAGATTACCGAGAGATGGATTGGAACCCCCTATTGCATATCCGGTTATTCAAAAGATTGTACGGATTGCTCCGGCTTTGTACAAAGTGTCTATAAAGAATTGGGCATAAGTTTACCACGCACAGCAAAAGAGCAATCAATCTATACCGAAAGAATTACAGAATCGGAAGCCGTTACTGGCGATTTAGTCTTTTTCAGCAAAAACGGCACCGTTAACCACGTAGGAATTTATTTATCGAACGGCACATTCGTTCACGCTTCATCATCGAAAGGTGTTGTTCTTGAAGAACTAACCACAACTTATTACAGCAATAACTTTGCTGGATTCGGCAGAATTCGTGAATTTTACTCAATGAATTAGAAACAAAATGAAGATGCCATAAGTATGGAACCTTCAACCTATAACTTTTTCCCTCGTTACCAAACTCCTGCTTGGTAACGTTTTTTATTAAATTCTTGTCTTGTTCCCAAGCTCCTGCTTGGTAACATTAGTCTATATGTTTTGGAGCGTAACAAATTTGCCCACTTCGTTCCCAATTCTCGCAAAATACATACCTCGTGGCAAACTTTCTATATTGATTCGCTGACTTGAAGTCATCGGTTGAATGGATTCAGACATAACCTTCTCGCCGAGTGTGTTGTAGATTGCGATTTCATCAACCCCAAGCTTAAGCGTGGGGTTGATGACACTCAATTTTATCGTTATATAATCGCTTGCAGGATTAAGAGATAAACTTACCAATCTCTCCTAATAACCGTTTATCGGCGTTAAAACAATACTTTTTCAAATTAATAGTCTATAAATCAATATTATTTAAGTAGAATAAATGAATAAAAAATCTTTTTTCATAATATTCCTAATGATAGGAATGTTTTTTGTTAATAAATCACATTGTGATGTAAAATACTATCATATTGATGATAGTGGATTCACATTTACTTTTTCGTATGATGAGAAATCAGTACTTCCAAGAGAATCAATAACTCTTGGTGTTCCTGATTTTAAGGGTACCAAATTCGAAATTACCGCACTTAAAATCACTGAATTCAAAGGTACGGTTCCGGAAGATTGTCAGAATTGCGCTGGAGCTGTGGAATTTATCAATTCCGGTGAACGCAATAGCGTAAATTTGGCTAATATTAATATTAACCGATTTTATAAATCTAACGGTAAAGTATATCAAGTAAACTCCATTACAATACAAGTCAACTATAAATTAACTAATACTCCAAAGATAATTGATAATTTTACACGATCATTTTATTCGGATTTGATTAATCAAGAACATCTCCCCTACTTTTTTATTGAGCGCAGTCAGAAAACAAATAATGAATTACAGGGAAACAACTGGTTCGATAAAAACAAAAATTACATAAAACTACAAACTTATTCCGAGGGTGTAGCCAGTTGCTCTGTAAAAAGTTTATTAGAGATTTACCCTTCGTGGGCTGGTAAACAATCTTCAAATATCGTTATGTTAAAAAACGGGAACCAATATCCTTTTTATCTGAAAGATAACGATGGTGTTATTTCAAACGACGACAAACTATACTTTTATGGCAGGTTCCCTCACGGTGATACAACTTATTACAGTTTTTATGAAGCTAAACAAGCTTACTTTTTGTATCTATCCGATAATGAACCAGGTTTGCGATTGAGTTTATTGCAGGAGGTTCCGTCTTCGCAAGCGGAAATAAAGTCAGTATCCGTATCGAGGCATATAGAAAATCCTGTCAATTTTTCCTTCACGGAAAATTATTTGATGGATAATGAATGGAATAAGAGTTATTACGAGAATAGGATAATGCCTGATTCGAATAATGTAATGAATAAGTTTAATGAATTTTTCTTTACTCAGCCAACCGGAGAGCTAGAAGACAAAGTTAACATTAAATTGAATTGGCAAACCGAAAAAGACACCATCAAATATAGTTCGGAGAAGCGTCAATATTTAACCAATTACTTTATAAACAATAATTTATTAAATACTTTAGACTTAACCGGACGATATTTTTCGAAAGATATAACAAGCTATAATGGTACCGAATTAATAAATGGTATGAACTCTGTATCACTCTTTTTATCTAATCGTAATGATATAAAACAAGGTACAGTACTTGTTAAAAGTATTGACATTTCAGGTAAAGAAATTCCATTGGCTCAATTTGGGAAAACTAATTTTTCAATAGATAAACTTTCACAGAATTCAAAAATCGAAGTCCCCGGCTTCCGGTCAGAAGCCGTTGCAATTGATACATTAAATGGTACAATTTCTTTCCCATTATCGTTCAAAGCCGATTTTCTCTCGGCGGGAAGTATTGCAAAAAAAATAAATATATTAAGCACAACCATAAACGATAAGACATTTTACAAAGATAGTACCGGTTTATTAATCAGCTATTACGATCAATCGAAAGATTCACTAAACAGCAAGTTCTTTAAAAATGACGATTATCAAATTCTAGCTTTTTTAGATAAAGCCGCTGGAAAACCAATTTCGATTGCCTGTAATATGAATAAATCATTATCCGCAAATATAATTGTTAAAATCCAAACTTTAACCGGTGCGGATATATCACAAGCTTCAGGGATTCCTTGGAGTCTCGTTTCCGCGGCAAACGATTATAAATTATCGGTAAATCCATCCATTTCGAACGTTTTTGGTACATTTACGAACAACTCAAGTAATTATAGAAAAATCGCTCTAAATCTCCCGTCCGGTAAAGCCTACTCATATTTTATGAATGATGAACTTTCAATAGAAGAGACAAAACCAGCAATTGTTAATCAGTCTCAATTAACATTCAATGACCAGCAAGCAGATGTGATTATACTATCTCACCGGAATTTTATAAATGCCGCCAAACGCTTAGCTGATCATAGAAGACAGCAAACAGGATTAACGGTAAAAGTTATCGACGTTGATGATGTTTATAACGAATTCAACGACGGACGTCAATCGCCCTACGCGATTAAAGAATTTTTGAAATACGCTAATCAAAATTGGCGTACTCCACAAACGAAATACCTCATTTTATTTGGTGATGCAAATACCGACCACCGAAGATTAATTAAAGGGACTACCGATAATAATTTCCTTCCTGTATATGGAATGCCGTATTCTGATTATTGGTACAGCACATTAACAGCGAGCGACAATGTTATAAACCTGATAGTTGGCCGCTTACCGGTTAACACTACTCAAGAGTCAGAACTTTTAGTCGATAAACTAATAAAATATGACCAAGAACCTCAAAGTCCTTGGATGAAGCGCTTTTTATTTATAAGTGGTGGGTTGGCGGAAAATGAATTGAGCATTTTCTTAAGTTGGACCAACGGTTTTATCGGACGAATAATTTATCCACCTTTTGGTGCAGATACCAGTTTGGTTAAAAAAACCGATTTAGGTGTATCTGATACTGATGGAAGCAGGGTAATTGATGAAATCAACAAAGGTGCTATCTGGACTAACTTCATCGGTCACGGAGCTTCTGATGTGTTTGATTTAGATGGTTGGAATGTTGAATACCTCAGTAATAAAAATAAATATGGTGTCCTGACGACCCTCTCCTGCAACACAGGTAATTTTGCGGTTCCCAATTTTCCGGTTTCAAGAAACGAAAGCTATCTAATCAGCCCACAGAGCGGTCATATAGCCGCTATTGGAGCGGCGGCTGGGAGTTTCGTTGACGCGGCAAGTTATATGCTCGAGGATATGTTCGACGCTATTACGCTACCGAAATATGATTTACGGAGGATAGGCGACATTTATAATTATGCCAAAAACGAGATTAAACCGAATGCGGGCAACAATTTTAGAATAACCAAAATTTTTAATCACCTATTAGGTGATCCATTAACACGTTTACGGATTGCCGAAGATGTTGATTTATATCTTATAAAAGACGAAATGGCAATTTACCCCGAGATTGAAGGTAAAACAATACTGGAATCTAATAATTTTGTAAGATTAAAAGCCAAAGTCCACAATGCTGGTTTGTGTACAACCGACAGTATCAATATATTGATTACTCGTCGATATGAAGATAAAGTTGATACATATACAACAAAGATAGCTTCGCTTTGTTTGACTGATAGTTTTTCAATTGATATACCTATCAGAGAAATGAGTGGTAAGCATAACGTAACTATTACATTAGATCCTAATAAGTTAATCAGTGAAACCACAATTGCTAACAATACTACAACGATTGAATTTGATGTGTTCAAAGAAGGTTTGTTACCATTGGAACCATTCCCTTATTGGAATATAAGTTCTAAAAATCCTGTCATTCGCGTTATTAACCCAATCTCAAAAGAAAACAAATTTGAATACAGCTTCGAGATTACTGAATACGATAATGGTGTAGAAAAGCCTATTACACAATCCAAAAAAACTGAAATAAAGATAGATGAAAATTTTATTGAGTGGGTGCCAAATACAAAATTAGTAAACAATAAAATCTATGTAATAAAAGCAAAATCAAAGGTAGAAGACACTCAAACCGAATCGGATTGGTTAACTATTCCTATTAAAACCCAGGAAATCTTAGAAAAAAACAGCGCTAGAATAGAATTCGATAACGAATTGCATTTTAATAATTTCCTATTACAGGATTTGGCTATTGAAAACAATAAACTTTATATCAAAGATAAAGTTTATCCTTACCATTTAGTTTCATATTGCCCTCCGATGGGAGGAGCACGCCCATTTATTTATATGAATGTCGGCGGTCAAATTTATATTGTTGGACCATATTATCTAGGAATCGCTTTAGTTACTATTCCGGTAGAAGAAAACAGTACGCAGGGTAAAATACGCTATTACGAAACTTGGGGCGATACTGATGGGGAAGATTGGTATAAAAAAGCCAAAAGTCCCGCTTTAGTAAAATTTTTAAAAGATTCGGTTCGAAACGATGAATATCTTTTTGTAGCCACTAGCGGTCAAGCTTGGAGAATTCCAACATTTATGGATAAGGATCAAAATGTACCTAAAGACGCACCTGAACGAATTGGCGGTTTGGATTCATTAAAGTTCTATTTAAACAACTATGGCTCTAAGTTAATTGATTCAGTAAATGGACCGGAGATTAATTATAGATGGGATGGATGGAGATATTCATTTGATATGTTTGGCAGAAAAGGACTTATGCCGGGTGAGGCTCACGAGATGATTGACAGTACACTTGATTCTATCAATTTGAACGGTTTTTATACAAGATTTCTCAAAAGCGGCAAGTTCTCAACACCAAAATATGGTCCCGCAAAAGCTTGGAATTCATTCGAAATTTCCGGATTTGCTAACTTCGCTTTAACAAAATTGGTATTCGATGTTTTTGGTTATAATAACGAAGGGACAAAGGTACTTTTACAAACAGATACCAACACTACATCTATCGATCTATCAGAAGTTTCTGCAAAAAAGTACCCTTATATTTCTTTGGATGGTTATCTAATTAGAGAATCATTCGATTTAGAAACATCGAAACCTACAAACAGGATGCATATAGATACAATCACTTGCAATTTTGTACCTGTACCCGAAATTGCTATCAAAGAGTCCTCTTTAACATTAAATCAAAATGAATTCTTGAGAGGTGAAAAGCTGAAATTGCAATTCAGTGTTCAAAATATTTCACTCCGTTCCGATGCATCAGAAAATCAAGTATATATCCGATTTGGTAAGGAAGCGATATTGGATTCAATTATCAAATTAGACCAATTTGCCACTGATGAGATTAAGAACTTTACTTATGAAACATACACCGATAACTTCAATGGTATTAATAAAATAGATATCATTTCTAACTTCGATAAAATAACCAATGAGAGCTACTATTTCAATAATAACGCAAGTACAAGTTTCAAAATTAATGTTGATACGATAGATCCTGAAATAGAATTGTTAGTAGATGGTGTGCACGTTGCTGAAGGTGATTTTGTGACAGAGCAACCAGCAATAGATATCTCAATTAGCGATAATTCTCCATTGGCGATTAGCGATTCTTCGAAAATCAATATTTTTATCAACGGGGTTCATCAACCCGATCCGACAACAGTTAAATATAAATTCACATCCTATGGTAGAGATAATCGTTTGAAAGCGAAAATTGAGCTAATTCCCCCAAAATTAGTATATGGCGATAATGCGCTATTGGGTGCAAATACAATCAGAATAATTGCGGAAGATCCTAACGGCAATATTTCTAACCTATTTGTACGCTTGAATGTTTCTCTCAATTTATTTGTAACTGATGCAATAAATTATCCTAACCCTGTTTCAGAATCTACCACCTTTTCTTTCAACATTAAAACTCCTTATAACCAAGGACAAAGTAGAATAGAAATTTATAACGTAATGGGCAGGCAAATCAAAACGCTTTATAAACCTATCATCATCGGAAAAAATACACTTCAATGGGATTGCCGTGATAATGATGGCAAAATAATTCCTCAGGGTGCATATTTTTATAAAATCTATTTAGATAGCGAACTTTGGGCAGAACCGGCGGAAGGGAAATTCTTATTTATAAGATAAAAGGGCTGAATAATTAAAAAAAATCCGAGATTAATCAATCTCGGATTTTTTTTTAATATCTACTCACAGGATATTTTCCGATTAACATTCTTTGATAATGAATAAAGCTACACCGGAAGCTATCTTGATTTGATTGTCATTCATTTTTGTTTTTGTTTCGGTTTTAATTCGATTTACACTTGCATCAGGATGAACTCTTAAAAATTCAATCATTTTATTAAGTTCTTTTGATTCGAAATATAAATCATTTTTTATAGGAGCACCTACCATAGCTGCTTCTTTTATATAGTTTGCTACTAATGTTGAGTTTACAAACATCTTTTTCGCAATTTCTTCGATTGTTAAGCCTCTTTGAACGAAACGATAAACGTCCTTTGCTACTTTTGTTAACTTAGCGGGATTGAAATCATTGGCAATATGTTTTTTAATTTCTTCCAAGAATAACTTACCGTATTTTTCAACAAATAATTGGCTTACACCGGCTACATCAAGCAATGTGCTTTCAGTAATCGGTTTAGCGTCGGCAATTTTCCGTAATACAGTATCACTTATAACTCCGCGAGGAACAACCCCTGCGTATTCTGCTATCTCGTTACGATATTTCATTAATTGATTGAATAGTCTATCTTCAGATGGTTTAAGAGCCATATACCTTCCGTTATATATTGATTGATAATTTTCCAAATTCTGTAATATAAATTGGTTTACTGAAACGATTTTCCGAATTCAGCATTCTTTTCCTAAATAAATCGGTCAAGCCCTGACGGACTTTATTGGCTGAGAACTTGCCAACCGATCCATAATATTTTGTCATATAAAGCTTTAATGCCATAACAGTATCATTCCTTTTACCCTGCATTAAATCTATTATATCCTGCCATACTAATTTGTTCTCATATTCATTTACGATGTTTTTTATTATACTTTCGATTCTTCTTTGTGATTTTACTTCATATAAATAATCGTCACTGGATAAACAATTTGAACAATGTCCGCAATTTTCTTCGTACTCATCATCGGCAAAATAGTCCAATATGTAATTTCGCTTACATTGATCGGTTTCAGCAAAATCTATAACCTTTAGTAATTTTTTATAAGATTTTACTCTTTGTTTCTTTAAACTTTCTGCCAAACTGAAGAAATTCTCTTTTGTAGCATTTTCAAAGTTTAATTTGAATGAAAAACTTTCCGAATCATTGTTTGTATATTCTATTATGTCGCTTAAGTATAAATTCCTCAGCTCGGCAAGTAGTTCTTCATAATCAATGTTAAAATCATAAAGTACTTTCTTGACGTTTAAATCAACGAAATTTCTAAAAGATTCTTTGCTCGAACATTTCAAAATTGCTTCTAAAATATTCATCCGTCTTTCGCTTATATTTGCAAAATAATCCTTCATCCTTTCCGGATCAACAAGAATTTTGATTTGAATCCCTACTACATTTGGAGTCTTTTTGATAATATTATTATTTTCAAAAACCTCTAAAACTTTTCCTGCTACAAAGCTGTTAAGACCGGTTGCATTAACCATATCATAAACCAAATTGCTTGAACCTGCTGTATCGGATTTTGAAAACAGATTTACCAGGTATTTTCCTGCTTTCATAATAGTATCAATATCCGGTGCCGAAGCTTCGCAAAAGAAAAACTGCAAATTCAAATCTAAATTATTATAGAGCATAACACAATCCGAAGGTTTTCCGTCCCTTCCGGAGCGTCCTGCTTCTTGGTAATATGCTTCAATTGTGTTAGGAATGTCGTAATGTATGATTTTTCGAACATCCGATTTGTCGATCCCCATTCCAAAAGCGTTTGTGGCAACAATTATTTTTGCCCTACCCGTAATAAAGCGATCTTGGATGCTTTTACGCAAGGAATTGTTCAATCCGCCATTATAATACTCTGCGGAAATGCCGTTCTTTTTCAGAAGCTCAGCGGCTTCTTGTGTGCGTTTTCTTGACCCGCAATATACTATTGTCGAACCTTCGTCCTCATATTGGCAAAGTTCAACAAGTCTTCTATTTTTATCTTCTGTGTGTTCTACTTTATAACTTAGGTTTGGCCTATCAAACCCGCGTGCATATAATTTCGGATTGACAAGTTTTAAAAATGATTGAATATCTTGAACTACTTCTTTCGTGGCAGTAGCTGTCAAAGCTATAACAGGCTTTTTACCGATATGCTCAAAAAGATCGGGAATCCTTAGATAGGCAGGTCGGAAATCGTGTCCCCATTCTGAAATACAATGTGCTTCGTCCACAGCTATAAAAGCAATCGATATTGACTGTAATCCGTTTAAAAACCTTTTATTTTCTAGTCTTTCAGGTGCTACATAAAGAAGTTTATATTTTCCTTGGGAGGCATTGTTTAATATTCCGTCAATTTCTTCGTTACTTAATGTACTATTAATCAGTGCCGCTGTAATTCCTTTTTCCAAAAGAGAATCTACTTGATCCTTCATTAGTGCGATTAGCGGAGAAATTACAATTACAGTGCCATCAATCATAATGGCAGGTAATTGGTAACATAGTGATTTTCCGCCACCTGTAGGCATCAATACAACTGTATCTTTCCCATTTAGTATTGATTCAACGATTTCTTGTTGTCCAAGCCTAAAGGAATCGTAACCAAAATAGTTTTTTAACGTTGTATTTAAATTGTTCAAGAAAACCTTTTTCGTAAAATTGTCAAATAATAAAGTACAAAAATACGATTATTTCACGTACTATTAATACATTTTGTGTAAAATTTAATTTAATATGATATTTTTTAATGAATAATTTGGTTTTCTCACCAATGACTATTAATTTAGAAATTTATATTATGGCGAATTTTAATTGGCAAAACAAAATAGTTCTCACACTATAATTGGGATTATTTCGCCATTATATGAATTTGCTCTGCTGTTGCGCAGTTAATTTATGGGATTATGCAGAATCACATTAATTAAAAAATGTCTTAAACAGCTTAATTCTCTTTTATAGGAAAGTTTATGAATGTTTTAATTACCGGAGCAACCGGATTTATAGGAAGTTTAACGGCTGATATTTTAGCTGCTCACGGACATAATATCCGTTGTAATATAAGAAAATCAAGTAATCTTAGATGGTTAAAAGATAAAAAATATGAGTTGGTTAATGTTGATTTTCAAGATTTGGAGTCAATCAGATTAGCTGTTCAAGATATTGATGTAATATATCATATCGCCGGAGCCACTTTTGCTCGTGACGAAGCTGAGTTTATGCGTAGTAATAGAGACGCGACAAAAAATCTTTTGGAAGTTACTTACAAAGAATGCCCTAACCTAAAGCGATTTCTTTTTGTCAGTAGTCAAACGGTTGCCGGTCCCTCTTCATCACTCGATAAGCCCGTAACAGAAGACATGAAGCCAAATCCTCTGACTGCTTATGCCCGTTCCAAAAAAGCCGCAGAAGATGAAGTCTTAAAGTTTAATGATAAAATGCCGATAACAATTGTACGCTCCCCCGCCGTTTATGGACCGCGAGATACCGCAATTTTGGATATGTATAAAATTGTGCAAAAAGGAATTGGACCGCTGATTGGAATGAAACCTAAATTCATAAGTCTAATACACGGTGAAGATTTGGCTAGAGGAATAATAATGGCGGCGGAATCACCAAATACCTTAGGCGAAATCTATTATGTTACGTCAAGCTCATTTTATTCTTGGGATACATTGATGGACACAATGAAGTGGTCATTAGGAAAATCTTTTTTACTTAAAATAAAAATCCCGCATAGTATTGTCGTTTCGGTAGCCTCTACATCGGAATTTATTTCAAGATTCAAAAAAAATCCTTATATATTTAATCGCGATAAAGGGTGCGACTTTGTTCAAAATTATTGGATTTGCTCAAATGAAAAAGCATTGAAAGATTTTGGTTTTATTCAGGAAATAACTCTTCGCGATGGGATGAAACAAACTGCGGAATGGTATAAAAAACAGGGTTGGCTTAAATGAAAATAGGGAAATACGAGATAACTATTTCTGAAAGATTTTTAGTATTAGCTATAACGTTAGTTGTTATTATTACAACTACAATTGCCTTTATTACTAATTCATATAACAAGTCATTTCAAAGCGAATTGGTTGAAGCTGAGAGTGAGAATATAACCGGCGAAGTCAAAATTTACGAAAACTCGATGGGTATTTCTCATATAGACGCTAAAAACGAAAAAGATATGATCTTTGCAATGGGATATCTTCACGCAAGAGACCGATTATGGCAGTTGGAATTGAATAGAAGAATTATGAAAGGTGAATTAGCAGAGCTTTTTGGTAAAGAATACATTGAAATAGATCTTTTTTTCCGCACATTGGATTTGGATAGAAACTGTAAAAAAATATATGATTCATTGAGTCCACACGAGAAGTATATACTAAAAACCTACTCGAAAGGTGTAAATGAATATATAAACGAAAGCCATAATAAACTGCCTTTCGAATTTGGATTGTTTAATATTACTCCCCAAAAATGGCTGCCGTATCATTCCATTTTATTACAACGTTTATTCGCTTTAGAAACAAGTTACGGATTTTGGTTCGAGCCTGTTTTAGGTGAAATTTCTCAAAGAATCGGTGTAGATAAAACTATGGAATTAATGCCAAATTACGGTCCAAAAGATCCGATCATTTTTGCTAATAATCAAAATTCTCAAGCTGTTGATTACATCATTCCTCCGGATTCCACAAGCAATGCCGACTCTACTAAAGAAATCGCCTCTATCTCGAATGTTCTCGATAAAATCAGACAACTTCTTCCTTTAACTCCCGGTACAAATGGGTGCAATCTATGGATAACACATAAGGATTTAAAGGATAGTGCTTCTTTCCCTGTAATGGCTAACGATTTCCACTCATCCATTACATTGCCCAACAAATGGTACCAATTACATTATTCCTGCCCTACAATGAATGTTACCGGAATGACATTACCGGGCATACCATTTGCTATAGCCGGAAGAAATGATTATTGTGCTTGGGGTTATACCACAGCTCGTGTCGATGATATTGATTATTTTTATCATCGTATTGATTCCACGAAGAAATATTATTATTTGGATTCGGGAGCCACAAAATACAAGATTAAACTTGTCGTTGACACCTTAAAAATCGCCAAAAGCAAACCATATATTTATTTTCAAAAGAAAATCCGTAATGATTTTCTGCTGAATGGTTCAATTTTTACATTGGGGTATATAAACAAACCTGAAAAAATTAGAAAATCATACAATCACTATGCAATGATTTATAAATGGTTGGGAAATAGAAAATCCAATGAAATTGAGACTTTGTATAGATTATCCAAAGCTAAAAATCAAACCGATTTCAATAATTCCTGTCATTATTGGCAAGTTCCGGGTGCGGTTTTTGGATACTGCGACATATCGGGTAATATCGCTTTGCAATTAGCCGCGTCTATACCCCTGCGCAAAAAGAATTGCAATCCGGTTATCCCGAATCAATATATTGGAAATGAAAATCCTTGGTACGGTGTCAAAACACTCAATTACAGAATCTCCAATCCAAAAAATAATTTCCTATTTGCCGCAAATAATAAGATTAGTAATGCCGATTCAACTTACATTACCTATTATTGGGATGCTCCATCTCGCTCGAAGCGTATCGCGGAATTGTTATTTACCACTAACACTTACAACATTTCTGAAGCTCAAATAATGCAGAACGATATTTATTCTTCTTATGCGAATAACATCTTAGCGATTTGTCTTCCGGTTTGGTTTCAACATAAAAATTTGTTTACTCCCAGTCAATTAGCCGCTTATGAATCGTTGAAAAATTGGGATTGTATTTATTCAACCGAATCTTATGAAGCTACGATATTTTCAATTTTTATTGAAAGGATGGTTTTCAATACATTTGAAGATGAATTGGGAAAAAGAATGTTCAACAAATTTTATCTTTATCCAATGATGGCAAATAATAAAATCTACGACCTTATGACTAACTTTCCTACTTCACCTTGGTTCGACAATGTGAAAACAAACAATCAGGAAAGCTCATATTTTTATGTATTTAAAAGCTTGATGGAAGGTGTTAATATTTTAACTAAAAGATTTGGTACTAGTGAAATAAAAGAATGGAAATACGGTTTGATCAGGAATATGAAGCCAATCAATATAATGGAAGAATCAGGTGCATACACCAAGGTTGGTAGTGTTGAACCGGTCAATATCGGCGGTAGTGCATACACTATAACAAACGCATATACTCAAAGAAAGGCATCCTTTGGAGCATCATATAGATTCATAGCTGATATGCAGGACACCGTTGTTTATATAATAATCCCCGGTGGCGCGTCTTCCGATCCAATATCACCGAATTATTCTAACCAATACAAAGTATGGTCTAACGGGGGCTATCTTGCTTTGCCTATAAACAAGATACCTCGCGATTACTATACTTTAAAAGTAATCTTAAAACCAAAAAGTTAAATCATACCAATATAGGCACACATCCTGCCCGATGCCGATTTGTCGCGTCTAAATGAATGAAAATCAATATCCTCAATAGTACATATTGGGGATATTTCTATATTTGATTTGTTCGCACCTGAGTTCAATATCTGATTTACAATTTCTGATTTGTTATCGAAATATGGCTTCCCTTGTCTTCGTATGGTGGTTTCGGGAAAATATCCAACAAACTCTTCCCCTACTTCGTAACAATACACACAAGCCGATGGAGCAATGTAAAAAAGCATATCAGAAACACTACACCCGTATTGAGAAATCATATTTTGTATAGTTTTCTCAACAATTTTTCCTTTTGAGCCTCGCCAACCCGAGTGAATCGCCGCTACAACTTCAGAAACTGGCTCATAAACCAATATACCGCCGCAATCAGCAAGGGATAGTCCTAAAACAATTCCCTTTTCACTTGTTATCATTGCATCTGTCTCAACAATCTCTGATTCGGAATTAATATCACCAAATTTATCACTGTGAATTTGTTTCTGTAATTTAAAATTATCATAAGGTACAGATAATTGATCAGCTAAAATTTTCCGGAAGTTGTCAACCTGATTTTGATTATAGGTCTCCCCCTTCGAAATAGAAAAGCCATAAGGCGGATATAAATCTTTGTTGGCATTCGTTATGCCGCTAATTACTTTTTCTTTAGGGAAAATTCGTGGTTTTAGTATTTCTAATTCTTTTATCATAATCAAATTCAATAATTTGTGGAATATGTTTTTTAATTTTCAAAACTTCTTCTAATTTCTTTTGTGCTTTCAGTGTTAATTCAACTTTTTCAATTTGTTTTTCATTGATTAAATTATCTATTAAATTGATACCCGCATTGCCGTTATAAGCGATAAGCAATTTCTCTTTTTTTGATTTCAGGTACTCATACATAGCGAAATCCTGAAAAGGATATATACCCGGTTTTCTATCAACAATCACTACTAATTTTTGTTTTTTCTCTGCAGGCAGTTCAATGCAAACAAATTGGCTTCTCGGTATAATCTTCAAGGTATCAACCTCGACACTTCGAAATGTATTATATGACAATAAGGAAAGTATTATACACGCAAAGCACCTGAAAATAAATTGATGTTTCGTTTTTGACAAAATAATATAAACGACTCCAATGCTGAATATTATAGATATTAAAACCGCATCGGTTCCTAAAACATAAGCATTTGGAAGAGTAATCGAGTAATTAATTATTGTTCTTGTTAAACTTAGACATAACGCGTTTGCTGATGCAAAAACCGAAGCTATGGGGAACCAAAATGATAATAATACTGAAACCAACGAAAATACTGTGCATAAACTCATAATCGGAACAACCAGCAGATTGGCGGGCAAGGAAATCAGCGAATACGTTCCAAAATATATACTTGCTATCGGTGAGCAAGCGAATGATGCCGCTAATGTTAAGGAAATTGAATTGGCAACATATTTAGGAAGCTTTCTGAATATTTTAAGTTTTAACAGCGAATTCAAAATTGGCTGATAAAGAATTAAAATACTTAAAATTGCAAGAGCAGACAATTGAAATGACACATTTTCAACAATAGTGGGATTAAAGAGTATTATGAAAAGTAGGACAAAGGATGCCACATTCAAGGGTCTTACAGGCCTACCCAAAATCAAAAGCAACATATACAAAACCGACATTGCCGCCGCTCGCAATGCTGATGCTTGAAATCCCGCAATAAAAACAAAAACAAACAAAAGAGCCGTAAACAAACCGAATTTTAAATATTGATTACTGACAAAGCCCAGAAAAAAGAATATTCCCGCCGCGATTATTGCAGTGTTAAAGCCGCTGAGTGCCAACAAATGAGCCGTTCCGGATAGTGCGAAAGCATCGCGAACGTCTTTAGTGATTTCAGATTTATCACCGGTAATTAAGGCATTCACCAATGGAGCGTCGTTTTTTGAATATAAAGAATAAATATTGTGCTTAATTGATTCCAGCATTTGGTATTGAACATAATTCACCCCACGGGGTTTTGATATTGTTGCAATATTATCCGTACCCACCAAAGAAAACCATTGGCAATCAAGAGACCTAAAATATTTTACTTCGTCAAATTCAGCTGGCAATTGCTTATGCTTTGGCAATCGTACCCTTAAATCAGCATAAATTTTTGTTCCGGGTATTAGCTTTTTTTCGGATTTGCCATTTTTGAAAACTACTGCCAAAATTCTTGTATTATCAATCGGTGGTAATTCTTTAACATCTAACCTTCCCTGAAGAATAATCCTGCTGGTTTTTGGCGTTTCTTTTAAAACTGAAACTATGTCTCCTTGGAATCCAGCTCGAAAATCTCGTACCTGAAGTTCCGGATGCGGCAAATGATTTTGTGCAACAGAAGCAGATAACATAAAAGCGACAGCAATTGAACCGCAAATCCAAGCAATATTTATTTTTTTTGATATTAATAGTATCAAGGCGATAGATAAAGATAATATTGATGCCCAAACCAACAAGGGATAAGATAAATCTAAATACACACTCGGATAGATAACTAAACCAATGATTATCAGTAATTTAAAAGCAGGCATCTGCCGAATGTTTATTTTATCATCAATATTCATAACTATCAGCTATTCATTTCTAATTCCAATTATCACAATCTCTAATTTCACATCGTCGTGTATGAGCAATTTACCGATTTTTGGAAAATATTTTTCGGAGTTAAACTGCATTCCAAACTTTGTTCTGTCGAACGAAAAAACTGCTTTGCCTCGTAAACTTTGACCTGCTAATGATATATATGCCGGAAAAGTTATTATTTGGGTTAAGTCCTTTATCTTCAATTCACCAACCAATGTATAGTTGGGCTGACCGTTTTTAAAAAAAACGTTGGGTATGGCTTTAATTATCTTTATGGATGAATTTGGGAATTTCTGAACATCAAAAAAAACGCTACTTTTGAGATGTTTCATCAATTGCTGATTTTCTTTTTTCGATTGAACATCTGAATTTATCATTGTATTCATATTAACCGAAAAAAATCCATCGTTTATTTTTCCATTTAAAGATGAAATATAAGATGAGTCTAGATAAATTCTTCCGTAGTGCGTGCGCGTAAGTTTTGCCGCAGACCAACGGATATAACTTCGTTTAGTATCTATTTTGTAAAAAGAAAATTCGTCTTGCGAGTATGAATTCGCACAAAACAAAAACATTAAAAGCAATATTATTCCGATTCTTTGTTTATTCATTACCCACCATTAAGTTCTTCTGTTTATATGTATAAGAATCCTTGTACGCTTTTAAAACTGTCTTTATATTTCCGAAATTTTTGGATTTGAATAACCACGCCAACATATATAGAAACGGTCTCAAAATTTTAATTATACTATTCCCATAGAGTCTATCTATTATCATAATATTTCTGATTACGTAGTAATGTTTCCAAGTAAAAATGTTACCGTCTTCGGGTGGGGTAAGCATTCGATTTAAAATGGCATCTCTAATAATATAAGATTTATATCCCGCCCTAATTGCTCTTATCAAATATTCTGTATCGTCGGCATAAATAAAAAAGTCTTTGTCCGGCAATCCGATAGCATCAATTAAGCTTCTATGAAACAATGGACCTTCGAATGTAATTCCATCGGCTTCAATCTTTGATTTATTTAAATCATTTTGGCTAAGAACTTTTTTCCAGATACTATTAAATGGTTTAGAGAAATTAAATTCAATCGTATCGTTATAATATGGTTTGTTATCAGTACCATATCGCAAAGGTGCTAAAATATTTTTCTCATTTCTCTCATTGAAAAGATTTTTCAAACAGTCTTCCATTGGACAAACATCGTCGTCCATAATCCAAAACCATTCATATCCTGCTTTGTACATTTCCAGTAAACTCGTATATTGTCCACCGGAACTACCCAAATTTTCTTGCTTAAATACCAATAAATCGTCTTGAGTAGCCAACCACTCTGTCGTACCGTCGGTTGAAGAGTTGTTAACCACAAAGATAGCTTTAGGTTTCGCAGATTGACCGCGCAATCCTTCAATTACCTTTTTCAATAAATCTAATCTATTATAAGTAACAACACCAACAGCTAAATTTTCTATAATCATTTATATTTTTCTAATCTTTTACAAATTTGTTTACAAAATCAATTAATACTTCTGAGTCAACTTCCCAATTGTATTTATTTCGTGAGAAAAACACCGCGTTCTTACTCATATACTCCCAATCATAAAACTCAATATTCTCAAAAAATTGAATAATTGAGGCTTCACTCTCACAATCCAAAATCATTGCGGCTTTAGTATCTTCGGCAATTCTAACAAAAGGATCAGTGGCTGATAAGACTACAGGTTGACCGTTCATCCAATAATCGAAAACTTTATTGTGAATAGTGAAATTATTAAAATCAGATATTTGGTATGGAATGAAACCAATATCTATTTTCGAAAGAATACCTTTGAGTTCTTCCTGTTTATAGGCACCTGTGAAATCCACATATTTGATTGTGCCATTTCTTTCGAGAACCCCTTTATAATCATTTAAGCAATCCCCAGAACCTGCTATAACCAATCGAATATTATCATTATTCTCCGCATATTGCGAAAACGCTGATACAAATTTCATTAAACTTTTTTCTGAAGTGAGATAACCGTGGTGCCCCAGAGTTAAAATTTCCTTTTCATAACTCCGTAGTGACGGTTGAGGATCTATTTTTTGGGGTGTATTATGAACAACAACGATTTTATCAGGAGAGACTCCATAGCTTGTAATCAAACGCATATTTTGTTCAGAGCATACTGTAATAACACCGTCTATGTGTTTAACAGCTCTTTTCTCGATTCGCAAAGGAAGGCGTAAATTATGAATAACGAATCTTTTTATAAAGTTGGAATTATACGATCTAAAGTCCTTCATTGCCGCAGGGTAGTTCTCAGCCATATCCATAATAATCGGAATCCCAAGTTTTTGAGATACTTTCCCTGAAATTTCACCGATATGCATTTCTCGCACAATAACTACATCGGGTTTTTCCGTTTTCAACGTTTTTCTTATGACTCGTTTCCAAAAAGGATTGAAGTAAAATGGGGCTGAAATGTATCTTGGAAGACCTTTTCCAAAACGAATAACTTTAATCCCATCAATTATTTCTTCTGGCTCTTCTTCGCCTCTGTTTCGTGCTAATATTGTTACTTCATATCCGGAAATCAATAATTTTTGGCAGATTTTTTCTACTCGGACATCCCAGGGATAGGCTGATTTATATATATATAATGCTTTCTTCATTTTTTCTTACCTTTTAACTTTACCAATCATATAAGCAACTAAAAAGCTGCAGGTTAAACAAGAGAAGCTGACCAACAAAGCAGTAAGAGATGTTTCAAAAGTTCCGGCAATTTGCATAATAAGTTGATAAATCGAAGCTAAAAGCAATCCCAGCAGAAAATAGATAGTTTCGCTTGGATAATGTTTCAAAGAATGGTTTATTATTCGAGAAAATAACAGAGTGCCACAAGTAGTTCCAAGAGAAATCAATACAATCGGTAAAAGAACGCGATTATCCATATAATAAAGCATATCATAATATATTCCTAAGCTTATTAACAATGCGGAACCCGAAAAACCCGGTAAAATTGTCGAACCGGAAGCTAACAAGCCCCCAATAAATAACCATAAGCCATAGAATACACTTATATGAACAACTCTAAAAACACCATCCTGATTATATAATACTGCCGCATCGTCTGGTTTAACAGAATACTGTGCAAATAAAGCCAAAGATATAACACCCAGAAAAGCTATTAGCGAAATTATAATCCTTTTCCAATTTATATTTAAACCTTTGTAATTTCTCCATATTTGTGGGATTGAACCCATTATCAAACCGATAAATGTAGTATAAGTTAACTGTTTCGAGAAATTTGTCCGCAAAAGAATTGAAAACAAACGCGCAACCAATGCCAGGCTGGCGAACCCACCTATACTGATAATTAACAGATATATAGCTCTTTCTAAAAATTTCTTTCTGTCTTGAAAAAGATTTCCGGCGGCATAATTAAATTCTTCAAATATACCAAGAATATAAGCCATAGTTCCTCCGGATGTTCCCGGAAGACTATTTGCTATTCCAATAGCAATCCCTCTCAAAAGTGTAATAAAGTATTTAATATCTACAATCCTTTATATAAATAATCCAGCAATCGCTGTAGTTAATAAATTCGCTAAAGCACCAATAATCATTGCTTTAAAAGCAAGTTTGGCAAAAAGAACTTTCCTGTTGGGTACTAAAGAACCAAATCCACCGATTTGGATGGCTATGGAACCGAAATTAGCAAAACCGCACAAAGCAAAAGTGGCAAGTGCCGCAGGTCGAGCGCTTAGTTTCGCTGTTTCGATCATTTTAGCCAAATCAATGTACGCAACGAATTCATTAAAAGCAATTTTTGTACCAAATACGCTACTAAAAATTTGTGCGTCATTTCCTGTCAATCCAACTAAGTATCCAAAAGGTAAGAAAACATATCCTAGGAGCTGTTTTATACTCGATGGGAAATAGTTAAACCCAATCGAAGCCAACAATTTAGAAGTAACTCCGAAACCGGCGTCTAACAATGCAATAATAGCAATGAACGCTATCACCATAGCAATAATATTCAATGCCAATTTCATTCCGTCCGAGGCTCCACCCGTAATAGCAATTAAAAAGTTCTCCGATTTTGGAACATAGACATCTTTGACATCGGAAATAGCTTTTATTTGTTCGGTTTCAGGAATGACTACTTTTGATAAAACTAATCCGCCAATTGCTGATAATACACTTGCAGTGATTAAAAATTGTGCATCAATTCCCATCATAACAAAACTTGCAAAAACCGAACCGGCAATTGTTGCATATCCGCATACCATTATAGAGTTTATTTCCGACCGAGTTGCATCAGGCAAATAATGCCTAATCAACAATGGTGCTTCAACTTGACCAAGAAAAATGTTTGCCGCCGCTGATAAAGATTCTGACCCGCTGGTCTTCATCGTTTTATGCATTAACCAAGCAATGCCCCAGACAACTCTTTGTATTATCCCCCAATGATAAAATAGCGACACAAGAGCTGAGAAAAATATTACAGTAGAAGCTACTATTATTGCAAACTGATACCCTAAAATCGGTACATTTTCAGCTACGCTTAATTTACCGAATGCAAATTCAGCTCCGTTACGAGCAAAACCCAAAAATTGTGTTACCCCATAAGCAAAAGACTTCATTAGACTGGATGTAAAAGGTACATAGAGCAACAAAGCCGCTAATACCAATTGCAAACCCAAGCCCCAAAGAACTACCCGAAAGGGAAACTTCCGTTTATTCTCTGAAATCAACCAACAAATCGCTACAATTACAAGTATGCCGGCAAAACACATTATTTTGGAGAGAATCATTATTCAACCGTAACGCTTTTGGCTAAATTCCTCGGTTTGTCAACGTCTTTTCCTAATTCTACCGCAATATAATAAGATAATAATTGCAAAGGAATTACAGCCAAGACAGCAGAAAGCATCGGTATAGTTTCCGGTATGTAAATAACGTGGTCGGCTATGCTCGCTATATTTTGATCGCCTTCGGTGGCGATTGCGATTACTTTGCCATTCCTTGATCTTACTTCTTGAATATTTGATACTATTTTATCATAAATTTCATCTTTTGGTGCAATGAATACAACCGGCATATCTTTATCAATCAGAGCTATCGGACCGTGCTTCATTTCAGCCGCAGGGTACCCCTCCGCGTGAATGTAAGAGATTTCCTTCAGCTTTAACGCACCTTCCAATGCCACAGGAAAATTATAACCCCGTCCAAGGAAAATGAAGTTTTTAGCGTTACTATAAGTTTTCGCAATTTCTTTAATAGATTCGGATTGGTCTAATATGCTCTGAATCTTTTCGGGAATTTTTTGAATTTCTTTTGCTATACGAATACCATCAGCCTCACTCATATTTCTCATTCTTCCCAAATAAAGGGCTAAAAGTGTAAGAACCATCAATTGTGAAGTAAATGCTTTTGTCGAAGCTACCCCGATTTCAGGACCTGCGTGAATATAAATCCCCGCTTCGGTTTCGCGTGCTATTGTAGAGCCAACAGCATTGACTATACCCAAAACAAGTGCTCCCTTTTGTTGCGCTTCCTTTGCGGCGGCCAATGTATCGGCTGTTTCACCGGATTGTGAAATCACAAAGACAACATCATCTTTTGTGATTACAGCGTTCCGATATCTAAACTCAGAGGCATAATCAACTTCAACAGGAATCTGAGCTAATGTTTCGATTAAATATTCACCACTCAAAGCCGCGTGCCAACTTGTCCCGCAAGCAGTGATGATTATCCTTTTAGCATTCCTTAAGCGCTCCTGAACGTCGTTTAATCCGCCCAGCCTAACGTTACCGTATTCTACGAGTAATCTTCCTCTAAAAGCATTATGGACGGTTTCAGGCTGTTCGTAGATTTCCTTCAACATAAAGTAATCATATCCGCCCTTTTGAATTTGAGCTATATCATACTCAATTTCTTCTATTGTAATTTCAGTCTTTTCATTATGAATGGTTTTGGTAATAAATCCGGTTTCGTCAATTACAACCATTTCATTATCGTGCAGATATACAACATTTTTCGTTGCTTGAATTATGGCGGACGCGTCTGATGCCACAATGTATTCGGAATCACCGATACCTAATACTAAGGGACTCCCCCGCCTCGCCGCTACAATCATATTTGGTTCATAGCTGGATAATACTAATAATCCGAATGTCCCTTCGACTTCATTTAAAGCCAAACGAACAGCATATTCTAAATCTTTTACTTTATCATAATGATAACTAATCAAAACAGCAAGAACTTCCGTATCGGTTTGCGTTTTGAAAAAATATCCCTTCTTCGCAAGGTTTTCTTTGAGGATCTGATAATTCTCGATGATACCATTGTGCACAATTGATATATTTCCGGAGTTATCACTATGGGGATGAGCGTTCAAATCATTCGGTTCCCCGTGGGTTGCCCAACGTGTATGCGCAATACCAATATTTGAACTGAATTTTTTATTACTTATCAGACCTTGTAATTCGCTGATTTTACCTTTCTTTTTCCAAGTAACAATTTCACCGGATTCAATCAAAGAAAATCCCGAGGAATCATAACCTCTGTATTCCATAGTCATTAGCCCTGTCATCAGTACATTTACAGCGTTTTTTTTACCAATATAACCGACGATTCCGCACATATTAAACTCATATTCAAATAAAACAATTTCAAATTTAATTATTTTTTTTTATTTAAAAGAAAAAATCTTAATTTTCGGATAATTTAATGCCAAAAATAAATTAAACAGTACGAATACGAACGAAGTTGAAAAGTATTTTTTATATGAAAGTAAATGAATAATGAATATCGCGATTACAATACCTAATATTTTTGTTACCGGGGGAGCCGAAAGAGTTGTTTTCAATCTTGCTCGTTACCTTTCAAAAAAGCACAATATAACTATAGTAAGCTTTTTTAGTAACAATCACAAAGATTATACTAATGAATTTGAGACAATTCATTGTAATATTGTTGCGCCTGCTACTCCAATTTCAAGATTAAAAATCAGACAATACCCGCCGAAATCGCTTGTCAATTTATTGAATAGCTTCGACATAGTGGTAAGCAACAACATATTTCGCAATTACTTAAACCCTAATCACATTAAAACAAAATCAATAGATATTAATCATTTGAATTATGATGAAAGCGGTGGGCGTTCAACCCTAAAAAAAAGATTTAGCATCAAATTGCGAAACAATCAATTTAAGGTAATTGATAAATTAGTAGTTCTTACAAAGCAAGATGAAGATAAATTCCGCAAAGCGGGTTTAGAAAATGTAACAACTATTCCAAATGGTCTTAGTTTTCTACCTGAACAAACTGCCGAACTGAAAAACAAGCAAGTTATCGCAATTGGAAGATTACATTTTGATAAAGGTCACGACAAATTAATTCAAGCTTGGCAAAATGTTAACCAGATTTACCCCGACTGGAAATTAAAAATATATGGTGATGGTCCTTCCCGAGGTAATCTTGAAAATCAAATTTCCCGGTTGTCATTATCCAATTCAGTTTTCCTGCAGGGTATTGTTGATGATATAATGGATAAAATACTGGAATCAAGTATCTTTGTTATGAGCTCTCATTACGAAGGATTTGGAATGACCATATTGGAATCTATGGCTTGCGGTTTACCGGTCATATCATTCGATTGCCCAACCGGTCCGAGAGAAATTCTGGATTCAGGAACATACGGCTTTTTGGCGGAAAATCAAAATATCGAAGATTTAGCCGAGAAATTGAAATTATTGATTGGAAATTACGATTTAAGAAAAGAATATGGTGATAAATCAAGAACTCGGGCATTAGATTACAGCTGGGAAAAAATAGGTCCCATTTGGGACAATTTGATAAATTCAATTTAGAAATAAATTTTAGAGGTGTGAAAATGAGATATGTTATAATAATTATTTGTTCGTTGTTTGCTATTCAAGCTATGGCAAAGGATTCTGTTCGAGGAATGACTGAAAACGCACTTTCATAAGCGAGGGCTTTCCAAAATATGTGCTTATTGACTTTGCTTGAGTCGCTTGTTGTGGTTACAGTTGTGGTAGTGTCCTACGCTGAGGCTATCGCTGGGCTTAGGATAATGAGTGTAATCAACACAATTAGGATAAAATTACGAAATTTCATAAACAGACTCCATTTTCAATAAAATTTGCGCAAAATCAGGCTAACTCGTTTATCCAAGAACTCTCAATAAACGATAAGCAAAATTAATGAAAAAAATGAGATATAGCAAATTGTCCCTCAAAAATCGTAATTTTGTACTTGTAATAAATTAATTTTTGAGAATTTTATGTTGTATCCCAAACATAGTTAGTTTAAATATCGCCCTTAAATCAGCTTCGGATTTGAAATCCGCAGCCGATGCCCATTTTCTCAAACACACCAAACACATTTTTTCAAACGCTAAATCCCAAAATATGCGAAAACGGATGGCTCTATATTCAGAGCCGATTCGGAATTGATAAATATAATATTGATATACAAATACGTCTATAATATATTATATGCTATTATTTGGAATTAATATCAATCAGGGATGATAGACCCACCGACATAACAATAACTTGGTGGAACAAACATCCTTGTTTGTTAAAATGAAATAAAAATTAATAAATTTTAGGTAGAATTATGAAAATTTTTAAATTTGGAGGTACTTCGCTTGGAAGTGCCGAGCGAATTAGGCAAGTCGCCGAAATTGTCAGTAATATCGAAGGTGACCGGTTAGTCGTTCTTTCAGCAATGAGCGGCACAACAAACACCCTTGTCAAAATCGGCAATGAGCTCCGCGGCAATCGCGCAAACTCAGCCGAAACCTTAATTGGCGAATTAGAAGGCACATATAGAGCAGTAATTGAAGACTTATACGCGAATTCGGAAATAAAAGTCACTGTCAATGAGATAATCAGCGAAATATTCGGGTATATTCGCGGTTTTTTGATTAATTCGTTCCATATATTCGCCGAACGGAACTTATTGGCTCAAGGCGAGCTGATTAGTTCGGCTATATTCTATTACTATTTGCTGGAAAAAGGTGTTGAAGCCGATTTGATTTCAGCGTTGGAATTTATGCGGATTGACAAAAATGGTGAACCGGATGAGTTTTATATAAAAGAAAAGCTGGAAATGCTTTTAAAGACACCGAATAAAAAGTGTTTGACCGTCACCCAAGGTTTTATTTGCAAAAATGCTTACGGCGAAATAGATAATTTGAAACGAGGGGGCAGTGATTACACCGCTACTTTAATTGGTGCGGCGTTGAAAGCGGAAGAAGTTCAGATATGGACAGATATAGACGGATTTCATAATAATGATCCGCGTGTTGTTGAAAATACGAAGCCTATTTCTACTATGAGTTTTGATGTCGCGGCTGAACTATCCTATTTCGGTGCGAAGATTTTGCATCCATCGAGTGTTCTTCCCGCAAAGAAGAATAATATCCCCGTTCGATTGAAAAATACAATGGAGCCCACTGCCAAGGGAACGTTGATAATTCTGGAAGATAGAATCTTCGGTATTCAGGCGGTTGCGGCAAAGAGCAATATAACAGCTATCAAAATCAAATCTGATAGAATGCTGATGGCTTACGGTTTTTTGCGCCACGTGTTCGAGATTTTTGAACGCTTTAAAACTTCAATTGATATGATTACAACGTCGGAAGTAGCAGTGTCGGTAACTATCGACGATGATACGTATTTGGGCGATATCACCGATGAACTAAGGCAGTATGGAAACGTGGAAGTTGAACACGAACAAACGATTATCTGCATCGCTGGTAATTATACGGACGATTCATCCGGAATTGCGGCAGAGGTACTTCACGCAATGAAAGAAATCCCGATTAGAATGATATCCTATGGTGGTAGTTTCCATAATATTTCAGTATTAATAAATACCAATCACAAAACTGCAGCTTTGAAAGCTTTGAGCACTATGCTTTTTGTTTCAGGAGCGCAAGATGCTGAATAATAAAATCATAAAGAAATTCCAACAATTGCGTACACCATTTTATTTTTACGATATGGAGCTTTTGGACAGAACTTTGGAAGTGCTGACAGCAGAATCAAAAAAGCACGGTTACGAGGTTCATTACGCGTTGAAAGCTAATTCCAACAGCAAATTAGTACGCCAAATGGCAGGACACGGCTTGGGTGCAGATTGTGTGAGCGGTAATGAAATTCTACGCGCGTTGGAATGCGGTATCGTGCCGAAAAAAATTGTTTTCGCCGGAGTTGGAAAGAGCGATTGGGAAATCGAAATCGCGTTGGAAAATGATATTTTCTGCTTTAATTGCGAATCAATCGCGGAAATAGAAAACATCAATTCCATCGCTGGAAGTATGAACAAAACCGCGCGGATTGCCCTTCGGATTAATCCCAACGTTTCGGCTTATACTCATAAATACATCACCACAGGTTTGGATGAAAACAAATTCGGGATAAGTATTAATCAAATGAAAAATATACTCGTTGATTTGAGAAATTATTCAAATATGGAGTTGATAGGACTGCATTTTCATATAGGTTCGCAGATTACGAATATGGAGGCGTTCAAGGGTTTGTGTATCCGTATTAATGAATTACTGCCGGTTTTGGAGCAGTACAATTATAACTTGGAGCATATAAACGTTGGCGGCGGGTTGGGAATAGATTACGATAATCCAGATTTCAATAGTATTCCTGATTTTTGGTCATATTTTTCGGTATTTGAGAAATTTTTGGAATTGCGTCCGAACCAAAAACTACATTTTGAATTGGGGCGTGCTATAATAGCCCAATGCGGATATTTGATTTCGAAGGTACTCTATATTAAAAATGGAATTAAAACTAATTTTGCGATTTTGGATGCCGGTATGACAGAGCTTATCCGTCCGGCACTTTACCAAGTTCGTCATAAAATGGAAAACCTGACTTCGACAGGTACAGTAAGCGAATATGACGTTGTCGGGCCAATTTGCGAATCGAGTGACATTTTTGGCAAAGCTGTTGAACTGTCCGAAACAAAGCGTGGCGACCTGATAGCTATTCGTTCCGCAGGGGCATATAGTGAGTCTATGGCGTTTAATTACAATATGAGACCAATAGTGGAGGCGTATTATTCGGATGAGTTTGTTGGGGAGTAATAAGTTACAACCTTCCGAAGGTTTGAAACCTTCGGAAGGTTTAAGTCTTTTTATCGTATCATTTTATGGCGATACTCCAAGTATGCGTAGAATCCACTTTCAGTTACCACGGCTTTTAAGTCGTGGATAATGGCGCTTAAAAAACCCAATAACCAATAGAATCATTCCCTAAAATTTAGTTTACATAATGTATAGGCAAAGTACAAAAACTGCTCAAAAATGGATTTATTAGCACATAAAAAAGAATTATGACAAATAATTAATTGTTTGCCAAGCATTAATAATATCAATGACTAAATGAATTCATAAAAGTTATTTTCAATTATTTTCAATTATTTTTCAACCTTAGAGAAATAAATGGACTTCTCAGTTGTCGATATATTATTGAATGTACAAATTTTAAAAAAGTGAAATGAAATGTTCTAAAAAAATATTAAGAATTTATTTTTGCAACAGAAAGAAACAACTGCCACAAGGTGAGAAATGTGTAAAAAAATTATTGCAAATATCGGATATTGTTGAAAACTATATTTTGTTTTTCTACAATAAATTAACTAAAGGGCGTCCTTTTGCATCCTGCATCCTGCATCCTGCATCCTGCATCCTGCATCCTGCATCCTGCATCCTGCATCTTGCATCCTGCATCTTGCATCCTGCATAGCTTTACTGTGCGGTTGCGGTTATCATTGCAACTGGTGCCTAACTACCACAATCTTCTTCAGACATTTGTGCTATGTTTTTATTCCGCCCTAATGAAGAAGAATCTTAGGAAAACTACAAAATACCGCACAACAATATTTTTAATATTTGCAATACAAAAATAAATGATAATTAATCAATTTAGAGAGAAAAATTTTGAAAAAGATATTAGTCCTATTCGTAGTTTTATTCTGTTTAATAATTATGAAGAATGAAACTAAGGCACAATGCCCAGAAGGGTATACTTATACACAAAAATCAATGAATATAGGTGGTTGCAATTATGCAGTCGAATTATGTTATACCTGCAGAATCTTAGTCGAACATAATGCGAATGTAATATTAAAATCATTTAGAAAATTACCTACTATACCTGAATGCGACAACAATATGACAACAGACGAAGTATTAGCCGAAATTAACAATCAAATTAAAACATATGAATTTTTTCAAATTGTTTTAGGATGTCCACCATTTCAACCTCCTCCTTGTGGAACTCCTTTTTTGGAATTACACACTTTCAAAACTCCAACCTGTTTGCAAAAAACTATGATGCCGGATAGTACAATAAAATACGCTGGATGCCCATCTGATACAACCAAATGCGTTATAATTTACGAATATTGTTGGGATCCGATCGAAGAAAAAATTGTTGCTAATGTTCTTAGCCATTATTATGAAGGAAATGGAATGTGCCCACCAGGAGAAGAACCTGCCGATCCAATAGTTGTTTGGGAATCGAGTACTTGTTTTGGTGTAATAACACCGTGTGAGTACTATTAATAAAATATAATATTTCTAATAATACCTCCGTTGTGAATACAACGGAGGATAATAAATAGGTATAAAATGAAAAAATTAATTAAATTATTTCTTTTGTTTGTAGTATTACAAACAGCCAATTCCCAGTGGGAACCTTGCAACAATGGATTATACGGTGCGTGGGTCAATTGTATAGAAATGAATGAAAATTTGGTTGTTGCCGGTACAAATAATGGTGTCTATGTTTCGATAGACAAAGGAGAGAATTGGTCAGCAAAAAATTCCGGATTGGAACATTATGATATCAATAAAATTCTTATAAAAGATAGTAATATATATATAGGTACTTTAGACGGAGGTATTTATTATTCCAGAGACGACGGAGATAGTTGGATTACAAAAAATTCTGGATTAGAAAATTTAACAATCACTACATTCGCAATTCAAGGAAATGATATGTTTGTGGGAACAAAAAAAAATGGCTTTTACATTTCAACAAACAATGGGGATAATTGGAGCAAAAAAACGATAACAAACTCTACAGCAGGTGTTGTTACATCCATTTTATTTACGGGTGGGACTATTTATGCTGGGCTTTCTCAAGAAGGTTTATTTCGTTCCATAGATAATGGTGAAACTTGGGAAAAGAAAAATTCAGGTCGCTTAGGCGATATTGGGGTATCTTCAATAGCTATAAATAATGGAAAAATTTATTTAGGAACTTATCAAGCTTTATATATTTCGGTAGATAATGGCGATAATTGGGTTTCAAAGATTAATAACGGAGGTTCTTTTTATTCGCCTGTTTATGATATTTTATTCAATAATAATGACTTATTTATTATATTCGGAGACGAATTAATACATTCAACAGATGATGGTGATAATTGGATAAAGGATAGTGAAAAAACAACACCACAAAGAGTAAAAACTATAACAAGTTTAGGTGAAAATATTTTTGTTGGAACGGAAGGAAGTATATATATCACGCAAAACAATGGTATTAGCTGGACAAGAAAAGACAAAGGTCTGACAAATTCATTAATCTTTTCAATAGTTACCGGTAATGCGAACATTTACACAGCATCTTATAGAAATGGCATATTTCTTTCTACCGACACGGGAGATAGCTGGATAGAGAAAAACACGGGTTTACTACCAGATCTTCCAATGAGGATTTCTCGAATAATAAAGGATAATGATGTATTGTACGCAGGAACTGATGGGGACGGCATATATCAATCATCAAATGAAGGCGACACTTGGGTAAAGAGCTGGATGCCAAATAATAGCAGTATAAGTAATCAAGTATTATCAATTGTTTGTAGAGATGATATTATTTATGTGGGAACATATAGTGGTGTATATTCTTCTTTTGATAAAGGAGAAACATGGGAGGAAAAGAACAAAGGTTTAACTAACAAAACAATAAATGTAATGTATAATGACATTAATGGAATTTATGTCGGAACCCAAGGTGGTTTATTTTACTCGAGCGATCAAGGTAATAATTGGGTAGAATACTATGATCCATATAGTTCACCACGTGTAACAGATATTGTTGTCAAGGATAATAACATTTTCCTTGGTGGGAATAAGGGTGGCGGATTCAGAGTTTCTAGAGATAATGGTGCCAGTTGGACACCAATTTTGAGTTTAATAAAGTTATATGAATCATCGGTATCGTCTTTAGCGATTGGTGACGGATATTTATTTGCCGGTACTAATAACGGAGTATTTCTTTCAAAAGATGTCGGTACTTCGTGGATTGAGGTAAATGACGGTTTGTCAAATATAAATGTTTTTTCATTGCACGTAACAGATAAATATTTATTTGCCGGAACATATAATGGTGGCTTATTTCGTGTGAAACTATCGGACTTTGGTATAACCGGTGTCGAAGAAAATTTGATTTGTAAGCAAAATTATCTTTACACCTTTCCACCATTTCCTAATCCCGCTACAAAAGAGGTAAAATCGTTGGTTTATTGGAATATGAGCACCGATATAGAAACTGATGAAATTGGTATTTACAATATCTATGGCGCGGAAGTAAGCGATAGAAGTAAAATCAGCTTCGATAAACTATCGTCATATAATGGTTATTTAATTTGGAATTGCGCCGGTATTGAAACAGGAGTTTATTTGATTGTTATTAAGCACGGAACTGAATCGCGAACAATAAAAGTGATGGTAAATTAGCGCACAAAAAAACTCATCCGATGACTCGAAATAATCGGATAAATATAGAGAGTTTGCCACGACGAATGTATTTTATAAAAGTTGGGGATAATGTTGGTAAGTTAATTAAATTATAAACCATTATAACCTTCCGAAGGTTTGAAACCTTCGGAAGGTTTAAGTCTTTTTATCGTATTACTTTATGGCGATACTCCAAGTATGCGTAGAATCCATTTTCAGTTACCACGGCTTTTAAGTCGTGGATAATGGCGCTTAAAAGACCCAATAACTAATAGAATCATTCCCTAAAATTTAGTTTACATAATGTATAGGCAAAGTACAAAAACTGCTCAAAAATGGATTTATTAGCACATAAAAAAGAATTATGACAAATAATTAATTGTTTGCCAAGTATTAATAATATCAATGACTAAATGAATTCATAAAAGTTATTTTCAATTATTTTCAATTATTTTTCATCACGAGAGAAAGAAATGGACTTCTCAGTTGTCTATACTAATGTGATATGTACAAATTTGAAAAAAGTGAAATGAATTTTTCTAAATACATAAGAATTTTACATCGCGACAGGAAGAAACTCTTGCCACCAAGAGAAAAATACCGAAAATTATTATTGCAAATATTGGGTATTGTTCAAAACTTATACTTGGTTTTCTACAATAAATTAACTAAAGGGCGTCTTTTTGCATCCTGCATCCTGCATCCTGCTTAGCTTTGCGGTGCGGATGCCACTATTGTTGCTATTGGTGCCTAACGATAACATATTTTTACAAACATTTGTGCTACGCATTCATCCCACCCTAATTGAAAATATTATTTGGAAGAACCTTTGTTTAGAAAAAATAAAAGATGTTTGCATGTAGTATTTAAAAATAATAATTTATTTAATAAATAAAAGACAAAATACTGAAGAATATTTTAATTTTAGTGGCACTTTTGATTACAGTAATCTCTACTAGCGCCAAAGCTGATTATCCACCATTAGATAATCAATGGTCAGATTTTATGGATTACGGTTTGTATATGGATTGCCCAGGAACTAATCCTATACAATCGTGCGAAGTACATGTTCGTTACCGTGTAAAAAGAAATGTAACTAATGGCGTTTTCCAATCCGGAGATATTGAAGTTTATGATGTGGATATCGCTGAAAATTGTCCCTGTGAATTGTCAATGTATGCCGCGGTAATAAAAGCATTAATGGAAACAGAAGATGCTCTATTTAAACCTACGAGACAGCTTAATGAAGTGTTTAATTTAGCAATAAACATCAAGACTGTATCGCCTTGTATAAGAAAACACTATTATATAAAAGGATTAACAAAATACTATCGTTGGGTTCCTTGCACTGAAACCGAAGATTATATAAATCAATATAATGCAACTTTTCAACAAAGTTCGAATAACACAAGTAGTGCATGGGCAGATCTAATTGGTGTGAATCTAATTAAATCAATTTCTTTTGATGCGTGTACATCACCTTGTACTTCTTGGTGTGGAAATTTCTTAATTGATGGAGTGGTTATTGTTGGTTCAACATACACCCCAATGAATAGTTATACCAGATACGAAGGACCATTATATGTTGATCCAACTCCACCACCAAAGATATCGTTGCCTTCTGAATTAGTTGATCTTTCGATACAACCAAATCCAGCAAAAGATAAAATAGAGATTAAATTTAATACAAACGAAAAAGGTAGTTTGGTAATAAAAATTATTGATTTATTAGGTAATACTCAATCTGAATTTACAAGTATTATTAATCCTGGCATATTTAATTGTACTTTAGATTCAAAAAATATTACAAACGGAATATACACATTAATACTAATTTTGGACGGCAACCTTGTTGCTTCTGAAAAAATAATAATCGAAAGATAATTTAATCAACAAGGTGGTATATTCTATATATGCCACCTCTTTATAATAAGGATAAGTTTATGAAATTTTTGAATTTATTTATAGTAAGCGTTATATTATGTTCGCAGTTTTTACATACAGAATGGAAATTATTGGACAAAAATCAGCAGAGTGATAGAAGTAACGTTTATATGGATTGGTCATCCCCGCAGTATGGAGCTATTTATCAATTACAAACCGATTTATCAGCTACTAAGACATTTATTAAAGTAACAAGTGATTTTGGAAATAATTGGTCAACATACAGTTTTGATAGTATAATGGTTGCTAAAAATTTTAGTCCTTTTGATAGGCTTATACAATTGGAATACATAGGTACTAATATATTTGGCACCACTGGAAATAAAAAAATCTTTTTATCAACGGATAGAGGTATAACTTAGAATTTGTATAAACCATTTCCTACCGGGTCAACATATTTGAGATTTAATAAAGAGAAAAAAATAGGTCTTTGGGCTAATATCATTAAAAGTAGTCAACCCGCAAAATGTTATTTAATTGACAGTACTTTAAAAATCATTGGTACTTTACCTACTCCAGAAGAACTTAAAATTAATTCATTATATTATACATACTTTGATAATAACTTACAATACTTTATTTCAAATGACGGAGAAAAGAATTTTGAGTTTGGTAGAATTGTTAATAGTGTTTATAATAGGTACCCGCAGAACTTTGAATTGAATTCGGTTTATTTTACTAATCCAAAGGAAGGATATTCCTATTACCTAAACAATGATCAAATCCATTTATATACAACTAACGACAGCGGAAAAATATGGAGCAATGTTTATTCTAACAAGATATTTGGTAATCCTGTTATTGTGTTTGGTACCTGCAAAATAGGATATCTTTATAATTTGACTGGTGAGGTTGAATCTGATTCATTATTAAAAACTGTTGATGGCGGTATAAATTGGAAAAAAGAAATTCTACCGGATGATGATTCTCTTTATAATCCTATAAAATCATTTGCCTTTTTTGATAACTGTTTTTATCTGCTTACAAAAAGTGGTTTATTTATTGAAAATGAGTATTCCTATATAACCGAACGTAAGATATTAAAATCAGATGCTTTTCAAATATATCCGAATCCATTAGCAAAAAACAGCCAATTTACAATATCGTTTTCAAGGGAAATTGTAAACATTAAAGAGGTGCGGCTTTATTCAGTAACAGGCCTGTTTATAAGAGATTTAAAATATCAAACATCAGCGGAAACTATTTTTTGTGATTTGCCGAATGATATAAATTCTGGTGTATATTTTGTGGGAATCGAAGTGAATAATGAAGAAACATTTTCGAAAATAATAATCAGGTAAAAATATGCGAAAAATAATTTTATTAATAATCATAACAATATTTTCCTGGTTCGATGCAAATTGTGGTTATTGGAAATTCAATAATGAATTCGTAGGTTGGGATTATTACAATATTGCTGTTAAAGATACAAATTCATTTTATGTAATTGGGAAATCTCAAATTCGCTCAAGGTGCGAATATACTGAGGACTGTGGTAAGACTTGGGTTAATATTCTTCCGGATTCAGTTGCTTTCAAGAATGCGGTAACCAAAAACGGCAGATTTAATGTTAAAAGTATTTCATACTTCAAGGAAAAGGATTATGATGTATTATTAATAGGTTGCAGTGGAGACAGTATTCTTCGAACAACAGATGGTGGCAGTACTTGGCAACGAATTAATTTAAAATCAAAAAGGGTTGATGTTAGGGCTATAAAACGGATAAATAAAGAGTTATACTACTGCAATACGGACAGTTCGCTTCATATTAGCGAAGATTTAGGTTTGAGCTGGAAAAATATAAATTTACCAATTGTTACCAAAAACAAAGAGTCACTGATAAGTGCCTATATAATTAGAGATTCTTTATATTTAGTAACAGCAAAAATAAAATTTCAAACATCAGAGGGTATATGGAGCAGTTTTCATTTTACTTTCAAATCAACTAATAAAGGTGCAACTTGGGAGGAATATAAAATAGATAAGAAATCGAATTTAGTGAATTTAACAAATAAAATATACTTTGACACTAATTCGAAAAAACTATTATCTTTTATAACAATCCAAGATACCACATTACGTAAAACCTATGGGAGTATATATAAATCATACGATTATGGGAATAATTGGGAATTTATTGATACAACCTTACAGTTGGGTTTAAGTTCTAGTATTAATTTCAGAGATAGTGCAAGTGGTTATATTGTAGCCGATTTCACTAATATTTTATTTACAGAGAATGGAGGTTTATCTTGGATGAAGGAAGAATTTGAATATTCTCTTGATGGTGTTAGGGACATTGCTTTTTTAAATGAACACAAATCACTTTTATTAACTCCTGATAAATTATTTATTAAGGATGATAGAATTACCTCAGCAATTAATATCACACCTGATAAATTGGAATTGTTTCCTAATCCCGCTGGTGATTTCATAACGATAACGCTGGGAGTCATCAACCCCACGCTTAAGCGTGGGGATGATGAGGTGTTCATTTACAACACACTCGGCGAAAGAGTTATGTCCGTAGAGACGTTGCATTCAACGTCTCTACAAATCAACATCTCCGATTTACCAAAAGGTATGTATTTTGTGAAAGTCGGTGGGGAAACGGCGAAGTTTGTGAAAATATAAACCATTACAACCTTCCGCAGGTCCCAAACCTTCGGAAGGTTTAAGTCTTTTTATAATCCCTTTGGCGGATACAAATCATTCCACCAATCCGGACGTCCTTTCAGATATTTATCAAAATATGACAAAATGGAATTGTTCCATTTTATCCTTTGTTCGTATTTTTGGACAAAGTGGTCAGTATCCTCGATTAAAACTAATTCCGCATCTTTTCCCAATATTTTTAACGCTGTATAAAATTGAATACTCTCGCCGTTTGGAACATTTGTATCTCTATCACCGTGTAGAAGTAAAATTGGTGTTTTAACTTTATCGGCATTAAATAGAGGTGACTGCTCGGTATATAATTTTGGGTTATTCCAAGGATAGCTGTTCTTAGTGGCTTCGGTACTGTATAGATAACCCCAATAACCTTCACCCCAATAACTAGATATTGAACTTATTCCCGCGTGAGAAATAGCACAAGCGAATATATCGGTTTTTGTTGTTAAATACATCGTCATAAAACCACCGTAAGAAGCTCCCATACAACCAACCTTATCCGGTTGACAGAATGGATGTGCCGCAAGCATTTCCTTTGTACCCTTTATTATTTCGTCTGCGGTTGTTTTTCCCCAATTATTTACGTGTTGAGCGGAGAAATTCTGCCCATAACCGATTGTCCCTGATGGCTGTAAACAATAGACAATATAACCGTTTGCTGTATAGATATCGAACGGGTAGCGTCCGTCGAAATTCCTTCCAACCGGTGTTGTTCCACCATAATAATAAACGATTACAGGATACTTTTGTGTAGAATTGAAATCGGCAGGATAATGAATACGACCTTGAATAGTATCGCCTTTTGAATTTAGGATGTCGAATTCTTCGATTTTTCCGAATTTTATATCTTTCATATATTTATCGAATGGAGCTAAAAACATAATAAAATTCTTTGTTTGAAGGTTAAGCTTATATGCTCTTGTGTTATTCTGGGAGCTTTGTGCTAAAACTACAGCACCGGAACTTTTTTTGGAAAGCGATAGGCTCAAAATAACATCTTCTTTAATCGGATAGTTATCGTATTTTTTCAAAACAGGATTATACTTATAAAGCTTCTTATAGGTTCCCTCTTGAACAAGAAAATATATCAAATTGTCGTATTTATTCCAATAAGCCGCGGCTATTGTCGGATTAAAATCTTTTGTAACCGCTTGTACTCCTCTTCCCTTGATTGTGTAAATATATGCTTGTGTATCGTAGTTGTTTGCAAGAACACTATCATTTACGTTTACTCCTGTTTCCCCAAAAGATTCAGGTCCACCCGTGCATAATAACTGAGTGTTATCGGGTGAAAACTGAACATCAATCGCATAAGAATTGTCCTTCCAAAGGTAATTTAGTTGTCTTGTGCTTAAATCAATAATAAAAACTGAATGTTTCGAAAAAGGCTCTTTCGTGTAATTCGGTTCGCTGATTCCACAAAGCAATTCCTTGCCGTCAGAACTTATATCAAAGAGTTGAACAGATTGCTTACCGTAAGTCAATCTTTCAGAAGTTTTAGATTTCAAATCTAATAGGTGCAATTGTGAACGCTTACGAAACTCTTTTTGTCTGTCTTCCATACCTTCTATCTTCTTCAAGACGTTCTTATCATCTTTTAATTCATCATTTACACCATAAACAATAAAATCGTTTGTTGGTGATAAACTAAAAAAAGCAAAATCCTTAATTCCCTCGTTTACAAGTTTATTCTTGCCCAATTTGAAATCGTATTGCCATATTGAGGTTTCGGAATCTTTCGTAGTAGTATAATATACTTCAAAATCATCTTTCCCCCACGCATAATTCGACGCGTCTTTATTTGGTGTAAAAGGAATGCTGTAATCACTTAACAAATTCCAATATTCAGCCCAAGATTCAGATTTGCCTTCACCAAGTTGCCTAGTCATTGTTATTAAAGCATAATCACCGGTTGGGGACAAATTTATACCGTTCACTGTCTCACCGGAAAACAGGTCTTTAATGTTTAAGCCTCGGTAATATGATTCTTGGAATGTTACCAAATCTTGAAATTTCTTGTCATAACTTAAGGATGCTTTAAATTTGATGGGACTAGAGTTTTTTGATAAAACTTTAAAAGTAATCTTATACAAAGCGGGTTCCAATTTTAGATTGATTTTTTTGGACTCCGAGGCATCCTTTTTCGATTTTATTGACTCATTCTTTTTACCTTGAATATCAATAAACATATCATTATAAGTTTCAATTTCGAGATTTACTTCCGCAAATTCTTTAATATTAAGGTAAGCAACAAAATAACTATAACCCGGTGTGGTACTTTTATTATCAATAACAAACCAGCCTTTTTTATCAAGGCTTCCCTTGCTCCAATAGTATTTCGCGTTAGTTAGGAATAATGTATCACCTTCCTTTGGATTGATCTTTTTATAATCAAAGCTGTTTTGTTTCAGCAACTCATCTTCTGAGTATTTGTTTTTATTGATATCAAATGAATCCAAAAGAATGGGTGTTGAGTATTTTACTGTGCCGGAATAAAGCAAGTTATTTATCGGAAGGCTAATGTTTTCTGATTTGAGAACGGGTGTACATAGAATAACGAGAATTATTAGAAAGAGATTTTTTTTCATAGATTTTTACCTAAATTTTTAATTAAGTAGATGACAAAATATTAGTAACATATTACGATTACGAATTAATTGTGAAAATGATTCGATAGAGTTTAATTATAAACTATTCTTGATCTCAACCGGGAGGCCAGTTCATTTGTCTTCCGCCCAATAAATGCAAATGAATATGGAATACTGTTTGTTGTCCGTGTTCATTGCAATTCATCAAAACTCTATAGCCGGATTCATCTATTCCCTTTTCTTTTGCTATTAATTTTACGGCTAACACCATTTTAGATAAATATATTGTATCGTCAATTGTGATATCATTAATAGTTGGAATTTCTTTTTTGGGTATGATTATTATATGAACAGGTGCTTGAGGAGCAATATCGTTAAATGCCAAAACAAAATCGTCTTCGTAAACGATTTCTGCAGGTATTTCTTTATTTATTATTTTGCCGAAAATTGTATTATACATATTGTTTACTCCATATTAAAAAATAAGCCTGTCACTATAGTAGCAACAGGCTTATTATTAAGAGAATGAAATTATTTAACTAATGTCATTTTAGCTGTTCTTACTTGATCAGCAACAACTAAGCGATAAATGTAAGTACCGTTATTTACATCGTTACCGAATTCATCTTTCGAATCCCAACGGAAGAAATGTTTACCGGCGTTTAAAGTAGAGTTATTCAATACTTTTACTGTATTACCCAATATATCAACTATTTCTAATTTAGCAAGAGCTGAAGAAGGAAGATTGAATGAAATATCTGTTAATGCATTAAATGGATTTGGTGTGTTTTGATATAATGTCAAATCACCAATATTGTCGTAAGTAACGGTTACTATATCTGTAGCTTTACAGCTAACAGTACCGTCGTTGTCAATTTGACGTAGGCGGTATGAATAAGTTTGACCATTAGTTACGTTTTTGTCTAAGTATGAATAATATTTGTTTGTTACAACAGTTCCTGCACCGTTAACGAATGCAATTTGTTGCCATTCTTGTTCGTTGGTCAATTTGCGTTGAACTTCGAATCCTGAGTTATTGGTTTCGGAAGCTGTTTCCCATAGTAATTCAATACCTGCTGCTTTAACGGAACCGGTAAAGCCAAGTAATTCAACTGGAGTATCATCAGGACATTCTTCAAAAGCGTCTTTATCAGTACCATAAATTCTTTCACCGAAGAATGGACGTAACATAGGAATCCAAGTTCCGTTTACATAAGTGTTTGTTGTATTATCGACCAATGATTTACCTTGGTGATCAGTATGAGCATAAGCTAAAATACCTGTTGTAGGGGTAAATTGATTCCAAGAATCACTAGGATATGCGTTTACGTAAGCAAAGAAGTTTTGGTTAACATAGCGGTCACCTTTTTTAAGACGGAAGTTCTTGTCTAAATAAAGTGATGAACCACCTACTGCCCATTGATTTGTAATTGGATGTTGGAAGAAGTTGGATACTTTAAGAGCACTTCTCGCACGAGACCCACCAAGGTTCATACCATCAGTAGCCATTTGAGTAATTGCAACCCAATAGACGTCAGCTGGTAATTCTACAGGTGTTTCTAATTTGTATGTTATATATTTGTTGAATACACGTTTACCATTACCAACATCGCCACGCTGAGCATACATCTTAGTTGCCGCAATGATTTTTTCAGTAGGTAATTGGTTGTTACCACGGATAACTGCAAATTCGATGTAATCTGGAGATGCGTTCAATGAAGTAAAGTAAACTTGGAAGCCTTTAATTGTATCTGTATTTGCTAGAGTAAATCTTGTTGCCATACGGCCAGACCAACTATTAGTAATGATACCGGCACCAACACGATGTTCATCAGTTAAAGGAGGCCAAGAAGGACCTGCTCCAGCTTCATAACTTGCACCGGGTAGGTTCAAACCGCGTCCAGGGATAAGAACTTCTTTGTCAACATCATTTGTAGGTTCGTCAACTGGATCATAAGCATAAGCATCACCGAATCTTAATTCGGCATCAAAGAAGGTTGTATCATTATTTGGTAACAAGTCCAATCCTTCTTGCACTACATTCGCGACGATTACATATTTTCCTAATGGATCAATTTGTGATTTCCTAGCATTCCAAGCAGGCATTTGAACCTCGATTTCAGTACCAGGCTGTAAATTTGGAATGTTTTCGACACGACAATATAGAGGTTTGATTCGCGCACCGTCTTTTTCAAATGACCTTAGATTAGCCTTATCAAAATCACCATCTCTGTAAATTCTAACTTTTACACCAAAGGATTTAGACGAAATTACTGTATTGTTTGCAATCTTTACCATAACAGGAACATTAGTTGCCTGCGATGCTGGTACTAAAGTATAAGGCCAGTCAACTCTCACAGAACCGCATTCAAGATCCGATAAAGTATCTTTGAACAATATGTTCACGTTGTCAACTAAGAAATCATCATAGTCATCTGGAACAAAAGGTGTTTGTGTATGATTTTTAGCTAATACTTTGAAACGGAAACGGAAGTTTTTAGCACCTTCTTTAGCTGAACGTATAAATGTATCAGGTATTTGAACGGCGAATTTTTTGTATTCCCAGTCCAAACCTTCATCAAATAAGAAGTAACCGTAGTAGTCTGTTTCATCGAGAGCGTTGAAATAGAATTTTCCGGTATCAGGATAAGATAATACTGAGTCAGGATCTTCTTTCAAGAATCCGCGTAAATATCCACCACCGCCGTATAAAGTCAATACTGGCATATTCGTTGAGGCTTTTGTTTTACTTCCTCTTCTTTGTGGTAAATATCTCCAATCCGCTTCAGGAATATTACAAATTCCATTCAATCCGTCAGGTGATGGTTTAGCAAATTCCAAACAAAGTATATCGGCACTTCCACCATTACCCGGTATCCGTGCGGGATTAAACGGCGAGGTATTGTAAAACATCTTGCTTTCCGGTCCTTGTAAGTTTTTATCACCCCAACCACGATAGTAATCTTGATTGTAACCTTGGTTCAATCTCAAACCTCTTTGTAATGAGAAGGATAAAACAGCGTCGTATCTGTCTCTTAAATCAATAGGGAATGAACGGACTTCATCGCCACCCAATACAACATTGTCGGCAAATTCTGTTTTGTATTTGTTTGTCAAAGGTTCCGATTCAAGATCTTGTCCGGGTACCTTCAATGTACGATTCAATAAGATCACAGGAGACAACAAACCTTGTGCATTAGCCGGCACCTTGGTTTCTTCACCAGGGATAGTACGTTTAAATTCGCCTCTTGGAGGTAGTGGATGCATTGAAACAACGTCGCCATCTACTGCATAAGCATCGATAGTTACCCATTTCAATACTGAAGGAATTGCATAACCAGTATTTGATTCAACGTTAAACTCTGAAATGTCATCGTTAAAAGAAGTTAAACGTCTGATAACGAATAAACGAATACTCAAAGTATCGTCAAAAGGCCATTTATCGCCTGTAGGTTGACCGGATATACTTACTGGTCTAGCAATCAATTTACAGTGCATACGACCGATTTGGTTGTCAATATATTCGTTTGGCTCAAAAGCCGGATATGTAACTTCAACAAATTTATACGGAGGGATACCTGTGATACCACTGGCTTTTATTTCTGCTCCGGTATATTTTGTTGCAACTTTATAATTCGTTATAGCATCTGCTGCAATTGATTTTACCAAACGAACGCGTGTTACTAAATCGTTTGCACATTTTGTCCAATCACCGTCTAATTCCAAACATAATTTACTTACAGGTATATCGCGTGAATATACAATTCTATTAGTAATAATATTTGTAATCATAAATAATGCTTTAAATTCTAAATCCTGAGGTACAAAGTTTACACCATTAGGACCTTGAATATCATTAGTCAGGTTTTGAATAACACCAATAGGTTGAATAGCACCAATTAGTGATTCCCCTGCCAGAATTTCATAATCCGGAGCTTTTACTGGCTCTGGTAAGAAGTCGTAAGAGTAATCAGGACCTTTTTGTTTCGAGTCTCTAATACGGTAAACGATGTTTAAAGCGCGCAGTGTATTTTTCCACTGTTTGAACTTAACAGTCGTTCCGTTTTTCGGATATTTGTTATTAATATTTTGATTATTCGAAAAATAATGAGTGTATTGCATATATTCTTGTGACCAAGGATAGCTATACGCATTAGGTTGCACTTGTTGAGCAATATTTTTTGTATTATAATTAATATGACGAGCCCAACCTAGCACACCGGCGGTTGTATTTGCACGAAGTAAATCTCCACAAGAGTATTGATTAGGTGAAGTGCCCGATAATCTTGAGTAATTAAATGTAACACTACTATCTCGTTTATCTAAAACAACTTTAGCATCCCATTCAACATAACCTATCATATTGCTTGATCTTGCATCTGTAGCAAAAGTATAAGATCCGGATGGAACGTCCTTTGCTGTTCCACGGAATGTAGCATTGTAATAAGCAATAATTAACATATCGCCATTAAGAGAAGTCTTAAAGTAAACTTTACCATAATCTTCTTTTGAGTGGAAGTCTTTATTATATTGCGATAAACTGATACTACCCCAGAAAGGAGCAATTATAGCAGGTTTACAGTTCTTTGTGCTCCAAGGGCTCAACGATGATAAATCTGATATACCATTGCTACGAAGACCTGCTGTTGGATTAAAGAATGGATCACTCGCAGGTGTATCATAATAAACATCAGGATTACGACCTAAAATTGCTGAAGTGTAACCGAAATCATCATAAGATTGGTCAGTTAGGCCGCTTCCACTACGGGTACGTGCACCGCCGCAGAACCAATCCATACTAAATACATCATAACAATTTGTTCCACCGGATGGTACAACACGGGTTCCATTTTCATCATAGATATATCTTCTATTTGTTAAACCAATGACACCATTAGTTGATACATAGAATGAATCATAACGAAGACCGTTAAAGTAGAAGCCACCTTTTATACCGATAGGCATAGGACCTGCTATCGCGTTTTTAAGTGTGTCAATTGCACCCGATTTAGGGTCAAAGATATCTTTAAGCATATCTGCTGGATTGCGGAAAAAATATTTACCGTAAGGATTGCCTTCCCAAAATACTTTAGGAACAATTCTTGGACCTGGTACAATACGTTTCCATAAAGACGGTTCATTTGTTGTGTCTGGAACCGTTTTAACTTTTGGAGTCCAAATATCTTGAATTTTCTTTGAATCCAAAGGATTTTGTTCCGTATCATAGAAGTAATAACCGGTCGATATCTGAGGCGATGTCGTCGGTTGAGTTAATTCGGAGAATGGCATTGGGAAACTAGAACTGCTTGGTATATAACCAAAAGGTTCTTTGAGCTCGCTCTTTTTTTGAAGATCGTTCCCTTTGTCATTACCAGCTTGCAAAACCATAGTTAAGCATAGCAGTAATACCGGTAGTAAAAATAAACGTTTCATATAAAACATTATCCCAAAAAATTAAACATACATATATATATAAATTGTTTTCATTATAATTTTAAATTATCTTTCGAAAATTCTGCTGTGCAAAGCTTTTGAAAAATAATTTATAGCCTGCTCCCGAAGGAGCAGACCATAAATAATGCTGATTATCTAACGATAGTCATTTTTTGTGTTTTGCTTTCTTTACCGGCTAATATACGATAGATATATGTACCGGAAGGAACCAAAGAACCTTCACTGTCGCGACCATCCCAATTCACAATAGTCTTACCTGCTTTAACAGTACCATTAGCAAGAACCTTAACAACTTTACCGTAGATATCAATGATATCTAATTTGATATCTGTATCAATTGGTAAGTAATAAGATAATGTAGTTTCACTATTGAATGGGTTAGGAGTATTTTGGAATAACTCTAAGTTACCAATTAAATCGTAAGTAATAGTAATTGTATTTGATGATGAGCAAGATACTGTACCGTCATTGTCAATTTGACGCAAGCGGTATGAATAAGTTTCACCAGTTTTTACTTTTTTGTCTAAGAATGAATAGTATTTGTTTGTTACAGCTGTACCAGCGCCACCTACGAATGCTACTTGATTCCATTCTTGTTCGTTGGTCAATTTCCGTTGAACTTCGAATCCTGAGTTATTGGTTTCGGAAGCTGTTTCCCATAGTAATTCAATACCTGCTGCTTTAACGGAACCGGTAAAGCCAAGTAATTCAACTGGAGTATCATCAGGACATTCTTCGTACAAACTCTTTTCTGTACCGGATGTCATAGAAGACACAGATGTGAATAGTGGGTGAAGCATAGGTATCCAAGATGCATTAAAGTAAGTGTTTGTAGCTTGCATCCAAGCTTGAGTTCTACCACCGTGGTCAGTTACCGGATAAGCAATATTACCTGGTAGTGGAGTAAATGGAACCCACTTGCCTTTTTCATCTTTTGGTAATGAATTCAAATATGCGAAGTAATTATCATTTGTCCAACGTTCATTTTGGAAAATACGCATATTTTTATCAATGTATAAGTTATATCCTTTTTCGCCTAAAGCACCAGTTTCAGGAGATACATAGTAATTCATAACTTTCATACGTGTTCTTGAAGCAGATGCGCCTAAGCATAGCGGATCTAATCCAAGTTGTGTAATAGATACCCAATATGTACCTGAAGCTAATTCGATTGGTTTATCTAATCTATAACCAACATATTGATTAAAGTAGAAACTATTATTGACTTGACCGCGACGAGCTATCATATATGATCCCTCAACTTTGTCACCGCTTGGTGCTTTATCGTCACCTTTGTACAAGCAGAATTCTATATAATCAGGTGATGCGTTGAATGATCCTAATAAAGCGTGGAAACCTGTAATTGTATCAGTATTGAATACTTTAAATTTCGATGCTATTTTTCCGGCATAAGGTTCTCTTGTAATACCAGGTCCCTCTCTATCTTCATTTTGTATACCTGATGATTTAGTATTTCCAGGTGTATTCAAACCAAACACAGCATTGTTTAAAGGATTTGCTAATACCGGTTCATAAGCATAATAAGGACCTAAATCTATTTCAACCGGATAGTAAGTAGTATCATTAGTTTTTATCATATCTTCGTAAGGTGCTATTGAATAAGCAACTAATGTGTATTTTTGTTTAGAAGTTGTTTGATGTCTTCTTACATTCCAGCCCGGCATAAAGACTTCAATTTCTTGACCTGCTTTCAAGTTCGGAACGTTTTCTGTACGACAATAAATAGGTTTACGTCCTTTAATTTCTTTTCCTTTTTCAACGTTAAAGTCACCGTCTTTAAATACTTTTACTTTTACTGAGATTGTTGGAGCCGATTTACTTGTTGAGTTTGCAATTTTACAAATAATCGGAATACTTGTAGCCTGGCTAGGAGGTACTATGGTATAAGGCCATTGTAGTCTAACTGAACTCATTTCAACATCAGTTACTTCCTCTGGGAATAGAATATTAATATTATCAATGTAGAAGTTATCGTTATCGTCCACCTCGGTTGGAGGCATTGGACTTATACGATGATCATCGGCATATACACGTACTCTGAAACGAATGTTTTTCGCACCGTCGCGTTTCCATTTAATAAATGTGTCAGGAATTTGGATAAAATATTTCTTGAATTCCCAGTCAATACCATCATCATAAAAATCAGATCTTAACGAATTATATTGGAATTTTGTATCATTTGGATAATCCAAAGCTGAGTCAGGATCGGACTCTAAGAAACCGCGTAGATAACCACCACTACCATAAATTGTTAAAAATGGCATTGTTGTTATTGCAACTACTTTTGATCCGCGACGTGAAGGATTATGTCTCCAATTTGCTTGAGGAATATTACAGATGTCGTTAACACCGTCATTAGATGGTCTAGCAAATTCAACGCATAACATATCAGCTACTGAATTAGTACCTGGTTTGCGTTCAGCATTGAATGGTGAACCATTAGTAAATGTTTTACCTTCAGGTCCTTTCATTTCATCATCGCCCCATTCACGTAAGTAATCTTGTAAGAAGTCAACACTGACTCTATTATTTCTCGCTACAGAGATAGAGAACATCGCGCCTGTTTTACCGCGAAGATCTATAGGATATGAACGAATTTCATCACCACGTAGGTTACTATTTGAACCCCATTCTGTCATAACACTTTTGATTTTTGGATGCAAGTCCAGTTCAGCTGAACCGACTGCCATCATTCTGTTTAAGTTAATAAGAGGGGAAGCAAGTTTACCTGCGTTTGGATTAGGAGTTGTTTCGCCCGGCATATGACGTATAAATTGTCCACGTGGAGGTAATGCATGGATCGAAGCCGCGTCACCGTTGGCTACTACACCATCAATAGTTACCCATTTTAGTACTGAAGGAATAAGTAATTTTGATTCCACATCAATATGGAATTGCGTAACATCTTCTTGGAAATTTGGCAAGCGTCTCATTACGAATAAACGAACTGAAGTTGTATCATCGAATGGCCATTGGTCGCCAATTGGTTCCATAGTTTTTAAATCTAATGGTTCAGCGATTACATAAGCACGTAAACGACCGATTTGATGATCTGAAAATTCATTAGGTTCAAACGGTGGGAAGTCAATTTGTACAAAGCGGTACGGTGGAACACCTGTGAATTTATTTGCTTTAAATTCAGGACCTGAGAAAACCGAGTTTACTTTGTATTTCAACTTTGAATCAGGCACTACGTCGTTACATAAACGAACGCGAATAGAAGGTTCACCGTTATAACAGCTATCCCATTTGCCTTCTAACTCCATACATCTTTCAGAAACAGGAACACTACGGTTATAAACGATACGGTCTGTTACTAAGTTTTTAATTCTGAATCTTGCCCAAAATTCAAAATCTTCAATCGTAAAGTTCACACCATTACGACCTTGAATTTCATTGGTTAAGTTTTGAATTAAGCAGCGTGGTTGAATAGCACCAATCAGTGGTTCGCCGGCTAATAATTCATAATCATCAGCAGGTACTTGAACTGTAAAATCGTAGTTTGGATTCTCTAATGTAGCAGGGTCAGTATTACGAACACGGTATCCAATATTTGCTACACGTATAGTATTTTTCCACTGTTTAAATTTTACTGCGCCAACGAACGGATATTGATATGGATTGAAGGTATATTTACCAAAATAGTGTGTATATTGTGCATATTCACCTGCCCAAGGATAGTCATAAGCACCGTTTTTGATTTGGATATTAGGATTCTTTGAGTCATAATTGATATGACGCGCATAACCATAAACACCGCAGGTAGTTGTGGAGCGAACATAATCACTTGCCCAAAATCCGTAAGGTCCTGTGCCGGCAAGACGTTCAAATACGTAAGTTACACTACTGTCTTTTCTATCAAGAACAACTTTAGCATCCCATTCTACATAAAAGTCCATATTGTTAAAGCGAGCGTTTTTTGCAAAATTTACCGGAGGTGCCCAAGCGCAAGAGGCATTACCTTCGAATGTTACATTATAAAATGCAATAATTAAAGAGTCACCGGTTATGGAACGTTTGAAATAAACTTTACCGTAATCTTCTTTTGATTTTTTCTCATTGTTATATTGTGAGAATTGTAACGGTCCCCAAAAAGGAGAAATAATTGCAGGTTTACAATTAGCACTTACATATCCGTTTCCTGAAAGATTACTTAAATTACCTGCTCCTCCCTCGGAACGAAGTCCGGAGGTTGCTGTATAAACAGGATCGCCTACAGGTGTTTCATAATATGTTTTTGGATCACGACCGCAAATTGCGGAAATAAAACCGAAGTTATCAGGAATAAGATCTGTCAATCCGTTGTTGTCCGATTTACCATCACCGTTTAAATCTCCGTAAAGAACACGGTCAACGTTTACTCTTAATCTCGTTGCAAAGTTTGGAGGAGAAGGAAAATTACCACCTACGAACCAATCCATACTATTAATATCATAGCAGTTATCGGAACCTGTAGGAATAGCTTTCGAACCATCCGCACCATAAATATAGCGACGGTTCGTTAAACCGATGGCGCCATTTGTGGATACGTAGAACGAGTCATAACGCAATCCATTGAAGAAGAAACCGCCCTTTATACCAAGAGGCATTGGTCCTGCTATAGCGTTTGCTGTTGTATCCAATCCTGTTGCTTTAGGATCAAAAATGTCTTTTGACAACTGATCGGCTGGGTTACGGAAATAATGCTTTCCGTCAGTATTACCTGTCCAGAATTCTTTCGGTACAATTCTTGGACCGGCTAAGATTCTTTTCCATAAATTTGGTTGGTAAGTTGTATCCGGAGGACTCAACTTTCTTGGTTTCCAAATATCTTTTAATTTGTTTGAATCCAAACCGCGTTCATCAGTATCATAGAAATAATAACCTGTTGAAATAGCGGCTGTTTGTGGATTTTTGTATTGGTTGAACTCATCAAACGGACGAGGGAAACCTGAATCTTCAGGTCCTGGTGAACCAGGCTGTACATAGCCACCGCCTTCTGTCCAAATACTCTTTTTTTGGAGTTCGGTTTTGCCCTTATCACCTGCAATAACGCTAGTAACCAATATACAGAGCGTTAATGAGACCAATAGTAATGCTTTTTTCATCTTTAATCCTAAGAATAAATTTAACATAAATATATATATTTTTAAATAATTTTTTAGTTTTTGCACTTTACAAGAATTTAATTTAATAATATTAATCTCAATTTCAAAACTTTTTCATAACTTTTCTCTTTTTTTTTTCAACATATTTACTTTTTTTAAAAAAATATATCTTAAACATTAGTTTAAGTTTTCATTTTTTTTTTCATCTATAAGACAAACTAAAAGGAAAAACGTTTCATAATTTTTGCTAAAATTTAATTAATTTTTATTAATAATTCTATCTATAATTATATCATCTGTTTACAAGGGCTTAAACCCGTACAAAATTCTGTTTTTTTAAATCTTTTTTTCGTGTTTTGACAAAACGCAAAAAAAAGACAGATTTATTTCAAGAAATCTGTCTTTACAAGTACTATATAATTATTTTTATTTTTTTGCAAAAATAGTAATTTCACCGTAGCCACCTGTTTTGTCACAAGTGCGAGTTGCATTCAAACTCAAAGTTTTTGAACTTGGATCGGTAACTTTGATTTTTAATTTACGTTCAAAATTACTTCCATCTATTTCTTTCCATTTTGTTGCTGATACTACTTCGATTCCTTCGTATTTAAATTTGGTTGCTTCTATTCCTTGAGTGCATACCCTGTGTGTAAATGTTACGTGAACTTTTAAGACAAGTTCATCGCCCGCTTTATATGAATCTTTCTTACCTTTTTCGATATCAAATGTTATTTCACAAGCTGATGCTGTAACAATTGATAGTATAAATATTGCCAATGCGGCAACTAATATTTTTGTTTTTCTTGTCATTAATTTTCCTAATATGAATGAAACAAATTACCCTTGCGAAACGTAATATACAAGGTTTTATTTTTAAGATTGAATTTACACAAAATTGAAATCAATTAAATGTTAGACTAATTTTTTCATCGTGAGGTTTAAAATGACCAAAAAATCAATTAAAACAAAAGGATTCCTCAGTATCCTAACAACAACAATATTAGCAATACTATTCATTACCAATACATCATTCGCAGGGGAAATAGGAGCCAAAACACCGCCTGTGCAAACACCACCCATATTAAAAACAATTAACGACGCCTTGGTACAAGTAAGTTCAGCGGTATTACCTTCGGTAGTTTATATCGAAGTAGAAGCGGATACGAAGAAAAACAAGAAAATGGATTCAGAATCTGACCAAGAATCCGACGATATGAGCAAATTTTTCAAATTTTTCGGTATGCCCGAAGATAACTCCCCTAAAATGGGTGCCGGCTCCGGTGTTGTAATTTCCGCCGATGGCTACATTATTACAAACAATCACGTTGTTGATTTCGCTTCCGATAATGGAATCACAGTAACTACAACCGACAAGAAAAAGTATAAAGCGAAAGTGATAGGTAAAGATGCTCTCACTGATTTAGCGGTTATAAAAATTGACGCCCAGAATTTACAACCTGCTCATCTTGGCAATATGAATGACATCCGCACAGGTGAACTTGTAATCGCGGTTGGTAATCCGATGGGATTGAATTCAACTATTACACAAGGAATCGTTTCCGCTATAGGCCGCGGGAAATTATCTCCGAATTCATCCGAAAAATCAATTGAAAACTACATTCAAACCGATGCGGCAATAAATCCGGGAAATAGTGGCGGCGGTTTGTTCAATCTCGAAGGTAGTTTAATCGGTATCAACACATTGATTGCATCGCAAACCGGTTCATATATTGGATATGGTTTTGCAATTCCGGTGGACTTAGTGAAAGCTGTTGCTGAAGATTTGATTGACAACGGTAAAATAAACCGCGGATTAATCGGTGTTATGATATCGAATGTAGATGAACTGATGGCAAAGAAGCTTGGAATGACCGAAGTTTACGGTGCTATGGTTCAAGAAATCGTCAAAGGCGGCGCCGCACAAAAAGCCGACATTCAACCAATGGATGTAATCACAGAATTGGATGGCAGAAAAATCAACACGTCTAATGAATTGCAGGGATTTTTAGCATTATATAAAGCCGGTGATAAAGTCAACCTGAAGATTATTAGAGATGGTAAGACTATCGAACGCCAGGTCACGTTAAAAAATATGGACGACTCAAATATTACCGATGATTTGGCAGGAATTAATCCAGACTCTCAAAAACCGGTTGGATTTGAAAAACTCGGAATAGAGGTTGCACCAATAAACGACCAAATTAAAAAACAATTCGATGTGAACTACGGTGTTTATATTAGTGGGTTTAATCCTTATGGCGAATTGGCTCAACGCGGTTTATTCGCAAAAGGTGTTATTCAAAAAATTGATAAACAAGAAGTGAAAACAGTTAAAGATTTCAAAAAAATTATAGAATCTAAAAAAGAAGGTGATATAATCCTATTAGAAATCAAATACGAAAACCGCAGTCAAATAATTGCTGTTGAATTGCCGTAAAGCAAAACTCATCCGATGACTTCCCGGTCATCGGATGAGTAAATTCGCTATTGATTTTCATTCACTCGCCGTCATTTTATATTATTATGCGCAAAAAAAAACGCCCGACGATGTTCTCGTCGGGCGATCCCTTACCGTGTGGTTAGTTCGAAAGTTGGTTTGGTAGGTAGGTAAGGGAAAGATTTGTTCTATTGAAAAAGGGATAAGAGGATGAGATTAATTTTTATTGATTACAGCTTGACATTCTAAGTCTTTCAATTTAATAAGACACTCTCTTTGGGCTTGTTGGAACAAATTTGTAATATCATCTTTTCCTAAAACATTAATTATCGATTTAATTCCAAGATTTGGCATATCATTTTTTTTAAATGATTCAATATATTTCGGATGTGTTTTAAATAGTTCCCAGATATTCTCATTTACTTCACTCTCCCAGTTGTTTATGTTTTCGATAGTATCATTTGTATATCTTAGTAAATAAACACACTCATCAAAATCAATATTTTTAATTTCTTCACCAAATCCAACGGACTTATGAAGCTTTATTGAAAATATATCAGAACCCATATTTACCGCAAAGTTTGTAGTTTTACTTCCATCATTATAACTGAAAGATTCATCTTTATAATATAAATTCAATACGAATAAAGCCGCCATTATATCAAACATATATTTGATATTTCCAAAATGTAATGATGTTGCACGATTATGTTTAAGATTTTGATAAGAATTGTTCCAAGAATATGTCATATTGCCATTAAAAGTACTATTTTCATTTTTTTCAAACGGTTTTATTTCATTAGTTTTCATAAAAGAGTTAAAATGACTTATTATAACAATTTTATTTTCTAATTTCCAGGAATTATTCAGATGCTCTAAGGCATCATAGTCATATTGTATTTTTTTCTTTGATTTTGCCACCATTTGTTATATATAATTCTTTTGAAATTGATTCAATTTCAGTTGCTGCACGTAAAATAATATCAGAAATATTAGACGAATAAACTTTTTGTTGTTCATCATTAATATGAATCGAATATGAAAGTTTCTGTACTTCAGATTCTAAGTTTTTATAAATTGGCCAATAGATGTTTGTCATACAATTTCCTAGAGTTTTATTAAAGTTCGTTTTTTATGATATTCAATTTTATTCATCTTACTCTCTCTCAACAACGCCATTCACTTTAATCTTTATTATTTCGATGGCTTCGAGTCCTTCGCTGTCCACCGCTTTGACGGCTATTGTGTGCGTTCCGGCGTTGAATTTGTTTGTTTGATTTCCTGTTTTGTCGCGAATTACTTCCGCTTTGAATGGTTTGTCTTCATCGTAATCCCAATCCCAAGCGAACATTTCGATTTCGTTTTCACTTTCCGTTTTGGCGGTAAATTCTATTTCACGATTGCCTTTCGCATCCGTACCCAAATCGTTGAACTCTACTATTAGCTTTGGTTTTTTGGCTATTTCAACTTTTTCACTTACAGTCATCAATTTAATGATTACGCCTTCTTCATTCTTCAATCGGGCGACTTCCTGAATTGCTCCTTTGCCGTAAGAAAATGCGATAAAATATGCAACCGGTTTTCTCGCAGCGACATTTTTTTCAAATAGATTTTTGTCACAAGCTTTAGCATCTGTAACTAATTGTCTTATAGGCATACTTGGGATTGATTCACTTTGTTTTACTTGAATTGGTGTTCCGTCGAGCATTTTACCATCAATACCTCTATCGCCGCCACCTTTAAAATTTGGTCTCCCGCCGAATCGCTCAACAATCCAATTCTCGAATAATTTTGGATTTTGATTGAAAAGTGTATCGTAATCGTATTTATGCAAAATCAATGTGAAAGGTTGTGAAAATAAGTCCTGCTGATTGTTCAAGCGCATTTCCGAAACTTTAATCGCTTGAACCGATTGATCTATTCCTATCCAATTACGTCCAAGTTTATCGGCAACCGCTACCGTTGTACCACCGCCTACGAAAGGATCAAGTATTGTATCTCCTTCATTCGAAGACGACTTAATAACGCGTTCCATAAACGCTTCGGGTTTTTGAGTTGGATATCCAATGCTTTCAGCTTTAGATCTAAATTGGCAATTTAACCACAAATCATCTACGCTAGTACCGGGCATTTCATCTAAATAATGTTTAAGATATGGTTTACCAGCAGATGAATAATAAATCCTACCTTCTTTTTCAAACTTAATCATATTTTCTTTTGAATAAGCCCAAAAGCGATTTTTTGGTGGCAACTTGCCATTCAATTCATAAAAAGTATCACCACCTGGTTTAGCGGCAGACAAATCCGAAGCCTTAAATCTTCTTCCTGTTTTCGGCTCAATTTTATTATATGAAGCCTCAGTATATTCTTTAGTATATTCTTTAGTATATTCTTCAAAAATTGTATTAAATTTTGCTGATTTATTATCTTTTGTATATAAAAATATATAATCGCAAACTCTACCAAAATGCTTAGCACCTTGTTTGGAATCATTATGTGTTGTTGATCTTTTCCAAGTAATTTTGTTCTTATAATTACTTTCACCAAATACTTTGTCTAATATATGAACTCTGATATAAGCATCTGCGTGCCAATCGCAATGAAGATAAACAGAACCTGTTGGTTTTAAAAGTCTGTGTATTTCGACGACGCGTTCTTTGAGCCAATCTATGTAGTGGTCCTATTCCACCGCTCCAGCGGTCTTCGAAAGAGCGGATTTCCCCTTTATCGCCCCATATAACTTCATAATTACGATTTGAAAAAAAAGGCGGATCAAGATAAATTAAATCAATAGATTCCCTTTCCATTTTTCTCATTACTTCGAGGCAATCGCCAAGTATTAGCTGATTCATAGTATCTTTTTATAATGAATAATTGTAACTGTACAAAAATATGAAAAATATTTTAAATTCTCCGTATTTTGTTTGAATATCACTTTTATATAAAAAGATGGACTCCGCTAACTAAAGCAAAGCTCTATCCTACGTATTTAGCAACTCAACCTATGACCAGCAGTCATCGGATGAGTAAATTTTATTAGAATACTGCTTCGGCAATTTTCCTTATGTTATCCGATTTGCCCATAGTATAATAATGCACAACCGGTACGCCTGCGCGGATTAGCTCCTTCGATTGCTCGATAGCCCAGCTGATGCCCAGCTCACGTACATCGGCATTCGTCTTGCATTTGTTTACTTCTTGAACTAATGTTTGCGGAATGTCTATGTGGAATGTATTCGGCAAAATGCTCAAGTGGTTAAGTTGCGAAATCGGCTTTATTCCCGGGATTATCGGAACGTTAATACCGTGGTTTCGGCAAAGCTCAACAAAACGAAAATACTTGTCATTGTCGAAGAACATTTGGGTAACTATATATTCAGCACCGGCAGTGATTTTATCTTTCAAAAACTTTATATCCGTTTCCATATTGGGCGATTCGTTGTGTTTTTCCGGATAGGCGGCAACCCCTATCGTAAAATTTGTCGCGGTTTTGTTTTCCAGTTCATCGTCCAGATATTTTGCATTATTCAAATCAACCACTTGCTTAACCAAATCCAAAGCATACGGATGACCGGCAGGTTCGGGAACGAATCGGCGAGTAACTTTGTCGGAATCGCCGCGAACGACCAATAGGTTTTCAATCCCCAAAAAGTGCAAATCTATCAGCGCGTTTTCGGTTTCTTCTTTATTAAACCCACCGCAAATTATGTGAGGAATTATATCAATCTTATATTTATACATTATAGCCGCGGAAATGGCTACCGTTCCGGGACGTTTGCGAACGGTTTTCTTTTCAAGGAGTCCTGAACTAAGCTCTTTGTAAACTACCTCTTCGCGGTGGTAAGTAACATTGATATAAGGCGGATTGAATTCCATCAGCGGGTCAATCGTTTTATAAATGGTTTCTATATTATCGCCCTTTAGTGGTGGCAAAAGTTCGAATGAAAACAAGGTTTTATCGGCTTTCTTTAAATGTTCTGTAACTTTCATATTCCTTTATTTATGATATTTAGATAATATTTTTTTTGCAGTGCTTTCGCTAATGCCTTTTCTTTCTGCATAATTCTTTAATTGTTCATCGCTGATATTCCCGATGCTGAAATATTGCGCCCTTTCGTTAGCGAAAATCAATCCGCAGGCTGAGGCTCCGGGTTGCATCATATAACTTTCGGTTAAGTGTATATCCAAATTCTGTTCAACTTTAAGCAAATCAGACAATTTACGTTTTTCGGTGTGGTCGGGACAAGCAGGATAACCGTAAGCCGCGCGAATACCTTGGTATTTATCATTATGCAAGTCTGCAATTGTCAAATTTTCGTTTTCGGCATATCCCCATAAATTCTTTCTGGTTTCTTGATGAATGTATTCCGTTAATGCTTCGGTTAATCTATCTGCTAAAGCTTTGAGCATAATTGCCGCATAATCATTGCCTTCGGCTTTGTATTGCACTTCCAAAGTGTCCAATCCAAAACCCGCCGACACAGCGTAAAGTCCTATATAATCTTCTCTCCCGCTTGATTTGGGTGCGATGAAGTCAGAAAGGCAGAGGTTTGCCGGGCGGTTTTGCTGTTGCTGGCGAAGATTATTCAGAACTACTTCTATAGAATTATCGGACACATTATATACGTGTATATCATCATTAACCGAATTTGCCGGAAACAAACCTATAGCCGCTTTTAAAGTCAAGAGTTTTTGATCACTTAGCAAAGTTAACATTTCACGCGCTTCTTCGATTAGCTTCATTACCTTTTCGGAATTTTCTTTATTATTCAGCACATCCGGATATTTATCCTTGATTTCCCAAACGTGTAGAAAATATGTCCAATTAATAAATGGTATTACTTTTTCGATTTCAACTTCTTTGAAATAAGTTACCCCAAGATTTTTCGGTTTTACAGCTTTAAAATTTTCCCAATCAAGTTTCAATGAATTACTTCGCGCAGAGGCAAGCGAAATAATTTTTTCGGGGATAGCATAAAAATTAGCTCTGATTTTTTCATATTCATTATTCAGATTTCTTATGTACTCTTCCCTATCCGTTTCCGAAAAAAGCTTCCTCAGAATTGATACACTCGTTGAAGCATCTTTAACATAGATTACAGGATAATCGTAAACCGGCGCAATTCGCACCGCTGTATGAATAATCGAAGTTGTCGCCCCGCCAATTAACAGCGGAATCTTGAATCCCTGCTTCTGAAGCTCGGTTGCTATTTGAATCATCTCGTCAAGCGAAGGAGTTATCAAACCGCTCAATCCAATAGCGTCCACCTCCTGCAGTTTTGCAGTTTCCAATATTAATTCACTCGACACCATTACCCCGAGGTCAATTACTTCATAATCACCGCATTGAATGACTACCGACACAATATTTTTGCCAATATCGTGTACGTCGCCCTTAACAGTTGCCAGTAAAATCTTTTTTCGTTTGCCGGCAGGTGGGTTATTCGGGTTCAGGTTATTCGCACATTCAATAATCGGAATCAGCCTATCAACGGCGTTTTTCATCACCCGCGCGCTTTTTATCACCTGCGGCAGGAACATCTTACCTTCACCGAACAAATGCCCAACCTTGTTCATCCCTTCCATCAGCGGACCTTCGATTATCTCTAATGGATGACCGCAAGCTTCGACCGCCTCGGCTATATCAGCGGACATATTCTCGGTAATCCCGTGAAGAAGACTATTTTCAATTCGTTCAGTTACACACTTCGTATGTTCTATATTTGCCTCTACAAGAGGTTCATCCGATTTATGTTCATCGGCATATTTAAGTAAATTATCAGTTGAATTAGGATCAGTGTTTAAAATTAGTGATTTTAATATATTCCTTAAATCCTCAGGGATATCTTCGTAAAGCGGCATATTTCCGACATTAACAATACCCATATCCAAACCCGCTTTAACCGCGTGGTATAAGAAAACGCTGTGCATAGCCGAGCGAATTGTATCATTACCACGGAAAGCATAGGACAAATTACTGATACCTCCGCTTGTCATAGCAAACGGCAGATTAGATTTAATCCATTTAACGGCATTGATGAAATTCAAGGCATAGTTATTATGTTCATCCATTCCCGTCCCGATAGTTAATATATTCACATCGAATATTATGTTTTGAGGTGGAATGTTCAATTTTTCGGTTAGCAATGAGTAAGCTCTTCGGCAGATTTCGATTTTCCTTTCATAAGAAACAGCCTGCCCTTCTTCGTCGAAAGCCATCACAATCATTGCCGCGCCCAATTGGTTGATTTTCAAAGCCCGTTCAAGAAAAACTTCTTCACCGTCTTTCAGGCTGATCGAATTAACTATACCCTTACCTTGAAGACATTTCAACCCCGATTCAATAACCGACCATCTTGAAGAGTCTATCATAATAGGCACTTTTGCTATGTCCGGTTCTGAAGCTAAATAATTGAGAAAATGCACCATTTCTTCTTCAGCATTTAGCATTGAGTCATCCATATTGACATCAATGATTTGCGCTCCTGAATCCACTTGTCGGCGGGCAATTTCTATAGCTTCATCATATTTCTTCTCTCTAATCAATCGCGCAAACAATCGGCTTCCGGTTACATTTGTCCGCTCGCCGATATTGATAAAATTAGACTCTTTAGTAATGACTAAGGGCTCCAAACCGCTTAGTTTTAAGATTTTCTTTTCATCCGTCATCTGTCGTGGAGTTGCATTTTGAGCCGCTTGAGCAAAAAGCTTGATATGCTCGGGTGATGTTCCGCAACATCCGCCGATGATATTCACCAAACCATCATCAACAAAACTTTTGATATAATCAGTCATTTGTTGAGGACTTTCATCATATCCACCAAACTGATTCGGCAAACCGGCATTCGGGTAAACGTGAACATAACAATTGGCATTTGCGGCGACTGTTTTCAAAAAAGGTCTGATTTCTTTAGCTCCCAGCGAACAATTTAATCCAATGCTTAAAGGTTTGGCGTGAGCAACCGAAACGATAAACGCTTCCAAGGTCTGGCCTGTCAAGGTTCGTCCGCTTTTATCGCCAACAGTACAGGAAAGCATAATCGGCAATCGGCGGCTCCTATTTTGAAAAACCTTTTCCAAGGCGTATATAGCCGCTTTCGCATTCAGTGTGTCGAATATGGTTTCAATTAAAAACAAATCAACTCCGCCATCAAATAAGCCATTTATTTGCTCAATATATGCTCCGGCTAAGTTATGGAAAGTAAGCGCCCGATAAGCAGGCTGATCAACTTTTGGCGACATCGAAGTAGTTTTTCCGGTTGGACCTATGGAACCCGCAACATAGCGAGGTCTGCACGTTTTTTTACTATACTCATCAACTAGCGAGCAAGCAATTTTAGCCGCCGAGTAATTAATCTCATAAACGAAATTTTCTAAACCATAATCTTCAAGCGAAACGCGCTGTGAATTAAATGTATTGGTTTCGATTATATCCGCACCGGCAGTCAAATAGTCTCGGTGTATTGACGAGATTAATTCAGGTTTGGTCAAAGAAAGAATATCGTTACAACCTTTCAACGGATGAGGATGGGACTTGAACATTTCACCGCGGTAATCGGATTCCTCAAGGCGAAACTTCTGGATTTGTGTACCCATCGCTCCGTCTAATACAAGAATTCTTTTCTTTAGTTCTTCGATTATATTTGATTCAGTTTTCATTGCTTTATTTATAATTACCTGTGGTAGCTAAAAACACGTTTAATTTACATAATTGGTGTACGCTACAAAAAAACTCTCTTTTGAAAGTTGATACTTTTCGAAAGAGAGTTCTCGTAACCATATTCCGTAATTCAGAATTATATATAACAATGAATCGGCTGAATTCGGATAAAGCGTAAAATTATCACTCCCTTTCGGGCAGGTTTTGGCACCTTATCTTTTCACGGATGGTTGCCAGAGGTTCACGGAGCCTGTTCTCTCCCCTCTTCTTTATAATCAAACACTCCATCGAAAATCGAGGAATATTTGAATTAAATTGTAATGCCAAGTATTACAAGTCAATAATAAAAAAGAACGATTTTATAAATTTCAAAAATTTATAATTACAAAATTATGTATTTTATTCGATAAAATCAAATTTCTTAATATTTTTATCAATTAAATTCCATTTTTTATGTGGCGGCTTTCGACGATTTCTTATGTCTAATCCATTCAATTACAGCAGGTAAAATTGAAATTAAAATTATTACAATTATTACAAATTCGAAGTTATCTTTAACGAATGGTATATTGCCGAAAAAATATCCTAAAGCCAAGAAAATCCCAACCCAAAAAATACCACCAAATATGTTATACGATAAGAAATATCGATAAGACATCTTACCGGCACCGGCTACGAATGGAGCAAAAGTTCGTACTATAGGGACAAAACGAGCTAAAAATATAGTTTTACCACCGTGCTTTTTAAAAAACTTGTGCGTTTTCTCGAGGTACTCTTTTTTAATCAACCTAAGTTCCCCTCGCTCGGCTTTATTACCTAATTTACTACCTATCCAATAATTACAAGCATCTCCTAAAACAGCGGCTATAGCCATAACAACAAAAAGCAATCCTATGTTTAAATGACTTGCGGCTATTGCGGCAAAAGTACCTGCGGCAAAAATCAATGAATCCCCTGGCAAAAATGGTGTTACTACTAAACCGGTTTCACAGAAAATTACTAAAAACAAAATTACATATGTCAAAGTACCATATTGCTGGATTATATCGGCTAGATACTTATCCAAATGCAAAAAAACGTCAACCAACGAAGCTAAAATTTCCATAATCCTCTTTTAAATTTAGTGTTATTAGATTTTATTTAATTTCCAAATATCTTTATTATACTCTAAAATAGTCCGGTCAGTTGAAAACTTTCCCGAATTTGCAGTATTCATAATTGATTTTTTTGTCCAAAGCTTTTTGTTACAAAAATCCTTTTCAGCTAATTTCTGCTTTTCGATATAATCGGAATAATCGGCTAAAAGGCAATAAAAATCAATCGTTCTAAGATGTTCAACTATATCATCAAATATACCGAATTCTATAGGTGAAAAGTAATTGTTTTCAATCATATCAATAACTCTTGACAATTCCGGATTAGCATCAATATATTGACTTGGCACATACCCATTTAATTTCAAATTGAAAATTTCATCCGCATCAAGACCAAATATATATGCGTTGTCTATGCCTACTTCTTGAATCATCTCAATATTAGCACCGTCTTGAGTACCAATAGTTATTGCACCGTTCATCATAAATTTCATATTACCCGTACCGGAGGCTTCCAAACCGGCAGTAGAAATTTGTTCCGATAAATCCGAAGCGGGGATGATTAATTCTGCAAGAGAAACCGAGTAATTAGGTATAAATATCACCTTCAATCTGCCGTTTATTTCGGTATCATTATTAATAACACGCGCTACAGCATTGATTAATCGTATGATACGTTTAGCCAAGTTATATCCGGGAGCGGCTTTACCTGCAAAAATCACAACTCTGTCACTGCCAACCGTCTCAGGGTAATCCTTGATTCGATTGTAAAGTGTAATGACGTGAAGCAGATTCAGGAGTTGTCTTTTATATTCGTGAATTCTTTTAATATGAACATCAAATAGAGCATTAGGATTTAATTCAATATTCTGCGTTTCTTTGATATAATGAATTAATTTATTCTTGTTCTCGATTTTTATTTTTTGCCAATCACATTGAAAATCTTCATCTTCTGCAAAACAAGCTATCTCTTTAACTTTATAGAGATTATTTATCCAATCGTTCCCGATGTTATTGGTTAACAGTTCAGAAAGCAATGGATTTGCCTTCGAAATCCATCTTCTTTGCGTTACACCGTTAGTTTTGTTAGAAAATTTCTCCGGCATAAAGTCGTAAAAATCTTTAAACAGCCTTTTTTTCAGAATATCGGTATGCAATTCAGCAACACCGTTAATTGAAAAACTTCCAACAACGGCAAGGTGCGCCATTTTGATTGTTTTGTCTGAACCTTCGGAAACTAATGACATATCGCGAATTTTATCCAAATCGTTGCGATAATGCATCCGTACTTTATCTAAAAATCGTTGGTTTATCTCATAAATAATTTGCAAATGCCTAGGTAATAGACGGCCAAGTAAATTTACAGACCAGCGCTCTAAGGCTTCGTCCAAAACAGTGTGATTGGTATAAGCAAAAGTCTTACTTGTGATATTCCAAGCATTTTGCCAAGAAAAACCTTCCTCGTCAACTAAAATGCGCATCAACTCCGCTATTGCTATAGCAGGATGGGTATCGTTTAGCTGTATAACAGTTTTTTCGTGGAAATTTTCTAATGAGGGGTTTTTCGTTTTGTGCTTGCGGATAATGTCCTGAAGCGAAGCAGAAACGAAGAAATACTGTTGTTTCAGGCGTAATTCTTTGCCTTGCATAGTATTATCGTTCGGGTACAATACCTTGGATATATTCTCTGATTCATTCTTGCCTTCGACAGAGCGAATGTAATCACCTTGATTGAATTGGTTTAAGTCGAAATCTTTCGCGGCTTTCGCTTCCCACAATCGCAAACTATTAACAACATCATTTTTATAACCGGGAATAGGAATATCGTAAGCTAAAGCTAAAACATCGCTCGTGGAATTCCAATCCATATATAGTCGTCCAGTACTATCTAAGCGACTTTCTACTTTTCCATAAAATCGAATCTTATATGAATGGTCAGGACGTGACAGTTCCCAAGGACTGCCGAATTTCAACCAATTATCGGGTTTTTCTATCTGTTCGTCGTGCTCTATTCTTTGCTCAAAAATTCCATATTGATATCGAATACCATAACCGATCGCTGGGAGTTCCAAAGTAGCCATTGAGTCCAAGAAGCACGCAGCTAATCTGCCTAAACCACCATTACCCAAACCCATATCGTGTTCGTATTCTAGAATTTCATCTAAATCCCAACCATTTTTGCCCAATACTTCTCTGCATTTATCATAAATTCCGAGATTGATTAGTGATGTTCCCAACAATCTACCCATTAGAAATTCCATAGATAGATAATACAGTTTCCTGCCGTGGTCATCATATATTTTTTTTCGGGTTCTGAGCCACTTTTTTACTAATTCATCGCGAATGCTTAGAGCTGTTGCACGAAAAATATCTTCAGCCAGCAAATTTGTTTTGTCCTTAACAAGCCGAAACTCTAGGTTTTCGGCAATAGATTCCTCAATCGATTTTTTATATTCACTGTAATCAGTAAAAAATATTGATCCGTCGTAAGATACATTCTTACTAAGAGACATAATGCACCTTTAGTTTAATAGATTAGTTAAACAATCTCAAATAATTCTTGGTTTTTTGTAACTTTTTGGGAGGTTGAAACCAGTATATCCTTAACTATTCCATCTATCGGGGCTTTGTAAATATTTCTCATTTTCATAGCTTCTAGTACGAGTACGGGTTGTTGCGCTTTTACTTTATCGCCTTTTTTTACATATATTTCGCGAATACTACCCGGTATGAAAGCTTTTGCTAAACCTAAATTTTCAGGTTTAAACTTCTTTCTGTTATCGAACATTTTATTCGTTTTTGTTTGATACTTAGTATCATCCAAAACAAATTCTTCAAATTTATCGTTCATTTTAATCTCTAATAATTTTCGTTATTAATTAATTTCAGCGACGTTGATATCTGCAATTTCGCTTACCAAAGTGTGATAATAAAACAAATCTGCAGTTCTTTCGAGAGCTTCTTTATGAATATCGTTCCATTCGATAAGGTACTTACCGTTTCTTTCTTCTTCCGTATCGGAATAAACGATATCTAATACCTTGTCAGCTTCGTCAGTTCCAACAAATAGCTTAATGTAATCGTTAATTTTTATATCAAATTCTTCATTAAACCCCGCCCAATATGCGAGGGGTAATGGCAAATCGTAGGATAAAAACCAATCCTCAGTTATATCAATACTCCCTTCGCTTGGACTTTTTAGAAGTAAAGCCGCGTCATATTTCGCTAAAGCTTCTTCAAGATTAGCGGAATCTTTGATAAAATCAATAATCATATCATATCGTTCAGCTAAAAGAATTCGTGTAACGGCTAATAAATATTCATTTTCAAAATCAACGGAGCTATTATTTATAGTTCTTAAATTTGGTTTAAAATTCAATGATAGTAAACCGCTATAACCTTGTACGGCAAGGCACGCTCCCGGAATAATCCGGTAATCGCCTTTGCCCATACCACGGAAATAATCCAATGGAGACAACAAAGCCACGTCCACGAGCCGTTTGCGGAATAAATCACCCACACGTTCAGGAGTTGCTTTTATCAATTCAATATTGTTAGACTTACAAACTTCGTCAACATTTTTCAATATCAAATTAAAAATACTATTTTGCGGAATTGCTATTTTCATAATACAAATATAATCAAATCATTCGATATGATTAATAACTATCCATTGGTTCTTCGCTACCGCCATTACCATTGGAATCTTTCTTAGTATCTTTTTTATAGTTATTCAGACGATAAGTTAAGTTTAGCATTACAACTGGAGCTTCACGCCACATCGTAATTTGTGAATAAAGTCCCGGAGAAGATGTTGTAAAACCTCGATTGTATGTAGCAAAAACATCTCTAACATTAAGTGAAACCGATAATTTGTTTTTCAAGAAATCTTGTTTGATAGCTAAATTCATACCATACATAGCGGTTGTCGTACCTTGGGCGGACACGCTCGGTGCTCTATAATCGCCGCTTATTTGGAAGCGAGTGTTAGGTCCAAAATTAAAGATTACATTCATTCTGCTTGACCAAGTATTTGTATTTCTCGATATCGTATCGTTTGCTAAAATAGTGTTTAACCGGTAATTATAGAACGTGGCTGATCCGGTTAGATTGATCCATTTTGCAGGTCTCCAATTTACCATTCCTTCCAAACCAGTTGAATAATCATCGTTTATATTTTCAAATGTATTCAAAACCATATTATTAGGTAGCGGGGTTCGTACACGAGTAATAATATCTGTCCCGTGTCTGTGATAACCTTCGATTGATACATAAGAGGCACTGGCGAAAGAATATTGGTAACTCAATTCAAATGAATTAGTAAACTCAGGTTTCAAAGCGGCGTTTCCTTGACGAAGATTATGGGAATCCATATAGGTAATAAACGGATCCAAATCCCAACCCTGAGGCCTATCAACGCGTCTTGTATAACTTGCCATTACTTGATTTTCATCGTTTAACTTATAAGATAAATGGAGAGAAGGGAAAATATCCCATCGATCGTAAATGTATGCAGTATCGCGATGTTGAGTATTTCTGTAATTGTATTCGCCGCGTAAACCAACCATATAACCCAATTTAGCAATACCACCGGTATAAGTACCGTAAATTGAATGAATATCATTGCTAAAAGTCATATCGCTGGTATATTTATCAACCGTATCCCAAACGTTCGTCGCATTATTAAGTTCTTCAAATAAATAAGTTTCACTCGTTCTATCCATTCTTAAACTATAACCTGCTTCAATTTTTTGTAATTCGTTAATTGGATACACGTAATCGGCTTTTAATCTAAATCCTTTTTCTAATTCACCTCCGTGCGTACGTGTTTCGTATTTATTTGTACTATCAACTATACTATAATCCGAGTTTGTTTTGCCTTCGAATGAAGTGTTCGGATTGTCCGATATTTCATCGGAATATTGGAATGAAGCGTCTATTTGGTGTCCGGCATCGTCGAATTTATGCTGGAATGTACCATTCAACCCCCAATAGTCTCTAGTTCCCAAACCACCGCTTTTGGTTTTCGTATAATCGGAGGTTCCTAAATAACTTGTGTATTCGTGCTGGTTTGAATTCATAAAGAATCCGCCGCCGCCCATACCAAGAACACCTTCCAAAGAGGCACTAGTATTATCTGTAAAATTAAAACCCATTCCTGCCTTCAAGGAATAACTTTTGCGCTGATAATCTCGGTCCCCTTTTGTATCCAAAGTATCATAATAAATCTGATTATGCGTAGGGGTAGTATCCTTATTTTCATATACAGTTTTACCTTTCATTCCACCAGCGAAGTTCATATCGCGGTAGTCGCCACCGACGTACAAATTGAACTTATTTTGAAAATAATTCACCAAAAAATCACCGGAATACTTTCCCCAAGTGCCGTAGCTGGCGTTAAAAAGTCCATTTAATCCTTGGCGAATATCTTTTTTCAAAATCACGTTTATTATTCCGGACGCACCATCGGGATCGTATTTTGCTGATGGATTTGTTATTATTTCGATTTTATCAATAGTTTCACTTGGTATTTGTTGTAATGCTTCACTACCTTGAATAATACTCGGTTTTCCATTTACATAAACGGTAAAATTCGAACTTCCTCGTAACGCGACATTTCCGTCAATATCCACTTGCACCGATGGAACGTTTTCCAAAGCCTGTACGGCTGTCATACCTGCGGAAGATAAATCCTGGCTTACGTTTACAACACGTTTATCAATCTTATAATCAACATAAAGTTTGTCGGCAACAACGTCAATTTCCTGACCTTCAGCGACTGATTCCTTTATTTTTATTGTCCCTAATTTAAGAATTTTACTTTTCGGAGTAACTTTTACATCTTTCATTACATTTTTTTGATAGCCTACAAACTTGAACTCTATGAAATACATTCCGTAAGGTACTTGTGTAATGCTAAATTCGCCTTTATCATCGCTTATTGCACCTGTTACTATAGATGAGTCCCTTGCGCTTCTAACTATTACATTGGTGTATTTCATTTTATCACCGGTTTCAGCATCCACTATTTTACCCGATATCACGCCTTCGGCAGGCATTTTAGACATATCAGGACTTCCTTTTCCGCCGCCCATACCCGGTTGACTATATAATTGACTAACATTAAATAAAGTTATAAGTGTCATTATGATGAGAATGTTTCTCATTATTGCTCCAAAAATTAAAAGGATTTATTAGTATTTTTTACAAAACATCTTATCTTTGACGATATTTTATGAAAATAGTTTAATTTTTCTAGAGTTCTATATGATAAGTTTTTTGATTTAATTTAATAAGAACTGTTAAAATTGTAAAATCAAAATATTTTTAATAGAAATAATTTGTTTATTAAATAAATAATTGTAATTTGCCAATAAGAATATAACAATAATAATTATTTTATTGTAAAGATAAGAAAATAAATTAGTAATTAGAAATATGTTGACATACCAATAAAGGTATTATTTATAATTTTTGGAATTTTTTTGGAGTAAAGAATATGTTAAGCATAAAAAACCTCCTCATCTTATCGTTAGTATTTGTACTAACAGTAGTCGCTTATTCGCAAGAAGAAATATCATTTTCAAGATACCCGAATGGACTTATAAAAATAGGTTTAGGGCCGGAAGCACTTGATTCAAATTTACACAGATTATTGTCTGGAGAAACTGAAGATGATAGACCTACGTTAATAGCATTTAGAGATTCTTTAGGTCAAGACACAATTTCAGTTATGCTTTCGGCAAGAACGAAACAAGATACTATTAGGGTAGTTATGATGACATTACCCGATAGTACAATTTTGGCTAGCATTTCCTATCGGCGATTATCCGATACAACAATAACTTATATTCCAAATTTATCAATAGAACTTGATTCCGGTATTGTTCTTGATTCATTCAATGTTACACCTTTGGCAGATAGTTTAATTAAAGAAACTTTAAAATGGACATCAATTGGTATATATATATCGACTTTGCAATCTGATAAAAACATGAATGAATTGCAAGGTGAAAATGATTGTGTTACTTGTATTATGCATGATATGGTTTGTACACCTTCAACAATTAATGAAATAGGTATTCAATATTTTTGGTGTCCAATAAGATGGATCACATTAACTGATTGTTGTCGTCAGCATGATATTGATTGGTTTTGTGCTCCCGGCCAAACTATTGCAGATAGGCTTATTTGTAAAGAAATTGCAGATCAAAGAGTCGCAACTTGTATGTTTGGAAAAATATTTAATGATATATCATCTAACACTCCTTGGTGGTGCGGCGGTTATATAACAGGCGCGATAGTTGGTGCAATTTCAGGTACGATAACAGCAGTAATGGTAGAACTATTACTTAAATTTATTTATACTTCAAACTTTAACGAATATATTGGTAAAGGGTATCGAACAAATAGTTGTTTGTGTGGCGGTAGCGTTAGAACTATAGCTTGTAAAACAGGACCATTGTATACCGAAGGAGGAATCATTTGTGAAGGTTCAGCATTAGAATGGTATTTGATTGATAATATAACAGGTTGCAACTCATTTATAGCAGAAACATTAATAGTTAGTCCTAACGTACCGGGTGCTACATACTCTGTTTCTTGCATTGGTGGTGTTTCTCTTGATTCTCAAAATAATAACATTTTTGTTATAAGCGCAGTATCGAAAGGAATAATTACTATAACAGTTACTTCAGAATGCGGTACAGTAGTTCTACAAAAAAATATATCAGTTGATAATCCACCTAAACCTACATTGACATTTTCCCCACAACCTTGTTATCCATTATTTAACTATGGAACAGTAACTGCATATTCACCAGGAGCAACATCATATATTTGGAGCTGTTCTGCTGGAATACTCCTTTTGGATTATCCATATCTTGGCGTAAGACGTTGGGAAACTACTGGATATGATTTACCTTATTGTATATCAGTTCAAGCATTAAATGAATGTGGTGAGTCTGAAGTTTTAACTTTTTGTGACAACACAGGACATTGTACTGAAGAAGTTTTCGGTTACATAGAAAATCATCCTATTTCGAAAAGAAATATTATATTAATTGATCCAGATGCAATTCAAAATAACGATAATTATATAGTAATATTCCCAAATCCAACATCAGGTAAATTAACTATATCATTAGCGAATAATTATAATTATCGTTCTTTCATGATTACTAACTTATTAAATGGTATAGTATCTAATGACATTCGAATTAATAATAGAAATTTTGAAATCGATTTAAAAGATCTAACAACCGGAGTATATGTATTAACTTTTCTCGATGCTAATTTGAATAGAAAAAATAGAATTATTCATATAATAAAGTAAAATATAATTAGGTTTTAAAATGAAAAAATTATTATTTAGTATATTTTTAAGTTTTGCTTTTTTGGGTGCATTAATTGCCGCCGACGAACCAAATGTACAAGTTGATTCGGCTAAGCTAGCCGATGAAAAAGTAATCCATAAATACAAAATTGGATTTAGTTATGGATTTTCCACTCCTTATAGCGGGACTGTTGATTATGCTTATGTTTATGGTAAATCAGCAATGGGAACAGCCGAGTTTGATTTGACAAGAAAATCATTCATTTATACTGAATTAATTTTTAACTCTTACAAAATGGATAATGGTTTTGCCTCAAGAGATTATTTTGGAGATTGGTTTAAAATACCGGATGGTACTTACGAGTCTTCTAAAAGCAAAAACCCTTGTAAATCATATTCCTACGTTTTAGGTTATGGACTTAGAACATGTCCCGATCATACCAAATCTTCTATACGATATGGTTTGGGAGCAATTTATAATTATAATGTATTAGATGAATTTACAATTACAACACCAACCGATACACTTACATTTCCTGTAAAACGTTCCTATTCAATAGGCATTAACTTAATGGTCGGGTTTGATCTTCCAATGTATGATGATGTATTGGGATTCTCATCAACAATTAATATCAGTTCCGGAATAATTGGTACTAAAAACGGTTTCAAGATGCAATATTCATCTTTGACCCTTTTTGGTTTGTATTATCGGTTTTAATATTAATTGAAAGTTATAAATTATAAATTGCAAGAAAGGAAATCAGAATTTGTAGTACCTTTTGAAGATTTGCTTATGTATTGTTTCAGTTTTCATATTGCACTTATGAGTGGATTCATTTCGATTAATTCATTGCAAACCGCTACAAAAGAAGTACGGTCGCTGATTTATTGGAATATGAGCAGTGACATCGAACAAGATGAGATAGGCGTTTATAATATTTATGGTGCAAAAATAAGCGATAGAAGTAAAATCAGTTTCGATCAACTAAATCTTTATAGTGGTTATTTGATTTGGAATTGTTCAGGTATAGAAGCCGGTGTTTATTTGATTATTATTAAGCATGGAACGGAAACTAGAACTATTAAAGTGATGGTGAATTAGAATGTTTAATAAAGAAACATTAGCGAATATCAATCTAATTCAGGGTTCAAAATTTTTGAACCCTTTTTAATTTATTATTACGCCCACCCCCTACAACAATAAAAAAAAATATACGTCAAAATGTCATAAGTTTAAGACATATTATTAAGAGAACAAATGCAAGATTTTATTAAGAAAAAACATATATACGAGATTATATTAATTTTCTTCAATCCTGTAAGGATGATACGTTTATAGAAAATTGAAAACCCGTCCACGCCGAAACCCTGAAAGGGTGAAATATACGCCAACCAAAATGTAGAAACGCACTGTGTACGTCTCTACTACTTCACCATTCCCTCCCGCCCCAAACTCAACAAAATAATAAATATTTTCATATTTTTTATATGCTTCTAACTTATTATATTATAGATAGAGTAGTTTTATGAACAAAGGTTAATTTTTCTTATTTGGTATTGTCATTGGAATTACATAATTTTGAATGTACTGATTGACAATATGAACTATGAATTTTATTTACAAAGAATTATTGAATATTCTTTGTTGTTTTTTAAGATTATTATTTAATAAATTATTTGTTAAAATGACAGGAGACACGCCTATGATTGCCCAAACAAAAAAGCCAAAGTTTTTCCTTTGGTAAAGTTTTCCTTTGGCTTAACGAAAAAATAAATAAAACTTCACCAAGATATGATGAAGTATTACCATCATTAATTTAAACGCGACTACAAAAATAATAAATATAGGTGATATTTCAAGGGTATTTTATATGTTTTTTTGTTATACTATTACTAAATAATTGATTCTATATGATAGTATAATTAATTTTCCTTTAAAAATGGAGATAAAATAATGAAAAGAAGAACATTAATAATAATTGCTTGCTTATTGGTCTTCGTAGCGACCATATTAACAGCAAATTTACAATCGAATGGGTTTGAATATGCACCTGGTGGTAGTATATGGTCTTCAAATGGATCACCAAAATTTACAGATTTCTATGAGTCCGGATCTTACATCTATTGCTCTCAAAGAATTGATGGTGGTTGGAACATTGGGTGCAGGACTAATATATTTGCTAATTGTTATTCCATTACTGAAGGTGGAACATTGCTAACAGTTTATCCACTTGGTGGTGTGATTCCTCCAGGTACAGATTTTATCGGTGTTTTAACAACTATACAACAATGATAATAAGGGCAGAAAACTTATCTTTCTGCCCTCTAATTAAAGAGGAAACTATGAAAAAAAAATTTGTATTTCTCGTTCTATTTTTTTTGATTATTTCTTGTACTTCAAAAAGCAAAATTGAAATTGTTAATTCATTAAGATTAGAAGAATCTGATTCGTTAACAATAGCGAAAGTTTCTGTAGTAGATATATCCCCAGACGGAAAAAAGATGTTGATTACTGATGGAATTTCTGGTATCATTTCTCAATATGATCTTATTTCCGGGAAAATTATTAATTTCCTTAAACCACCTAAATCTTTAGTTGATTCTTTAGCTTTTTCAGACTGGGAACTACCTATTGGTTTTCAGCGAAATTATGTATTTGTTACAAGAGAAGAATTTAAGAAATATAGACCTGAATTCAATACTGATATATTGTTTAATAACCACTTTGTCAAGGCACTATATTATAATAATAGTGATATTGTTGTATCAGCATATCTGGATGCGCCCTTTTATTGTAAAGAAACCGGTTACAATAAATTAACTTGGACTATTTTATTCGTTTATGACAAAAATTTAACGTATAAAAAAATTATAAACTTACATAAAATTCCTGCTTCGTCTCAACCCCAACCTTTCGGTATATGTTTCAACAATAATAATCTTTTTATTGTTACTTCCAATTATAATGCTGGTATCTCTAACCTATTTTCAGATTCATTAGGTTTGATTTCTCATTATGATGAAAACTTTATTTTTGTAAAAGATGTGGCAAATATGCCTGAACGGATTATGAAATATGGATTTAAATATAGCATTACTGATAACATTTCTACTATTGTTTCTGATGGAACTGATACATATTTCGCTTTAAATTATTTAAATTATATAGGATTTCTAAATAAAGATAAAAAAATAATCTTAAAAGATTATAATTATCCAACAGAAATTAATTTTGAAAATTATAATAATTATCTGAAACAAAATGGTATCAATATTAAAAAAAGCAATTGGGTAGAAAAAGTTTCGAATGAAGAATTTATAAAATATTTTCCAGTTAGTGTTGAAAATATTTTCAATGTTAACCAAAACATTGGGGTTGAGGCATATAAACGCAATCCTATTAACCAAGAAGTTTCTGAGGTTAGCATCCAATTATATAATAAAAAAGGGGATGTCCTTAAACAAAATAACATTGATTATATTAATAACAATGGGATATTACAATACTTAACTTATAATAATAACAATAATAGATTAATGCTGTTTAGGAAAGATAGTGAAAAAGGTTGGACAATGGAGGTGGCAAAATGGGAATAAGAATCTGTTTTGTATTATTGATGCTCTATTCTTTGAATTTATATTCAGCAGATGAAACTTATTATAATCAATTAAAGTCAAAGGTAAATCTTCAAAAAGATGAGCAATTGGTTGTTTTATTTCAGAATATAGGAAATTGTTCCAGATGTTACATTGTCCCAATGGAACAAGTCCGCAAATTAAAAAATGAAGGTAAGATAAATAAATTTAGACTATTAGCCTTAGTTGTTTGCGATAGAGATATTGAACTTAATATTTATAAGAAACAACACGATTGGAAATATTATATGTTCAGAGATGACGGAAAAGGTCATAAACGGCTTGATTCAAAACTTTCTACTTATTTATCTGTCTTTGATTACTATGGTAAAAAGATATACGAAATGGAATAGATTTTTATTTTCCAAAAGGGTTCAAAATTTTTGAACCCTTTTTAATTTATTATTACGCCCACCCCCTACAACAAAAAAAAGTAGATTACGTCAAAATGTCATAAGTTTAAGACATATTATTAAGAGAACAAATGCAAGATTTTATTCAGAAAAAACATATATACGAGATTATATTAATAGTCGCAACTTCAGTTTTATTGGGATTGGTTTACAACGCCTTGAATCCAAAAAAATTACCGCTGATTTATAAACCTGCTAAAATCGAGAAAATATCTAATGATGAGCTGTTTGGTCCGGCAGTTAAGCAAACTCAGGTAATCGAAACTAAAGCAAACGACACCATTGAAACGAAAGAAATAGTAAAGGCACCCGCACAGGACACTTTAAAGAAGCCGAAAGAAGCACCTGTTGAACCGGCACTTAAGAAAACCGTAACCTATAGCCAAATGCTGAAAATAATCGGTGATCCCAACTTCGTTATATTAGATGCTCGAAACGCGGAAGATTTTGCGGAGGCGCATATCGGTAATGCTAAAAACATCTTTCCTTATGACCCGATGGACCAGCTTTTCGCAAAAGCGCAAAAACTGCCGACCAACAAAAAAATCGTTGTTTACTGCGATGGTGGCAATTGCGATTCAAGCCATAAATTAGCGGAGTTTTTAGAATCCATAGGATTTGACAAGGTTTATCTTTATACAGGCGGATGGGAAGATTGGATAAAACATAAAGGCGGCAAATAAATGGTAAGTTCACATTCAGATAGAAATATTAAAGAATTAATTCAACAGCAATACTTGATAATCGGCAAATCGGCCCTTGTTACAGATGCTGTTGATGTTCTTCTTCAGGTTGCTCCGACCGATTTAAGCGTCTTAATAACCGGTGAAACAGGAACGGGCAAAGAAATTTTCGCAAAAGCCGTTCACGGACTCAGCAAGCGCAAGAAAAAACCGTTTTTGAGCGTAAACTGCGGCGCCATTCCGGAAAATCTATTAGAATCTGAACTATTCGGTCACGAAAAAGGAGCATTTACAGGAGCCGTTGACCAAAGAACAGGCTTTTTCGAAGCCGCTAACGGTGGAACTTTATTTTTGGACGAAATCGGCGATTTGCCTTTACTTACTCAAGTTAAGTTACTTCGTGTTTTGGAATCCGGTGAATTTTTACGATTAGGATCATCAAATATACAGACCTGTGATGTACGAATCATCGCCGCGACTAACTACAATCTCGATCAACAGGTTGCCGAGGGTAAATTCCGCCAGGATTTATATTTCCGATTGAACTCAGTGCATATATATTTACCTTCATTAAGGGAACATACAGAAGATTTGATATTACTCGTTGATTATTTCGGCAATATGGTTTGTAATAAATTAGGTATCAAATTCGAGGGTATCGAAGACGAAGCTTTGCATATAATGAAATCTCTTCCTTGGAATGGTAATGTCCGCGAATTAAAGAACATAATCAATACCGTTGTCACACTCGAAAAAAATCCATTTATCACGTCCGATTCACTGCGGAAATATTTGCCCGCTGTTCTGCCCCCAAGTTCCGGACAATTGTTTAACGTAACTAATATCAATACCTTGTCGGCTTTGGTACCAACTAAAAAGACATTCAATATGAATACTGAAGTCGAGATGTTGTACAAAACACTGTTCGACATTAGAAATGAACTTAGCGATGTTCGATTGGCATTAGCGAAACTTTGGGAACAAATGCTCAGCATTAAAGCCGATACTTCTAATTTGAATTTTATTCAACATCAAGAGCTTAATTCAATAGACTCTTTAATTGAAACTGAAGATATGACCATAGTCGAGTTGGAACGCAAAATGATTGTAGCCGCGCTTAGAAAGTATTCCGGAAACCGACGAAAAGCCGCCGACGCACTCGGAATCAGCCAAAGAACGATTTATCGCAAAATCGAAGACCATAATATCACCGACGATGAATGAAGTTATTAATAACCATATTGCTGTTTTTTTCAACTGCCCTATATTCTCAAGATGTAGTTGTTGAAAAGTTTACAATCCCAAAAGAGTTTAATTCCAAACTCTACAGCAATCAACTTATTAATTCAATAAATCATAAAATACAATTCGATCCTTATGCAAATAAGCACTTTATATTTATTTATTTTTCAGTTAAGCCTTTGATAAATGAAGAAACTCTGTTGAATAAAAAAGGTGTTACTCTATATCCTAAAACTTATGTTCCCAAAATGGGCAACCATCCTTATTGTTTTATGTTAGCAAAGTTGCCAATTGACAGTATCGGAACAGTTTTAAAACTTAATTTTGTTAAAATGATTGCCGATGCCGAACAAAAACTATATCCACAAAATAACATAACAGCCGTAGCATCACAAATCGATTCTGTAAATTATATCGGTTATTCCGGTGAAAAAGTAAGAATTGGTTTTTTGGATTCAGGTCTTGATTTGGGCTATAAATCCGACGAATTAACACCGAATATTATAGCATTCGATTATTCAGCCTACCCCGATTCGATTGACAATGAGGTTTATAATAAGGTTACGGGTCACGGCACGCACGTTGTTGGCTGTGCAATGGCAAAAGGTAAACTTTCTGAAAAAAATCTAATAAATGGTGGTGGACCTTATAAAGGTCCTGCTCATAATGCAGGGATTGTGTTTTTAAAAATAGGTAATGATAAAACAGCCTCCTGCACTGTAAAAAGTTTGCAAGGTGCAGCTATCGATGCGGTTACGGAATACGGAGCTAAGATCATTTCACTTTCTTATGCTTCCACAGATATTTATAATGACGGTTCATCGGCAATGGAACAGACAATTGATTGGATTGCCGCTCAAGGGGTACCGTTTTTTTGTTGTGCCGGTAATTCACGCCATTCCGGTGAACACTACTCAGGTGAACTTTCACCCGGAGAGGTATCTCCTTTTATTCAAGTAGATTTGAAGAAAATTGTATATTCCGCTAAACCCTCCCTCAATCTTGTCTGGACAAATCTTGAAAACGAATCAGACTTAGATATAAATTACTATGATGCCAGCAAACAACCGGTTAGCGATGTATTAAAATATCAGACTACAATCAGCCCTCGCGGTACAAGTTCGATTGTGTCCTATTCTAAAATGGATAATTCTCGTGGAATGATTAGCTACTTTGTTAGAATCGAAAACAAATCTCCAGTTAAGCGTCAATATCACTTGTTTTTATTCGACAAGAACCAAGCCGCGAATACTGAATATTCTGTCTTCGCTCAACCCGATACATTATATACTTTACTTTGGCCATCCGCCGCTGACAGCGCATTTTGCATAGGTTCGTATGTAACTCGCAATACTTGGATTTCCTCCAGTGGTAAGGAAGTAAAGTACCCTGAGAAACTTGGTAGCATTTCAACATATTCGGGTTGCGGACCGCGAATTGACGGGTTACAAAAACCGGACATTCTTGCTCCGGGAGAAAGTATTATTTCCTTGCGAGATAGGTCTGTTTATAATCTACCCTCCGATAATTGGATTGATAACGACGGAAATACAGAGGGACCTGCCAATTACTATATTATGAAAGGTACCAGTATGGCGGCTCCTGTAACCGCTGGAGTGGGGGCACTAATTCTCTCACGATCATCAAAAGCAATTCCTCACGACATCTATAAAGCTCTTCGGGAAACAGCAGTGCGTGATACATTTACAAGTTCAGAAATAAACCCTACAGCAGGATACGGGAAACTTTCTGCTTATAAAGCAATTAATTCTAATTATATACCTAATATCCTGTCTGTGAAACCGGACAGAACAATAATCTGCGGGACAGAACCTTTTTTCGTTAAAGTATTAAACAATACTACTTATAATGAAGATAATATCTTTGAAATACAGCTTTCGGACTCTCAAGGAGCTTTTACAAATCCTATGACAATAGGCTTAGGTAAACCCGATACAAATAATAGGATTGTATGTTCGATATCGCATCAAGTTCCTACTTCGACAAAATATCGCATTCGCGCAATCTCTACTTCCCCGAAAATTATTAGCTCACTTAACGATAAAAATCTAGCCATTTCCGAAAAGCCCACCCCTAAAATTCAAGGCAATTCAATCTGCTGTCATTCAATTGTTTATAACTATACCTGCCCCGCAAATGAATTTATTAAAAACACTTGGACTGTCGAGGGAGGCATTATTACCAAAGAAGAGAATAATAGCATACGCGTTATGTGGGTTGATAAACAAGCCGGTCAAGTTAATTTGGAATCGGAAAACATACTGACAAAATGCAAAGCTGATGACAATCTCTCGGTTAGATTAAGAATCTCCCCAAGCGCAACTGTAGTTGGTGATCTTGTTGTATGTGAAGCCCCATTTTATAAATATTCTGTCGGTTTAAGGCCCAATGAGAATACCTTTTGGTATGTTTATGGAGGTAAAATTATTGACTCAACTTATAATTACATATCTGTAAAATGGGCGGATGTTGAAAAATGTGGTTTTACAACCATTGTTACCGATGATACCTGCATAGTGTCTAAAGAATATGAAGTTATGAATTTACCGGCAAAAGTTAACGGCATAATCGGAGAAACAAAAGTTATTCAAAATTGCGTTTATGAATACACTACCTCCGTGTCTAATAAAGTTTATGATTATTGGACAATTAACGGTGGTGTAATAATTGATTCAATGGCAGGAAAAATCAAAGTTCGCTGGTTACGACCGGGCAATGTTTCATTGAAATTAGCCCGTCATACCCAAACCTGCTCTTATGAACATAATAAGGAATTTGTCGTTGAAGATAAATTTGGAATTATATTAACCGGTAAAGCTCAAGTTTGCGAAAATTCAATCGAAGAATATACCGTTAGTAAGTCGGACACCGCTGATTGTCAATGGGAAATTTCATCCGGAAAAATAATCGAAGATAAGGGTGATACTATTTTGGTGCTTTGGGATAAATCGGGTAATGGAAAAATTAAAATGATAAAATCAAAAGAATTCCTTAGTTATCTGGATACCTTAATTCAATACATTTCTATATTAAAAAAACCTGTAGCTTCGGTTAAAAAATTACCAAATTTATGCAATAACGCTCCAGCTTATCAATTAACCGAAGGTATCCCTTCGGGTGGGTATTATTTTGGCGATGGGATAGTGGATAATGTTTTTTATCCTTCTACGGTTCAACCCGGAAAAATAACAGTTAAATATGTCTATTTTGATAACCCAAATTGCAAAGACACAGCGGTTGAATATATTAACGTTTATCCAACACCGCAAGCCCCTGAATTAATACGACGTAATGACACACTAATCGCAATAGGCAGTGAATTAACCTATAATTGGTTCAAGGATAATGAGCTAATTAAGGAGTTTGGTGTGAGCTCATATTTCCCTTCAAAAATAGGTGATTATAATGCTGCCGCCGTAAATCAGGATTCTTGCATTTCGGATTTATCGAATACTGTTCCGGTTGAAAATACCGGTATCATTTCCGATAATAGTTCATTTATATTCGAGTTATCGCCAAACCCGGCAAGGGATTATATAATATTTGAATCCCCTTCTATAATCGCGGGAACCTACTCAATAATTGATTTGCAAGGAAAGACGATTCTATCAAGTGAGTTGATAGGATATTCCACAAAAATTGACACCTCATTTTTGAAAAGCGGTATCTATATTTTGCAGTTTTGTTCAGGAAATAATATTTACAGAAAGATTTTTATTAAGCTCTAATCTTCGTCTTCTTCACCTGGACCATAGAACTTTGGTTCCCAGCTTTCACCTTCACAAGGAACATAGTCTTCGCTTACGTGTTCGTCATATATACTGCACAATTGAGCATCTCTATTAAAATACTTACACGATCCGCACAAGGTTTCTTCTTTAAACTTCTTCATCCTTTCTTTGAATTTTATATATTGCTTATAAGCCGGATACGCCGCAAAAAGCCAAATAGAAAACACAATAATCCAAACATTCACATCGTAATGAAAATAATCCAGCAATAATAATATAATAGTTACCACTAGTACTGTTCTTAATAGTACACCCCAAACAATCGAACCGAAGGTTACTTTTGGATTTGTACTACGATTATCCTCGTCCGATCCTTCACGGAACATAAACAAGTCTAATAACTTATAAATATAATATTTTGGGTTTATATTCATTTATAAAAAAAGCCGCCACTAATGACGGCTTCATTCAATATTTTCATTAATTATACAATTGTGCTGTAGGCAGTTGCATCCATTAAAGAATCCAAATCAGCCATATTGGTTATTTCAAATTTTATTATCCAACCTTCACCGTAAGGATCATTGTTGATTGTTTCCGGTGCGTCGTTAAGTTTTGTATTTACTTCAACGATTTTACCAGCACAAGGTGCATATAAATCAGCAACAGTTTTTACTGCTTCGATTGTACCAAAGCTTTCACCCGCTTTGAATTCTGCACTTGCATCAGGAATATCAACATAAACAACATCGCCCAATTCGCCGGCGGCGTGATCTGTAACACCATAAGTTCCGATATTACCTTCAATTTTTACCCATTCGTGGTCTTTTGTGTACTTTAAATTAGCCGGAATATTCATTACTAGCTCCAAATTATCATTATTTTAAAAATTACATCATTTTATAAAGCTAAATTAAGCAAAATTTTAATAAATTCAATAAATTTTCTATTCCAAAGTTAAAATCCATTTTTTAATTTAATATCTGAAAGATTTTTCTTAATTTTGTAGTTATTATATTTTACATTATTTAATAGGAATATTTATGTCAGAAAATAATTTTATCAACGGCGTTCGTGACAAAGCGAAATCATTAAACTTAAGGGTTGCTTTTCCGGATGCAAAAGACGAAAGAGCTATCAAAGCCGCGATTGTTTTAAAAGAAAATAAAATCGCCCAACCGGTATTAATTGGAAATACTATGGATATCCAAGGTGTTGCTCAAAAAAGCAACATCAATATCGAAGGAATCGAAATAATAAATCCTGCAAATTCAGCGGATTTATCCCGCTATGCCGAAATGCTGTATGAAAAACGTAAGCACAAAGGTATGACAATAGAAGTAGCAACTGAAACAGTACACAATCCTTTATATTTTGCGGGATTTTTACTGAAAGAAGGCAAAGTGAAAGTTGTTGTTGCCGGTAACGAATCCGCTACGGGCGATGTAATTAAAGCATCATTATTCACAGTAGGCACAGCTCCCGGCATATCAATCGTCAGTTCATTTTTCATTATGACTTGGCCCGACAAAATGCTTTGCTTTGGTGATTGCGCTATCAATCCAAACCCGGATGCCGCTCAATTAGCCGATATTGCCATCGCATCCGCAAGAAATTTCCAAGCAATCACAGGAATCGAACCTAAAATTGCTATGCTTTCATTTTCAACAAACGGTTCAGCGGAACACGAACTTGTGGACAAAGTTCGAGAAGCTACTAAAATCGTTAAAGAAAAAGCTCCCGAGCTCCCTTGCGATGGTGAAATGCAATTAGACGCCGCTTTAGTGCCCGCTATTGGACAAAAGAAATTCCCGGGTTCAACTGTTGCAGGTAACGCCAATGTGCTCATATTCCCTGATTTGAACGCCGGAAACATCGGTTACAAATTAGTTCAACGCTTAGCAGGTGCCGAAGCTGTCGGTCCTATCGTTCAAGGCTTGGCTTTGCCGTATTGCGACCTTTCCCGCGGCTGTTCTGTGGACGATATGGTCAATGTTGCCGCTATCTGCAGTTTGATGGCTTAAGAACGTTGTTCCGTTTTTGTTTTTTAATTTAAGGGGACTTTTGGGTCCCCTTTTATTAAAGTATCTCGTAGATATAAAAATTTCAAATGAGAAAATACTTTAAGTTTAATAAAAATTTCCATTTTTTACATTTTTTTTGTTATTTTTGATTATTGAATTTTGATATTACATAGTCTACAAGATTTATATTAAATAATAAAAAAAAATGAAAGATATTAAAGTAATAGGTTTTTATATTCCATTCGACGATGAAGTTTTTATTAAACTTGATAGTTTAAATTCATTATCTGATTCAGATATTGTTATTTTTAACCCATCATTTGACACTACTGATTATTCTACTAGTACATCATATTCTTCAAATGAAATGTATAATGGAAAATCTTGTTATAATCATGATTCTTCAGCCAAAATAAAAGAACACTCCGACCATTGGATTAAAGAATTTACTTCCTATCTTAAACTCGGAAAAACTTTATTTATATCATTACCCGAAAAAGAAACGTTTTATATTCAGACAGGTGAAAAAAGCTTTAGTGGAACTGGTAAAAATAGACAAACTATTAATAAAATTACTGACTTCTCAAATTTCAAGTATTTACCAAATATAACAGGATTGAAATATGATGTTTCTCATGGGAAAAATATTATCTCAAAAGACCATATCTTTAAAAACCTGTTAGATTGTTTTGGTAAGTATCTGTCTTACAAAACTTACCTTACATTTGATGGGGGATTTCAAAGTACTTTAGTCACGAAAAACAAAGACAAGATTGTTGGTGGAGTATTGCAAGCACTGGGAGGATATATTGTTTTTTTACCAAAAATTGATCTTAGAGATAATTCAAACGAAGAGGATGAATATAGTGTTGATGAAGATAATGTTTACACTCAGGAAGAGTTAAAACTAGGAAAACAATTTATTCAAACAATCATTGAAATTGATTCAATCTTGCAAAGCTATTCTAATAAAACATCAAGACCCGATTGGCTGAACGGAAAAGATTACATTCTGGAGCAATCGATTGTTATAAGAAATTTGATTGATTCAAATAAAGATTCTATAAAGGAGTTAAACATTAAAATTCAATCTTTAAATGAAGATTTAATTAAAGCAGAAAAACTAAATGATCTTTTATTTGAAACAGGTAAAGCTTTAGAGGATGCAGTCATTTATGCATTAAATATTTTGGGTTACCAAGCGGAGAATTTTGATAATGGTGTTTTAGAATTGGATCAAGTTATAATCTCACCTGAAGGAATAAGATTTATTGGTGAATGTGAAGGTAAAGATAATAAACCAATTGATATAACAAAGTTCAGGCAGCTATTAGATTCGTTAAATGAGGATTTTGAAAGAAGTGAGATTACAATAAAAGCTTACGGTATTCTATTCGGGAACCCATTTAGATTAGAAGAACCTAACAAAAGAAAAGATTCTTTTACTGTTAAATGTTTAGCAGGTGCTGAAAGAGAAAAAATTGCTTTAATTGAAACAAAAGAATTATATAGAGTCTCAAAATATCTCCTAGAAAATAATGATGAATATTTCAAAAAAAGGTGCCGTGAAACTTTATTTAATGGCTTAGGTAAAATAATAAAATTTCCTGCTATTTAAATCAATGGGGGAAAAATACAAAATGTTTTTAAATAGAGGTCGTTTATTGCAGTATAACAGTTAAGGAAAGATGCAGTAAGGGATCGCAAGCTACTTTCCTGTCAAGCCGCACCGAACTTGATGCGGGGCAGAACGCTTGCATAACCACTTAAACCCCAATGTTTTATACCGCTTGTTAGGGGCTGGTGTTCATTGTTTTCAGTCATTTTTTCTATCAATTTGCTACATCGTTTATGTCTGCGGTGCGTTGGCTTTGGTGGCTCTTTTGCAATTTTTGGTTTTAGCGTTGACTTGTGCGAATTGCAAATGTGCCACCAAATGCGTTGGCTAAATTTTCTATTTTAATTTTGAAATATTATCGTAAAGAAGTTTCAAATGTTCGTTTGACATATCCAAAATAGGTTCATACATGAATGAGTTTAAATGTATGTTTTCAGGTGTCATCAAATTTACATCCTCAAGAAGTTTTATTGCTTCGGTTTCACCAGAAAATTTCTCCACAAATTTTTTATAAAGGGCTTGCGTTTGATTTTTCGTTATTCCTTTCCAAAATGTATCATCAGCAATTTTTGCAATCATAAATTGTTCTGCTCTCAAGCGAATGCTGATTGCAAGCACAACTTTATTTTCTAAGTCAATTACTTCAGATGTATCAACTAATATTTTGTCTGCTGTTTCAAAAATTAAATCAAGAACTTTTTTTGTAGGGTTACTTAATACTAATGAGACTTTGTCAACCAATACTTCTTTAAAAATTGTTTCAAGATAACTTACCGTAATTGTATGAGTATCGTCTTTAAGGTGAAGTAGAGAAGTCAGTTTAATAAAGTTCGCTTGATAACCTGAATACTCCGCTAGGTTGCGAACAAATGGAACGGATGCAATTAACATAGCCTCATTACCTGCCGAATGAAAATTATCTTTCCAATGACCAAAAGGATTGTTTTGATATTTTTCTTTAATCAGTTTTATTTCAGTTTTAGTTTTTACAGTTTGTAGTTTATTTTCTCTGCTCATATCCAGTCTACTGCTAACTGTCCTGTAGAAATCAAAATTGTGAGTTAGGATTATTTGCTTAAAATAAGTTACGGTTGAAATGTCTTTAAGATACTCAATGATTGCATACTTATTTTTATAATCAAATGAATCCGCAATATCATCTACAACAAATAGTGTTTCTTGTTTGCTTTGTATTCGTGCTTCAACTTCAAAGATGATATTCAAAATATATAAAGCTCTTAACTCACCATTACTTAAAACACCAATCAGTTCTTGTTCTTCAATTGGAATATTGTCTGCAAAATCGTGGAAAACAAATTTGATACTTGGCAAATCACTTTTAAGTATTACATCTTCTTGATTTTCAACGGAAAGTTTGAAAGGCACAAAAAATCTTTTGTTGAATTCCTCAATCACATTCAACCATTGTGTTTTTTCTTTTTTGGCTTGGTCAACAATTTTTTCAATCGCCTTTTGTCCTTTACTATATTCGTCTTCTAACGATTTAAATGCTTCAACATTTTTCTTCAAATAAGAAATCCAAAGTTTAGTTCTGAAATAATTTAGATTGGATAATTCAGGAAGTATTGAAGGGTTATTTTCAACATACTCTCTAAATGCTCTTAACTCTTGATTAGCGTTTAATTTTTTATCAATTTCTTCAAATGCCTTTACTAAATCAGGGTTTTTAAGAATGCTGTCTTTCTCTTGCTGAATAACTCCTTCTAATTCTTCTTCCGTTGTTACTACTGTGTTTTTATCTTTTGAGTTAAGAGAAACTGAATGGTTTGCTTTGAAAAAACCGTTGTCCTTTAAATTCTTTGCAATAGTTGAAGCATTGTTGTGATTAAAAACACCTTTCT